>CALBSK010000025.1 GCA_937967795.1 uncultured Alphaproteobacteria bacterium | reverse complement strand
ATTCATTCTTCCTATCTCAACGTCGCCTGAGTCTCATTTCTTATGAACTTATACATTCTCTAAAAAAACTCTCGACAAATGGAAGAAGGATTGATATTGTCCGCACACTCTTAAGGGAGAGAGCGCCTTTTCTTAAGTATCGCGGGGTGGAGCAGCCCGGTAGCTCGTCAGGCTCATAACCTGAAGGTCGCAGGTTCAAATCCTGCCCCCGCAACCAAGGAAATCAAAGAAATTTTCACGAAATCTAAAAGCTCGAAAAAATCTCAGTGCCGCACTGGTGCCGCAAGGCCCACCCTAAGATGAAGGTTTTTTTGTTGATGGGTGAAATGGAAATTTAACCAAAGTTTGTGAAAAAAATAATTTTTCTAATGTGCAGAAGAGAAGGATGTTTTTTGGTTTTATCTTATGGATACAAGACTAAAACTATTTTGAGAAGCTTCCTGGATATACCCCATTTGGATAAGGTCGGAAAGGAGAGGGTCAAGCTCCTTTGAGCTTCTAAATTTGGAGTATCGCATGATGAAGCGACGGGTAAGAGAATTTTCTGTGTCATTTGTTTGTTTTTTTATCCAAGCGAGCAATTCTTCTGCTTTTGAGATCTTGGGGAAGGACTCGAAGGTGGTATCTAAAACCATGCCATAAATACGACGGGCGTGAGACTCGAGATAGGTACAACAAGTGGCCGCTCTCTTTGCCGATTCCAGCGTAACATCCCTGTCTTTTTGCCCATCAGCAATATGTATGATGTGAAAGATAAGGGCCAAAGAAGGCATGAGGCTTCTGTATTTAGAGAGGTGCTGAAGAATAATCGGATGGTCGTTTCCTTCCAGTTTTTCTTGCAGTTGTTTTATCCAGTCATGAAAGAAGGATTGAGCTTCGCTCGAGAACCGAAAGTAAGGAATAGTATGTTGCCCTTCATAAAGAGGCGCAGGCTCTTTTGCCCCGTGCTCTGTAAACACCATGCCATCGATCATTTTGCAAACATGAAGAATGCGATTTCTTGCGAAGGAACTGGGGCGTTGGTCCACCAGTTTCCAAGGCGTCTTATCTGGATAAACGAGTAACTGGAATCGCTGTAACAACCCATCATTATCAAGCTTTGTGACTGCCTTGTTCAAGTAAGCCGCTATTTTATCCGGTTGGGTTGTCCCTAGAATGGAAACACAGATGTTCTGGGCATGAATCGTCCCCCGCCCCATGCGATCAATGGTGTAGGGTTTGTCTCCATTCCAAGCTTCGAGATAAAAACTTCGATCAGATTCGTGGCCTTTCTTTTCCCAACTTTCTAGAAAACCCATGAGTTCATCACGGAAGACAAGAACACCCCCAGAATTTTGAGACAAGATCTCATGCATTTTTTCAAGGGTTGTATCGCTAACTTTATAGCGCTTGAAGATGGGCTCAGGCGGACATTTTTTAAGAAGATCTGCCAGTTGCTCCTTAAGGGAATTGAGCTCTGCGTTCAGTCCCTTTTCAACCGCGTCTTTGATTTGACGCTCTAGGACATTCTTTGCTTCAAGGAAGGCTGTTTTTTCAGCTTCATATTGACTCTTTTTTTCGGTGTACTCTTCTTTGGCTTTGAGCTCTAAATGACCAAAGGGAAAAAGGACTTCTGAACAGATGGGTGTTTTTAAGGTTCCTGGATCACCTAAAATGCCTCCCCAAAGGTTTGGAACCACCGTCCAATCATCTTGTGCATTGGGCTTAATGCTACATCGGGCGCCAATGAGACTGGCGATCATTAGAATCGCGGGGATGGCCACAAAATCAAGCGGACATTGGCGTCGATTGCCAATATCCCTTATCCAGGGTTGGAAGGGTATGGGCAGCA
Organism: uncultured Alphaproteobacteria bacterium; assembly: GCA_937967795.1. GTDB lineage: Bacteria > Pseudomonadota > Alphaproteobacteria > UBA9655 > UBA9655 > UBA9655. Next base: position 3,871 of record CALBSK010000025.1, on the reverse strand, counting down.
TTTCAAGGGTCATAGGAAGAACGGGCAGAAGTGTATTTTTAACGGGCAAGGGCTCAGGTAATGGGTCAGGAGAATTGTGTTGGGCTTGTTCAATCTGGATTTTGACAGCCTCGATCCCTTCTAAAACGTGCAGATCATTAAAGTCAGTCGGTTTTGTTTCAGTATTTTTGAATTGAGGAAAAACAAGGGTACAACCATATTTTCGAGCTGTTTGTTCTGCTTTTTCTCGCCCCGTATTTGCCTCTTTCCAACGGTCATCGTCTCCCGCAATAAGAAGAGGGCTTTTCGGATAGGCCTTTTTTAATTCGTCAATGACCGGATCCAAGTTGCCTGCATCAAAGGCAATCACCGTTGGTTGTTCCGTTGCCATATAAACACTGGCTCCTGTCGCATAGCCTTCAGTGATGATAATAGGTCTCCCATCTTCGAGAACGCCTATGTGATGGAAACAGCCCTTTTTGCGCCCCCCGTTCAGGAACCGTTTTTTTCCATCCTGTCTGATCCATTGAAGACTCCAGAGCTTACGAGATCTATCTCTAACAGGGATGATCAGATAGTTTTGTCTAAAGCGTAAACCAAAAGCCCCTACTTTTTTCCTTTCAAGATAAGAAGAAGTGCCTGTATCTGAAAAAGAATTCCATTTTTCTAAGGCAAGAACGGCCGTTTCCTCATATTTTTGGATTCTTTCTTCCTCAGCACTTTTTTGAGATTTCTTAATTTGTGAAAGAAGCTTCTCTTTATCCTGATGAGCCACTCTCTCACTTTTTACACTCCATTTCTCATGGATATCTTGGCTCCAATCCCCAAAAGCGCCTGCCATGCCATGAAAGACATACCATCCATCTTTGTGGCCTTTTTTACCAACAGGAAAGCGATGAATCTTCCCATCAGGGATAATATCTCCTTGAAGAGGAATGCCCTCCTGAACCATGGCTTGGCTGAACTCTCTTGCACCGCTCATAGGTAGAGAAGAGCCTTTAATTATCATTCGCAAAATCTGGCTTATTCACCGTCCGTTGCTCTACGAATTCCAGAAGGTCTCCGTAACGGTACTTGGCAAGTCTTCCCACCTTCACCACAGGAAGGTTGTATCGTTTTGTTGATTTCCACAGAGCAAGTGTATTTAATCGGATGCCCAGGAAGTCGGCCGCTTCTTTCCGTGTTAAGAGGCGATTTTTATTGGTTTCGTCCATACTTTTATCCTTTCTTATCTCTCTTCAAGTCCTGCAACGAAGACGTGCGTTTATTCAAGAAAAGTGAATAACACTCGTCGTCGTTATCAAAAGTATATAAAAGAAAATCTAAAATAAAAGTTTGACAATAAAATTTCTAAGGTAACGTCTATAGAAGTATATAAAAGTAGATTATAAACGAATATAGATCCAGGTAGACGGGACCTTGGCAAAAATTTTGCCGAGGTTAGGCGGATTTTGAATTTAAATACTCTACATAGGGAGCATTTATCTCTTCAAGCTTTTCTTCAAAGGGCTCGATAGGAATGTCAATCCCTTGAGAGTTTACCCAAGAAGGAAGGGGCAAAATCTCTTCTTCTAAAAACACGTCCTTTTTTTTAGTGTTGGGCGTCTGAAGAAGCAGAAACTTTTCCCTAAACCAATGGGCAAGGCTTAAAAATTGGCTTATCCTATCCGGCTGATTCTGGAAGAACAAAAGCGTATCTTCTTGCTTATTTTCAATTTTCATGAAGTAAAGGGCCACGATAAAGTGAGAAACGGCTTTATAGCGCTTGAACTGCTTTTTGTGGGCGTGTTCTCCCCCAAGATCTTCTTTTTTTGAGCCCTTTTTTCTTTTCGTTTTTACTGGGGTTTTTCCAAAAATCACTTCCAACGATTCGTTGATACTGGTTTTTGATTCCCTAAAGATGGAAAGTTGATGAGTTTTGAAAAGGCGAAGGAGAGTCCAAGCTAACTGGTTGACATGATTGAAGTTCTTTTCTTCCCGGCTCAAGTCTTTATCGATAAGCCATGAAGGATAAGCGTTTGTATAATGCTTTTGAAAATAACTTACCTCAGGAATTTTCAGAAGAAGCCGTGCCGCGATAAGAAATTCTGAATCTTCATTCCTTTCTTGAAGCTTATTATAGAAGTCCAGATTGAGAGAAAGGGTAATCCTAGCCCTTATAGAATCGCACTGACAAAGGTAGCTTTCACAAGAACAACGAGGAGGATACAGAAGAAAAGCCACCACACGATGAAAAACGTCGTAAAGGACAAGATCGTGGTGTTGGGTTAAAAAATCTTCTGACAAGGCCCGATGTTCATTCCATAAGGTCATTCTTCACCTCTTCATTTTTATCCCATCAACTTAAGTGTCGCACTTTGTCGCATTCTCCCCAAAAGTCAATGCGACACCCAAATCCCAATGTTTCTGTGGCCTGAAGGGATGCTGTCGCATTTGTCGCACTGTCGCATTCGTTTTCCATATTAAAAATTTCTAACCTTCAATTTTAGGGTCTGAATATATTTTAGGAAGTTATGGTAGGTTTGAATATAAGGAGTCTAGAAAAAATAAAATTTACAATTTTAGGTAAACTGTGTATAAACACTGAATGGAGAATTCAAGAGAAAAGATAGGCTTAATTTCACAGAAGTACAAGCAAATTTCCCCTGTTTTAAATGAGCAATCGCGACGAATTTGGTGTGCAACCGAAGCAGAAGCGATAGGGTATGGAGGGGTAACGGCCGTTCATAAAGCAACAAGAGTATCGCGTCCGACGATTACAAGTGGCCTTAAAGAGTTGAAAAGAAAGAAATTGTTCAACCCTACTAAATTGCGCAAAGCAGGAGGAGGTCGCAAAAAGCTCACCGAGAAAGATTCCTCTCTTTTAAAAGATCTCAATGAAATGATAGAACCAGTGACAAGAGGGGACCCAGAAAATCCCCTGAGGTGGAGTTCAAAAAGTACAATAAAATTAGCCGATGAATTAAATAACAAAGGCCACAGAGTGACGCAACGTACCGTTTATAGGCTTTTAAAAGATCAAGATTATAGTTTAAAAGGTAACAAAAAGACAAAAGAGGGCAAAGAAGATCATCCTGACCGAGATGCACAATTTCAATTTATTAATGAAAAAGCCAAAGAATTTCAGAAGAATAAAAATCCAGTTTTATCAGTAGACACAAAGAAGAAAGAAAACATAGGAAATTTTAAAAACAATGGGAAAGAGTGGATGCCAAAAGGAGAATGGGTAGAGGTTAATACTCACGATTTTCCAGATAAAACACTGGGAAAAGCAGCTCCTTATGGAATTTATGATATTACCCGAAATGAAGGCTGGGTTAACATTGGAATAAGCCATGACACAGCTGAGTTTGCGGTTAATAGCATTCGGATATGGTGGAATAATATGGGAAAAGTACTTTATGAAAATTGCACAGAGATTATGATTACAGCGGACTGCGGAGGAAGTAATAACTATAGAGCAAAGCTATGGAAATTTGAGCTGCAAAAACTTAGCGATGAATGGGGTAAGAGTATTACGGTTTGCCACTTTCCTCCAGGAACCAGTAAATGGAATAAAATTGAACATCGCTTGTTTTCTTACATTTCTCAGAATTGGAGAGGGAAACCCTTAGTGAGCTTACAAACGATCGTTGAGCTGATCGGCAATACAACAACAAAAACTGGATTAAAAGTCAAAACGAGTATTGATAAAAATCATTATGACACAGGTAAAAAAATATCCGATGAAGAATTTGAGTCAATCAATATTGAACATTCGAAATTTCAGGGAAAATGGAACTACACCCTCCATCCTCATCCGATCCTCAATTTGTAAATTTTATTTTTTCTAGCGTACTAAGTAAACTTTGGCCCATGCAACATCAATATGGTCTTCAGGCGAATACTTTTT
>CALBSK010000024.1 GCA_937967795.1 uncultured Alphaproteobacteria bacterium | reverse complement strand
GAAGGTTACCCTGCGGCTTCCTTAAACGGTCCGTGACCTTTTGATTAAAGTCTTGCAGATTTGGGGGCGTCTGCGGTTTGGCTTGAGAAGCTTGGGTTAAGTCCTTCGAAAGAGCCTGGGGGATCTTTTGCGATGCACCTTTCTTAGCCAAGGATTTTTCAGCCGAAACAGCAACTTTCTCAAGAGTTCTCACCGTTTTTCCAACAGTTTGTGTTCCAGGAGGAAGTTTAAGAGGGGCAAACATGACCGCCCCGCCGCCCGCTTTGATTTGCATGAAGTGGGCGTGTTCATCCTTCCTCTCGCGCATTTGAGATTTTGGAGAGGAAGAGACTTCGGCTTCTAGGGAAAGGAGAAAAGGGTGTGCAGTCTTACATAGTGCCGGCTCCATGCCGGCGAAAAGGTTGAAAATAAACGCGATGAGGGTGAGGAGAGCGGTGGGGTTTTTCATGTTAGGGATCTTTTTTAGGGAAACATCTATTAAGGGTTTTCATCATCCTTATCTAACCAATGAAAATTATAGCCATATTGGGCATAGAATTCTTTCGCCCCCATCTGCTTTCGTTTCTCTCGTTCTAAATACCAGCAAGGCCGTTTTGCGAAGTGATCCCGTAATCGCTGTTCAACCGCTCCTGCCTCCCATACGGCAAAATACTCGAGGCCTTGGATATCTTCGCGTGTACCAGGAATTGTTCCTCCTTCATTCTTCCAAATCGTGATTTCTCCTGTTTCAGAATCAATGACATATCTTTTGGGACGCTTATAATCTGGGTCGATCGGTGCTTTCCCCACGCGGATCCAATCTTTGAGAGCGCTCGCATAAACCCCTATCTCAAAAAGAATGGGAGAGCCCATAATTTCTTCTATAGAGGGTCTGTTTTCGGATTCCTTGCGTAAAACGTTAAAGAATCGAATGGAGGTAGCTGATGCTACTTGGCCGTATGTATAGGTTCCATCCATTAAGTCAATCTCTACTACCATACCTGGAGTCCATCGCTGTCTTAAGTTTTTTGATTGCCGTTCCATTTATTTCTCTCCGAATTCTTTTTGAGCGGCCTTTATATATTCTTGCTTTTTAGGGTTTTTGGGCCTGATCCCATTAATTTTATTGCTTGAGGTTCCTCCTTGAGATTGAGCCCCTCCCGATTTTTCTATGTTGAGCTGCTCTCGTCCCCGAATAGGATCAGGTTTTTTTGATGTTCTATCAAGTTCTGCATCTCCAAAGCCTTTCTTATCCACAGTTGGGGTTTTCTTACCATTCTTTTTTTAGAAGTGGTGTAAAATTTATTGATAAAGGGTGTCTGTATAAAGTTTGTAGAGAAATTCTTCAAAAGAATCGGCTAGTTTAACCAGTTCAAACCCTGAATCATGATCTGATAACCAGACTTTTCCTTCAGGATCGATTCCAATAGGGTTACCATCAAAATCATCGCTTACTATATACCATTTATCGGTATTTGGCCAATTCTGGTTTCTATAGAAATTTGTCAACTTTATTACATTAGAGTGATCATCGCTCATGTCCTTATGCTTACGAAGTCCATAGATCAATTTAGATCCAATACATGCACCCCCATATTTTGAAAGGAATTTCTTATATTCATCATTAAATTTAACCCCCAGATCTTTTTCCCCTTGAGTAATTTCTTTAGGAGACGCAGATCCTACCACATCCTGGGGATATTTAGAAAATTGCTTATCAAGTAAATACCAAATATCATTGAGATTTTTCATTGAGTAGCCCTCTCTTAATAAGTTCTTGCCGTGCTCTTTCTTTATGAAACGCGCTTCTAAGCTTATCATAATCTGCTCTCTGTTCGAGAGTTAAACCTTGCCCTTTTTTATTACCCTTGGGATGTTGTAAGGGGTTATTAACTTTATGGTTTTTGGCAGGCATTTCTACAATAAATGCTCCATTTTCTCTATGATATTTTTGTAAATGGTGATGCTCCCTTAATGGGTTTCCAAGTGCGTCTTTCGGAGCTCTTCCAGTACGATAAATATCCCATAAAGTTTCACTATTTATGTGCCCTAAATCACGCACCGCTCTGAACTCAACGCCATCAAACATTACACGCCCTTTTCTGTCGAGGGGAGCAATTTTTGAGGTGGCGGAAAAACCAGACGCATCAAGAGCATTTTTAGAGGCCAATTGAGGGGAGGCGGTCGTCGTGGTGGTCGAAGAAACATCTCTCTTCTCCGTACCCTGCTTCAGTTTGTCAGCAACCTTTTGGTTGAAGGTGGACGGGGGTTTTTGAGGTGTGGGTTTTGCCTCGGTTCCTTTGATCACCTGGAGAGAAGGTTTCGTCTTCTTTACCTCAGGCGTTGTCTTTCCTTGCGGTTGAGCCTTGTTCTGATTAGAAAGCCGAACCTTGCGGGCGTTTTGATTGGCAGGGGGCGTGAACTCTTTGGGGGGGCCTATCTTGGGGACGACCCTTTGGGCATAGGGGTAAGGGACGGGTGTGGGCACAGGTTTAGAGGCCACATTTTGGTTGGCCGTTGGAATCCGCCTGACCAAGTTTTGAATGCGGTCGTTTTCAGCGGCTTCTCGCAGGTTCTCACGGGCGGCTTTCCCTAAGTTGGGTGTTGCGACCTGCCGATGGTTTTATTTACTTGTCAAAGAACGAACGAACAGAAAACAAAACTTTAGGTTGGAGACATGAACCCTACCTTATATTTTTCGATTTTACTCAAAAGAAGACCAAAGCTAAAGAAGTTTCGGAAAATGGCCAATTAAAAGGTGAGGGTATATTTTTAATCAATAATCAGCTCTTCCATCGGAACATGATCCACTTTATGAAAAATAGCTTGTTCTTCAGCAATGGCACGTAGTTTTCTAGGATTTGAAATGCGTTCTTGCATCTCTTTGAACCACCCATCAAGACCTCCAGCATCTCTTTGAAATTGTGGTCCGCCCTTTATAAACTCTTTAACCCCCCATGCTAAGGCTTCTTCAGCCTTTTCTTTTTGTCCGGCCCAGGCAGCTATAAGAGCGGGATCCTGCAAGAGGTCAATTACACACGGCCCTCTTTTATCCACATATTTTTCATAAGCGTCTATAATCATATTTAAAGTCACCGGGCCTTCTAAAGGCAGAGGAGATTGTTGTTTCATGCGTTCAGCCGCTTCGATATATCCTCCTCCTTCATGATAACGAACAGTAATATAACTAGGAGATCCTTCTAAATCTGTGCTTAGGGTGCTCGTTAGAAAATCTAAGGGGTTCGAAAGGTTATGGACACCAAAACCTGGGTAATAATTCTCTCTTCCGCTTTTAAGATCAAATCCTATAGATATAAGCAAAGGTCCTACCCGCCTTCCCAAAGATAGAGATCCATCACGCACCAAATTTGGAAAACATGTTTGCCAATCTTTCAAGATCCTCTTCTTAAAAGCAGGTGTAATTTTAGGCTTTGGAAATCGCGGTTTATATTCGTTCATTTTTTCTTCACCGTTGGGTTAACGACAATAATATTAGTATCTTTCGGACCTTGCTCTTGTATTTTACGCGTCTGTTGCGGCCGCATTCCCTTTTCAGGATCTTTCACGAACTTATAATCATATACAACCTTTTCATTTGTATCATACACATCGAGTCGCGTACTTCCTTTGAGGGATTCTCCCTTTTTGCGCTCCCTACCATTTTTATAACTTTGTTCGAATTTAAGCCCGCGTTTTCCAAATCTATCCTGAGCCCTTTCCCCTAAATCTCTAGCATAGGTATGTTTTTTTGTTCCCGCAACGTTTCCTTCGCCTCCCATTTTTTTCTCGGCACGATTGGCTATTTGCTGTACAAATTCCCCATTGTTCATTTCGCGAATGGGCTTTTTGGCAGGGGCTGATTGAGTCGTTGTAGAAGTCGTCGTTGTCGTTGTCCTTGTAGAAGAAACATCTCTCTTCTCCGCTCCTTGTTTCAGTTTTTCAGCAACCTTTTGGTTGAAGGCAGAAGGAGTCCTTTGAGGTGTGGGTTTTCCCTCGGTTCCTTTGATCACCTTAAGGGCGGGTTTTGGCGTTGTCTTTCCTTGCGGTTGAGCTTTGTTCTGATTAGAAAGCCGAACCTTGCGGGCGTTTTGATTGGCAGGGGGTGTGAACTCTTTCGGGGGGCCTATCTTGGGGACGACCCTTTGGGCATAAGGGTAAGGGACGGGGGTGGGCGCAGGTTTGGAAGCCACATTTTGGTTGGCCACGGGAACCCGGCTCAAGAGACCTTGAATGCGGTCGTTTTCAGCGGCTTCTCGAAGGTTCTCACGGGCGGCTTTGAT
>CALBSK010000023.1 GCA_937967795.1 uncultured Alphaproteobacteria bacterium | reverse complement strand
CTTCTGTATTATACCCTTTTTTTGCTGCCGTTTCATACTCTCCTTATCATTGATCCCACATCTTCATCGCAGAGAAAACCTCATCTCCCTCTACGAAGCTGTTTCTGGATCTAATATAAGGGGGCAGGACAAGAACCAGGGGCCAGATAAAACCCTTGATCAGCTTAAAGCTGAAGGGAAGAAGACGTTAGAAAGAGCTGAACGAGTTCAGCTAGAAGCGAGAGTCGTTCACCCGTACACCTCATCCCTTACCTTGACAAGAATACGAGAAAAAAGATAAGACTATTGGCGCTTTAATAAAGTGTTTAATTTCTTCTAGCTTTATGCTGAAGTAACACTTGCCTGCAGAAAGGAAATAAATGGTACATCCTCAATTCAAAAATGATGAAAGCGAAGCCTTAAAGATATATGAAAAAATAGGTTATCATATTGAGTACAATTTTATCTCTGATGAGATGGTTGATTCTATAATAAAAGAGGCCCATAAAATCCATGGACAAAAAGATGAAGAATTTAGACCACTTATGATGCCGCACAGACAGTCTCCCTTATTTGCAGATTTTATAAAAAATGATGAACTTGTTAAAATTATAAGCCTACTCATTGGAGGACAAGGTGTTGGAATTCAAAGCGAATTCTTCTTTTCCAAGCCAACAACTTCTGGATTTGCGGCTCACCAAGATAATTTTTATGTAGAAGCAAATCCCAATTATTTTGTTTCTGCGTGGACAGCTTTAACAGATGTGGGAGAACATAATGGGGGACTGTATTTTTATCCTGGATCTCATAAATGTGGCAAGCTCCCTGTGAAAAAACTTGAGAAAATTGTTCGAGAAGGTCAAGATCCAAATGCCAATGATCAAGAAACGATCGTTCCGGAAGGTTCCCAAAAGATTTTCCCTGAAATTCCTAAAGGGGCTATAGTTTTTCTTCATTCTGAAGTTGTTCATGGCTCGTGTGTGAATAAATCAAATTTCTTTAGATATGCGTTGTTGAATACATACATTAAAAAGGGAGAATACTTCAGACCAGGGAACCACGCAAAAAGAGCAGAAATTTCATAGATTTGGGCTTGAAAAATTTCCTCCTTTTTGGCTTGGCCTTCAAAACCATATGCGTTATAAGCCTTAGATAAGGCCGGATTAGCTCAGCTGGTAGAGCAACTGATTTGTAATCAGTAGGTCGGGGGTTCGATTCCCTCATCCGGCACCAGAGAAAGATTGGAGTTTTTAATGGAGACAGTCAAGGAGGAAAATGCTGGGGGAGCACATGGGGAGCAAAATTGCAAAAGTGGTACATACTGAGTTCCCTTTCTAAAAACCTCTACCTTTTAAGTTTTTACACCCTAAAATTTCTAAGGTCTCTGTCCTTATGTACATTTATACCTTACGGCTTGATTGCAGCTAGATCCTTTTTGTAATCACTAATCTTATCATGGGTGTACCTCAAACGTTCTAAGGTCCAAACGATTTCATTATGATCTTCGGAAAAGTGTTGTCGATAGATTGCGAGGCTTTTTCCCAATAAAGATTCGGCTTTCTTAAAATTACCCTTAATTCGGTAGATGTCACCTAAATGGGCTAAAGCCCAAGCCGTTTCGGGGTGATTTGCAGGAAAATGTTTTTGGTAAATGCTAAGGCTTTGTTGTAGGAGTTCTTTTGCTTTTTCATATTCACTCAAGTCTTTGTGAACATCGCTCAAGTAGACTAAAATTCCTGCAATCACAATATGATTTTCGGGGAGGTGTTTTTTATAAATGACCATGCTTTGTTCAAGGGCTTTCTTCGCTTTTTCATATTCTCCTGTCACTCTATAGACATCTCCCAAGTAGGATAAGGCCCACCCCACCTTAATATGGTCTTCGGGGAAATGTTCCTTGTAAAGGACAATGCTTCGCTCAAGGAGATTTCTTGCTTTCTCATAGTTTCCTAACTCCCCATAGGCGTTGCCTAAATGAGCTGAAACCCAAGCTATCCCCACATGATTTTTGGAAAGGTGCGTCTTATAAATGTAAAGGCTTTGTTCAAGTAGGTTTTTGGCTTTCTCATAATCTCCAAGAATGATAGATACAATACCTAAATAAGCAGACGCGCGCGCATTTCCTGCATGGTCTTCAGGGAGATATGTTGTGTAAAGATGAAGGCTCTGCTCAAGGAGGTCTTTAGCCTTTTCAGGATCTCCTAAGTCTCTGCAAACGTTTCCTAAATATGTTAATGCCCATGCGGCTCCTCCATGACTTGTAGGCAAGTTCTCTTTGTAAATAAGGAGACTCTGTTCAAGAAAGTCCTTGGCTTTTTCATAACTTCCCAAGTCACCATAAACATTCCCTAAATATGCTAAAACTCGAGCTTTCTTCTCGTAATTTTGGCTCTTACGATTATCGCTAGCCTCATTAAGTTTTAGCAAAGCGTCTTTAAGAAATTTTTTGGCTTTTGCGTAATTTCCTAAAGATAGGTGCATCCCTCCCAGATCACAAAAGAGAGAGCCTTTCAACTCTTCTGTTAACAATTGAGGATGACTGAGGAACATCTCACAGTGGTTTGTAAGGAGTCTTAATTGAGACAGGTCTTCTTTCTCCATAAGCTGATTTACGTAACTTTTTAAGTTCTGAGCAACACGTTGAACGAGTTGGTCATTGGATTTTAAATTTAATCTTTCCCTGAGATGGGCTAAGCTGATTTCTTGAGTGCTCCGATGAATAGAAAAAGTGGCTCTCCAGGGATAAGCCGTCGATGAATGACTGGTGATAAGAGAGTATTTTTTTAAATTAAAAATAAAGTTATCCACGGTCACATCATCCATGCGCGTTTCTAGTAAATCTCGAGGAATATTTTGAGAATCAACAAAGCTGATGAAAAGCAAAAGGTAAGCAAAATCCTTATGCAGCTCCATCAGCTGATTTAAGGATAAGGTAATGATACTATAGCGAACTTTTGGATAATTATTCGCACTTTTTAAAATGTTCTCTTGTACATCTATAAAATCTTTTCTGTATTCAGTGAGTCTTTTTAGGTACCTTTCATAAGATACGTGGGTGCTTTTGATGTAATAAGCGGCAATACAGATGTCGAGAGGATAGGGAGGAATGGCTTTTAAAAAAGTGTTCGCTTCTTCCCTTTGGACGGGTGTCCACGAATGGTTTACACCATGATTCAAAATCTTCATAAAAAGGGTGAGTTTTTCATCTGAGTCTAATTCTTTGATCTGTATGACCTCGGCAATCGTTCCCATATTTTGAATATTGCTATCTCGCGTTGTCACGATAACTTTGCCTTGCCCCCAAGTTCCGTTATCTTGAGGAAGCTGGTTTTGGAAATCTAAAAACGTTTCAACGTTATCGTAAATGAGGATCCAATCCTTATGTAAGGTTAAACGCTCTTTTACAAACTGAAGAATTCTTTTCTCTCTTTTTTTCGAATCTTTAATCTCTTGTAATTCTCTGAGCATTCTTTGATGTTCGGCTGTTGTGGAAAGAGCTTGGGCAAGGTTTTCAAAAGAATCAACAAGCGCTTCTTTTGTCTCAGCATTGATTTCCCAAATAACGGGTGATTTTTGCAGGCGAGCATATTGCCGGGCTAGGGTTGTTTTTCCAGCTCCTGCAATTCCAACTAAGGCAACTGTTTTAAGAGGATGTGTTCCTTTAAAACTCTCTTCTATTTGCGAGAGCAGCACTGGGCGAGTTAGGAGGCTAGAGTCTGCGGGAATGATAAGATCAGAACGGGTAAGGTGCGTCATAATTTTATTAGCTGCTGTATAATTAACTCTCTCTATTAAAACCAATAAAAAAACCGTTAAACCACACCCAAAGAAAACACAAAAAGCCAGATTTCCCCTGGTTTTTTCTTTTCGCCAAAAACGCTGCAAGAAACGAATGGCTATTTGGTAAAAGCTATGGGGTTGCATCTCCTTCAGGGCCTTTGAGCTTATCTGGTTAATTGTTTTATCGGGGGAATCATAGATAAGCGACCATTCTCTTACAAACCCAGAAACTATTGTATCAAAATTTGAGGAAGGTGATATCCTTTTCAAGAGATCTAAAACCGAAAAATAATAATTTTCTTGCTCACGTAAATCTACGTAGCCAGCACGAGAGATGAGGAGAGGAACTTGTTGAGATGGCTCCCTATTTAATAGGAGGAAAGCATAAGAATTTAAGTATGAGTGTTGTCTCATACGGCTGCATACCCTAAGTATTATCGATACTTCCTCATCTTTTTGCTGTTCTTCTTCTGTTAGGAAATACATTAATTTTTCATGAGAGACCATAAAAAATGTATGAGTGGATCGAAGGCTTTTGTTTCTTAAAGCTGCTGCATATTGGTTTATAGATTTGATAGAAACTTTGATTCCTACAAGTTGCAAATACTTTACAAATAACTCAATAACCCATTGTTGGATTTCATCCTTTCTGCATGCTACAACTAAGCAGAGTAGGGTTTCTTCTGCAAGTGTTGTTGCCAATTTTGTTAAAGTCTTTTCAAAGGAATAGGTAATTAATAAGTTTAAATAATGTTTGCGTATAAGTAAAAATTTTTCTGATTTTTCTATAAATTCAATAATACCTTCTCTTGAATGACACTCTATTTTTGTCATGATGTTTTGTATATGATTGTCCACGGTTTTAGGCGCAGTCGATAAAAAAGAGGCAATTTTTTTCGTGGTCCGTCCGCCAAGGATGAAGGCTATTATATCCACCTCTCGGGGAGTAAATCTTATTCCGTTAATGTCTCTCAGAGAGAGATAAGCTGTAGTTGAAGGACCCTTCATTTATTATTATGCCTCCCTTCTGGAAAGAAGAGCTTATTTTTTCAATCTTGAAGGCCAAGTACTTGAAATAAAAGGTATTCTGGGTGGTAAGCCTATGGAGTTTCATAAAAACAAGTCATATTTCCTTCATTAGTCTTTTTTCGAGGTAATTTTTATGTGCAATTCTGTAAGGGTATAAAAATATTTCTGAAGTACTCCTAATATAATAAATTTATATTGTTTTACGAAGCGACCAGATTCTTCTGTCTGGCAATAAAGATCTAAGGTTTTATTGGAAGATGATAACGCCCCCACACGACATTGCCAGATTTCTAAAATTGCAAAATCCCCCATTATATGGCTAACTTCACAACAAACTCTTTCCCATAAAGGATCTTTAATATAGCTAAGAAAATTTCGTGCTTGAGAGGGAAAGTTTTCCATAGAAAAACGTTGATGAGAGTTAACCAAAGGATCAGAAAAAGGTGTAACTTGACCATTTGAAAGCTTCTTAGTCATGAAGGTTTCTCCCGAAAAGGAGAGAGGGACTTCATCAGAAGACCAAACTTGAGGAGTTAAATAAGTTCTTCCTCTTTTCATTGAAACCCCTCCTTAAGATCCTTTCAAAATTTGTTTCTAGGATAATAAGCAACAACCTTTAAATCTGTGCCGCACTGAAGGAGAAGCAAAGAAATATAAAGCATTGGCTTGCCCCGAGCAAATCAACCACTCTCACTCGACAGCCTTCACACATTTTTTAAAAAGTTCAGCAGCAGAGTGTTTCTGGGGAGAAGAAAACACTCTGCTTTTTCTCATACTTAAATGAGAACCTTTTAAAATGCCTTCCATAGGCCAGTTAAAGAGAGGCTTGCAAAGAGAATATATTTCTATTTTAGAAAAAGCAATATATTTTTATTAACCGATAATCATTGGTTATTATCTTAACTCATAGTGGACATAATTTGCTTATCTCTTTATTATTAGGCAGAAAAAAATACAACCTTACAACAAAGCCTCGATATTTTTAAATGACCCCTTATCTTAAATAAAGATGTAATAAGATTATAAATGACTGAAAATGACATAAACAAAGAGAGTGGTAAAAGAGTAAGAATAGTGATTACTTTATGTGGTATGAAACTACCTGCTTTTGGGAAAAAATATAAAATTTCCTTTTCTCATTTATATGCTATCGAAAAAGGAGACCGGCTTTTAAATGAGAAGACAGCTGAAAGAATTGCAAGCGGTGTCAGGCAAGAAGGATATTCCTGCACTGCTACATGGCTTCTTAAAGGGGAAGGCGCTTCACCTCTAAAAGAAGAAGTACACGTGGCCGACAGAAAAGAAAGTGAGGCTATTCTCTCTTCTTTATCTCCTGAATTAAAGGTTATGAAGGAAGCAGCTTTTTTTCAAAAGCTCTCTCCTGATAGTATTGTAAGCTGTGTCTTAGACAACGGGATGGAACCACTCTACTGTGTAGGAGATTACGTTGGCGGGATTTTCTCTGAAAATTTAAAGTATGCTTTAGGTAAAGACTGCATCGTCATAACAGAGGAAGGTGCGCAGCTTGTGCGTAGATTTCTTAAAGGAAATATAATTGGACGTTATACATTAACGTGTGTAAACCCCTTCACAAAGGAATCCCCTCCTATTTTATTTGAACAGTCAATCCATAAAGTTGCTCCTATTGTTTGGCATCGTCGCCGCAATTATTAGAATAGTATCGCATGTGTTCTTTTCTGAACATGACGAGATGCCTAACAAGCATTTTTGAGTTTTTACCAAAGAATTCCGTTATATTGCTCTTTTTAAAATCTGTTCCGAATACAAAGGTTTCATGAAATTTCTTGTGTTTCATAGAGATTAAAAGGCCATTTTTTGCACAGAATTCGCGTTTCCTTTCTTCCAGTACGCTTTTTTGCTCTTTTTTAAAGGGTATATACTCCCAGGGCACAATCTTGAAATTTGTATTTAAAGCACACGCCCTTATGGGGTCTCTACTAACGAGATCATCATCATCATACCGCTTTGCCCAATTCTTACAGGAAAAAAAGGCGGTGGGTGTTAATCCTTTTAAGATAAGGCCATGTCCGACATGCGTTACTCCTACTCTTCGCAGCTCATTTGTCAAAGCTAAAAGATTTTCTTCAATATCTAATGGAAGAGAGGTTAAAATTTTCCCTGACATTTATTTTGCCCCATTAATGGCTTAGCATTAAGCCTATTTTTATACCTCAATGGGCGCTCGTCAAGGTTTTTACCAGGTGTTAAAATAACACGCCTTCTATCGGCATCAAAACTCTTTTCTTTATTATCATATTCCATTAAAAAAATGGAATGCTCAGGACATTAAATAAAAACATAATTCTGGTCCTTATAGGAAACCTCCTCGAATTTTATGATTTAGGGCTCTTCGGATTTTTATCTGTGATCATTACGCCTCTTTATTTCCAATGTGATAATGGTATTTCTTCTTTACTCGCAAGCGCTAGTATTTTTGCAATTGGATTTTGTATGAGGCCTATAGGAGCTATAGTATTTGGCTATATAGGAGATGTATTCGGTCGCAAAGTATGTCTTAGCCGAACCATCTTATTAATGGCAGCGCCAACGATCTTAATAAGTCTATTACCAACTTATCACCAAATAGGGATTGTAGCGCCCATAATCCTTATTATGTGTCGGCTGCTCCAAGGAGTTTGCACAGGAGGCGAGTATAATAATGCAGCAATTTATCTGTTAGAGACCGTCGATTCTTACCAGAGAGGCCTTTTTAGCGGTATCATGATAGCGTCTTCGATTCTAGGTTTTTTTCTTGCCTCTATTATTGCTTCAATTGTCATAGCCTTTCCTCAATATTCCCATTGGTCTTGGAGGTTTTCCTTTCTTTTAGGTGCGTTGATTGGGGTTGTGGGTTTTTATCTACGAAAGAATCTCGTACTAGAGCCAGAGGCTCGTAAGCCATTGAAGGAGGACAGTACTTATAAAGGATTCTCCCTCCATTGGAAGAATATTGCGGTTACAGTTTGCATTGGGTGGTTGGCAGGAACGCTTTCCTTATCTCTTGTCGGATATATTACGTCTTACTTAACTGCGGTTCTCCATCTTTCTATTTCACAAGCCTCTTTGATTACGAATACAGGATTAGGGGTTTATATCTTTTTTCTCCCTTTATTTGGATTTCTTTCTGATCAATATGGCTATCGGCGCATAATGCTGTGGGGTGCTCTTTCAACGATTTTTCTCTCCTACCCATTTTTTTATTTATTATCTTCTGGTTTCTTTTATCCAGGGGAAATTGGGTTAGCCTTGCTCGCTGCACTGTTCTTAGCCCCCATGCATGCCTATATGCTAGAATTATTTCCCCTTTCCTTTAGATGTCGGGGAATATCTACGGCTTTTGCAATTGGAGTGGGGATGCTTGGTGGCACGGCACCTTTTATCTCCACTCTTTTACTGAAGATACTGGAAGTAGATGAAGCGCCAGCCCTTTACTATATCGCAAGTGGAGTTTTTGGACTAATCGCATTAAAGCTGTCTCGGCCCGTAACTAATGACGCTTTCTCTCGAGAGAGAAAGTTTATGATACAAAATGCAGATTTTCCCTGGCTTTTCAAGCGGAAATTAAAGGCTTCGTAGCAATTAACCCCACACTTTCCCTGCCATCATATCTTACTTCAGGAGGAAAATCTGCGCGGTTAATGAATTCACAGATTTCAACCCTAAACCCTGCTTTTTCAGAGACTCGTTTCAAGATTTCTACATCAAAAAAATTCAAAAAATGAGGAATATTATTATAACGAATAGATTTGAAAGGTGAGGTATCTTCAATTAACCCTGGCCAAGGATCTCCTTTCTTTTTTCTTTCTTCATATGCGGGAACAAATGAGGAGTAGCACCCGAGGTAGGGGCTCTCAGCTACTATAAATATCTTTCCCCCTGTTTTAAGCCAATTAAAAAATTTTCTCATACAAACTTCGACTTCCTCACCTGTCAAAAAGTGAAGCATTCTAGAGGAGTAAATCGCTTCATAAGTCCCACTCGGAAAGTCAAGGTCATAAGGAAGTGCTCCTGGCGCTAACGTAAGAGCAGGAAGAAAATTTCGAGGGGTGTGTTCGTATAATAGCTCAAGATGCTTTGGCTCACTATCATTGGCGGTTACGGAAACTCCTTTTTTTAGAGCAAGATGCGTTGCAACCCCATAAGCGGCACCCCCTTCGAAAACATGGATACCAGGATTTTTCTCACAATAATCTATAAATTTTTCTGTAAAGGAATCTATGGTAAGAGACATGTACCCCATGTTATTTAAGGTGCTGACCCAACTCTCAATTCGATCATCTTTCATATCTTACTTTTCTACTACAACGCGATTATAGGTTAGATTGGAAGGAGAACAGGTTACAATTAAGATTAGTTTTTCTGAAGAGTTATTTTCTAACCTGTGAACCATCTCCGGAAGAATCGTAAAAAAATCACCACTTTGAACAATAGTAGGCTGCTCCCACTTTATTATATTATTGGAGAATACAGATCCTGTCTTCATCATACCGCGCCCAGATAATATTTGGTAAATTTCTACCCCCTCTGGATGATAATGAGCGGCTACGAACGAATGAGGCAAAATCTCAGTAACATAGGAGGTAAAGAGCTCGTTCCCAGCTAAAGAAGCAAGACTGATGCCCACAGCTTTGTCAGGGACAGCATTCTTTAATTCATCTTGCCAATTTGATATCTTAAGAGTGGTCTCTATCATAAAACTCCTAACCCTCAAGTGATTACCTAAATAATAGGATTTCTTTATATTCCTAATCATACGAATTTTGCCCTTTCTCACAAGATAGAAATTAATCCTCTTCCATTCGCAGTCGCGCATATTCCCCATTCTTCGTTATTGCTTAATAAAAATTGAATCGTTCCAGGTAATTTTCCCCTGTTTCCTCAAATTAGGTAATTTTTGGCTGTGGTTTTTGACCTGGAAATGATTTCCCCTGCTCTCGTAGTTTTCGAGACGACCTGCAAACCTATATGAGGTCTTAAAAAGATCTTTGTCGGTAGCTTATTGAAATTACAGAGGCTTTAACAAATGGGAGTAAAATCATGAACAACTTAGAACCTTATTTATCGGCGAGAGAATTAGCTGAACGCTGGCGTATACCCATCTCTACCTTGAGGCAATGGCGGTGGCTTAAAAAAGGTCTCCCTCCCTCTCGCAAAGCAGAGGGAAAAACACTCTATGATCTGAAAGATATAGAAGCTTTTGAGGAAGAAATCCTGAGGCATCATACAACCATGACCTCAAATCCTTCAAAAAAGTCGCCCTAGATGTGACTTTCACGCAACAGTTTGGCCTTTATTTGAGCGTCTATACAGATCTATAAACGTCTACTGGGATCTATAAACGTCTACTGGCATTGAAGTAACAAATTAAAAAATAAATATTTTTTAAAGCTTCTTCTTGACCCATACAATGAACAAGAGTTTCATAAATGGACGGTTAGAGGGCTTTAAAATAAGGCATCTCAAAGGGAAAATATGAAAATATTCCATTTAACATCAGAGGATTTAGCTGTCCGTTGGGATATCAAAGAAAGCACCTTGGGTCAATGGAGATGGTTTGGAAAAGGCCCTCCTTTTCTTAAATTGGGAACGTTGGTTTTGTATCGTATGAAAGATATTGAGAAATTTGAAGATTTAGCAATGCAATATCTAAAAGATAACCAAAATGATGAGGTATTTTCATGCATTCGGCTTGGAAATAAGGAAGAGGAACAAAATAGAATGAGCCCATAGTACTAAATAAATGAAAACAAGAGAAAAACAGAGCACCTGTGAGAATTTTTGCAGATCACCACAAGTGCTCCCATACAGGACCCAATAAGGCCTATACATAAGAAAGTTTACACTTGGATCACATTCAAGTGCAAGTCTAGAATCATCTAAACGGTATCCTTTCTTATAGAAGTCCTTTGCTGGGTTCGCAGAGACCATTCAACAAGCAAAGGATCTTTTTATGTTTAAGATTATTCAACCTCGCAAGCATCATTATGAGAGAGCCACCATTGGCGCTTTATCAGATCTTTTAAAGATATACCACGATTTTTCCCTTTTTCCTCAAGAAGAGAAAAAGGCGACTTTTATGGTCACTCAGGATGAGAAACGAGGCATTTACGGAGGAGCCCTTCTCAAATCTGAGAAGGTTTCTTCTACCCTTGATTTCGAACCTAACGATACAGACGAAACTCTCCTTAAAAAAATGTTTTCTGCGTTTCAGCCGAAAGCAAAAGAGTATTGGCGGGCTAGAGTTTGCCTTTGTATTGGCGAAGAGCCTAATATGTCCATTCATGAGCTTAAAGAACTCTATGAGAATTTTTATCAAGCTCTTTATAGAGAATTTATCAAATTTGGAGAGAAAAAGAATATCGAATATCTGACCTTTACTCTCAAAACCTCCGTTCATTTGCATGGGCTTGTTTACAAGAATTGGCCTTACCTTCTGAGAGTCACAGTTTCCGATCCTTCTGATAAATTTTTACATGGGATTTTATCCCTTAAGGGAAATAAATTTAAACCACGTCGAACAAGGAAACCTTCTTTAGTTTCTCATTCTTCTACAGGCGCGAACGATTCTTCTGGAGATTCTTCTCTTTCAAAAAGGAGGGGAAGCTGATGATCTGTGCTCTTGAATCTCATCATCCCATAAGAAAAAGAGAATTTTCTCCTTTAGGAGAATCTCCTCCGTCTCAAGAGTCACAGGTGTCAGTGATTCGGAAAGAGTTAGTAGCCTTAACAGGAAACCATTTCAGGGCTGTGATTCTGAATCAGCTCCTCTATTGGACACAGCGTGTAAAGGATTTTGATCTTCTCCTTGTAGAAGAAAGGTCTTTTTGCAGCGACCTCGATAGAGTCCCTTGCCATGGGTGGATCTATAAAACAGCCAACGAGCTCAATGAAGAAACCATGCTTGGACTTTCTCATCCTACCATACGCAAGTATCTTAAACAGCTTGTCGAACAAGGCTGGATTTATGAGAGGGCCCACCCCTATAATAAATGGAATAAGACAACTCAATACCGAGTAAATCTTAAAAAAGTTCAAGAAGGGCTTGTAGCCCGTGGTTGTAGTCTCCCGGCTACGCTTGTAAGGACTTTTTCTTCTTTTCAAGAAGGAGAGGCTAAACTTCCAACTCCAGCTCCTTCAAATGAGGAAACCACGAATGTAAAGAATTTACATTCGGATGAAAATTCAACAGACACTTTATTAAGTCCTCTCCCCTCGAGCAAGAAATCCACGAATGTAAGAAATTTACAACCGAAAGAAGAAGATTTTGATTCGAATGTAAGAAATTTACACTCGAATGTAAGAATCTTTCATTCGAATGTAGAAAATTTACGTTCTAATACAGAGAATACAACAAAGATTATAACAAAGAATACAAACAGAAAACACACGCAGAGAACGTGCGCGCGTGGATTTTTCGATGAAATTCATGAAATTTGGAAAACGCACATCGGTCAAGACGTTTGCCTTACCTCGGAGCGAAAACGCCAGTTAAAGTCTATCCTTGCTGTTCATTTTCAAAACGATTTTCAGCTTTGGGACCAGTTTTGTGAGCGTGTGAAAACCTCGCCTTTCTTGATGGGGGGTGGTCCACGGAAATGGCGCGTGAGTCTCGATTGGATCTTGGTTGAGGAAAATCTTCTCAAGGTTTTGGAAGGAAACTTCGATGATCCTGAAAGTTTTGATCAAAAAAAAGAAGAGACCTCAGAAACAAACAGAAAAGAGGAAATAAGCGCGATTTTGGCCTCCATCGAAGATCCGATTTGGATGGAATGGTGTTCTCAATTGGATTTTTCCCTTGAGTCGCGAAAGTCGGTGTCCTTGGGAGAATTGAAAGAAATTTCCCAAGCCCGATTTTTGGAGGTTGAAGACGGGAAGCTGGTTTGGATTGGAAGCTTAAGCAAAAGAACGCTGGACCGTATTGAAAATCTCCGCATGAAGATTCTTCCCATTATTCAAGCGACTTTTCCTCATATTCGAACTCTTCGAACTCGATTTTGTGAAGAACTTACCGCTTCTCAAAAAAAGGAACCTTTTCCTCCCCTTGAAAACAGAAGCGTGGAGGGAGAGCTCTACCGAAGTATATCTCCCTCCTGTCCAGAGCATGTCTGGACACTACCATCCTCTCATTCCACTGAGTTGGGGGAAAATAGAAAAAGCGATGATTTTTCTCATGCTTCTCTTCCAATCGACGCATCTTTACAGAAAGGAGAAATCTCTCATGAATAAAGTGATTTTAAAAGGAACTCTGGGGTGTGATCCGAAGAGATACATCATTCAGGACGGAGGAGAAATTGCAGCTTTTATCTTAGCGACACATACACTTTGGAAAGAACCTTCAGAGGAATGGGAAAAATATACAGACTGGCATCAAGTCATTGTCTTTCGAAAAACAACTCTAAAATGGATGCAGGATATCCTTAAAGAAGGGGATCCCGTTTATGTAGAAGGAAAACTCTCTTACCATCAGTGGGAAGATGATTACGGTCAGACCCGCTATAACCCTTACATTATTGTACTCGATCAAGAGGGATGCGTTAAACAGCTTCACCCTAAGCATCCTTTCCCTCAAGAACATTTCTTAGAAGAAGATATCCCTCTTTCCTCTCAATCCTGCTGGACAGAAGATCCGGCAAACACCCAGTAAAATAGGAGACCTATTTATGAAAACCACACTCAAATTTTCACAAATCTTTTTAACCCTCTCATTTTGGGCGGTTATAGCGACTTTTGTGCTGTACGTCCCAGACGCTTGTGCCGTGAATACAAGTGCGGAGATGGGAGCCAGTGTCAAAAATCTCAACGATCTTCTGGGTGGCCATATTATGAACGCCATTATGGGCGTCGGTATTGCGGCTTCTGTCGTTGTCGCTTTGATGAAATCGAGTCTCATTCCTCTTGGTGTTGGAATTAGTGCAGGCGTTTTATACGGTTTTGCTAAGACCTGGATTGACGCTGTCTTTACGCTTTGTGTGTGAGGAGAAATTTCATGGATCGAAATGAAAATATGCTTCTCAACCGCCTCGATCAACCTTTGCGGTTTTTAGGCATCAATAAAGATGAGGCTTTAGCTTTGATGGGGCCTATCCTTATAGGGTTCTTTATAGGGTACATTATCACCTGCGTCATCATCGGCGTCGGTTTTCTTTCCTTCTATCGGGCCCTTAAAAAACGAAATGAAGGGGCAACATTGATTCATGCCCTTTATTGGTATCTCCCCTCTTCCCGACGCGCCATGAAGCTTTATGTGCCCTCTCATATTCGGGAGTATATCGGATGAAAGTCGACTTTCTTCAGCACAATATCACCAAACTCATTTCCCAACGGAATGGGTGCATGGGAATTTCCATGGGGCTCTTGCTGAGCAACATCATTCTTGGAATTACTGTCTTTTCTAAAAGCGAGAGAACCCTTTTTGTTCCCCCTCAGATTAAAAGACCCTTTTGGGTTCAAGGAAAAGAATTTTCAAAAGAATATCTGGAAGAAATGGGAGTCTATCTCTCCAAGCTTCTCTTGGATCTTACGCCTTCCACTTTTTCATATAACCACGAGACGCTTTTACAGTATGCCACGCCTGAATCCTATGGTTCTCTTAAAAGCCAGCTTTTAAAAGATGGGCAGCACTATACGTCTCTTCAACTCTCAACCCATTTTTATGCCGCTCAAGTCATAGCCAATCCCCAAACCTATGAGGTGGAAGTGAAAGGGACACTCACGAACTATGTCTCTGGCAAACAAATCAACAGTTCTCAAGAAACCGTTCTCCTCAAATTTACGGAACGTGGAGGCGGTCTTCTTTTAGAACGTGTAACAGGAGGAATTTCTCATGAATCTTAATCCTGCCCTCGCGAAAACGGGGCCCCGTCTTTTCTTTAAAAGTCTTCCTTTTCTCTTTATGGGAAACTTCACTCATGCAGCAATTGTCCACCCTATAAATGAGTCCAAGGTCATTGAAGTGGGTATCTCCCATACAGATTTGACGCGGATAACGGTCAAAGAGGATCGGATTCTGAATGTTTTTGGGGTCACGGGCGAATATGTGTTGGAAGCCGATGAAAGCCAAGGGCAAGTTTTTATTCGTCCCACCAGTGCCTTTAAACCCATTAATCTTACGCTGACTACCGAAAAGGGCATGACTCAAGACTTACGTCTTATTCCTAAAGACCAGCCTCCAGAAGCTCTCATCTTAAAAGAGAACGACATCCTCAAAGATGAGGTCTTAAAAAAACGCGACCAGCCGCCCATTACACGAGAAGAAATTGAAGACTTATTCCGAGCTTGCCAAGAGGGCCGAATTCCCTTGAGGTACAAAGCTGTTCCTTTAAATTTAAACACCTTAAAAGGCCCCTACTCTTTAATAAGAGAACTCAAAGGAGAAAGGCTACGAGCTCTCACCTATGAGGTCAAAAACACCTCCTCCATTCCTTTGATTTTATCTGAACCAACATTCCTCCACAGTTCTCATGCAGAGAAAAACGATATCACCGCCATTTGGATTGAGAAGAAAACACTTAACTCAGGAGAAGGAACAAAAGTCCATGTTATTGCAAAATCTTAAAAATCACGGGCTTCTTTTAAAAGGGCGTATAAAGGCCTTTTTTAATCCTGCCTCTCCTTCAGAAATCAGGCGTCTTCAGCACCTGTGGGCCCTCCTTATTCTTATGGCTATGGTCAGTCTTTTTTATGGAACACTGCTCTTTTTTCTAACACCGAAGTCTTCTCTTAAAACTGAAGAGGCTCATAAACTGCAACCAACTGCCATTGAAACAGCCTCAAAGAAAGTAAATTTGGGGGAGGCGTGGCGTCATACGGTTGAGGAGGAAATCAAAAAAGTATCTGATGAAATCTCGGCTCTTAGAACCCTTTTCCAAGAAATGTTGAAAGGAGAGAGAAAGGAAGATCAAAGCCGATTCCAAGAATTAGAAACAAAAATTTTTCAATTGGAAACGGAGTTGGAGGAAAAAAAACAAGGGGCACTTTCTCAATTTACGGGAGACGCCTCTTTCTCTCAAAATCCAGAACGGAATCAAAATCAAGAAGAAAAACTCATTCAGAAGTTTTCTTTGAGCCTTTCTGAAAGTCCCCACAACAACCTTCCCAAAACCGTGGACACAACGATTCCGGCCGGAGCTTTTGCAAGAACGATATTGCTCTCAGGTCTTGATGCTTCATCGGCTATGAGTGCCTCATCAGATCCAAGACCGATGCTACTGCGGATCATTGATCATGGAACGCTTCCACGACGCTTTCAAAGTGATCTCAAGGACTGTCATTGCCTCGCAAGCGCCTATGGAGATCTCTCATCCGAACGCATTTATGCTCGATTGGAAAAGCTTACCTGCACGGAAAGACAAACAGGGGAGATTATTGAAACTCAAGTGGCAGGATATATTGCGGGACCTGACGGTAAAGCCGGTATCCGCGGCATTGTTGCGTCCAAAGAAGGCCAGTTTCTAGGCCGAAGCCTTGTGGGTGGAATCTTTTCAGGTTTGAGTAATGTAGCGAATCCCCAAAATCGTCAACAACTCGTCAATCCCTTCTCACCAGGAAGTGCTCACGTTTCACCTCCCAGTATCGGAGAAACATTTACCTCAGGCATGGCAGGAGGAGCCTCTATAGCCCTTGATCGGTTGTCTCAATACTACATTGATCGAGCCGAACAACTTCAACCTGTCATTCAAGTTTCTGCCGGTCAAGTTGTGGACGTTGTCTTTACCGAAGGCACATTCATTGGAAGCCAAATGGTTAAGACTGAAATTGAAAAAACACGCATTAAAAATCAGAACCAAAAAACGAGCCATCAAGAAGGAGATTAAAAACCATGACAAACTTATCTTACAAAAAGGCGTTTCAATCTATCTCTATGGGAATCGCCATCAGTTTATCCGGGTGTATGGGAGTCTATGAAGGAGGGTTCGAATGTCCTCCCGGCGAAGGAGTGAAATGTAAATCCATCTCGGAGGTTAACCACATGGTTAATCAGCACTCAGATCAGTTATTGGTTATCAATCATCAGTTATCAGAAGACTCTTTTTGTGGAAAAGATCACTCTTGCATGTCGAATTCTGAGCCTTGGTACTGGATCCCCCCTGAAGATCTTTCCTCACAACTACTCGGTCCCAATAAAAGGAAGCCCCCTCGTGCCCCAAACTCAATCTGATAACCGATTACTGATTTCTGATAACTGCTACGGGTCTTCGTCCGCAACCCTCCGCTTAGCAAACGAATTCTTGAGGACCCATAGCCTGAGTGAGATCTTGCCTTATCGAAGCTTTGATCCTGAAACTCAATTGTTTATCAACAAATCAAGCCTGGGGTTTGTGATTGAAACTCTTCCCTTAGTGGGATGTGGAGAAGAAATCCCAAGGCAGTTGACGGGGATTTTTCAACATTCATTTCCGTTAGGGTCGAACTTTCAAAGTCTCCTCATTGCCAGCCCTCGCATTAATCCCTGGCTGACCTCATGGGAAAAGTTACGGGCAGGCCGTTCAGCTGCTATCGAAGATTTGGCCATTGAGCGGACCTCTTATTTAAGAAGTCTTTCCCAAGGAAAAGGCATTCGAACTTTTCGGCTTCTTCTCTCATACAGCGAACCCGCCCCATCCCTCCAAACAATCGACCCCCTCCTTGCGCTTCGTGAACAAATTCTCACGACCCTCAAAGGTTGGGGACTTCCTGTGAAGGTTTGGCATGCGGAAGATTTATTGGGCGGGCTTGATGAGCTTCTCAATCCTTCGGATCAATTAGAGAACCCTAACCTTCCTTGGAACGTTCATGATTCCCTTTCCCATCAACTCTTAAGTCCCGCGACACGCATGGCTGTGGAGCCCTCTCAATTAGTTTTTGGGGAAGAAGAACGAGTGATGCGCCTTTATACACCAAGAATTTTTCCTCCTCTTTGGCATTTAGGAGGGATGGGGATTCTCATTGGCGATCCTTTTAATGAGTTTTTACGTCTTCAGGGTGGATTTTTTCTCTCTTACGGCGTCCATATCTGCAATGAAAAAACTCTCAAAACTCAAATGCTCGCTAAATGTGGCAATGTGGAAAAACAAGCCGCGAGCCCCATTGCCAAATACGTCCCTTCTATTAAGAAGGAAGCGCATGAATGGAACTACGTCAGGGAGAAGTTTGAAGAAGGGCAAAGACTCGTTCGCACTCGCTTTCAGGTAGGCCTTGTAAGCCCACCTAATCAGATTGGTCGAGAAGAGCAGACTCTCTTTAATCTTTATCGCTCGCAAAGATGGGAACTGGCTTTGGATCGGTACTTGCAGCTTCCCTCATTTCTCAGCTGTCTACCGATGACATGGGGAGAAGGAGAAGCGGACGATAGCAAAAAGTTTCAGAAGACCAAAACCACCTTAAGTCATGAACCCGCTAATCTCATGCCCCTTCAAGGCGAATGGCAGGGAACAAAATCACCTGGCATGCTCCTTGTCGGGAGACGAGGGCAAATCTTTACTTGGTGTCCCTTTGATAACAATGAAGGCAACTATAACACGTGCGTGGTGGGAAGATCAGGCTCTGGCAAATCCGTCTTTATGCAAGAACTCATGACGAGCATGCTGGGTATGGGAGGACGGGTCTTTGTCCTTGATGTAGGACGGTCGTTTGAAAAGACAGTGAAACTTTTAGGAGGGACTTTTCTGGAGTTCTCCACCCATTCCCCTTTAAAAGGGTCCCAGATTTGCATCAATCCCTTTTCCTCCATTTCCGTTCATGATCCTGAAGCCGCATCGGATGCCCTCGCCATGCTCAAGCCCATTCTCTCTCTGATGGCAGCGCCTAAGGAAGGAACAACGGATTTAGAAGACACCTATTTGGAACAAGCCATTCAAAAGGCCTGGGAGACGCAGAAGAATGCCACAACCATTACGGACGTGGCCCAATTCCTTTTAGAGCATCCTGATCCTGTAGCCATGAGCCTTGGAGAAAGGCTTTACCCTTATACCAAGAAGGGCACCTACGGACGCTTCTTCAATGGCCCAGCAAATATCGACCTTTCAGATGTTTTGGTCGTGGTTGAATTGGAGGAACTGAAAGAGCGCAAAGATCTTCAATCCGTCATTGTGCAAATGGTGATCTTACAGATTGCGAACTCCGTTTATCTCGGCGATCGCAAAACGCCTTCTTGCCTGATTCTTGATGAAGCATGGGACATGTTGAGAGGAAAGCAATCGGGTGTTTTTATTGAAACAGCGGCTCGTCGTCTCCGCAAATACTTTGGGGGACTTATTGTAGGAACTCAGTCTATCAATGACTTTTATGCAACCCCAGGAGCCCAAGCGGCTTTTGATAATGCGGATTGGATGTGTCTTTTGTCTCAAAAGGATGAATCCATCGAAATGCTTAAAAACTCAAACCGATTGGTCATGGATCCGGCCATGGAGCGAACCCTCCGTTCTCTTCATACAGAGCAAGGGAAATACGCAGAAATTATGATCAAAGGCCCGAAAGGCTTTGCTGTGGGAAGACTTTATCTCGATCCCTTTTCGAAGATTCTTTACTCAACGAAAGCTGAAGAATTCTCGGCCGTGCAAGGTCTTGTGAGTCAAGGATTCAGCTTAAAAGAAGCCATTTATGCCATTTCAAAGGAAAACAGCAATGACTCATAAGGACCAAGAACCAAAAACACTTTTCTCTAGACCTCATGGAAATTCATCTATGGAACGCTCCTTTTCCCGAATGGGCATTGGATGCTGTGCTCTTCTTCTCTTGCTCGTAGGCGTTGGAACCCAAACCCGTCTTGGAGAGTGTGTCACGGAGAGTCTTACAGGGGCTCGGTACGTGCTTTTTGTAAAACATCTAACACCTTATCGAGGAGATATTATCTCTATTCAAGGACACCCCGTTAAGTATGTAGGAGTTAAGTCTCTTGCGAAACGTGTCCTGGGCCTTCCAGGAGATCTCATTGTCAGAGATAAAGAGGGAATAAGGGTTGAGTCTAAGGCTCTCGAGTCTCAGACTTTTGTCCTCCTTAAAACAACTCGAGAAGGAAAACCCTTAACGCCCCTTTCTGCAAAGAGTGTGCCTGAAGGCTACGTTTTTGTTGCCGGGGATAATCCTAACAGTTTCGATTCCCGGTATGAAGAATTTGGGCTTGTGCCGCAGGAGAAGATCTGGGGAAAAGCTATCGCGGTGTTCAGTTCTCAGTCTCCAGTATTCAGATGGTCTTTGGGATCAAACTCTCAAGGAACAAAGGCTGCGAAATGAGAAAATTCATTTTTCTTTTTGCTTTGCTGAGCACTGAAAACTGGATACTGACCACTGCTCGCGCCCGCGAGCTAGGAACCCATGGCGTCATTTACCCCATTGAGGAAGAAGATCCCCTCATTTTGATTCAGCAAAAGCTGAAGGGAATGGAAGAAAGAGGGGAATTGGAACGGCACAATCAAGAACTTCAAAAGAAAACGAAAACAGCTATTGAACGACCCAAACCCGTCGACGGAATGACAAGAGCTTCTAAAAATCGTGTGTTTTATTATGACCCCACTTATGTCGTTTCCGAAGATATCAAGGACCATAAGGGGCAAATTATTCACAAAAAAGGCACCAAGATTAATCCCCTTCAAACGGTGAGTCTCTCCCAAAGCCTTTTATTTTTTGATGGGGATAATGAAGAGCAAGTTGCTTTTGCAAAAAAGAACTTAAAGGAAAATTCTGTCAAATTGATCCTCGTTAATGGAGCTCCTTTAGCTCTTTCCGATGAATGGAGCGTCCCCGTCTATTTTGATCAAGGAGGACTTCTCACCAAAAAGCTAGGCATTCAACATGTCCCCTCCCTTGTGCAGCAAGAGGGACTTCGGTTGCGTATTGAAGAAACTTGTCCCCGGGCGCAAGACCCGGGGATCAAAAGAGAGGATTTATGAGCTTAAGCGATCACCTCTCCTTCAATGAACCCTCTTATTCTTCTTTTTTAGATGTTTTCTCTAATGGAGAAGCCAGAGATACAAAAAGCTTTTGCCAAACC
This sequence comes from uncultured Alphaproteobacteria bacterium, assembly GCA_937967795.1. Lineage (GTDB taxonomy): Bacteria > Pseudomonadota > Alphaproteobacteria > UBA9655 > UBA9655 > UBA9655. Next base: position 496 of record CALBSK010000023.1, on the reverse strand, counting down.
CTCCAAGCCTTTTGGGGGAAACAATATGTATACAAAATCCAACCTAAAACACAAATGATCAAAAACATATCAAAGGAAATAAGAATCTGCCAACCTCCTGAAAAAGGGTCGTTCTTAAGCTCACTCGCTTCCTCAAGAAAAAGTAGAGGAGTGGACAAAGTTGATGAAGAAAACGCAAAAAAACTTTTTGTTTCAGTCAAAGATAAAACGCTGAAGGTTAGCACAGTAAAAAGAAAAGGAAATATTCTGAAAAAAATAGTGATCATACATTTTTGCCTCCTGGTTATTGTTAATTCTTTTTCAAATACAAAAGCCTGCCCTGGCCGGTTTGTCAATCCTATGACAGATATTTGTTGGTCATGCCTTTTTCCCATTTCGATTGGGCCTGTGAAGGTCAGCAGTGGTGGACAAGAAGATACACCCAATCCGGGTCAAATCCCTTGCTGGTGCCCAAGGCCTCCGTGGCCAACGCCTGTGCCTGGGATTCCCGTGGGAT
>CALBSK010000022.1 GCA_937967795.1 uncultured Alphaproteobacteria bacterium | reverse complement strand
TTCTTTCAGGTAAAATTAAAAAATATATGGGCTAAGTTTTTGTTTTTGCTTTTTCTTTATTCATTGCCAAATAAAAAAGATCGAGTTTCTGAAAAGGCAGCTGTTAGTCCGAGAAGAAAGCAAAACGACAAGAAGACAGTTTTAAGCCCCACTCCCTTCAACATTTTTAGGTTCTTTTTGACCATAAATTATAAGGGGATCTGCGTTATTGATGATGACTTCTTCATTCATCACAACTTCTTCCACATTTTCTATTGTAGGGAGGTCAAACATCGTATTCAGAAGAATCGCTTCAAGAATTGAGCGTAGCCCTCGAGCCCCTGTTTTTCTTTGAATGGCTTTTTTAGCTATAGCCTTCAGAGCTCCGTCCGTAAAGGTTAACTCAACACCTTCCATATTGAAAAGCCGCTTGTATTGCTTAATAAGAGAATTTTTAGGCTCGGTCAAGATTTGAATAAGAGCCGTTTCATCTAAATCATTGAGAGTAGCAACAACCGGTAACCGTCCAATAAATTCGGGGATAAGGCCAAATTTCAAAAGATCTTCTGTCTCGAGGTCTTCTAAAAGTTCGCCTGTGCGACGATCTTCTGGCCCCCTTACATCAGCACCAAACCCAATGGCTGTACCGCGACCACGCGCTGAAATGAGCCTTTCTATACCTGCAAACGCTCCCCCACAAATGAATAATATATTTGTCGTATCCACTTGTAAAAATTCTTGTTGGGGATGTTTGCGTCCCCCTTGAGGAGGAACGGATGCAACCGTCCCTTCCATAATTTTGAGAAGGGCTTGTTGGACGCCTTCTCCGGAAACGTCACGTGTAATGGAAGGGTTGTCAGACTTGCGTGAAATTTTATCTACTTCATCGATGTATACAATACCGCGCTGAGCCTTTTCTACATTATAATCCGCAGCTTGCAAAAGCTTTAGAATGATGTTCTCCACATCCTCTCCAACATAACCTGCTTCTGTCAAGGTCGTTGCATCTGCCATGGTAAAGGGAACATCAATAATGCGCGCAAGGGTTTGAGCAAGAAGTGTTTTTCCACAACCCGTGGGGCCAACTAGAAGAATATTGGACTTTGAAAGTTCCACATCGCTTGAATGACTTCCGTGTTCTAGACGTTTATAATGGTTATGAACTGCAACTGACAAAACTCTTTTGGCTTTATCTTGGCCGATCACATAATCATTTAAAACATCAAAGATCTGTTTTGGAGTTGGCACTCCTTCTAATGATCGGAGAAGAGGCCCCTTGTTTTCTTCTTTTATAATATCTGTGCAAAGGTCGACGCATTCATCACAAATAAATACGGATGGGCCTGCAATAAGCTTGCGAACCTCGTGTTGGCTTTTTCCACAAAATGAACAATAGAGAGGACTTTTGGAGTCTTCACCTTTTATCTTTGTCATGGGATCCTCCTTCTCTATTTCGAAAACCAATTAATTTCTTTTTCCCTATATGCAATTCCTTCTCCCGAATGAAGAATAAATTTTATTTGGCCTCTTTTTAGAATCGCATGGATCTGCCAACAAATAGTTAACAAAAGAGATAAAAAATCGTTTTTTTGATTTTTATGCACTTTTTCTTGCTTCAGATGAAAGGGGTCGATGGGTTACAACTTGATCAATAAGACCAAATTCCTGAGCAGCTTCAGCGTTCATAAAGTTATCCCGATCCATCGCTTTTTCTATTTTTTCAATAGGCTGTCCTGTTTTTTCGGCATAAATTTTATTGAGACGAGATTTAATATCCAAAATTTCTTAGATCGGAAGAGCGTCGTGTAGGGAAAGAGTGTCTTCGCCTGTGTAGAT
>CALBSK010000021.1 GCA_937967795.1 uncultured Alphaproteobacteria bacterium | reverse complement strand
TCACCTAAATTGGTTGAATTTTTAGCTTTTACTGGAGTAAAGGGGATAAGCAGTTATCCTAATTATTTTCTATGAAGGACCCTACATTAACTCGTTTTTAATACCGCTCCATTGTTGATAAGGGGTCTGATATAAGTAGGAGTTGTAATATCTTTTATCAAAAGTCACTTCCTCACCTACCCAAGGAGGCTTGCTGAACACTTGACCTTCGGAATCTAACTCAATCTCTGCAAGGATTAGTCCTTTGTTAGTTTCTTCAAAGACATCAACTTCCCATTTCATTCCTTCGTAATATATATCATACCGCATTTTCTCTATCGGAGGGTGTGTACTTCCTATATCAATAAGCTTAAGTGCCTCAGTTAGGGGTATGGAAAATTCAAAGTCTTCTCGGCTCATATCGCCTAAACTTATTTTGATGGATAGAGTACTTACTTCATCGCAGATTCTGACCCTCATTTCTTTTTGATCCATTAAGAAGATATAAGCTTGGGTAATCTTCTTCCCTGCTTTAAGAGAAGGTAGCGGGGTTTGAGTAAGAAACTTACGTTCAATTTCCATATATTTCTCCATCTTAACAAGCTATAATAACATTTAAACATATATCTTTCAAAGACTCTCCACACCACAAAAATTCTTAATAATCTATAAGATATTGAGCAAAAGACTGAATAGAATAATCTTTAATAAATCTAATTTATCTAAATATTTCTTGTAAAAAAGGAGATAAATTTATATCTTATTGAAATTGTTAACATCGGAGATAGGCTATGTTTAACCAACAAAAAAAAAATTTAGAAACTATTGAGGAGGAACTTACAAGTCTTTCACGTAATGTCCACAATCAAAATGTTATCAGCGAACATCTTGATTATATTAAAGCTCTCGCCAAAAGGAATATTCCAACGCAAATCATTAAAGAGATACTCAATGATAACAAAACTCTTGAGGCAATTGCCGCAAGATCGTACGAACATGTGAATCACTTTGATAAAATCGTTTTGGTAGACAATAAGGACCCACAAGGATTCCGGTTAACCTTGCACTCGTGGAATTGCAATTACGGAAAAGACATTCCCGATGAAGAACTCATACACAACCATAGGTTTAGTTTTTGGTCACACATTCTCCGAGGTAATTTGATTGCAGAAAATTTTTCGGAAGCGAAGCCCTTTTCTATCGAAAGAAAAACATTTAACAAATATATTTATCGACCTTCCACAACAGGAAACATCCATACGTGCTCTTTTCAAGAGAAAGCGCAACTTAATAAAATCGAAGAAGTCATCAAACCCCAAGGGGAAACCTATTACCTTAAGTTTGATACTATCCATAGAATTTTGTTACCTCAAAGCGGGACAAATCTTTGCACATTTGTCCTCAGAGGTCCAAGAGAACGGGAATATACGAATACATATAACACGTTTTATCCTGACCGTGGCATTAATAGCAACGTTCCAATGATGCAACCTGATCAATTAAAAGGAAAACTTACAAAAATATTAGGAGAATACGCATGAAAAATTTACAAATGAATACAGGGAATCCCAACAATCCAATTTTTAAAATTAATGAAGGTTATAACATTTTCAACCAATTGGCTGTCAAAGTGGATATGGATGAGGTCTCCGATGAAGCATACTTCGAATGGCTCGATAAGGTGGGTGCATTAACCTCCCAAGTTATTCCTAGAACAACCTTCCTTGAGAAAGAAGGGGTACGAGAAACACCCCCCTTAAATACAGCTGTTTACTACGATACAGAAGACTACACGTTACTTCCTACTGGAGCGCTTTTGCGAACCTCCTGTAATGTAAGAACTCATGCATTTTGTGCCTTCAAAATGCCGGAAGATGAGCATGGGAATAGGCTGGATAGACGACATGTATTTGAAGGAGAGAAGAAAGCAACCATTCAAAAAGCGCCTTATTCCGATGAAGCTATATCAATTGTAAAGGAATTACTGAGCCGTACAGATGTTGATCATCCGGGTATATTCTTAAAGCAAGCATTCAATATTTCGGCCAAAAATTTGTTACCCGCTATGGTTTTGTTTGGGAATAGGTCAACTTTTTTTGTCCGGATTGATGATATGGATGTGCTCCGTTGTTCAATCGATCGATCTGAAGTAATGGACTACAGAAAGGATAAGCAGGGTAAGAACAAGAAAAAATTTAGAGAAGTTGAAATTTCCATTTATCCTCGAATATCTCAAGAAATATCAAATGATCCCAGGGTCATCGAACTCATAAATTATATGGTCAATTCTTTAATTGAGACCTTCCAAACAAAGGTCATTTACGACATTAAATATCAACGAGGAGCAAAAAAACTGGGTATGTATTAAAAGAGCACAGAAGGGTTTTTTGTGTGCCTGAAAAATTAAAGAATATTAAGGATATCTATCTCATTCGTCATGGGCAATCTCAATGGCAAGTGGGTGAATCAACGAGTAAAGATAGCGATATTACGGACTTGGGGATGCAACAATCACATTACCTTAATCAACATGTAAAGCACTTGATTCAGTTTTATCCTAATGAGTACATAATTTATGCCAGTCCTCAGAGAAGAGCCATGCAAACAGTCCAAGGCTTACATAAGGAATTTTTTGTGGAAAAGCGTCTCAAGGAGGCCCCTTTTCATGTTGCAAAGAAGCTTCCTCAGTTTCAAACGCCTCATCTGTATGAAAGAAAAACATCAAATGATGCAAACTATCAAGTATTTAAAAATACTTTAAAGCAAGTTTTACATGGGATAATGACTCAAACCGCTCATCATAAGGTATATCTCTATACTCATGGAGGAGTGATAAAAACAATTCTTCGCATTATTCATGACAATGATGCCCTCTGTTACACAATTTATAATTGTTCAATGACGAAATTAACTTGGCATAGATCCCGTTGGCATCTTGAATCCCTAAACGATGTCTCTTTTCTGCCAAAGGCATTTATTACTTAAAATATGATTGATATAGAAAATATTATTTCCGCTCTTATTAAATTTGACAATTATAATGGGAGGATTGTTGAAGTTTTACCAAGAACACAGGCTACTAATGTGGATGGGATCATTTTTCTTAAACCTGAATTAACTTCAATCTTTCCTGAAAAATTACGCTTAGCCCTCACATACTTTGAATCATTAATAAAGCAATATGAAGTAAAAATACAAAGCACTTTTATTATTTCTGGTCAGTTTCTTCTTGATAAAAATATTTTTGCTGAAAACTATAACCGTATTCAAAAATATGCATGTTATGAGCTACTTCAAAATGAAGTTTCGCATGTTAAATTAAAAAAGATTATGAGGAAATATAAGGACTGTAAGGTAGCCTTGGGAGGAATGGCTCTTGTTCAAAGAGGTTTCTCTCCTGAGTTTGTCCTAGACCTTTGGTCCAATTCGGGAAAAGTAATAAAAATTGATGAAGGCCTTTATGGAGTACCTTGCCTATTGGAAGGGAAAAAAATTTTTCTTCTTAATGGATTCTATCCAGCGCAACTCAATCAATACAATATTCCAAATAGTAAGATTATACTTTTTCCCTTTAAAACTGAAAAATCATTTGTTATTCTCAAAAAATATTTTCAAGGGAGTGCCGAACCTGATGATCGTCATCCCCAATCTATGAGGCAGCATCTCTACGATAAGAGACAGGAATATCAACTGGAATCGTTTTCTCCTTCTCGCAATGGAATTCATATTTCAAATGACCGTGAAGAAGGGAAACGAGAAGCTAAATTATTTCTAGAAACTATAAAAACTGCTTTGAGAAAAGATAGGGGCTAAGATGGCAACTTTCGTTATAGGGGATGTTCATGGATGTTTTAATGAACTTCAAAGCTTGTTTAGCATCATAGACTTTAACCCTGAAAATGATACGGCTATTTTTGTAGGTGACTTAGTTGGAAGAGGCCCCCAATCGTTGGAAGTTCTGGACTTTGTCATAGATGTTGATAAAGCCGCGATTCATGTTTTAGGGAATTATGATATACGACTTTTAGGAATCTTACATGGCCTTATCATTCCTGAACGATCAGATAATTTCTCACAAATCTTAAATAGTTCAAATAAACAAATGTATGCAAATTGGCTTTCTTCGTCCAAACTCCTCTATTATTCCCCCGAGCTGAATATTGTTGTGACTCATGCAGGGATTCCCCCTCAATGGACGTTAGAGAAGGCTATCGAATATGCCAATCACTTTGAAACATACAAAACAAACAAGGGATTATTAAAAATTCTACAAGACGCTTTGCTTCCTCCTATTCTCACCTGGAAAGAGGGGATGAAACCCGAAGATATCATTCGCTACACTCTCTTCGGCTTTACGAAAATGAAATATTGTTATGGTGATGGTACGTTCGATGAAACTTGCCAAGGGGCGCCTGAACAACAATCTCATTCATTAGTTCCGTGGTTCAGGCTAAGGAATCAGAAACAAAATGATTATCAACGACTTATTTTTGGCCATTGGGCAGCTCTAGGATTGCTTCAAGAAGGTTCGGTCATCTGTTGTGATACAGGGTGCGTTTGGGGAGGTAAACTAACTGCCATACAAGTTGATGAAGAAATGAAGGTATTTCAGGTTCCCAGCGCCTTTGATGAAACTTGAGGTTAATTTCACGAAAGTAAAAGAACAACAGAGGAATAGGGGTTTATGGAAGTAGCAAATATCTTTTTAAATGAAACAAGCTTGGGTCACATATTTTTAGCAATTCTAATGCTTCTCTTTTTTGCTCACCTCTTTGGGCACATTTTCAGTAAGATGCACCTACCACGTGTTATTGGTGAAATTTGTGGTGGTCTTTTTTTGGGGCCCTCGGGAATGGGAGTCATTTTTCCTGAAGTTTATAATTCTCTTTTTAATGCATTCCCTGAACAAGGAAAAATACTCTCTCTTCTTTATTGGATTGGTCTTGTTCTTTTGATGCTTATCGCAGGGTTTAAAGTTAATAATTCTCCTGGTTTTAAGGATCAAAAATTGGTCCTCAATCTTGTCATTAGCGCGACCTTATTCCCCGTCCTTGGAGGGATTCTATATTATCACTTTTATGATTTTACACCTTATCAAGGGAAGGCGAGTTCGGATCTCTCAATGGCAATTATTGTATGCATTTCTATTGCAGTAACATCCATACCTGTTATTTCAAAGATGTTTATCGATTTAGGTGTTATTCATAGCTCTTTTGCAAAGGTCGTGCTTGCCACCTCCACCATACAGGATCTTATCTTATGGGTTGCCTTGGGAGTTGCTATTAAGACTGCTGCTGAAGGGAGCACAAATATCTATATTATTGCCCTAATCTCCTTTCTTTTTCTTGGAGGGTCGCTCGTCCTTGGTCCTTATTTAGTTAATTTTATGAGCAAATTAAGAGGAAATTTTTTACTAGAATCCTCTCCCATAGGCTATATCTTGGGTATTTGCTTGTTCATGGCCGTTCTTGCAAATTTGTTAGGTGTTAATATTGTTTTTGGAGCATTGATGGCAGGAATTATTATCAGTACTCTTTCAGAGAAAATTTTTCAAACAGCGCGAGAATCCATTTCCGATTTTTCTCTAGCCTTTTTTATTCCTATCTATTTTGCAATAGTAGGTCTTAAAATTAACCTTCCCCTTTCTTTTGATATGAACTTATTTGTGACGTTTCTTTTTATCTCATCCCTTTTGGAAATTGGATCCGTTTTTTTAGCTTTAATGGTAATGAAAATGAATTGGTTAACAAGTCTGAATTTTGGATTGGCAATGAACACGCGAGGAGGGCCCGGTATTGTCATTGCTAGTATTGCCTATGAATTTTCTATTATCAATGAAGCTTTTTTTGTTGTTTTGATATTGGTGGCAATTATTACGTCGTTGGTTTCAGGAGCATGGTTTAAATTTGTAATCAACCGAGGGTGGCCTTTGTATGAAGAACCTGAGATACGGCGTCTCCGCTCTGAATCTTGTTGACAGGTTGATGTTGTGTCTCTGTTTTGAGTTCAAAATCCAAATACAGAGGAGCATGATCAGAAACCTCATCAGGCATCACCTTAAAAGCACTCACCTTTATTTCAGGCGATGTAATAATATAGTCTGCAAATTTTCCTGCCTTTGGATAGTAACTTGTTCGCGTCGATGAAATATGGTGAAGCGCGATCATGTTATTCATTCCAGAATCTAGGATTCTCATACTTTGGGTGTCAGGGTTAAGGTTGAAATCTCCACACAAAATAATAGGATGCTTAAGAGAATTCATAAACCCCTTTATTCTTTTTGATTGCATAATCCGAGCAGGTGAATCAGATTTTCCCTTGCCATTCCATAGACCATGAACATTAATGACATAAAATTTATTGCCACCAACTTCACACTCCACCCATTGAAGACTTCTTCCATGAGTAGGTCCTCTTCCTTCATAGATTGGGTTTTTGTGGATTATCACTTCTCCGTGAGAGATGACTTTGATATCCTTTCGAATAAACATCCCAATTCCGTAAAAGCCAGCGACCACCGGCATGAAATAACCGTTATGGTCAGGAAGATGTTTTTGGAGCTCGGAAAATATATTAAGGGTAACTTCCTTATCATCGGCAGAGATTTTATGCTGAGCATTGTGATAGACTTCTTGAAGACAAAAGATCTCAACGTCTTGATTAGACTTAACAAAATCAATGAGAGGTAACTTTATGTGCCCTCCCCAGATGTTAAGAGAGACGAGTTTATGTGCAACTAATGGGGATGTTGGAAGGAGTGTTAACGTCATCAAAAAAATCTTCATCAGTATTTTATTCATTTTACCTCTTTCATAACATAATCGGGGGAAATACGCAGTGAATTTTATCTTTGGAGACTTATGTTGCAAAGCTCGAAAAAGATTTAAGATTTAAAATCTACCTTACAATGTGCATTCTTGATGATCACAGCCTTTCCTTCAGCGTTAAACTTATTATAACGCAAGGACATGAATTGAAGAGTGGTATTGAATTTAAGGCTTTCTCCTAAAGCTTTTGCACCCTTATTCCCAATTTTATTGAGATTAAAGTTCAGTTTTAAGAGGGTGGTATTAACCTCGAGAGCCTTTCCTATAGCTGTTGCACCCTCATCCCCAAGCCAGTTGTTAGCCAAATTAAGATATAAAAGAGAGGTATTACTAAGGGCCTCTCCTAAACGTTTCCCCCCCTCAGAGTCGATCTGATTGTGATACAAATCCAGTGATTGTAGATTGTTATGAGTCCATCTTTGCCAAATGACTTTTGCCCATGGTGCTTTTATGCTTAAAAGTCCTTGCCGCCAAGTATCAAAAGAGAAAGTAGTAGATGGTGTTGTTATCGAAACAGGCTTAACAACTTCAATCTCACCAACAGAATTTGATGGATAACTTGAACTTGATGTTATGTTGAAAGCAGCAGGAAAATCGTCTTGCTTTCCTTCTCCTCCTGCAGAATCCACTACTGCCTTTAAACGGCCCAAACATTTTTCTGCAAAAATGATCCCTTCACAATTAATTAAATCATCGGTCTTGATTCCAATAAGCTGCATCATCTCTTGAATAATTTTATGAGTTCCATCTGGATCTGCTGTTAATGAATATAAGTTATTCCTTTCTTCTATTAATTCTTCTATCTCTTTTTCTAGCTGAACATTCTTTAAATAAACATTTATTAACCCTTCTTCTTCACTTTTTATTGATGTTTCTGTTTTTTCTTTTCGAATTACTAGTTTTTTTTCCTTTTCTGATGGAGGTTGTCGCAAAGAAGAATTATTTAATACCAGTTGTTCTTGTTTTTTTATTATTGTCTCTAATTCTTGATTCTTTTTTAATAACTTTCTTATTTCTTCTGCTTTTTTTAGGTCACTCTCTTTTAAAGAGTTAATGATAGACAAGAGATTACTATTGCCTTGTGAAGAATAAGTTGTTGAAGAGACTTTTGATCTCTCCTCTTCTTCTCTCTCCATACAAAACGACTTTTGATTGAAGGAAAATACGAGAAACCCTATGGTTGTAAAAGAAAATAGGGTTGTTTTCTGGACAAATTTTTTAGACAACATAATCATTCCCTGTTTAGATAAATTTTATGATTAAAAAGATATCACAAATAATCATCTTTTGAAAAGAAATAAAAAAGTAACTCTCTACATTTTTTATTTTTTCTTGAGTACTTGTTGTATTTTTTATGCAGAAAGACCTTTTTATTAAGGAGCTCTATTGAAAATTGATTCCAGGTGGTACGAGCTCACAAAAGAGGACGCTTGAGGACGCCTTTTTGGGGGTAAAGAAGGATGGGTGTGCGATTTAAAAAGCATATTCCTATAGGGATATCTGAGTAAAAAACCCGAGAGGAGTTCCAATTAATCATTAGAAATAAAATAAAAAATCGTCTATAATTTCTTGCATCACCCTTTAAGAAAAGACCTTATGCAAAATTCCCTGATCAAAGATCCTACCAACCAAAACTTTTCAGACTTTGAGAAGGAAGCTTTGGGCGAGATGGTTTTAAAATCGATTCAGTCTGATCTACAGCAATACCTTGACAAATTCCATTCGCAACAGCTGAAGGATTTGGAAGAAAAAATGGCGGCCTTTGAAAAGAGGTGCGCTGGAGGGATTCAAGAAGCTATTGCAAAAAACATACAGCTGCAGCTGGAAGCGCATTTCCAAAATGTTGTTCAGGCTTGCCAAAAGGACATTTCTCAAGCAACCTCGCCGCTCTTTAAGCGTGCGGAGAAAGATGTGCAAAGCCTAGCAAACACGGTTATAAAAGCCCAGAAATTTTGTAAGGATATTCAAGTTCAATATGCTCTTAAATGGGACAAACCTTTCTTTACCCTCTTTATTTCAACAGTGTTTACAGGGGCTTTGATGGGCCTCTTTCTCCTCCTTTTGCAAACGCCCCTTGTATCTGTCTATCTGATGAATTCGCAAACGCGAGAAGTCTATGAAGCAGGTTTGAGTCTTCTGAACACTAGAAAAGAACTTGAAGCCCAAGCCAGAGCGCTTGACTCTCAGCCCG
>CALBSK010000020.1 GCA_937967795.1 uncultured Alphaproteobacteria bacterium | reverse complement strand
TCTGGAAAATATGCCTGAAACAGCACCCGACATTTCCGACAGATTCGACTCCAATGTGAATATGTCGGGTTTGTCGGATCGTCCTCAAAGAGTTTTAGATCAAAATCTGGAAAATATGCCTGAAACAGCACCCGACATTTCCGACAGATTCGACTCCAATATGAATATGTCGGGTTTGTCGGGTCGTCCTGGGAACGTTTTCGAGAAAAATTTCTCTTCTTATGGTAAGCATGATTTTGAAGAACGAATTGCTATTGCTGAGATGGACGGAAACCAGAATCCATTCCAAGCTCATTGCATCGCTTATCTGGATGCCTTCATTTCTCTTTTATCCACCCTGGCTGAAGAGGGTCCTCACCGGGGCTGGCTTACTCAAAAAATCCAAACAACCCTAGCGATTCTGGAGGCGAAGAATTTCCGGGCTCTGAATTAAACTTCTATTCGTCTAAGCCGTGTCTTTTCCTCATAAAAAACAACCAGGAAATCCACCCGGAAGTCTTGACGCATATTTTGCTTCCTGGTAATTTGAAGGGTATGAAGATTGAACAACTTTTATCATTAGATGAAGGAAAGATTTTGGAGTTCAAAGAAAACTCCACAAGCTCACACAATATTATAAAAACCATTGTTGCTTTTGCAAATACAGCAGGGGGAACCCTTATTTTAGGGGTGCGTGATGAAGACAAGGTCATCATTGGGATAGATAACCCCCTCAAAGAGGTTGAAAAAATAACCAATCTTATTAACGATTGCATATCGCCTAAAATCTTCCCCAATGTCGATGTTTTTTCTTATAGAAACAAGAGCTTATTGCTGATACAGATTTATCCTGGAGCCAACAAGCCCTATTATCTTAAAACCTCCGGCATACCCAAAGGCGTTTATTATCGTGTGGGGTCAACCAATCGGGAAGCTGATCAAACCATGATCGAAGAGCTCAGGCGATCTGTCACAAATAAATATTTTGATGAAACGCCTCTGGTGGATTTAAACCCGGAAGCAATCGACTTCCGGGTTGCTTCCGGGTTCTTTGAGAGTAAACGATCGCTTAGCAAGAAGGATCTTGAAACGTTGGAACTCGTCGTAAGTAGCCACGGCAAGAAGGTTCCAACCGTAGGGGGAATTATCCTTTTTAGCCCGCGAAGAGAAGAGTTCTTCCCAGATTGCTGGATACAAGCGGGCAGATTTGCAGGAACAACAAAGACCAACATTATCGATTCTTTTGAAATCCATGACTACCCCATCACCTCTATTGAAAAAGCCACTGATTTCGTGAAAAAACATTCCTTATTTGGCTATAAAATTGAAGGACTGCGACGAACTGAACACTGGTCAATTCCCATCAATGCAGTGAGAGAGGCTATCATCAATGCTTTTGCCCATAGTGATTATTCCCAACGGGGAGCTCCCATTCGACTCGCTATTTTTGATGATCGTTTAGAAATAGAAAATCCCGGACTTCTCCCGTTTGGACTTACGGTAAGCGATATCATAGAAGGGATTTCAAAAATAAGAAACAAAGTCATTGTGAGGGTATTACACGAACTTGGTTATATTGAAAAATGGGGAATGGGAATAGCGCGCATCATTGAGGGATGTCGAGATGCTGGTTTGCCTATACCAGAGTTCAAAGAAATCGGCGATCGCTTTCGCGTCATTATATATACAACGGTTATGGAACCCCCAAAGCTCGACAAGATTGATCAAGAAATTATACAAGTCATACGGACTTCAGAGGGGCTCTCAACATCCGAAGTGGCAGAAAAAATAGGTCTTTCCGTGCGTGCCGTTAGGGAACGTTTGAAAAACCTCGTCACCTTAAATTACCTTTATGTGGCAAGCACAGGACCCTATGATCCGCACAAGAAGTTTAAAGTAAGAACTTAATTTTTGGTTTTTCTCTCTTGCTTGGCAAACAAGAAAATCGTATTCTGCTTTTAGCTATTTCAGCGTGAAATAGCGCGACGAGTAAATGCAGCAAACACTTACCCGCCGCTAACCATAAAAGATCAGAAAGGATCTATCATGGCTAAAATGACAATAGCCCAACTTGAGTATCTTTCTCAACAACTCTCTGAAGAATTAATCACTGTTAAGCATCTTACCTCCAAAGCATGGATCGAACTCGGACTTGCTCGGGATACGATAAGAAGCCTTTCATTGACTTATGAGGAGTGGTTGAAAGAGAAAGAACTAGATTGTGGGCATTAATCCTCATTTTCTTCTTTAAATCCGTGCCCAAAATGGCCTGAGCCCTTCTCGGAAGAGGAACTTGGCTGGTTGTAGAGCTCAGAGATATCTGCATTCCCACCAGCGTTACCTTCCCTGAATCGGATCATCCAGGATGAATTTTGTTGAAAAAATGAGGAGTAGGCTGGGGAGCCTTTGGCTTTGGATTAGGTGGTATGATCAAACGGTTCCTCAGCCTTTAGTTTTCAGTCTTAAGGATGTTCATGAGTCGATATTTACGAATTTTAACTCTCATAATGGCACTTTTTTGCAAGCAGCTCATACCATTTTCATTCTCTATTTGATTTAAGATTGAGCTCCAAAATCGTCTTGGTCGCTTGCGACAAAGCGCTATTGCCAGGGGCAATGTATAAGCGCGCATGGAAAAAAATTTCCATGACATCTCTATAAAACATTTGTCTTCAAATTTACGCGTTTCTCGTAAATTTCTAAACCCATTTCAACGCCCGTGGCCATAAAGCACATGCACGATTTTCAAATCGTGCATAAGTGCGCACCTTTGGGGTGATGACTTATGAAAGTTTTTTCTTATAACGAGGCGGCCTTATTGTGAAATTATTTCAAGCAGTTCATTTGAGGAACCACATAAGCAATTGATTTTTAATAAAGCCTCTCAGTTCTGTTCCTTTTTGAGTGTTCCTTTTTGAGTTGAGATATCCCTTAAAAGAGGGTAAGCTTGACCCATAAAAAGGCATAAAGACGTTAACCAAAGGAACACAATCGATGCGTGCCTCTCTTCAATCTACCCGCAGACATTCCTTCCAAGGAAGGCATCAGCTTGAATCCAAAACCTCAAATCCGCAACATCCATATCAACGACCTTCCGAAGAACGCAAAAAAGAAATAACCGCTCTCTTATCCCTCGTCGGCCTGGAGCATATTGATGATCCAACGCTTGTGGGATTTTTCCTCTTTATCAAAGATAAAGAAGCCAGCAATGACCCCATTGTGGAAGAGTGGCGTACCGCAGGGGAACGATTTCTGCGATGAGAAAGTTATACAAGCATGGGCTCGCTGTATTCTAAGAAGATGTTTTGAGGAATCATATACCTATTTTTCTTTTATTTTAAATGATTATTGAAAAAGCGGTTGACGTATACTTTTCAAGCGGAGTATAAATTAAAAAAAGTGAATTGGATGACTTACTCAAAGTTAATAGTAAGGCTATCTAAAAAGTTATAATTAAAAGGGGTTTATGAGGGCGAGAATCAGAAAAAGCATTGATTCCTTTGTTGTAAACCATTATGAACTCATTTTCGAAGCAGAGAGGAATTTATCTTTTCAAAGCTACTATGACACTCATGTAATAAATAATTCAGTCGCCCTTCAAGGGTTATCTCCAAATCAAACAACCCAGAAAAAAGCTTTAGAGAATGCGAAGCGGCGTTATGCGCAAGGAGGTTACAAGTCTCTGCGAGAGTATCTTCATCGCTGGAGAAGCTGGGCGCATGCAGGCCTTCCTTCGCAAGTTCATTTCCATTCTGTTGATGATATTATTAATTCTCTTGTTGATAAAGTAGCAGCATCGAATATGAATGAAAATTCACAGAGATCACCAAACGAGCCAAATATCTCTGCGTCTTATTGGATTCACAACTTAAAAAAAGGAAAACTAACATGCATAAAAAATTTCTCCAGACATTCACATGTGTTTGGATGGGTGCTGCTTGCACCGCCAGTCCCGTTTTTGCTATGCAGGAAGAAACCATGGTGAATATGGGTAGGGCACTGGAACGAAAGCTGCTAAACGAATACGCATCGCAATCCCCTGCGGTGATGTGTCCCCCCGCCCCTGGGACAGGGAGCGTGAGCCCTGGGGATACTTACAGCGAGTGGGACATCCTCCTCAATAATGCGCGTGCCTTTGCCTTGCAACCTAAATACTTCATCGACAACCCAGACTATTCCGTCTCCCGCGCGAACTTCGTGGAAAAGTCTTTCCTGTCAGATGATGACAAATGGGACGTTCTGTTGGCTCTGCCGTACCTCCCTCAGCGACTCAATGATTTGAAAAATCAAAAACTTATGATGCGGAAAGTGGCGGAAGAGACACGGAAAATTGAAGCTGATATCTTAGAAACATGCAAAAAAATGTTGATTGGCAAACGGAATGTCAAGCGAATCAAAGTGTCCGTGGCGACTGGTGAGTATGAGTATCGTTCCTTGAATAGTAATTATAGTCGAACTTCCAACTCTTCTAACTCAAGTCACGGCGGGGGGGGAGGAAATGTGGATGTCATGTGGGGTCTGGTTAAGGTTGGGGGCTCCGGTGGTGGAGGCTCATCTTCCAGCTCTTCCTATTCAAACTCCAATTCTTATCAAGAAACTCATATTAAACTCCGTCCCACAGGTCTTAAAAGTTTTGAAATAGAATTTTTTGAAGACAAATAATCAATGTTTAGCCGACATTACGGCTAATAACAAAGGAGGGCACGCGTCAAGCTACCTTTAAGGGGCTCAGCGCACAAGCCCTTCTTTTTTCCGATATAATTGCTTGAATATCTGACGGCATGACAAGAGAATAAACGGGATCTCCAGCCCTGAGCAAATTTGCGAAAGCATAAAATAATGTTAAAATTTCCACAAAAAGTGTACGTTAACAGCAGAGAGTAAAATGGAAGGGAACACACGTGCATAAACTAAGTATATGCCCTCAGTTTTGTATGAAGCGCCCTAGGCAGCTGATACCAATGACCCATACATATCATGGGACACTCATGGGACAGTTAAAGGTAAAAAATGATAACAAATCTGTATAAGCAGCAGCAAAGAATTCGAGACAATATCTTGATTCTATTGATATAATTTGTTAGTGTTTGTTATCAGTTAAACATTTTAAGCGTTTGCTAAACCGTTATACGGGTTAAACCGTATCGTGGGTTCGAATCCCATCCCCTCCGCCAGTTTCCAGGAATTTTTGATAAGGAATTTTCTGCTTAAAATGGCTCTATGGGACACGAGGGAATAACAAAATATGGGTATGCAGTTGACTCCTCTAATCACAAATTAGATAATATTTAAAAAAGCTCCCTCATCGCTTTCTGCCTAAAAAGAGATATAAATTCACATGAAAAATGAAAGAATTTCCTCGGCAATTGTTTGGTTTCGAAGAGATTTAAGGCTGTATGATAACCCTGCCCTTGCTCAAGCTGGGAATTTTTCTGTTATTCCTCTTTTTATTTGGGATGAAAACGATCCTAACAATCCGGGAGCTGCTTCTCAGTGGTGGCTTTATAAGAGTTTAGTTTCTTTGCAGAAATCATTAAATCAGCAGGGATTAAACCTTATCTTACGCCGAGGGGACCCTCTAAAAATCATTCAAGAAATAGTGGCTTTACATAATGTATCGGCCTTATTTTGGAATCGGTGCTATGAGCCCTATACCATTAAGCGAGATCAAAAAGTCAAGGAAATACTTAGCCAAAGCATCGAATGCCAAAGTTTTAATGCTTCTCTTCTTGCAGAGCCCTGGATACTTAGAACCCATTCGGGCTCTCCTTATCAGGCCTTTAAGCCTTTTTTCAAAGCATTACAAGCTTTAGGACCTTTTTCTCATCCTTTGCCTATTCCTTCTCTCAAAGGATATGACTTTTCTTTGTTATCTGATCGTTTGGAAGACTGGGGAATTTATCCCCATCCCGATTGGTCCCAGGGATTAAATCAAGAATGGATGCCGGGGGAAGAAAGTGCTCATAAAAACTTATTCCTCTTTGTAAGCCAAGCTCTTCAAGGATATTCCACCCATCGTAATTTTCCTGGAGAGGAAGGCACTTCAAAACTTTCTCCTTATCTTCATTGGGGAGAGATAAGCCCTCGCCAAGTCTGGCATTCTGTTTTGAATAGTTGCTTAGGTGAACCTCCTCACAATGAATGGGAATTTTTAAAGGAAATTGCCTGGCGAGAGTTTTCTTATTATCTCCTTTATCATTTTCCTGAACTGCCTACCACATCCTTACGTAGGCAATTTGATCAATTTCCATGGAGTAATAATAAAGAATATCTTCAAAAATGGCAGAAGGGCATGACAGGCTATCCTATTGTGGATGCAGGGATGCGCCAACTTTGGAAGACTGGATGGATGCATAATCGGGTCCGGATGATTACAGCCTCCTTTCTCGTAAAACATCTTTTGGTTCCTTGGCAAGAAGGTGCTGCATGGTTTTATGATACATTAGTGGATGCTGATATCGCCAATAATGCTTTGAACTGGCAGTGGGTCACAGGGTGTGGCGTTGATTCTTCTCCTTATTTCCGTATTTTTAATCCTGTGCTTCAAGGGCAAAAATTTGATCCTCAAGGGAAATATGTAAGGGAGTGGCTTCCTGAACTCAATCTTCTTTCTGATCTGTATATCCATAACCCTTGGGAAGCCCCTATAAGTGTCCTTAAATCCGCAGCTGTAGAAATAGGACAGACTTACCCCTTGCCTATTGTCGATCATAAGAAAGCTCGCGTTCGTGCCCTTGAAGCCTTTGCTACAATTCAATCTTTCTAAGAATCTTTTTTAGATAAGTTTGCTATGTAAGCATTCACTCAGATTCATCCTTTGGATAGATAATTATCAGGGGGAATTGAGCTGTTGAAATGGCTGAAAACTGGACTCATATTGGCGGACATGGACATGTAGTTGACTCCCTTAAGTCCAAATAAAACAAGAACGGCCATTAAATTACCGCGGAAATTCTCCTTCTTTCTCCCCCCAATACATGGGGTTACGGTGGAATCCATTGCTATGGGAGTCAACTGCATAGCTATATAACAAAAAACATCTGATAAGAGACATTGACGGTCTTCTACTTATTCCTAAATCGCAGGGCTTTCTCTCGTAAATTTTTGTAAATTGTCCCAACGTTCTCCCATGTCGCCAATAAAAATCATGTATGCCCATTCAAAATGAAAATTGGGACCTCTCATGAACACTTCTGTCCCCAGTTGTCATGCCGAACCTTTAGTTCTGGGCTTGACCTGGGATCATTTCGGCATCTAAAAGATCCCAAAATAAATTCCGGATGACAGGAGAGGGGAATACCCAATTTTCATTCACGTGGAGTATAGATAACGAAAAGGTGTTTATCCCGCAGCTCTTAATAAATAATCAGCAACGCTTTCTGTGGTCGTGGTAATCGCGCGCAGACCTTTTTTCCAATTGGCGGGGCAAACTTCTCCATGCTTTTCCGTATGCTGAAGAGCTAAAAGCATTCTGAGAGCTTCGTCGACGTTTCGCCCAAGAGGAAGATCGTTGACGACCTGATGGCGAACAATGCCTTCGCGGTCAATAAGAAAGAGCCCCCGATAAGCGATTCCATCTTGATTCAAAACATCATAATCCTTTGAGATATGTCCCCCAAGGTCCGAAATAAGACCATAGGTGATACCTTTAATGCCGCCTTTTTCCTTAGGGGTATCCAACCAAGCGAGATGTGAAAAATGACTATCAACGCTGCAGCCCAGGACCACGCAATCGTTATTTGTAAATTCTTTTAAACTTTCTTGAAAGGCATGAAGTTCGGTAGGGCAAACAAAAGTAAAGTCTAGAGGATAAAAGAAAAGGATAACGTATTTGCCCTTATAGTCTTTGAGTTCAATATCTTTACACGTGTTGTTCGTCACACATTTTGCCTTAAATTGAGGGGCTTCTTTTCCAACGAGCACACCCATACCTTTATTCTCCTTATTTCTAAATTAAACCTTTACTATACCCACCCTAAATGAAACATAAGGTTTCTTGAACCTTCATATCTCCCCGAGTCTCATTCCCGCGAAAGCGGGGATGACACTCTTGGGTTGAATAAGTGGATATATTACCCATTTAGAGTGCGTCTATATCCCAACATAGTGCGGTCTCTTCCCTTTTACAATCCCCATAAAATTACGTTCATAAAGAAGATTGTAACTCTCTGGGGGACGATGAGGAGAAGATATTGGCTTTTAGAACACAAATATTACATCTCAGCGCTTAAATAAAAAGATCCTGATGTAAATATTTTTTTCTTTTTCTTGAAAAAAAGCAACCTTATACCTAGGTGTATAAATGTGGTTATTTAGAATTAAGGAAATATTTTTAAGCTTTTGTTAGGTAAATATGTTTTTAGCAAGATAAGATTGTGATGTGTAATTATTTCAAGAGTGGTAGTCGGTTGTTGGGTATACTTTTGTTAAGTGCTTCCTCTCTTTTAGCTATGAAGGATCTTCCAATTTCTCATTATGTGCCTGTTCACGTGCAAAATGAAGGGTTAACATTTTCTCTAGGAGGCCGACCTTATCCCATTCGTTTTTTGAGCGTGGCCACAGATAAACTATTAGAGAGGCAGTCTTGCCAACAAGAGACGGCTCTGACTTATTGGGAATACAACCATAGCCTTTTACACAACGTCAAAAATTGCGAAAAGTAAGAAGTATTCTCATATCCTTTCAGAAAGCCAAATGGCAAGTCGTGAAATCTTTTTAATCGTATGGGTCAGTAAAGGATAAGCGGGAGCTTCATGAGCGCCCTGCTCAAGAGCTATGTTACGATGTTCTAATTCATCTTCTCGGCACGTAGAAATAAGGTGAGAGAGTTCTGGATAGTCATCTTCTAAAGAAATGAGCTGATTTTCATAGTGCTGGTCAATAACCTCTTCAACCGCAACCGTACACGCCATTGCCGCTTTTTCGCCTAAGAGAGCTGTTGCCGTTCCCAAAGCATATCCCGCTACATGCCAAAGAGGTTGGAGAAGGGTAGGGCGGACACGATTTTCAACGACACAAGCTTCAAACGCCTTGAGATGGGTGAGTTCTTGCTCTTTCATCTGTTCCAAAAGAGGAGCAACTGGGCTTCTTTTTAAAATCGCTAATTGACCTTCATAGATGCGTTTGGCTCCATACTCACCCGCTAAGTTTACTCTTAGCATAGCTGCGATTTGATCCTTTGGTGAAGGTTGCCCGGGAAAGGATTTCATTTACGTTTCAAGCCCCATCCCCAACAGAGAAGGGTAAGTAATAAGGATAAAAGCGCATTGTAAGCTGCAAGTGAAAGCCCAAAAAGACTCCAAGTGATCTGATCACACCGAACAAAGGGAGTTTGTAAGAGTTGTTCGCGTAAAGCCTCCACAGACTCAAAAGCACTAAAATCATTAGAGGCACAAAAAGTGGGAAGGTCTACCCAATGGTTTTGAATCGCTACATGATACCCCGCAAGGAGTGTTCCAATCATAAATATTAATCCTAAGATTAAGATGCCATGCCGTTGAAAAGGTTGAGGAAGAAAGAGGCATAGCATAGCTATTCCCCCTCCTGCCAGAAAGGTATTCCTTTCATAATGGCACATTTTGCAAGCGAGAATGCCAAAATAATGTTCCATAACATAAGCCATTGTCAAAACAATAGCACAAATCAGGATAAGTCCCCAGAGCAACTGCTGAGATGAAATTTTTTTAAGTTGTTTTATACACATAAGCCCTCCCTTTTCATTTATTTAACTGAGAGCATAAACAATCCCAAAGCCCCCTACAAGAGCGCCTATAGAAGCAAATGTAACGAAGGTAAGATTTTTCTCGATATACTCTTTTATAGGAGGGCCGAAATACCAAAACAAAAGAGCCAGAAAGAAAAATCGAAATCCGCGGGCAATTAAAGAAGCAATTGTAAATGAGGTAAAGTCTAAGCGTGTTACGCCACAAGCAATGGTTACAACTTTGTAAGGAATAGGCGTAAGGCCTTTCAAGGCTACAATCCAGAAACCCCATTGGTTAAAGCTCTCTTGGAATCGATCAAAAGCCCCTTGCAGTCCATAGGTTTGAAGGATAAATTCGCCGATTGTTTCATAAAGCCCATATCCTATGGCATACCCTAGCCATCCTCCCGCAACAGAAGTAATTGTGCAGACCCAAGCCAGTTTCCACGTTTGGTTTTTTCGGCTCAGAAGCATTGCAATATATAAAGGATCGGGAGGGATCGGAAAAAAAGAGCTTTCCGCAAATGAAACTACGCCTAATATCCAAATGGCATAAGGATGATTGGCAAAACTTAAAATCCAATTATAAATGCGCTGTAACATTAAGGACCTTCTCTAGGCTAGATTTATTCTGAGAGTTAGCACGCCTTGTGGATAAGTTCAATCAAAATGCAAGGATTTCGTATTAAAAACGAGGGCTTTTCAAGGGTTCTCTCTCCTCTCCGTCATTCCTGCTTTCGCAGAAATGACAAAGAGAGAAACGAAGATAATGGGTCGTAGGGTGAATAAAAGTAAAAACCTCAGCTTATTCCCAGTATTTTTTGTTTAAGTCGAAGTCGTTTAAGTTTGAGTTCAAAAAGAAGGAGAGAATCAGGAAGAGGCCGAGAAAGTTCATCCTGAATAAGATGGTTAAGAGAATCATATTTACGCTTAAGAGAGAGAATATGGTTTAAAATGCTCATCGTATATCTCCTTTCGTTAAGAAACCTACCGTGGGTAGGCATCTTTTATTTTAATAAAAAATTAAGAGTTGTCAAAGTTTAAGATAAATTTTTTATATGAAAAGAGATGGGTTTAATTACATTTAAAATCAGCGGCTTAGATAAGTCTGAGAAAAATATAATGAGCAAATAGTAAATGTTTTCGCCTATCTTCCTTAAGTAAGTTTTAATTAAATTTATCTTATCATTCCTTCCCAAGAAACAAAGGTTGTCTTCTTATGTTTCAAAATCGATCTGATGCAGGACGCCAATTGGCTGAAAAGTTAAAAAATTACCAGGCCGAAGAGCCGATTATTTTAGCTTTACCTCGTGGTGGTGTTCCTGTGGGATACGAGGTTTCTCAAGCTCTTAAAGCCCCTTTAGATATTTTTATTGTCCGAAAAGTAGGACCACCTTGGAACCCTGAACTTGGAGTTGGTGCTGTTGCCCCTGGAGTGAAAATCCTAGATGAGAATTCCCTTCGAATGTTGCGGATAAGCGCTTCTCAGATTCAAGAAATTATCGAGCGAGAACAACAAGAGGTGAAGCGACGTCAACGCCTTTATTGTGGGAATGAAGACGTGCCGAAAGTTACTGGAAAAACAGTCATCCTTGTCGATGATGGAATTGCTACAGGAGTGACGATTAAAGCTGCTATTGAAGCTCTTAAACATCTCAAAGCAGCAAAGGTAATTCTGGCTGTTCCTGTAGGTCCTTATGATATTATCATGGCATTGAGAGCCGTTGTCGATGATCTCATCTGTCTTGAGACACCTTATGATTTTTATGCTGTCAGTTCCTTTTACCGCAACTTTCCGCAAGTTTCGGACGAAGAAGTGATCAGCTTCCTTCAAAAAGTCTCTTATCGTAAGCGAGGATCACAGGAAATCTGAAATTTCATTAAGTGAATTCTTCATTAATTTTTTTTAAGAGAAAATTAAGAAAAAATTAACTGAAATGTTGCTAAATGTTAGTAAACAAAGCTTAATGCTTACAAAAAAACATTCATAACCTCTTACAGGGAGACAGAGAGATGCGCCTTTTACTCGTTGAAGATGATTCTGCTACAGCAAAAACAATTGAATTAGCCTTACGTGCAGAAGGATTTGTTGTTGATACGACTGATCTTGGAGAAGATGGACTTGAGATCGGAAAACTCTACGACTACGATCTCATCATCTTAGATCTTATGCTTCCTGATATGGATGGATATGAAGTTTTAAGGCGTCTTCGAGCAGCTCATATTAAGACACCTATCTTGATTCTCTCAGGTTTGGTTGAGATTTCAGATAAAGTCAAAGGGCTTGGATTTGGCGCTGATGATTATTTGACCAAACCCTTTAATAAAAATGAACTCTCTGCACGTGTCCAAGCTATCATTCGTCGTTCAAAAGGCCACGCAGAATCTATTATTCGTACAGGACGTATGGTTGTAAATTTACAAGCTCGTACAGTTGAAATTGATGGCCGTCCTATCCGACTCACAGGAAAAGAATATGCTATTTTGGAGCTTTTATCTCTTCGAAAAGGGTCAACTCTCACCAAGGAAATGTTCTTGAATCATCTTTACGGAGGAATTGATGAACCTGAACTCAAAATTATAGATGTCTTTATTTGTAAGTTACGCAAAAAACTTTGTGATGCGCTTGATGGGGACAATTATATCGAAACCGTGTGGGGACGTGGGTATGTTTTAAGGGATTCAAGTGAAAATCAATCCGCTCAGCCAACGCCTTTAGAAAAAGCTGTTTCGGGAGGTAATTTGTAGCCTTGTATTTTCTCTTTTTTCCTGTTCGTCTTTTTGTTATCTTAATTTAAGAAGATCCCGGGATCCCTTACGTCGTCTTTAAAAGAAAGATGGGTAACTTCCAGTAGCACCTTTCTTTCTTCCCGAGTGGACAGACTTTCCTTTTAAGAAAAGAATCTATGAAATAAGCTAGCATTTTTTCATAGATCCTGGGCTTCCCTTAAGAAGGTCACCTGTCCTCTCTCGATACCGGGAGAAGCTTTCTCTTTTCCGGGGCTACCGAATAAGAGAAGTTTCTCTCAATATCTATTGTGACTTTTTCATAAAATATAGAAAACATCCAGAAAATTGTGATATGGCCAATTATTTTTTAGTAATAAAATTTTATCACTCAAGAGCTTTGATGTTCAGGACTTGCTTTAACCTACCTTCTTGCTCATAATGTCCAGCATGACTGACTTATTTTCTCGATCATCCTCAGCTCCCGAATCCTATTCTGCTAAAGACATTGAAGTTTTAGAGGGATTAGAGCCCGTTCGCCGTCGCCCAGGCATGTATATTGGGGGGACAGATGAATACGCTCTTCACCATCTTGTCGTCGAAATTTTAGACAATGCGATGGATGAGGCAGTTGCAGGATATGCAAATCGTATTGATATCATGGTGAATGGCGACGGATCGATTTCAGTTCGAGATAATGGGCGGGGGATACCTATTGATCCTCACCCTAAATTTCCACAGAAATCTGCCCTCGAAGTTATTTTAACGACCCTCCATTCTGGTGCAAAGTTTGGAGGTAAGTCCTACAAAACATCAGGGGGCCTCCACGGAGTAGGGCTTTCTGTGGTCAATGCGCTTTCAGAGCGGCTTATTATTGAAGTTTCGATTAATCGTGAAAAGTGGCGTCAAGAATATTCGCAAGGACAGCCTCTCACGACTTTAGAAAATGGAGGAGCAAGCCCTCATCGTAAAGGAACGATGATCACATTTTGGCCTGACCCTCAGATATTTGGGACAGACGCAAAATTTAACCCTTCTCTTCTTTATAAAATGACGCGATCAAAAGCCTTCCTCTTTAAGGGTGTCGCCATTCATTGGTTCTGTGATGAGATACTGTGTCAAGAAAATATACCAGCCCAAGCTGTTTTTCATTTCCCGGGTGGCCTTGCTGATTATCTTAAGGAAACCTTACAAGAAAGTTCTTGCGTAACGCCCGAGCCCTTTACAGGAGAAGCCCATTTTGCTGAGGAAGAAGGTCACGTAGAATGGGCGATTGCTTGGCCTTTAGGGGAAGGGGAGGGGGTTTTAACTTCTTACTGTAATACGGTTATAACCCCTGAAGGAGGAACCCATGAGAATGGAGTACGTCAAGCTATTGTTCGTGGCCTCCGTGCCTATGGGGAGCGTGTGGGAAATAAAAAAGCAGCTCAATTAACGGCAGAAGATTGCCTTTCTGGAGCGGCCTGTGTTTTATCTGTCTTTTTAAGAAACCCCCAATTCCAAGGGCAAACAAAAGAGAAGCTTGTCTCTCAAGAAGCCTCACGACTGATTGAATCTACTCTGAAAGACTATTTTGATCATTGGCTTATGGCGAGTCCTGAAGCTGCACACAATTTACTTGATCACGTTCTTTTACAGATGGAAGAAAGAGTCCGCCGCAAACAATCTAAAGAAATTAGCCGAGCGTCTGCAACGCGTAAGCTGCGGCTTCCAGGGAAACTTGCGGATTGCAGCATTGAATCTGCGAAAGGAACAGAGATTTTTCTTGTGGAAGGCGATTCAGCAGGGGGATCTGCCAAACAAGCTCGAGATCGTAAAACCCAAGCGATTCTTCCTCTTCGAGGAAAAATTTTAAACGTAGCGAGTGCCACTCGCGATAAAATGAAAGCTAATCAAGAAATTGCAGATATGATTCTGGCTCTTGGTTGCAGTGTGGGAAAAGACTGTGATCCCAAAAAGTTACGTTATGAACGCATCATCATTATGACGGATGCGGATGTAGATGGAGCTCATATTGCCTCACTTCTCATAACTTTCTTTTTTCAAGAAATGCGTCCTCTGGTAGAAGGCGGTTATCTTTACTTAGCTCAACCGCCTTTGTATCGTCTGACCCATGGGGGAAAGAGCATTTACGCACAAGATGATGTTCACCGTGAACAGCTTTTAACCTCAGAATTTAAAGGAGCTAAAAAAGTTGATATTAGCCGCTTTAAGGGACTTGGAGAAATGCCCGCAGCTCAACTTAAGGAAACAACCATGGATCCTCAAAAGCGCGTTTTACAGCGCGTCTTTCTCCCTCCCGAAACGAATATTCAAAACATCGCCCTATTCGTAGATGACCTCATGGGGCGTCATGCGGAAAAACGCTTTCTGTATATTCAAGAAAATGCTCGCTTTGCCAGAGATTTGGATGTTTAACCTTATGATTGAGCTTAAGTATTTTCTGATGAAATGAATGTCTTATTTAGCTTTGCAATTCAACTAATTTGGACTGTACTCCAAATATCATCCAAATGTTATGGAGTGCATTCTTGAAAATTGATTATTTGCGTGAAATCTATCGCGGGGTGCTTGACGAGGTTGTTATTGATAAACACCGTTATCTCTTCGATCAAATTAACCTCAATAACCGAGTTACCGGAATTGTGGGCGCAGGTGGTGTTGGAAAAACGACCTTGATGTTGCAACTTATTACGCAAAAGCTTCTTAAAGGCAGGAAAGCTTTCTACGTCTCAGCAGATAATATTTATTTTCAAGAAAAACTTCTATTTGAATTTGTGTCTGATCTTTATCGCTATGAAAATATTGACTACTTTTTTATTGATGAAATTCACCGTTATCAGAATTGGGATCAAGAATTAAAAAATATTTATGATTCATTCCCAAAGATCAATGTCGTCTTTTCGGGGAGTTCCAGTATTGATCTAGTGAAAGGAAATTAGGATCTCTCTCGTCATGCACAATCACATACTCTTTATGGACTTTCATTTCGTGAATATTTAAATTTTTACCAAAACCTCACACATCCAGTGATTTTTTTTGATGAGTTAATTAATAATCCAAATGAAATTGCAAATATGCTCTCCAAATTACCGATGCTACTAGGGCACTTTCAAGATTATCTCGCTCACGGCTATTATCCCTATTATCAGGAAGACGCTCAAGGATTTTATGAAAAAATAAGTCAAAGTATTGATAAGGCTGTTTATCAAGACATCGCCAATTTTTATCAATTAAAAACGCAGAACTTGGTGCATTTCAAGCGTATATTAAATTTTCTTGCAACTATTCCTCCTGGAGAATTTTCCGTCAATAACCTCGCTAAAAATCTCCAGATCGACTACAAAACAGCGCATTTTTATTTAGAAATTCTGTCTGAAATTGCCATTGGCGATTATAGTGTTGAAAAGCGCTATTTCGAAATCGGTGGAAAAAATAAGAACTGTCGTCAGCTAAAAGACAAACAAAATGCTTTCGTTGTCAAGGACGGTATTTTACACCCAAGCCACAACACGCTACCTCTCTATTTGTTATTAAGAGGCCATTCAAAACCGTGGGGTGCCATGGAGATCTAAGGAAAAGAGAGCATTATTTGAGTGAAGTTCAGAAGTGAGAAAATGTTGGATTTTCCCGTGCGACTTGCTACAGGGTGAAGAAAACCCTTAAAAATCTTGGAAAAGGAATTGCTCCTTCCTCAAAAAGACCGAAAAAGCTGAATAGCCCTCGATGGGGCGAAGGAGAGCTGCAGCTCGTCCTTTTAGTGGGCCGAGCAAATTCCACTTGTAGAAAAGAGAAAGTCGCCACCATCTTTAAGTATGATCATGGCCCAGACGATTAGGGAACCCGAATTGACAGATGCTGCAAAAAAGGCTTCACCTAAAGGTTCCTGGATAACTTATCCTAATTTCTAGGGCGGATATATTCCTTATACAGAGCCTTGATGCCAGCACGGAACCCATAATAATCAAGCGTTCCTTTTATATGATTGCGGCAATCGCGTATTTTTATCTTTAAGGCAATATAACGCTTATCAAAAGGATGTGGTAATAGCATCTCTATAAGTACATCCGGAATAGAGCATATTCCTGCTAACAATCCCCAGTCTTTTGTCATGCCTACGATATAATTGCGGCGATCGCGAAGCTTAACGACTATTTTTCTGTGATATGCTTCCCATAGCTGATCATACAACTGAAGAAAGGTGGTGCCCCCAGGTATATAAGTATCAATAAGCATTTTAATACCGTTCCAAGGATGTGTTTTTAGGATAGACGTACCCCCGCCGCCGTAATAGTGAACAAGTGGAGCGCGTAGGAAATTGGTTAAAGTGATTCTTATATAAGACAGGCGGTATGAAAGTTTTTCTACCACTACACCGTTACTATCATAGACAAGGAAAGCACAGGAGCGGGCGTCCTCTTGGACAGTCATTTGCTTATTGTCTTGAATAGTTGACGCAATAATTGTTGCTTTTAAAAGCATGGCACGACGCTTGGCTTCCTGTTGCATGCGATGGGACATTAAAATAAACCAAGTGCGTAAGTTATCTCGAATGCGTTGTTTCAATGCCTCTCCTTCCAATCCAATAGAAGCGCCTTCTCCCGAAAAATGCAAGTGGGGCAGTGATATATCTCGGTAAAACTGACTATGTGAGAAAGAGTCAGATGTAAATAAATAGAAAGCTATACATTGCTGGAATGAATCAGGTCCACTACATGGATTCCAATCCCCTTGAACAGAAAGCCACTTATATGTGTAAAAAGCGGTGCTGTCAGGCGCAAAACCGCATTCCCAAAAATCCATATAATTGCGGAATCGGTATTTTGAACAACGTATGCGAAAAATATGGTCAGGGTAATAGGCAAGATAGCTTAAGAGCAATGTATCCCACCCATGAGTTTCAAAACGCATTTCATCACTGAGGATCGCTAAAAAATAAGCATCCTTATGGGTATTCTTGAATAATAAATTGTACGTTCTCCAAATATCGTTAAAGCCTTTTACAAGATCGGTCTGTAAATAATGTAACTTGAGTGTGCGCTTTGTGCGCTCACACTCAAGCAGCTTTTCCATTTCTATATCACCTACGTCAATGTGAACAAGAACCTCTACGCGGTTAGGATTGTTAGCCGTCTCTTCTATGCTATCGAGCAGACGCACAATTTGAAAAGGTCGATTGCTACTCAGTTGTATAGAAAAGTCAATTTCACGTTGGGAGGACTGAATAATCATGTGTCTAGGGCTCAAAGAAGTTGTAAATAAACATGATAAATATACTGAGAAGTGCTGTCAACGTTAGATTTTCACATGTAAGCGCAATTTGATAATATCCGGTTCTGCACTTTAGAAATGTCCACATTTTAAAGCCGCCAACAGGATCGTATTTTGAAGAAGTCCGACAATCTTGGAGGTTTTTAATGGTACAGATTGTATTGAACGAGGTAGAAATGGATAGGCTTTGTGTTTTAAGGCAAGTCACGGATCGGCAGCTAACTCAAGAGGAGGCTGGTCAGAGGCTTAGATTAACAAGTCGACAAATTAGACGCATAATGAAACGGATTGAAAGTCAAGGTTCTCAAGGAATCAAGTCTGGTAAGCTTGGTGGGAATCGAGTTTTTTCTGAAGATTTTGAGGCTCAAGTCATAGAAACCGTTAAAACAAACTACGCTGATTTTGGTCCAACCTTTGCAGCCGAGAAACTGCAAGAATAGCATGGTCTGAATATTAATCTTAATCGAGAGACGTTACGCCAATGGATGATAGAGATAAAGCTGTGGAAAGGGCGTCCTCGGAAAGTCGCGCGCATTCATCAAAGTCGAGAACGAAGGCCCCGCTTTGGAGAACTGGTTGAGATTGATGGTTCTCACGATGATTGGTTTGAGGAGAGAGATCCCCAGTGCTGTCTTTTAGTATTTATAGATGATGCGACAAGCGCCATCTTGGCTCTACGGTTTGAGCCTTCTGAAACAACTATGGGCTATTTACGGTGCTTGGAAGACCATCTCAAAGCCCATGGTCGGCCGTTGGCGTATTATAGCGATAAACATACCGTTTTTAAGAAGACTCGAAAGGATTGCGTGGATGGGAGGCTCACGGATACTCAACTGCATCGTGCCTTAAGAGCTCTCCAAATTGAGCTGATTTGTGCCCATTCATTGCAAGCAAAAGGGAGGGGTTTTCTTTATTAAAAACTAAGATCTCTACGTGCTACCCCACCCGTTCCACCATTTTCTTTTTAATTTCACCAATCGCTTTGGCGGGGTTGAGGCCTTTAGGGCAGGTATTGGTACAATTCATAATGGTATGGCAACGATAGAGTTTAAAGGGATCTTCAAGGGCATCAAGGCGTTCCCCTGTGGCTTCATCACGGCTATCGGCAATCCATCGGTAAGATTGAAGTAAGGTTGCGGGTCCGAGGTATCGATCTCCATTCCACCAATAACTGGGGCAACTCGTTGTACAACAAAAACACAAAATACATTCCCAAAGTCCGTCTAATTAGGTGCGTTCTTCCTCGCTTTGCAGCCGTTCTTTATCAGGCGGGGGATTTTTTTTCCTGCGGCTTGAAGGAGAAGCGGCCCTCAGCAAAGAAGCTAATGATAAGAAGACCGCAACCTTATTCTCTTTAAGAAGACTTCCCTTTACTCAAATTAAATCCGCGAAGGATAGTTATGATTCGGTTGGGACTGGTATTATCTTTAATACGCCCTTGACCACCCTCTATTAAATTTTCAGCGTTCGGCCCCACCTCTGCTACAGCTTGAAGGATCTGACCAATGTGCTCGCCTGTCATGTCATCTCGAATCAGCTTATATTGTAGGGAAAGGTGTATGACTCCTTCCGCCTCGGAGCCAAGCTTCTTCACAACTTTAAGGATATCGCAGAGCTTCATGGCATTCATTTTATCATGAGTAAGATTATACTTTTGAGAAAGACTTATGACTCTTTCAGCATCTGCGCCAAGATTTTTTACTTCTCGAAGAACACGGCAAATCGCAAATGTCCTCTGATTCTGAATAAGATTATATTGTTGAGAAAGGCTTATTATTTTTTCGGCATCTGGCCCAAGATTTTTTACCTGATTAAGGAGATCGGCGAGCGCATGGTAGGACCGGATATTATTAATGAGATTAGTACATTTTAGAGAAAGGTTTATTATTTTCTCAACATCTGGACCAAGCTCGTTCACAACCTTAAGGATACCGCAGAGATTCTTGGCCTCCATTTTATCATGAATAAGATTATATTTTTGAGAAAGGCTTATGACCCTCTCAGCCTCTGAGCCAAGATTGTTCACAGCTTCAAGAATATCAATAGCATTATCCTCGCTCATCTCCTCCTTTATAAACTGTTGAGAAAGCTTTATGGTGTCTTTATTAGAGTTTTTAAGCTTTTTAATAAAAGGATTTTCCTCAACCCTTATCGTTTCCAAAGTGTCGGGGTTTTTAAAAATTAAGGTTAAGTCTTCTCCATTTTTTTCTAAATATAGATTTATTATTTTTTTGTAATTTTGAGATAAAATAGCCCTTACAATTGGATGCTCAGACGTTGTTTCAAAAAGTTCAATTTTAGCAAAATTTCTCACAATTTTTACAAGCGCTGGCGTTGCCGAGCTGTAAATAGAATTATCATAAGCAAGCTTTTTTATTCCTGTTTGTAGAACCCCTTCTAGAATACGCGTTATAGATGTATCAATATTTTTTATTCTATCTTGATTTCCATCAGAAAAAAAATCATATACAATTATTTTACCTGATCCAAATTTTCCTAAATCAGAATGAAGTCTAAACTGAATAATTTCTTGTTTTCCACTTACATAAAATTTCTTTCCCATTTTGATGAAGTCCAATACCGAAAGCGTGTCTCTACATGCTTTATAGTCCATAGTCACCAGAGGTACGCCTAAAGCCTCTGAAGCATAACACAGCTGATTTGTAACTCGGGGATCCAAAAAGAATTGTAATAAACAACCAGGCTTATCTGCCATTGTTTTCTCAAAAATCTCTTTAAATGTGGGTACTAAAGTTTGGCTTGGTAATTTCAAGCTATCAAATAAGACCCCGATAATATTCCATATATCTTGAGGCGGAGTCCTAGAATGACCTTCCAAAAAGTATTTCAAAGTACATGAACTATCACTTTCTAAATTACTGAATAAGCTCGGATTACAAGAAATACCTACCGCTTTAAATCCATCGGAATCATTATCCTTACCCTTTATAACATAGTTTAATAAGTCAATGGCAGTAGGAAAGTGATCAAAAAATGAATCTTGAGATCTTAAAACAGACGTTTGGAGTGGAGTTTGATCAAGCTTATGGCGCAGTATACTTAATACACGATAGCAAAACCAAAGTTCAGGTTTTAACCCATGATAAAGAACATGTTTATCGCTATGGAATTTCTCTTTATCGATAATGTGGTTTATAAGCGCTGCTTGTTGGGAGGTTATTTGTATGGAGCTCTGCGGACGATTAACGACACTCAATATTTTATTAATTATGAAACCTTCTGTGCCTATATTAATATCTTTTTCATTTAATTGTTCAGAGAGAGCATTCAATATTCTATATGATGCTGTTTGTACATTCTGAGGAATAGTTTTTGGAGAAATAGTTTTTTTATCTTTGAAGGCATTTCTTTCTTTGTCCTGTGCCATTTCTGTTAAAGCTAATATAAAAGCTTGCATATCTGAGTTTGAGTGAAAACTTTCCTGCTCAAAGGATTGAAGGGTTTCGCGTCCGACAATGCTTTGCGTACAAGTGGGAGAGATAGGCTTTTGATTCAGCAACTCGATAAGCCATTGCTTTATTTGAGGTTGGAGCAAAGACTCAACAAAGGGCGGATGTAATATTGTCCCATCTTCTAGTTTTAAAGTCTTGGTGTTTTCTTCCATCATCCAGTTTTGGTCGTTAATGGCTCTTAAGACACTCGCAATCGTTACCCATTTATAGGCTGTATATTCTTCATTTTTAAGTTCTGCAGGATTAATATAAGATTGCTTAACAAGATAGGTTCGGTAGCGACGGAGCAATCCGCCTTCCTCTACATAAACAGAGTCATGGGAGGGTAAGAATTGAATTTCATTTTTTAGGTCTATCCGTTCTCCGGATTCTTCTTTCGTTTCGCGAGCAGCAGTTTCAAATAAATACTCATATGAATACTCGATTGGGTCAGCTTTTCCTCCTAAATTGCCCCACCATTTATGACGAACACGCTCTCCGATAAGGAGAGAAGGAACACCGTTAATATCTGCGTAGACAAGTGTTCCCGCAGTATCTTTTTCAGTTGCAACCGCAAAAGGATCGGCTTTTGCGTTAAATCTACCTTCATAAAAATGACTTAAAAACTCTAGATGGTTTAGTCGGGATTCTACGAAATCCCGAATCTGGGATTTATCTTTATAATGCACGGCCTTACAGAATTTATCAGTTTCTTCCAATAGATCGTTTCTTAATCCTACGATTCTTTGAAGAGGAATTTTTAAGTCCTGTATTTTTTTATGCCCAAAAACACTATAGACAAGGTAGGCAGGATTATTAAAGGTAAATAATTCAGACACCTGATGAGGCATCCAACTGTCTTCTTTAGCTATTTTAGGCGCACCTGTAGCTCGAAAAAGAAGAGCCCCCCCGGTATCAATCAAGTACAAAGCTCCCGTGGAGTCTACAATATAGTTTTCGGGTTTGACATCCCAAAAACTCATCAAAGCCGTAGGAAGGAAAAAATTACCTGCTAATTTTTTAAGCTCTTCTGCATCAGGCACATGGCCTTCTATGTATTCTGCTAAGCGGTATAGACCTTCTTGGGCTATACATTTCTGTTTGAGTTCATCAGGAAGATCATTGTACAGAAAGAAATCTGGTGTACCTCCTCCCATTGTTTTATAGAGAGACGCGCCCAAACATTCATTAATTCCGTGACCTCTATTTTCCCAACTCTTTAAGGTCCATTTCTTTCCTGCGGGATCTTGCAAGACCACAACGCCCCCCGTCCCACCCGATTTGGTTTCGAGATAAGTAAGACTTGATAAGTCGGGAGGGGCTTTAGAAGTTGACGAATATGAAGGGTTCAATTTTCTTGTAAATTCAAATAAATGAAGTGCCTCTAAAAAATTTAAATTTTGTTTTTGAGTAAAATGAAAAGATTCATCATCAATAAAAATCACCCGATTTATGGGGTGGTAAGTGGCTTTTAAATAAGCAAGAAATTTGTGTAGCGTGCAGAGCTTTGTTGAGAGTTTCTCAATTCCATGAATATTTGATGAAAACAGAATACCTTTATAATATTGAGCATGAGAGTCCTGAAAATCGATATGATACTTTTTATCAAAATCAAGACCATATCGATTAAGGTTTTTAAAAGTCGTTATTGTTTGATCATGAGAGCGAGCTGTTAGTCCAAAGTAAGAAACATTTTTTTTATTCAGTCCTTCAAAGAAAGTTAAAATGTCATTATCGAGTAAATCAGCATCTCTTTGACTTCCTCCCTTGGAAAAAAGGACGCCATCCATATCAAAAAAAATAACATCCCCTTTTCTTAAGTCCTTAACGTATTGAGGAATATCATGCAATGAGCTGATTGAGGTAAATTTAAATCCGTGTTCAGAATTCTCAGATAAAAATTGATCATGGCGAGGGAGAATAGGATAATTGTAAGGGGTATAATTCTCTTCCATCCCATAGACAGTTTGAGAAACTGAAGTGACAAGACACCCCACCGTGAGGGCGGTCATACGCCGGCTTTGTCTTTTAAACTTTATCATTTTAAACCAAATTTTAAGCTAAAAGTAACAAATATTAACAATGACAAAGATTATATAATAATTTTTTTAAATATCAATGTATTTTAACAAAAAAATTTGTGTTATTTTTTTAAAACTGATGAAAAAAACTTAAACGGTTCAAACAAATCTGTCATGCTGAACTTGTTCGCGGCAAATTTACACCACCCGTTCCACCATTTTCTTTTTAATTTCACCAATCGCTTTGGCGGGGTTGAGGCCTTTAGGGCAGGTATTGGTACAATTCATAATGGTATGGCAACGATAGAGTTTAAAGGGATCTTCAAGGGCATCAAGGCGTTCCCCTGTGGCTTCATCACGGCTATCGGCAATCCATCGGTAAGATTGAAGTAAGGTTGCGGGTCCGAGGTATCGATCTCCATTCCACCAATAACTGGGGCAACTTGTTGTACAACAAAAGCATAAGACGCATTCCCAAAGCCCATCTAATTTTGCGCGTTCTTCTTCGCTTTGGAGTCGTTCTTTATCGGGGGGAGGATTGTCTGCGGCTTGAAGCCAAGGCTGCACAGAATCATATTGGGAATAGGCAAAACTGAGATCTGGGACGAGATCCTTGACCACATAGAGATGGGGAAGGGGCGTGATCTTGATATCATCCTGACATTCATCAATATGTTTAATACATGCCAACGTATTCGTGCCGTTGATATTCATCGCGCATGAGCCACAAACTCCTTCGCGACAGGACCTGCGAAAGGTGAGGGTGGTATCCACCTCATCCTTAATTTTAAGAAGGGCATCCAAAACCATAGATCCGCATTCATCCAAATTGAGTTCATAGGTATCCATGCGGGGGTTTTCTTGAGATTCAGGATCATAGCGATAAACATGAAAAAGCTTCATCCGTGGTCCTTGAGAAGGGGACGGATAAGTTTTCCCTTTTTGAACTCGGGAATGGGGAGGAAGACGAAGTTGGACCATGACAAAACTCCCTTTTAATAAACGCGCTTTTGAGGTGGAATAACATCCACGTCAGATGTCAATGTGTAAAGATGAACGGGTCGATAGGTAAATGAAACCTGATTCCCCTGAAGTTTAGCATTAGTATGCTTCATCCACTTAACGTCATCTCGCTCAGGAAAGTCTTCACGTGCGTGAGCGCCTCGGCTTTCCGTACGATTGAGCGCGGAATGAATGGTGACGAAAGATTGTTGAAGAAGATTTTCAAGCTCTAAAGCTTCGACAAGGTCACTATTCCAAATCAGAGAGCGATCGTTCAGTTGAATATCTTGATAAGAAGTCATGATGGATTGGATTTTTTTGATACCCTCTTCTAAATAGTTTTGCGTTCGAAAAACCGCACAATGGGTTTGCATCGCGCGTTGCATATTCAACCGAATCTCCGCCGTCTTTAAGGAACCCTTGGCGTTCCGCAGGCGGTCAAGTTTCTCAATGGATGCCTCTCCATCTTTTGCGCCTAAGGGTTTGACTATTTTTTCTTTAGAGACAATTTCATTGGCGCGATAGGCCGCGGCCCGTCCAAAAACGATCAAATCAAGAAGTGAGTTCGTTCCAAGACGATTGGCACCATGAACAGAAACACAAGCGCCTTCGCCAATGGCCATAAGACCGGGAACAACTTGTTCGGGATTTTGGTCTGTAGGATTAACAACTTCAGCGAGATGGTTTGTAGGAATACCCCCCATATTATAGTGTACGGTCGGCAAAACAGGAATCGGTTCTTTGGCTGCATCCACACCTGCAAAAATTCGAGCTGTTTCCGTAATGCCTGGGAGGCGCTCATGAATAGTCTTGGGATCAAGATGTTCAATGTGAAGATAAACATGGTCTTTCAGAGGGCCTACACCGCGCCCTTCGTTAATTTCTATCGTTATGGCGCGACTGACCACATCTCGCGATGCCAGGTCTTTGACATGAGGGGCATACCGCTCCATAAACTTTTCACCGACACTATTCGTTAAATAGCCCCCTTCCGCGCGGGCCGCTTCCGACATGAGGCATCCCGCGGGATAAATCCCTGTCGGATGAAATTGAACAAATTCCATATCTTGTAGAGGAAGACCCGCTCTTAAAACCATCGCATTCCCATCTCCTGTACAGGTATGAGCTGATGTACAGGAAAGATAGGCGCGCCCATAACCACCCGTGGCTAAAACCACAATGTGTGCGGCAAAGCGATGGAGAGTCCCATCTGCGAGGTTCCATGCAATAACACCACGACAAACTCCGTCTCCATCCATAATAAGATCGAGAACAAAACATTCATTAAAAAACTGCGCCTTATGTTTAAGGGATTGCTGATAAAGAGTATGTAAAATGGCATGACCTGTCCGATCGGCAGCCGCACAGGCTCGCTTGGCTATGGATTCACCATAATTAAGAGTCTGTCCGCCAAAAGTCCGTTGGTAAATCTTTCCGTCTTCTGTGCGAGAAAAAGGAACTCCCATGTGTTCAAGCTCAATCACCGCCGGAATGGCATTACGACACATATATTCTATTGCATCTTGATCACCTAACCAATCTGACCCTTTAACGGTATCATACATATGAAACCGCCAATTATCACCATCTCCCATATTATTCAGAGCTGCGCTTATGCCTCCTTGAGCAGAAACCGTATGGCTCCGGGTCGGAAAAACCTTGGTAAGAGAAGCGGTTTTAAGTCCAAGAGCGGCCATTCCTAAGGTCGCTCGAAGACCTGCACCTCCCGCGCCTATGACCACCACATCATAAGTATGATCTATAAATTGATATTCTTTACTCATGCGCTAACTTTCAACTTAAGAAAACTTTTAAAAGGGAAACGATGGCTAAAAGAGACATAAATAGACTGACCAATTGTGTCACAATAATCAGGGTCCATTTGGTCAATTCGTGGGGGATGTAATCTTCCCAAATAACCTGCATGCCTAAATAACCATGGTAAAAGAGAGCCAAAATAAAAAAAACGGCAAGAGCGACGGTCCAAGGGGAAGAAAACCAAATTCTTGCCTCTTCAAAAGAAGCAGGAAGGAGAACAATGAACATACCCACAAACCAGACGCCCAGAGGAATTAAAGCAATTGCTGAAATTCTTTGATGGATCCAATGAGAAAGTCCTGTTTTAGAAGATCCTAAACCGAGCACTTGACGCAACAAAGATTCAAATTTCATAGCCACATCTTTCCCCCCTGCATTCCAAAGCCCCAAGAAAGACCCGTTAAGAGAAAAGACATAATAATGACAATCCATCCTGTGTATCGAACGGTGGGCATATCATATCCCCATCCCACATCCCATAAAAGATGGCGAATCCCATTGCAAAGATGATAAAAAAAAGCAAAAGACCATCCTCCAAGAATAAGGAGGCCCAAAGGGCTTAACAAAAAATTTTGCATTCGCCCATAACTTTCGGATCCCAACGCAAGAGAAGCAAACCATAAAGCCCAAAGAAATGCCCCTGCATAAAGAATCATTCCTGTTCCTCGATGGGCAATAGAAAGAAGAGACGTCATTTGGATTTTATAAATCTGAAGGTGAGGAGAAAGAGGTCGTTTTCCTTTGAGAGAGTGGCGCATAATTAATTGAACCTCACGAGAACAAAATTTATCTTCTTTATTATCCGAGGACCATAGCTTTCTTCTCTTCTTACGTCAATCATACGTCGGGTAGTGTATGAGCAGGGCTGCACCTTGCCTTGCATAGACCCCAGGGCGGTCTAATACAAATATTAGATATTTAAACAAAGTATTTTTTCTATTTTCATAGAAT
>CALBSK010000019.1 GCA_937967795.1 uncultured Alphaproteobacteria bacterium | reverse complement strand
ACGACCGCATTCAAGGTCTCTTGAGCCGGGTTCCCGTGGCCAACCAAAATGTGGCCTCTAAACCTGTACCCACCCCTGTTCCTTATCCTTATGCCCAAAGGGTCGTCCCCAAGATAGGCCCCCCGAAAGAGTTCACGCCCCCTGCCAATCAAAACGCCCGCAAAGTTCGGCTTTCTAATCAGAACAAGGCTCAACCGCAAGGCAAGACAACGCCTGAGGTCAAGAAGACCAAACCTTCTCTTAAGGTGGTGAAAGAAACCGCGGGAAAACCCACACCTCAAAGGACTCCTTCGGTTTTCGACCAAAAGGTCGCTGAAAAACTGAAACAGGGCACGGAAAAAGCACCCACGTCTACAACAACAACCACTCAGTCAGTTCCTAAGGTTGTGAAGGGAGCAACAGGGAATAAAGTTAGCAAAGCACCACCCAAATCAGCTCCTCTTGACAAGCAGGGGCGTTGGCCTGAAAAGAAAGGCAAAGAGTGGCGTAACAAAATCGTAGGACGCGCCCAAGAAACCGGTAAAATTGTAAACGGGAAGCAAAACACTTATGGCCATCGTTTCCGCTCCTACCGTGAAGCCATTAAAGCGGCGAAACGAGAAGACGTGGATAAAGTTTATCTCAATAGAGGCTATAAAAAAGCCACCGGTGACTCCGTCGATCCCAATCGGCGCCCCGATGTCACCATTGTGCGAAAAGATGGCAAGATGGATGCTATTGAGGTGAGGTCGAAATCAGATAAGGTGGAAGGTCTTTATCAAAGAAATGAGGAAGCCATGAATCAACTGCCAAAAGAAAAGAAAGGTAAAATTAGAATTATTGAGCCCACAGCAACTAAGGATTAGCGTCAATGAGTCGAACAGGAACATGCACAACCCTTGCTTTATATGATTTAGACAAAACGCAGATTGATTTGAGAGGCCTCTTTGCCTTTTGCGAACAGTGGATTCTTAAGCAAGGATACACCCCTATGCGGGGCAGTGCAGATGGAGAAGGAATTAAGACTACGAAAACTTGGACTTTTAAGTATACAAAAAAGGTTGCAGAGCAAAGAAATTTCGAAAAGATTACAGGTTTTTGGTTTGGAGCTTATGGTAAACACCATAGAGATGATCAATTTGATGCTGTTCTGTCAATGAGTATGAGAACAAGAAAAAAGGGAAGCTTTGATCTTTATTTCCATAATGACATTATCCTTTTTAGCAAAGTCTATGTTGAAGGCCTCATTAAAGACATCTCAAAACACCTGAAATCTTATTACGGTATTGTCTATCAACGAGACTTTGATAAAGGCCCAGGTCTTTATGCGATGGGAATGATTACGGGGTTAGATCGTAATTCTCCTTTGCCTGAAATCCAGAAAGAAAGAGATAATATAGGAGAATGGTGGCGAACCTATTTTTTTGAAAATGGAGGTTATGTTTTAGGCCATCTTCGAGATATCTATCCCATGAATCTCCTCTCTGATGCCCATCTTAGCCAACCTATTTTTGGTACAACGCTGAAAGAATGGGTCAGCTCTTCACCTCATCATGGCGAGCTTAAACCTTTAACTGAAATCCTTTGGGAGTGGTGGGTTCCTGAGGAGAAAATTGATTCCGTTCGCGAAGCGCTCCGTCCCACAGGATTATTGATTTGCGTGTGAAAAAGTCTAAAGCCTTCCTCACCCTCATCGCGTTTATTTTCAACCTTCTCGCCGGTCTTGAGCCGGCACTATGTAAGACTGTACACCCTTTTCTCCTTTCCCTAGAAGACAAGGGCTCTTCTTCTCCAAAACCTCCTCAAAACCTCTATGCCCCTAACGGAGACCCCACAAAAACTCTGCGCGATTTAGGAAAGTCAAAGAACATCCGGTCCCTTGCCACAAGTCTCGCGGCAGCTGGGGTTATCCAAGGCATAGGGGCAGGGTTTGACCTCCCCGCAAAACCTCAAGGATGGGACCAGCATCTGACACACCATGCGGTTCACTCAGGCGTTTGGGGAGGATTTTCCCTCGCTCAAGGCCAAGATCCGGTTGAATGC
>CALBSK010000018.1 GCA_937967795.1 uncultured Alphaproteobacteria bacterium | reverse complement strand
TTTTATATCTGTCCCCTGAGGGAGGTTATGATGATGCCAGTCATTGGATATATTCGCAGGATGATTGATGGCTATAGCCGTTCTCGTCTGTGTGTTTCCCCCTCGTGCTCCCCAGTAATATTCAGCACATAGTAAATATGTCCCATCTTCAGGAATTTCTATAGCCGAGGGATTCTCTCGATTTCTTTTCAGCCCATTTCCGTCAAAGACATTAAATTCCACGGGTGCCCATTGAGTATTAGGAGAGGGCTTCCATCCAACGTTAGAGCTAAACTTAGCTTTTAGGGGTTGGGGAGGATGGAGTCTACCTTGTAATTCATTGTTCTTTATTGTTAGTTGTTTTATTTGCAGCTGTAATTCCTGGACTATTTTCTCTAAGTTATCAACTTTTTTAATGAGGATAGCGTTTGAAGGAAACTCGTCATGCTCCATTGCCCATGTTCCCTGAATTCCTAAAAAAAGAGATGCAGAAAGCACAAGTGAGTATTTAAGAAAATTCATGAAATCTCCTTTACTATCATTTGTTATGCTGTTAATTAACGCCAACAAAAGAAGAAAAATTAGCGAATTTAAATAAGCTATATTAAATAGAAAATTCTTTCAATACATACAACTTTCTTTGCAAGTAAATATAAATTCCATCTTCCCATAGAGGCAGAGCTTGAAGCGGAATTAAAGCGATGCAAAAGGAAGGAGCACGATTTTCCCACTCCTGTTGTTGGATGGCAGAAGCTGTTGCGCGGGTCTGGCCAAGAATGTCTAGTATGAGATTAGGACAAAACCCATTCTTAAAAATCTTTTCGACTTCCTTATAGAAGAGAGCCGCTTGCTGCGTATAAAGTTTGTTTCGTTTCTCCTTAAGCCTTTGGATTTTTTCTCCATAGTGAGCAGCTTGTTCATCATACGATCTCCCTCTTTATTTTCTAATGACTTAGTCTATCAAATTTGTTATTATAAATCAATATAATTCATTGAAAAAATTAAATATATCTCCATATAAATATGAATAGTTTTAGTTATCATAATCGACTTTTTGTCGATAGAGCTGTCATGGGGGCTTTTGAAAAAAGCTTACCATGCGCGCTTATACATTCTTCGAATGCGCTCCGGTGCAAGCACCTAAGGCCCCGGAGAATTAGCTAATGGCCCTCTATCATTTCAGTGTAAAAGTTCTTTCTCGCAGTAGTCGGAATACGGTTAGAGCTATGGCTTATCGAGCCGGGTGTAAACTTTA
Source organism: uncultured Alphaproteobacteria bacterium (assembly GCA_937967795.1). Classification (GTDB taxonomy): domain Bacteria; phylum Pseudomonadota; class Alphaproteobacteria; order UBA9655; family UBA9655; genus UBA9655. The sequence goes on along the minus strand of CALBSK010000018.1, from coordinate 140 downwards.
CGATGAGCGCACAGGAGAGACTTTCAACTATGAGCATAAGGATGTTGAACATGTGGAGCTCGTTTTGCCTCAAGATGCGCCTGAGTGGGCTCTCGACATTCAAAAGCTGATGACCGTTGATCGTAGGCTTGGTGTACAAG
>CALBSK010000017.1 GCA_937967795.1 uncultured Alphaproteobacteria bacterium | reverse complement strand
TATTTTAATTATAAAGATAATATATTAATAAATCATAAATAACGAAAGGACAAAATAAATGATAACAACTTACTATCTTTAAATATAAAAATCGAGTTCTTATCCGGAACTTGGGTTACTTAAAATCGCCACCAAGAAAGCAGGAGAAAAAGAGGTAATAAAATCCCCAGCGACCATACCAAATATCCAAAAAAACTAGGCATTGGAATTTTATGCCCTTCCGCAATGGCTTTAACCATAAAGTTCGGCGCATTCCCAATATAAGTCATGGCTCCCATGAAAACAGACCCCAGCGAAATGGCTTCTAAGGTGCGAGAAAGAGAGGACATAAGAACAGATGCGTCCCCCCCCGCCATATGGAAAAAGACAAGATAGGTGGGTGCATTATCCAAGAAAGAAGAAAGAGTTCCGGATAGCCAGAAATACATAGCATTTTGAGGAGTGCCTTCAACATCAACCCATGAAATCAACGGCGACAGGGCTCCTTCAAACCCCGCATCAAGAATGGCAATGACTGGAATCACCGTCATAAAGATTCCGAAAAAGAGTTTAAGAACCTCTTTTAAAGGCTCCCAAGAAAAGTGGTTCGCCGTATGAATTTCCTTTGAGGTGAAAATCCATGAGATGAGGGCCAAAAGAACAAGTCCACCATCTCGCATCATATTTTGAGCTTCAAAAACAATTCCTCCCCAAGCTAGAGAGCAATTTGGATGCCAAAAGCCACTTAATAAAACAAATCCGATGACCCCTAGAAAAAGCAACCCATTCAGCTCTCCTTTAATCTTGATGTGCGGACGTGAATTCCGAAAAGAAAGCCCCTCTCTCCTGACAAAGATGGTATCCATCACATAAAAAAGGAGAAGAAGAGGAAGTGCCACCAACACCATGGCTAACGTTAAATATTCAAGAGGCCATAAAAAAGAAACTCCATTTAAAAATCCTATAAAAAGAGGGGGATCTCCCAAGGGGGTCATAGCCCCCCCAATATTGGCCACAAGAAAAATAAAAAAAATCATATGATGAACACGATGTTTCCGATCTCGATTAACGTGCAACAACGGACGAATCAAAAGCATGGCGGCTCCTGTTGTCCCAATCCAACCCGCTAAAAACGTGCCTACAGCAAGGAGACTCGTATTAACAAGAGGGGTGGCGTGAGATTCGACTTCAATTTTAATGCCTCCTGAAATCGTATATAGAGCCCCAATCATAATAACGAAGGGGAGATAGTGATGAAAAAAGGTTCCTAAAACAGCCGTTTTCGAAACAGAAACGCCAAACCCGATCATCAGAGAAAAAATCGTAAGAAGGGACCATCCTAAAGCGATTTTCCCGTAATGGTTTTCCCAAAAATGAATGGCAAGCAAGGGCATTAAAGCCAAGGAAGCTAACATCCCAGCAAAGGGGACCGCCCACCAGAGACTTAAGGTGTGCCCTGGTAACGCCCCTTCTGAGGCTAAGAGGGGAGACGGGGAAAAAAGGATGAGGATTACCAAGAGATATTTAAATCGCACTTTTCGCCCTTTATTTTTTTATTATCTTAGGAGAAATGACCCTACATAGAAAAGAGTTTTTATTTTACCTCATATATGGGGTTTCATTTATCACCCTTCTTTTTTCCATATATCTCATTCCGATAAAGTGCTTTAAATCCCAAACCTTCATAAAGGAACGTACCTTGATCGGAGGCCTCAAGGCATATCCAAGGATAGCCTAATTGCTTTGCAAACTTCATCGCATACACTGTAACAGCCTTTCCCAAACCTTGCCTGTGCCAAGCGGGTTTTGTGCCAAGATCATCTAAACGTGCACCATACTTACTATAAGAGAGTGTTGCTGCCGAGACAGGCTCTCCTTCTATATAGAGCACAAAGTGCCGAAAATTGGCCTTCTTCTTTAAAGCCCTGAGATGGGTTTCCAAATAAAGAAGAGCATCCGTTTCTGTCGATTCAAAAGCTTCTTTAAGGGGAAGGATCCACTCGGAAATTTTTCCTTCTGTGACTTCTCTAACATCGAAATTCTTCAAGACGTTTTCAGAAAATGAGTCCTCAAGAGATCTGACGAAAACAGGATTGTTGGAAATAAGGGCATATCCATGTCTCTCAAAAATAATTTTTAAGTCGGATTGATCTCTGATAGGATTTATTATCCACCCCCAAGGAAGATGAAGACGTTCGTAAAACATCTCAACATCTTGAATAATCCCCTTTAGATCCCCCTCAAAATCTCCCGTTTGCAAGGCAAAGTTTAAGTTGGGACTCCTAATTGCCGGAGCAAAAGCCATAACACCCCTATCCTCCCAAATTTCTTTTGAGAGAGCCCAGAGAAAATATTCTTCGGTTTTATGGACGTTTTGAATAAGATCAGACATTCATTTACTTTTTTATAAACGACTTCCACCTTAAGAGCGAAGAATCAACGTGTCCACATAGAAATTATTCCGATTGCAGCGTTATAAATAGCTAGCTATTTGAGAACTTACGCCTTACATATAAGTCTAGTTCTTCAATCCTCTTATACATTGGTAACTTCATGACAACTTTTACCTCTTTTAGCCTTCCCCCTTTTCTCATCGAATCTCTTAAAAAAATGAGGATTACGGCACCTACACCTATTCAAGAGCAAGCCATTTCACCGGGGCTAGAAGGACACGACATTTTAGCGTCCGCTCAAACGGGTACGGGCAAAACCATGGCTTACCTTCTTCCTCTTCTAACCAATTTGATGAAAGACACTCGATCCTCAGCCCTCATCCTCGCGCCTACGCGCGAGCTGGCTGCCCAAATTCAAGAAGCCGCTCGTACGCTCATTGGAAAGAAAATAGAGATGGTCCTCATCATTGGAGGCGAGTCGATGTCGAAACAACTATTTGCTCTGAAGCACCATCCCAGACTTATCATCGGAACGCCTGGCCGAATTAATGATCATCTTTCTAGAAAAACTTTACGTCTAGAGAACACACGTTTCTTAGTCCTTGATGAAGTAGATCGCATGTTAGATATGGGCTTTAGCGAAGCGTTAAAGAAAATAGTGTCCTATCTTCCAAAAGAACGCCAAACTTTTATGTTCTCCGCCACAATGCCGCCGAGCATCAAAAAACTATCTCTGACTTATCTTACAAATCCAAAACATATTTCAGTCGGATCAACAACAAAACCGACCTTAAGCATCACGCAGGAAACGCTCCACGCTTCATCGGAAAACAAATTTCCTTCCCTTTTGAAAGAATTGAATGAACGCGAAGGGTCGGTCATTATTTTTGTAAAAACAAAACATGGAGCCGAACGTCTTGCCCAAAAACTCACAGGCCAAAATCATCATGCCATGGCCATTCATGGCGACTTAAAACAACGCAAACGGGAGGAAGTGATTCGAAACTTTCGGAATCTCAAAAAGCGTATCATGGTGGCAACAGACATTGCCGCACGCGGGCTTGATATTCCTCACATTATGCATGTTATAAACTATGATCTCCCTCAATGCCCTGAAGATTATATTCATCGAATTGGTCGTACAGGAAGAGCAGGAATGGAAGGTTACGCCCTTTCTTTCATATCGCCTGAAGAGAATCAAAAATGGAAACGGATTCACAGCCTTCTTCACCCCAGAAGCGCTCAATCCCCTTCTGAATCTTCGGGTAAGCGTCGAAAGAAAGTAAAAACAAAGCCTTATCAAAAACCCTTTTCTTCTAAACAAAATTCTCGTAAAGCAGGAGCTTCAAAGCAGCACCGAGGATTTAGATAATTAACTTTTCTAAAGTCTCCTCAAGCATTTCTAATTTTTGAAGCAATTTTGTAAAACCAATACAAAATTCCAAGAGTAACCAAAAGACCTAAGACATCCGTAGAATTTTTAAGAGCTTCTGGTACTATTCTAAATACATTCGTGCTTTGATAAGCCACAAAGGGAATAGCTAGTAAAATGCCAATAAGGGCCTCTCCTGCAATTAACCCAGAAGCAAAGAGGATTCCCCGGCGTTCCGCCGTTGCTTTTTCCTCAGCCGTTCCCCTTCCTTTACGGAGAGCCTTTTGAGAAAGAGAAGCAAGAACTCCACCCAAAAGAAAGGGTGTGGTCACATCAAGCGGCATATAAATACCCACCGCAACGGCCATGATGGGCAAGCGCCATCGAGAATTATTCTTTTTCAGCGCCTTATCAATAACCAGAATGATAATCCCAAGAACAACACCTGTAATGACCATTGTCCAATCCATTGATTGAGTAAAAATGGCTTGAGAAACAGCCGCCATCAAGGCTGCCTTTGGCGCGCTTAAAGCTTGTGCAGGATCCATCCCTTCACGGGGAAGAACGTCTCCAAATCCGTAGGCTTCAAATAAAACTTGAAAAATAGGAGCCAAAATGAGAGCAGATACAAGCACCCCCATAATGAGCATAACTTGTTGTTTCCAAGGAGTGGCTCCTACAAGCTGCCCTGATTTCAAATCTTGAAGATTATCTCCTGCAACACCCACAGCACACCCAATGACCGCACCCAAAAGTATGGTGATCCCGGCAGCAGTCAAAGCAGCATCGGCATCAACAGAAAAATTTATCTCCGTACCAAAGAGCAATAAGAGAGAAAAAGACGCAATTAAAATTCCCATAAGAATAATTCCAGAAAAGGGACTATTGGAAGACCCCATAAGACCACACATATAAGATCCAATAGCACTTCCAAGAGCGCTGATAACAAAAGCAAGAATGGTGACAATTACACTTGCTGCCATAATCATGAGAGAGGTAAGAGGAATTCCACTTGTTGCAATAATATTATCAAATATCATATAAATAGGGAGGATAAGAAGAGCAGCTCCAAAACCCACATAGGTAATGGGAATGTCATAGTCCGTCCGTATAATGTGGAAACTTCCTTCAGCTTTTGTTTTTCGAACAGCGGCCAGAGATGTCACCATGGCTTTTCTCAAAGGCTCAACGAGTTCTAAGATCATCCATAATCCTCCAAAAACCATCATGCCTACACCAATAATACGAATTTTGGAGTTCCAAATGCCAACGGCGGCAGAATAGGCGTCTGATGCATCAAGAGGGAGACCATAAAGCGCTCCATAAAAAGGAACACCGATAACCCACGCAAGAATAGCTCCCACAAATGTGGAGAAAGCAATTTCTAATCCAACGACATATCCTGCGCCGACAAGGGCAAGCGAGAATCCTGCCGTTACCCCCACAACCGTACTTCCAACACGGCCCCAAATATTGATACTATCTGCGAAAATTTGAAAGCCGGTTTGACAAAATTTAATAACACCCGCAGCAAACCCAGAAAAGAGAATACCTTTAGCTGCAGAGGCTTCCCCTCCTGCCTTTAAAACTTCAGCTGTCGCTATGCCTTCAGGAAACTTAAGCCCGCTTTCAAGAATCATAGCACGACGAAGAGGAACAGAAAGAAAAACGCCTAAAAGCCCCCCGATAGCTGTGAGCATTGTCATAATAGAATAGGGGAAAGAATTCCAATACCCAATCATAACCAAAGCAGGAACAGTAAAAGCGAGAACGCAGGCGAGAACCTCACCAGCAGAAGCCGCCGTTTGCACAATATTATTTTCAAGAATATTCGATTTACGAAACATCTTTAAAATTGCCATAGAGATAACAGCAGCGGGAATACATGCTGAAACACTTATTCCTATCTTTAAAACCAAATAAGCATTCGATCCTGCCATAAGAATGGTAAGAAAAATGCTCAAGATAACCGCTTTAACGGTAATTTCTGGCAAACGTGTTGACGCGGGTATGTAAGGCTCAACCCTTTGCAGTGCATGCTGTTTCATCATAGCCCTCTTTAGTATCATCTAAAAAAAGAGAATATTTTTAATAAAAAACATTTACATAACCGATAGGAGGATGCAAGCGAAAGATGATATTTATTGTGAATCTGTAAAATTTAATTGTTTAAAAGTTTACTCCCTTTTTTGAGAACACCCCAGAGCGTCTAAGAAACCCTGAAGGATATAGGAAGCCGCTACTTTATCAACAACTTTACTTCTTTTTGCTCGTGAGAGATCTGCATCCAGAAGAGTTCGTGTAACGGCTAGAGTTGAAAGCCGTTCATCCCACAAACAAACAGGCAAATCCCGCAGTGATAAAAGATTATTAGCAAACTGCCGCGTTGATTGACACCTGGGGCCTTCACTTCCATTCATGTTTAAGGGAAATCCAATAATCACCCCCACAATGTGGTACTCAGACATGAGTTTTAGAAGAGTTTCTCCGTCTCTTTTCCATTGTGTCCGAGGAATAACCACAAGAGGAGAAGCAATGGTTCGACGGATATCCGAAAGAGCCAATCCAATTGTTTTTTCTCCCACATCACACCCTAAAATTCGCCCTCCCTTTTCAAAGGATACTTGTAAAAATTTTTCAAAAGTCAAAAGAGGCATAGTTATTTATCTTTTTTTAACGACTACCATTTAAGATTAAAGCAAGCAGTTTATTGAAGGAGTAAACGATGGCCTTATCTCGACAATCAATTGAAATTCTCTTAGATCTTATTGAAATTAAGGTGGGCATGCTTCAAGTCCAGGACCGTGATGATGCACGAGAGCTTAACAAACTAAGAAAATGTCGGCAAGAGTTGATATCAGACAAGAACCTCGAGAGTATCAAGTATAGAAAAAAAATTCTAAATCCAACACCGTTTCGGGAAAAACCTTACCAAAAAAACTCTTATTCAAGTTCTTAAGGAATCGGATCTTGCGTTTTTCTTTCTCCAAAAAGCCCGTCACTTACGTTAAATGAATAACCATACTCTCCAATATTCTTAAAGAAAAGTGTGACGAGAAAAAGAGTCTCTGGCCTTAAATCTCGATCTTGGTAATATTGACGCTTGACGGAGAGTCCTAAGCCAAAACAGTCATCTCGATATATGGCTCCTATTCCCTTTTCAAGGGTTCCCCCACCGTCCTCTTTTTTCTTTAAATTTTGTTTTAACAAACCGACAATAGTCCAGTATTTCGTAATTTTAGACGAAGGGACTAAATTAATTTGGTTAAAATCTTTTTTATCTGGAGTTCCTGCGTATTTACTGATAAATACATAATCCACGGTAAGCTTTGCAATATCTGGTCCTAAAGATCCACCTATATCAGTAACTCTCGTATCCCACGTTTTTTGATCCAGGCGGAACCTATAATTTAATGTAAGCCAACTAAAGGGGCTTGCTTGAACCCGACCAACATAATCTGAAGGACGCCGACCAAACCCTTGAAATATATCTCGATGGTTTGGCTTTGAGAATGAATAACTTTGCCCTAAAAATGCTTCTACATCCCCCAAGAGGTCGCCAGTGGTGAGAATTTCACCTCCATAAATCCCCCTGCTTCCTGTATCGATAAGATCATAGCCCGGATATCGATCTGTACTGAAAAGGTTAGCATCATTAAACTCAAAGTCAGAACTATCTTCATCCGGAATTTCGCGTGCTTTAACTCCAACAGCCTTGTCAGGAGCCACAATGAGTTGAGCCACAGGTTGCAATACTATACTTTGAGATTGAAATGAGTTAACAAACGGCCAGCGCCAGTTGAGCCCCGTTTGGGGAAAAAAACGAGCCCCTCCCCCTTTTTTTCCCAAGTCTTGTCCTCCCTGGTTATTACTCAAAGATTGCATTGAATTCGTAAGGTTTGATCTTTTACTACGAGAGGGCTCAACGCCATATAAATCGCCACGGGCTGAAATAAAAAAAGTGTAAACTTGCCCTAAAGAAGTAATCCAAGGACGCTGCCATCCCACTATGCCTATTCCTCGTTGCATATTGAGGCCTCGTTGGCGGTACAGATTCAAAAGGTTTCCATCAAACCTAAAACGTCCTCCCCAAGGACCAATACCTGAAAACCCACTATATTCTAAGTAAGGAAGAGGAGCAGATATGTGTGCTTGCTTATCTGGATCCTGAAGACCTTGAAAATGGTAGGCTTTAGCCGCTGCATAGTCTCTTGGATTTAAAAATCCTTCTAAGATTCCTGCCGAGGTCAGGCTGGGTTCATTTTTCCAACCTGAAAACCCATATTTACGAAAAAATGTTTTATCACTAACATATCCTCCCTCAAAGCGTGTGCGCCAAATTTCGTTTATATTAAACACACCTTCACCTAAAATGTGCCCCCGTAGATTTGGGATTTCAAAGTTGTTTTTTTTCTCCTCTTGTTTATCTTTTCTGGATTTTTTATAATTGGTAATGCTTCCATCTGTTCTGAAGAATCCATTTGCAAAACCCTGCCTATATTGTCCTAAGAGCAAGGGATTTTGTTGAGTAAAAAATACGGGTGATAATGTTATATCTTTGTCTTCCGAAAGAACAATGTATAAAGGAATCTCTAAACTTGCCCCCAAAGCTGTGCTGTATTCCGGACGAGGAATCAAAAGCCCACTTCGACGCTCAAGAGGTTGAGTTAGGTAAGGAGAATAAAACACCGGCATGTCCAAAAACCTCACTTGAGCATCTGTGAAGTGGATGTTTTTATTGATATCATCCTTTACAACACGGCGTGCATTAATTTGCCACGTTGGATACTGATCTCCACATAATTCACACGGCGTATAAACGGCCTGCTCAAGTTCTTGTCGATCTTCAAACTTATGCCCTTCAAGGGCCGCAATTTTAGAATCATCTTCTAAAAGCGTTCGCAATTGAAGAATGACCCCTTCCTTCATATCTCCTGTTAATTCAACATATTCTGCAAAGTTAATATCTCCATCAGCTTGACGTAACCTTACATTTCCTGAAGCAGTGACAATGTTAGTATTTTCATTATAGGTCACATAGTCAGCCTCTAAAACATTTTCTTGATGCTCAAATTCTACATGTCCCCTTAAAATTAAAATCCCTAGCTCGCGATCATAGGTCTGACTATCGGCATAGTACAACGTTGGCTGTTCTCCATCAGCCATCTCTTTTTTCAACCCATAAAGAGGAGACAACCAAATGGTGCTTACAAGAAAATATGAAGTTATTGTTCTTAAATTCATTTTACCCTAACCGTCTTCTTGGTTAAACACTATGACGGCTCCTACCATAGTGGTAACAATGGATGGAAGCCATGAAGCAATGAGAGGGGGCAAGCTTCCCGAGGTCCCCAAAGCGAAAGTCATGTTTTTGAAAAAATAAAGAAAAAATCCGACGAGAAGACCTATCAAAAGCATTAAAACTGTTCTTCCTTGAGGAATAGGACGACACGAAAAACCTGCGGCAAGCAAAACCATTGAGCCAAGCCAAAAAGCACTTGCAAGGAGAGAATGCCAATATATTTGATACTTAAGACTATTAAGTCCTGAAGTCTCTAAAAGAGTGATATAAGAAGGTAAGCTCCAAAAGGAAAAAATCCCTCGATCTATATTCATATTCTCAATTTTTTTCTGATCTAAAGTGGTTTCGATCGTTTTTTGAGAAAATGCTTGGGCAGGCTTTCCAACATGCAAATCCCATCCCTCTTTCAGTTCTAAACGAGTTCCTTGAATTTGAGCAAATTTTGCATCAATTCGTTCAATAAAATTATTTTGTTTCGACATTATAATAATATTAAGATTTTGAAGTTCAAGTTTTTTCAAATTAATTTTATCTGCTCGATAAATGGCTTGATTCTCTCCTCGCTTTTCGCTAAGCCATAATCCCGTCGAAGCCACTTTTATGTCATCTTTAGACTTTGAAAAGTAACGTTTTTCGAGTTTCTCACACCGCATATACATTACACTTGAGAGAGGATTAAAAGCTGTTAAATCAATAAACCCAATAAGGAGAGCTGTTAAGCTTATGGGTATTATAAGACGCCAAAGAGAAATACCACTTGCACGAAAAATCACGAGCTCCTGACTTCGATTCATACGCCAAAAAACAAACATGGCTGCTAAAAAAACGAGAAACGGGAGAACTTGCTCCAGAAAATACGGCGCTCGAAGAAAAACCATGTTTAATTTCATAAGAAACGTGATTTCTTTTGAACCCACACGTCTTTGAAGTTCGGCAAAATCAAATAAAATTATTATCGTTAGCAAGCACAATGATGTAACCCCAAAGCTCATCAAAAACAACCGGCTCACATATCGAGAGAGGAGACTAAAAAACTTCATAATTTTCTTCTCAACGGCAGATGAAACCCCTGTGTAAGAAGAAAAATACAAGTACCAATCATTATAATGACAAGGCTGTATGATAGAAAAATCATAAAGGTTGCGTATTTCAACGTGTGTAAAAAAACCATAGTTCCCACCTCAACAAAACTAGCAAGAAGACAAGCAAGCAAAATTCTTCCCCCCCTTCCTCTTCGGTTAAAATGTCCTAAGATCAGAACACAAGTACCCAAAAGTCCAAAAGCTAAAGCAAATAGGGGAGAAATTAACCGCTGATGGGCTGCCGATATGAATTCCAACTGTGTTGAAGTAGGTAAGGTTTTCTTTGGATACAATAAATCTCCTATATACCGCTCATAGGGCCTTAAAATACGCCCCTCCTTCTTCCCATTTGTGAATTTTTCTTGAGCCTCAATCGTATATCGATCAAAGTATAAAATAGAAGGTTTTCCCGTATTTAAATCTTTCTCCTGACGATTTCCGTTCAGAAGACGAATATACCCCCCCTCTTCTTTATTAAATATAACTCCTTTTTCCGCCATAATGAGAACGGGGCTTTCCTTTTGTCTACCATCATAAATTAAAATACCTAAAAAATTTCCTTCAAGGTCCTGCGTACGCGCATATACCGTAAATTTACCTGAAGTATTAAACTGACCCACTTGAAGAAGGCTCGTGAGAGATTTTTCTCGTAATGCTACGCTGATGTCACGATATTTTTTGGACGAAAGAGGAAGAAAATAAGACGTAAATAAGAAAATAATAAATGTATATATAAGACTAATGAGAATAGCTGGTTTTGCTAATTCCCAATTTCCCACACCAGAAGCTCGCATAACAACCAACTCATGGTCTGCAATAAGCTTATTATAAATAAAGAGGACCCCCACAAGAACGGCAATAGGTGCAACAATTATCACAAGATTAGGCAACAAATAAAAAATCATTTCAAAGAATAAAAAAAAGGAAACTCCCTTATTGGCAATAAATTCGATATAGCGCAACGATTGAGCAAACCATACTATCGAGGTAAGCAATAGGGTAGCCGCCCCTACCACAAAGAAAAGCTGGAAGAATATATATCGAGAAAGTTGTTTCATAACACTCTTAGATTAAATATGAATCAGCTGACAATCCTTCACTTTAAAAAAAAATTCAAGATGCAAAGATGATATTCCCTAAAACACCAAGAAAGATTATATTACCCCCACTTTAAAAAATTCCATGAGGAAAATGAAATATGCGCTGGTTGTTAATTTTATTCAGTCTTTTAATTTATGGACAATTCCTCAAAGCAGATTCTTCTTCCTCGAGCCGTATTGCCGCTGTTGTTAATAATAGTATTATCACCAAAACGGATTTAAGGAACCGATTACGTTTTGCAACGATAAGTTCGGGCTTAGAACCAACTCCTGAAAATTTTGAGCGCATGAGATCTCAAATGCTGCACGTTATGATTGATGAACAATTGCAGCTCGGGGTAGGAAAACTTTATGGTATTGAGATTCCTAGTGAGCAAATTAATGCAGCTATCACTGATATTGAGGAAAATAATGGGATGCAACCAGGCACCATAAAAAAACTAATGGAAGACAATAATATCCCCTTCAAAACATTTGAAGATCAAATAAAAGCCCAACTCATTTGGCTCATTTTCATACGAGAGAAATACCCCCTCAAAACGTTAGAAGAGCAAGTGAGAAAAAAATATAATCAAGATACTTTACCCTCTCTCCAAATTGCAGATTGGGAAATTGATCAAGAAATTAAGCTTCAAAAGGAGAAAGAAACAAAATCTCAGTATCATTTAGCCGAGATCGTTCTTCCTTTCGATCACCCTGAACAAGAAGAAAATGTAAAACAAACCCTTAATAAATTAATTGAAGAATTAGAAAAAGGGGCTCATTTTTCAGCCCTTGCTCAACAATTTTCTCAATCTGCCACATCGGCTCAGGGAGGAGATATGGGATGGCTTAGCGAAGATCAATTATACCCGGAAATCAAGGAGGCTCTTTCTCACCTTCATCCTGGTCAACTTTCAGTTCCTATCCGAACCTCACAAGGATATGTCATCATTGCCTTTATAGAGCAAAAATTACCGACCACTGAAGGAAATACCCTGGTAACTCTGCAACAGGTGCTGCTTCCCTTCCCTCCAAACGTTTCAGAAGAAAAAGCGCGAGAAATCATGAATAAAGCAGAAGAAATTTCTCATTCAGCCAAAAATTGCGCTGATCTTACAAAAGTGGCTAAAGAAAAATTCTCTTCAGCCACCTTTCATTTATCTCAAAACGAGCCTCTCTCTCGTTTTCCTGAACCTCTTCAAAAGATTATTAATTCATTGGCCGTAACTCAAGGGAGTGAACCTTTGCTCACTCAAGACGGCGCCCTCCTAGTGATGCTGTGTGACAAAAAATCTCAAAAAATAGAAGAGCTTACAAGAGAAGAAGCTCAAGCTATTATCGCGGCTCGCAAACATGCCCTTCTTGCAAGACGAGAACTACGGGATTTAAGGCGTCATGCGTTTATTGATCTACGAATGTAAATGCACTCTTTAAAAGAGGTCATCCGCTCTTTAAGAGCAAAGAAAAGCTTGGGTCAAAATTTTCTTACGGATCCCCACATTTTAAAACGAATAGTGGAGGAAGCGGGAACCCTTGAAGACCATACTGTTATTGAGGTTGGCCCCGGACCCGGGGGACTCACGCGAGAAATTATAAAGCATGCATGTAAGGAACTTATTCTCATTGAACAAGATACTTTATGCCTTCCTTACTTAGAGCCTTTAAAAACTTATTTTAAAGGAGAGTTTGCCCTCTTAAATGCGGATGCTTTGGGTCTTCCTCTTCATACTTTTGGAAGCCCCCCTCGAAAAATCATTGCTAATTTACCTTATAATATTTCTGTTCCTCTCCTCTTAAAATGGCTCGAAAATATTGATGATTTTGAAAGCTTAACTCTCATGTTCCAAAAAGAGGTTGCTGCGCGCCTCACAGCCGTTCCTCATACATCTGACTACGGACGTCTTTCCATCATGTGCCAATGGAAAGCTAATGTAAAAAAACGATTTGACCTCCCCCCTGGAGCCTTTCTTCCCCCTCCCAAGGTTACCTCTACCCTCATTCACCTCACTCCTCGTGTTCCCCGCGAAGCTGTTTCTTGGAAAGCTCTCGAAAAGATAACAAAAGCTGCTTTTTCTAAGAGGCGAAAAATGTTACGTTCGAGTTTAAAAGGGTTTATTTCCTCCCCTCAAGAATTTTTGATAGAGGCGCATGTCAATCCTGAGCATCGAGCGGAAGACCTTTCCGTCAAGGAATTTTGTGACATGGCTTCCTTGTGGGAGAAAGAAGAAATGAGGACTGAGAATGTATAGAAAACGAGCACACATAAAATATGGCCTTCTTTTTTTATCTTCATTTATTTCACCTCTCCTTTCCGCTGATACCGTAAAATTGACCTGTCCTCATAAGACAATCCTCTTTAAGGTCGAACTCGCCCAAAGCCCGGAAGACCTCGCGAAAGGCTTAATGCTTCGCACTCATTTAGGAGAAGATGAAGGAATGCTTTTTCTTTTTCCAAAGCCTAAAGCAGCAACAATGTGGATGAAAAATACCCCTCTTTCCTTAGACATGATTTTTTGTGAAAAGAACGGGAAGATTTTAGCTATTCATGAAAATACAACTCCTCATTCTTTAAATACAATTGGTCCTATCGAAGGAACAGCACAGGTTCTGGAAATAAAAGGTGGTATTGTGAAAAAACAACGTATCTCAAATGCTTGTATTTTAACGCTTGATCGCTAAAGTTATTCCATCAACAAGTGGCAACAGAGCATCTGTAAATTCAGTGTTAATTTTCATACTTTCTTGAAAATGCTGCAAAAAGGCCCTCTCTCTCAAAAATTTTGGGTTATTAAGGCCTTCCTTCCTCATATAAATAACTCATACACTCAAAACTCTTGCTCCTCGAAAGAAGGTAGGGTATATCAAAGGAAGTCGGGGTGTAGCGCAGCCTGGTAGCGCGCCTGGTTTGGGTCCAGGATGTCGGGGGTTCAAATCCTCTCACCCCGACCAGCAATGGTTAGTAAAATGACGCAGTCTCAAAAACCTTCTTTTGAAGAACCGCCTTTTTCAAAAATCCGAGCAGCCCTTTGGCCCATTCAAAATAGTGAACTCAAAAAATTTCTCCCCCTGGGGGCAATGATGTTCCTTATGCTTTTCAATTATACGCTTCTCCGCAATACAAAAGATGCTCTTCTTATTACCGCTCCTGCCTGTGGAGCTGAAGTGATTCCTTTTTTAAAACCATGGACTATGATCTCAGCAGTTCTCTTCTTTTTTATTTATGCAAAGTTAAGCAACCTCTTAAATCGAGCCTGTCTTTTTTATACGTGTCTTATTCCTTTCTTAGCTTTTTTTGCAGCTTTTGCGTTTATAATTTATCCCCACCGAGAATTTCTTCACCCTACTCTTGAATCGGTTTTAGCCTTACAAAACGCCTACCCTAATATTAAATGGATGATTTCTCTTTATGGAAGCTGGTCCTTTGCCATTTTTTATATTCTCTCCGAACTTTGGGGAGCCATTGCCTTTTCCTTGCTGTTCTGGCAGTTGGCCAATGAAATTACCCGAACCCAAGAAGCCAAGCGTTTTTATTCCTTTTTTGGTTTCCTAGGCAATCTCGCCCTTATAATCGCAGGATCCTTCGGCGAATATCTTTCTCATCTCCACAGAAACTCGCTGTCTGAAGGCGCTGCATGGGAAATGAGCATTTCCTACATGATGTCATCGGTTGTTGTTGCTGGAATAGGTATTATTTTTATCTATGATTGGATGAACCGCTACGTATTAACTGATCCTTTTTATTATGATGCAGCCAACAACGTGGGGAACAAAAAGAAAGAAGACAAACCCAGCCTTTCTCTCAGAGAAAGCCTCGCCTATATTTTATCTTCGAAATATTTAGGTTTTATCGCTATCCTCCTCATGAGTTATGGGATTGTGAGTAATCTTATTGATGTCACATGGAAAAGCCAACTCAAAGCTTACTTTCCTCACTCCAACGATTACTTTGCTTTTATGGGGCGTTTTTCTTATTGGACAGGCATTACAACAATACTTTTTATTTTAGCTGCTAAAGGCATTGTTAATCGATTCGGATGGTTCACAGGAGCCATCATCACACCTTTTATGATCCTCCTGACGAGCGCTTGTTTCTTTTCTTTCGTCATTTTCCAAGAAAATCTAAATGAAGTAGTAGGTTTGGTAGGGATGACGTCGATCTCGATGGCTGTCATGATTGGAGCTCTTCAAAATATTCTTAGCAAAGGCACAAAATATTCCCTTTTTGATCCCACCAAAGAAATGGCTTATATTCCTCTTGATCAAGAGCTTAAAGTAAAGGGTAAAGCTGCCGTTGATATCATTGGAAGCCGCCTCGGTAAATCAGGAGGCGGACTTATTCAGTTTATCTTGTTGACCTTCACAACCGGCGGTCAACTCGCCATCGCCCCTTACCTTTTCGTCATTATTACAGGCATCAGTCTTACATGGATCGGAGCTGTCAAAGGCCTTTCTAAGCTTTACAATGCAAAAATTACCCAAATTTCTTAGTTTTTATTTTATTGAACAAATTGATATATTTTTGTATATTTCCTTACTGATGTTATTTTTTAAGATTTAATTACAAGGATTTCTCTCAATGAAAAGTAATATAGGTTTAATGTTTGGAATAAGTGTGTTTTCCGTTCTCATGGGACACACTGCGTCATTGAGAGCTATGGAAGAACAGAAAGAAGATCTTAAAAGTTTTTTGCCCATCAACCTCTCTGTGCCTTCTTTTCACCTTTCCTTAAAAAAATTAAGGAAGTTTTTGTCGGAGGAGGGTATCGAAAGGAGGTGGAATGAATTGACTCCACTTTATACCCCAAAAGATATATCTACGGAAGAAATATCCTCAAATGAATTGAGCCATTCGTCTCATTTACTTTCGGTACTTCCTGATGACACAAAGAAACTCCTCAGTCAGTTGAAAAAGGTCAATGATCTATCGACCTTTCAAATGCGGTATTACCTTTCCCACGAATATTTTTTTATTAAGCCTTTCCGCGCTCAAAATAAAAATGATGAAGTGGTGCCCCAACCTTCCGCACCTCTTCCGTCATCCTTTATTCCCTTATACCATGTTCAAACATTACAGAATGGAGAGTTTTATCTTTTAGGCACAACTCATAATAAATCAGGGACATCCATACCTGAGTATATCTGGAAAATTATTAATGAAAAGTGCTCTTATGGTATTCAAGAAAGTTTTACTGGAAAAGAACCGTATTATAAAGAAAATGGAAAACTTCTTGAAAATGAAATTGACAATTATTTAAAAACAAACCCTTGTTTCTTTTTAAATCCAGAAACTTACGAATTTTACCAGAGTATTCACCAAAAGTTTCAAAACGAGGGATATTATAATAACAAATTTCTAAAGCTAACTTTTAATAAAAGCCATAATAAACTTCCTCAAGAAGTCTACCAACAACTTATAAAAACGGGAATTTATAACCCCGATTTGATAAATCAAATTTTTAATGACCCTTTGGGTTTCGAACTGGCCCTAAAACTTATTGCTAACCCTAAAAATTGGTCAAAAGAGGTTTTTGGTTACGACTTACGATATGGTGAACAAGAGCTTAATCCACTTATCTTTACCTCTCGCCGTTTCCTTCACAAATTAGAAAAGAATCCTTACATTAAAAGTCTTTTTACAAAAAATTATGAGGGCGGAATGGATGAGACTCTTGATAAACATTTCACAGATAAAGGCCAACCTCTTTATGGTTTCGAAGGCTACAAAGACGATTTTCTTTCAACAAACTATTTGAAACCTCTTCAAAAACTTGCAACCTTTATATCAAGTCCTCTTTGCCTGCCAATGATTAATAAGGAAGGAAAACCTGATACAATTTTAGAACTCGACCTCCACGACACAATTTTGATAAAGCTATCTAGGCTAATGAACAATAAGAATTTTATTAAAAAAGAGTTTGAGACGAGTGATTCTATACAAGTCATAGAGGGAAAAGCCGGTCATTACCTTTATGAAGATCCTGATCTTCACCATCGAAATCAAATCTGGGCAAACCGTACCCCAGAGTTATTAAAAATGCATCCAAATGAACCCCCTTTCATTTTCGTAGGAGCAAGTCATACAATAGATTATCTTAAGAAACTTAAAGATCTCCTTGGAGACTTGGAAATTAAACATTATCACGAGGGTTCGTGGCAGCCTTTCTCTTGGGATAATATTCGCCGAGTCTCGCGAACCAAAGATTCAGAAGGAGATTAAGCTGCCCTTCATTTTAGAACCGGTCAGGGAATGGGTTTCACGAAGAAACAAAATTTAAAATTTTACCATTTTTAACTCCTCCGTAAGATGTCATTTGACGGAGGAAGAGATCAGTGGCACTAATAGGACAGAAAGTTTAAGAGACGATTTGTGATGCCCATGACGCGAGATTATCGCCCCACTATTTTTTTACCTTCAACAGATTTTCCGATGAAAGGAAACTTGCCCGAGCGGGAGCCCGAGCTTTTAAAGCGATGGGAGGACATTGGTCTTTATTCCCTCATGCAAAAAAAAGCAGAGGGACGTGATCTTTTTGTTCTCCACGATGGTCCCCCTTATGCCAACGGAAATATCCATTTGGGACACGCTCTTAACAAAATTTTAAAAGATGTGGTCAATAAATCTCAATATAAGCTGGGAAAATTAACACCTTTTGTTCCCGGTTGGGACTGCCATGGCTTGCCCATTGAAGCGAAAATAGAAGAAAAATATCGGGACAAGGGAATTCAAAAAGACGATATTCCCCGCATCCAATTTCGCAAAGATTGCAGAGCTTTTGCAGACCAATGGATTGACATTCAGCGAGAAGAATTTAAGCGTTTAGGCGTAAGTGGGGATTGGGCCCATCCTTATACCACCATGTCTTATAGAGCTGAAGCAGAAATCGTACGCCTGCTTGGCGTTTTTCTCATGAACGGAAGCCTTTATCGAGGCATTAAGCCTGTCATGTGGTCCGTTGTCGAAAAAACGGCTTTGGCTGAGATGGAAGTCGAATATTATGATATTGAGTCTCCTTCCCTCTTTGTTCGTTTCCCAATCTATCAGAGTTCTCATCTCTCTTTAAAAGAAGCAAATGCCATCATTTGGACAACAACACCATGGACCCTTCCTGGAAACCGTGCCATTGCCTATGGGAAGGATCTTGATTATATCGCCCTTCGTATTGATGGAGTTAAAGAAGAATCGTTAGCACGCCCCAGCGAAGTTATCCTTATCGGAAAAGACCTTAAAGAATCTGTCGAATCTGAACTTGGAATTATCGAAAGTACGATTCTTGACACATTCAAAGGATCGGATCTTAAAGACACCCATTCTCATCATCCTTTTTTTGAAGAAGGATATGATTTTGATGTTCCCCTTCTGCCCGGTGAACATGTCACCCTCGAAGCAGGAACAGGCCTTGTTCACACGGCTCCCGGCCACGGTGTAGAGGACTTTGCCCTTGGTAAAGCCTTTGATCTGGATGTTCCTGAAACAGTTACTGAAGACGGACTTTATTATCCTCATGTTCCCCTATTTGCCGGAAAACATGTTTATAAAGTTGGCCCTGAAATTATGACAAAACTTGAAGAGAAAGGGGCTCTTTTAAAACAAGGAAAGTTAACTCATAGTTACCCTCACTCTTGGCGTTCGAAGAAACCTCTTATCTATAGAACGACCCCCCAATGGTTTATTAGTCTTGAGAAAAAAGACTTGCGCAAAATAGCCCTTGACGCCATTGAAAGGGTGCAATGGATCCCGGAATCAGCCAAAAATCGTATCCAAGCGATGATGCAAAATCGTCCCGATTGGTGCCTTTCTCGCCAACGAGCATGGGGCGTTCCTTTAACTCTCTTTGTAAATAAAGCCACAGGAGACGTTTTACGGGATCATGAGGTTATTGAGCGCATCGTGAATGCTATTAAAGAGGAAGGCTCAGATGTATGGTATACGGCCGCCCCCGCCACTTTCTTAGGCCCAAAATACGACCCAGCGGATTATGAACAAGTTCAAGATATTCTTGATGTGTGGTTTGATGCGGGTTCTACCCAAAGTTTTGTCCTCCATCACCGCCCCGAGCTTCACTGGCCTGCCGACCTTTATTTAGAAGGATCAGATCAACACCGGGGATGGTTTCAATCGTCTCTGATGGTGGCCTGCGGAACGGTTCATAAGGCTCCTTACAAGCAAGTGATGACCCATGGTTTTATCGTGGATGAAGACGGACGAAAAATGTCCAAATCGCGGGGAGACGCCGTATCGCCCCAAACCATCACCAGCACGATGGGAGCAGACATTTTACGTCTGTGGGTGGTGGGAAGTGATTTCCAAGAAGATTTACGTGTAGGTCCCGAAATTCTCACACGCCAACAGGATATTTATCGACGGTATCGAAATACCTTACGGTATTTACTAGGCGCCTTAGCAGCATTTTCAGATGATGAAAAGATTACCTATGATCAAATGCCTGAGCTTGAAAAATGGGTTCTTCATCGTCTTTACGAGATTAACCAAAAGGTTCAGATTGCTTCAGAATCCTATGATTTTCAAGCTTTATACACAGAAATTCATAATTTCTGCGCTGTAGATCTTTCAGCTTTTTATTTTGATGTCCGCAAGGATTCTCTTTACTGCGATCATCCCGAAGATTCAAAGCGTAGAGCAACCCGAACGGTCATGGACCTTATTTTTGAATGCCTTACAAAATGGCTCGCCCCTGTTTTATGTTTCACCGCAGAAGAAGCCTGGCTTTCCCGTTATCCTCATTCCAAAGGAAGTATTCATCTTGAACTTTTTCCAGCTCTGCCTTTTGCATGGAATGCCTTGGCCTTAGCTGAAAAATATGAAGGACTACGGAATATTCGAAAAGTGATAACGGGTGCTTTAGAAGTCGCACGCGCAACAAAACACATTGGATCAAGTCTTCAAGCTCAAGTCGAGGTTTTTTTGAACCCTTCTTTTAAACTCTTTATAGAGCAAATCGATTTGGCAGAACTTTCGATTACGTCTCACGCTAAGATAGAGGAATGCCCTATTCTTCCAGAAAATATCTTTACGCTTGATGATGTGTCTGGGGTGGGTGTTAAAGTCTCACTTGCCGAAGGTAAAAAATGTGGGCGTTGTTGGAAAGTTCTACCCGAGGTGGGAACATCGGAGATCTTTCCTGACCTTTGCCATCGGTGTACCGATGTGGTGAAGCGAATGGATGAGCATGTATAGTTTTTTACCTCAGATCAATGAAAGAGAGCCCAAACGCCTCCTTTATGCCTCCCTCATCGTCTTTTTAATCCTCCTTATTGACCAAGGAACTAAGGCTTGGATCCTTTATGATCTTATGAATCCCCCTTCTGTTATCTCGATTCTCCCTTTTTTAGATATCGTCCTTACCTGGAATAGGGGGGTAGGATTTGGACTCTTACAAGCCCATACTCTATGGGGCACTTTAGGGCTTATCGGGATGGCTTTAGCTATTTCAATAGGCCTGGGCGTGTGGCTCTGGCAAACCACCGACAAACTTTTGTTGGCAAGTTTAAGCATGATTATAGGCGGTGCCATCGGGAATATCATCGACCGTTTACGTTTTGGCGCTGTTATTGATTTTATTTATGTTCATGTTTACATTCTGGGTTATCATTTTCCTGCGTTTAATATCGCTGATAGCGCGATTAGTGTGGGTGTATGTCTTTTACTTTTAGAAAGCTATGTGAGGGGGAAAAAGTGATCCAACGATGCCGACTTGTCACCACTATATTTTTATCCAGTTGTTCCTTATTGCAAGGGTGTGGATCCGTAAAAAAAACTTTAGGTATTGATCGTGATCCGCCCGACGAATTTGCTGTGAACCCCAGCATTCAACCTTTAGATATGCCTCCAGATTTTTTTGTTTTACCCCGTCCCGAACCAGGCACACCTCGGCCTCAAGACGCGAAAGAAATGGATGCTAAAAAGGAAAAGCTTTTGGGATCAAGTGAAAGACCAGCCACAAGCAGTCCTGGTCAAAAAGCCCTTCTTGAGTTATCAGGAGCTGAAAAAGGGCAAGATAATATTCGACAAAAAGTCGATGAAGAATCTCGCATAGAAAGCACTAAAGGTAAACCTATTCTCGAAAAATTAGGGATTAAGAAGTCCCAGCCCGCAGGTGAAGTGGTTAATCCCCATGAAGAAACCATAGAACTTGAAAAACAAGGAATTCCCACCAATCGAATGATGCCCTCTGAATAAATAGGATGGAAAAGTATGATGAAAATGGTGGCTTGGTCTTTTTTGGTCCTATTTTACACTCACGTTCTTTCGGCAGAGCCTTTAATTAACTATGAAACCTTTACATTAAAAAATGGGTTACAGTTTATTCTTATGCCCAACAAACGGGCTCCTATCGTAAGTTATACG
The DNA here is from genome assembly GCA_937967795.1 of uncultured Alphaproteobacteria bacterium. GTDB lineage: Bacteria > Pseudomonadota > Alphaproteobacteria > UBA9655 > UBA9655 > UBA9655. Next base: position 39,060 of record CALBSK010000017.1, on the reverse strand, counting down.
ACATGGTTTAAAGTGGGATCAGCGGATGAAGTCCCAGGAAAGACGGGACTTGCGCATTATCTTGAACATCTCATGGAAAGTGCTTTACCCGAAGTGCAGATGGGCCAATTTTTAGAAGATTTTAACACTTCTCAAACTCATACCAACGCTTTTACAAGCGCTGATTATACCTATTATTATAAAATGGTTACAACAGATCATCTCGAACTTCTTATGAGATATGAAGCGGGACGCATGCGGGGCGTTGCGTTTAACAAAGACAGATTTGAAACTGAAAAAAATGTCATTCTGGAAGAACGTCTTATGCGTATTGAGAATGAGCCACTTGCTCTTTTCAACGAAAAATTCAACCATCAATTTTTTACGGTTCATCCCTATAAAAATCCAATCTTAGGATGGGAAAAAGATATTTATGCATTAACTTTTGAGGATATAAAAGCTTTTCATAAGCAATGGTATCATCCCAATAATGCTTTTATCATTATTTCAGGAGATTTTGATCTCCAGAAAGTCCACCTCTGGGCAGAAAAGTACTATGGAGATATTTCTTCGGGTCCAAAAGTTGAAAGAAATAGGCCACAAGAACCCTTAAAAAAATCTAAAATAGACCCTATCATTATTGACCATCCCCGAGCGGCTGAGTTTTATTTTCATCAAATTTATCCCCTTCCAAACCTGAAAAAAGACAAGTATCACGAGCTCTTAGCCCTTCTCCTTTTAAGTGAATTTTTAGATGGGGATTTTGAAGGAAGCCTTTATGAAATTCTGCTTCATAAAGAAAAGTTAGCCACTTCCTTTGCTAGCGAATGTCTCTTTTATAATTTCTTGGACCCTTGGAGTTTTGCCATTTATGCGACGCCCCTTTCCAACCAAAAAACAACTAAAATTGAAACTATTATAAATGAAAGACTTAACCAAATTGCGAAAGAAGGCATGCGCCCTGAAGATCTAAATCGTGCCCGCCAATACGTCTATAATAGCCTTATTATGGGCCTCGATGATATTTATGGAAAAGCTGTTTTTGTAGGGACTGCCCTATCTTCAGGGCTAACTCTTTCTCAAATCAACTCTTTACCCCAAGCTCTTGAAAAAATAACTTCCGCAGACATTCAGGAGGTTATCAAAAAGTACTTAACGGAAGACAAAGCTGTCATTGGGATTTTGAAGAAAAATGCATCCCAACCCTCACCTGAACTCAAGAGGCCCTAATGGTGCGACTCTTAAATAACCCATTAGTACAATGTCATCCTGAGACCCCTCGCGTAATGCGAGGGGGACTCAGGATCTTCTTGACAAAGAGATCCCGAAACAAGTTCGGGATGACAAAGGAGCTGAAGAATCTAATATTCTTTTTTCTTCTCCTTTTTTTTTCTCTCAAAATCGCAACGGCCAACACAGAAGTTCTCCCCATCCAACCCTTTAAAACATCCTCAGGGCTTGAGGTGTGGTTTGTAGAAGATCATACCTCTCCCATTGTTTCCCTTGTTTTAACTTTTGACAAAGCGAATATAGAATCTCCTTTTCAACCTTTACCTTTATTATTCCAAAAAGCTGTTTCTTCTGGAGCGGGTCTTCTGTCTCCCCTAGAAATGGACCGCTTTTCAAAGGAAACACCCGCCTGGTTTAGGCTGGAAATTGGAACTTCTAGAACATCTCTGACTCTTAAAACAACGAAAGATGGACTTGCTTCAACTCTTAAACTTTGGTCGAACTTAATGAGTGACCCACGCTTTCAAAAAGCGAATTTAGATCATAGTAAAGCTCAAGCTTTAAAAGCTATTTCAAATACTCAAGAAAACTTAGAAGATATTGCGTTTTTTAAACTATTGCAGACTATTTTTCCAAACAACTCCTTCGAGATTGACTTTGAGAAAGCTTCCGAAATCATTAAATCTCTTACAGCCGCAGACCTTGAGAAAGAGACAGTGAACGAGTTTTTAGCTTCGAAACCCAAAATTGTTGTTGTAGGTGATACAAGCAAACAAAAGCTTACCGCCCTTTTAGATTCCACCTTTGGCGCTCTTCCCTTAAAATCTCCAACTTCACCCCCTCCCCCCCTGGCCCTGCATTGGAGCCAAAAAGAAGTTTTTATGAAAAAGGATATTCCCCAGTCTTTTGTTACTTTTGGGCAACCGGGAATTAATCCTCAAAGTAAGGATTATCCTAAATACTTACTTCTTCAATACGTTCTTTATGAGCGTATGTTTGATGAACTTAGGGAGAAGCGCGGGCTTATCTATTCCATCTATTTTACTGAAAATCACTATAGAGAAGTAGATCTTTTGGTGGGATATTTTTCGTGTGAATGTTCAAATGCTAAGCGAATAGCTAAGTTTATTCGAACAGAGTGGGAAAAACTTAAAGACTTTGGAATCACACAGCGAGAATTAAGTGCGGCCAAGCTTTCCTTCAAACGAAATAAAATTTTAAGTTTAACAAGTCCCGAAGCCGTGGCGGTAGAATATGCTAATTTTTTAGTTTTGAAATTAGGGCATCAAGCGGCTAAAAGTCTTTTAGAAAGCACCGAAAAAATAACTCTTCAAGAAATGAATGAATTTACTCAAAATATACTCAAACCTGAATCTCTGACTTTCGTACTGGTCGGCTCTTCCCTTAAATCCTCTCCCTCTAAGGACAAGAAATGATTTATATTCAAAAACTTGAAGGATGCTATTATCAAAATACGGATAAATCTGTCCTGCATCCTTTTTTAAAGTCTACAGCATTGGAAACATTTCGAAGAGCCTACCATGAGGGACATCTAGCGCCTCTTTCACTTGTAGATCAAAAGGAAGACTTTGACCTTTATAAGCGTGCTGCTCATCACCTTGCGGGTTTTGAGGATATCTTAATTTTAGGCACAGGAGGTTCAAGCCTTGGGGGTCAAGCTATTTGTGCCCTTTCCGTCCAAGAAAAACCCCGTCTCCATTTTCTGGATAATATAGATCCTCATACTTTCACGGCGATATTTCATAAGATAGATCTCACAAAAACAGGAATTCTTGTTATTTCTAAGTCAGGCTCAACCGTTGAAACACTGCTGCAGCTTTTGACTTGCATGCAACGGTTTAACACCTCAACCTTAGCTGACCACATTGTGGTGATTACAGAGCCCACAGATAATCCTTTGAGAAAGCTTGCTGAAGCTCATGATTGGTTATGCCTCGACCATCCTCAAAATGTGGGTGGACGGTATTCTTGTTTTTCCGTCGTCGGGTTATTACCCTTGATCCTCTCGGGCCTTGATCCTTCTCTTTTTCATAAAGGGGCACGTGACGTTTTACACCACCATCTCACGGATAACTCTCCTCCCGCTTTGTTAGGTGCGACTTTAAGCGTTTATTTAGAAAAGCACCATCAAAAGACTCTTTCGGTAATGCTTCCCTATGGAGATCAATTGGAATTTTTCTCCCTATGGTATTGTCAATTGTGGGCCGAAAGCCTAGGGAAAAAAGGCAAAGGAACAACACCCATCTCAGCTCTTGGAACGGTTGATCAACACAGTCAACTTCAGCTTTATCTCGATGGACCGAAAGATAAATTTTTTACTATGATTACGTGTTCTTGGAAAGGATTAGGAAACAAAATTCATTCATCCTTCATCCCTGAGTTTACAGGTAAATCGATGGGAGACCTTTTTGAAGCCGAACAGAAAGCAACATATGAAACTCTCGTGCGCCACGAATGTCCTACGCGACTGATGACTCTTAACCATATTGATGAATATAACTTAGGCGCCTTAATGATGCATTTTATGATTGAAACGATTTTGACGTCTTATCTTATTGATGTGAATGCTTTTGATCAACCTGCCGTTGAAGAAGGCAAACGCCTCGCCAGGGAGTATCTTGCCGCATGACTATTCGCAAGCTCGAGCCTCATCTTATCAATCAAATTGCTGCCGGAGAAGTTGTCGAACGCCCCGCATCTGCCGTTAAAGAACTTGTAGAAAATGCTCTCGATGCAGGAGCAACCTTCATCACTGTGCAACTCAGAGAGGGAGGGCGTAGTTTGATTGCCGTGACAGACAATGGCCGTGGGATGAACCGAGACGAGCTTGATCTTGCGGTAGAAAGACATGCGACGTCAAAGCTTCCTTCAAGTGATCTCTTTAACATTCAAACTCTTGGCTTTCGAGGGGAAGCTCTTCCTTCCATTGGATCCGTCAGTCGTCTTCAACTGACCAGCCGTGTTCAAGGAGGTGATGAGGCCTGGAGTCTAAAGGTAGAGGGGGGTGAAAAAAAGCTTCCCATTCCCGCTTCTCATTCCCAAGGAACGCACATTGAGGTTAAGGATCTCTTTTACGCCACTCCTGCGCGCCTTAAGTTTCTCAAAAGCGCATCAACCGAGCTTTCTCATGCGGTAGAACTCTTAAATCGCCTTGCCATGAGTCATCCTCACGTAGGATTTAAACTTCTTTCTGATGAACGAATGGTCTTTGATTATAAAGCCTCTGAATCTCTTCAGGAACGTCTTTCCCAAGTTATGGGACACGAGTTTTCTCAAAATGCCTTGCCACTTGAAATGAGCCGAAATGATATTTTTCTTAAAGGCTTTATTTCATTGCCTACTCTCAATCGAGCGAACGCTTCTTACCAATACCTTTTTGTGAATGGAAGGCCCGTAAAAGATAAACTTCTTCAGGGGGCCATTCGAGCCGCTTATCAAGATTTTTTAGCCTCAGATCGTTATCCTCTTTTAGCGCTTTTTTTGGAAATCCCTCGGGAGGAAGTAGATGTCAATGTTCATCCTGCTAAAACTGAAGTCCGTTTTCGAGACAGTGGTCTCATTCGTGGAACGATTGTCAGTGCTTTAAAACAAACCCTTGCAGGTGCAAGCCATAAAACGGCAACAACCATAATCTCACAAACCATCCAGGCTTTTCGACCTGAACCCTTGCGTCAACCCTCTTTAACAGGAGGATACCCGCCTCCTCCTCTCCGCTCTTCTTATGGATCAATCCCTCGGCTTGAAGAGCCTCCTGCAAAGCCTCTTCATCCATTTATTCCTTCTCAACCGACAGAAATGCCTTTTGACGTTCCTCCTCTTGGGTTTGCAAAAGCCCAACTCCATGAAACATATATTGTTTCCCAAACGGAGGAAGGACTTGTTATTGTCGATCAACATGCAGCGCATGAACGCCTTGTCTATGAAAAGCTTAAAGTTGAAACAGGCTCTATCAAACGCCAACCTCTTTTGATTCCTGAAGTTGTAGAGCTTAATGAAGAATCACTCCATCATATAAAAAGTATCCACCACGACCTGTGGGAGCTTGGGCTTGTAGTGGAACCTTTTGGAGAAAAAGCCATTCTCGTACGTGAAGTTCCCGCTCTTTTAGGAGAAGTTAATCTTAAGCGGCTTTTACAAGATCTAGCTGACGAACAAAAAGAAATGGGAAGCCCTTTAAGCCTTAAAGAACGCCTCGCTAAAGTTTTAGCTACATGGGCTTGCCATCACAGTGTTCGAGCAGGTCGTAAACTGACTCTTGAGGAAATGAATGCCCTCTTGCGCCAGATGGAACAAACCAGTCACTCTGGCCAATGCAATCATGGCCGTCCCACCTATGTAGAGCTTAAAAGAGCTGACATGGAAAAACTTTTTGGAAGACGATGAAGCGCCCACTCTCTCTACTTTCTATACTCTTCCACCACTGGGCTTTTTTCAGTTCATGCGGGTTTGCGGATCAATTCATTCTTGATAGCCCCGAACCGCTGCCCTATAAGCATGTTTGGGTGGATATTCACTCTTCATTCACCCATCTTAAGTCAGGAACAGCAGCAAGCCTTCCTGGCGTTGAATCTTATATGGGGATTTATCCCGATTTTCAGACATATTCCGTCTGGCCTGTGACTCTTTCTGCCCCACGACAAAAATCCACCCGCTATGGTTATGGGGACGTCAGATTAGGGCTTAAGTATCGCTTCATTCATGAAACAGAAACATGTCCTCAAGTTGCTTTTTATCCCAAATTTACTTTTCCTTCAGGTGATCCAGATCAAGGAATAGGGAACAGAAAAACCATAGGAACCGTGCCGCTGTGGATGCAAAAAAAGTGGGGAGATTGGAAATTTACGGGAGGAGCAAGTTATGTCATCAATCCCGCAAAAGGTAAATTTAATTATCTTTATGGAGGGATGCTTATTAGATGGCAAATCACGAAGAGTTTTATGTTAGGAAATGAGTTCGTCTTGCAAGAGCCAAAAAGTCTCACTGATGGGTCGAAAGTACTTTATAATTTTGGGGGTTCCTATTATTTCACTCCCCAAACCTTTGTTCTTTTCAGTACAGGTCATAGTATTTACGGAACGCGCACCTTTATTGGATTTGTTGGATTCGGCATGAAATGGGGTCCTGGATAAAATTCATCTGACCTTCCCATGAGCGTATTAATAATCATCCCTAGCCATTCGCGTGAGCTGGCCTGCCAGGCCTGAAGGTTGAGTGCTAGCCCAAGGAAAAACCACATTTCATACTTCCCCGGTGAATGATAATCCAAGGGAAACGGAAGCACATTAAATCCGGCCTTTCGAAAAAGCCCTACCGAGCGCGGCATATGATAAGCACTCGTAACCAGAACCCATTCCTGATCCGGCGTTGGTTTTAAAAGAAGAGCTGTTTTAGCTGCATTTTCTCTCGTATCTTTTGAGTTTTCTTCAAAAAGAATTTTGGAAGGATCAAGACCTAACGCTTTAAATTCTTTTTTTGCGATTTCGGCTTCCAAAGGAGTTCCTGTAAAAGCAAGCTGAAGATGAGGGTATTTTCTTGCGAGTTCAACAAATTGAAAAAATTTTCCTCCTGTTAAATTATAAGCTGTTTCTCCTCGTGCCAGAGTTGTCATAAGGTCAAAACTTCCTCCAAGCAAAATCATTCCTTTTACGTCAGGAGGAATTTTTTGGATTTTTGGAAAACGGTTTTCAAGATTTTCGATGGTCCACAAACCAATGGGAACGATTCCAAAAAAAATAAGACCGAAACAGCTTGTAAAAAAAAATCGTTTCCCCCATTTTTTTCTTTTGAATAAGAAAAGGCTCCCTCCAAAGAGAAGAAGGGTTAAAAAGAAAAGATCGATGTTAATGATCCACCATCCAAAAAATCGATAAATGGATTCAAATAAAGACATTTCCTTCTCCCTTTTACATGTTGAATGCCCTTTATATTTTCAACAATAGGAGAAGAAGTCAAGGCAGAGATTTCTTAAGTAAGATACTGTCCCCCATTAAGAGTAAGGGTTGCGCCCGTTATAAATCCAGATTCATCGGAGGCGAGAAAAACAACAGCATTTGCAACCTCATCAGGTCTCCCCAACCGCCCCACTGGAATTTGATGGGTAATTTGGGTGAGAATCGATTCTGGCATTTTTTGAACCATTTCTGTATTGATATATCCTGGCGCAATGGCATTAACCGTAATCCCTTTTATCGCACTTTCTTGAGCAAGTGCTTTTGTAAATCCAAGGATTCCCGCTTTCGCCGCGGAATAATTCGTTTGGCCAAACTGGCCTTTTTGGCCATTAATAGAACTAATATTTATAATTCTTCCAAAGCCGTATTCTCTCATGGGCTCAATGACCAGACGACACATATTAAAACAAGAGGTCAGATTGGCTTGAATCACATCTGCCCACTGAGAATACGCCATTTTATGAAGGAGCCCATCCCGTGCAATTCCTGCATTGTTGACAAGAATGCTAACGGATCCAAGATCCTTATTAATTTGGGCTATGCCCCCTTCACAGGCCTTAAAATCACTCACATCCCATTTATAGATAGGAATCTTAGTTTGACGATGGAAATCTTCAGCTTCCTTATCATTTACATGATAAACGGCAGCCACTTTATATCCTACTTCTTTTAGTTTTTGTGAGATTGCAGCTCCAATCCCACGTGTCCCTCCCGTCACTAAGGCAAGCTTTTTCATAGATTTCCTTTCGTTTAAAAGGCAACTTTATGATCTTAATCCCGAAAAAATACTCTATAAATATTAATAAAATGCTAAGCACTTTCCCTCTTGAGCCCTTCACTTAAATGAATTACTCATGGGAGGAAGAAAGAAGGTTTTTTTATGGCGCTCTCGAAAACACAAGAACAAGAAATCCAAGACATTCAAGCACAAACTTATGCCACGCGTCGTGTCGTTTCTCCCGGCCTAGAAGACGTCCTTTATCAAGCTTTTCCCGTTCTTGATCATGGATTTGTGCGCGTTATGGATTACATGGGGACTGATAGTTCGATTGTACAAGCCGCTCGTGTTTCCTATGGCAAAGGGACGAAAAAAGTTTCTGAGGACCGCGGTCTCATTCATTACCTTTTGCGTCATTCTCATACGACTCCTTTTGAAATGTGTGAAATTAAGTTTCACATTAAACTTCCTATTTTTGTTGCGCGCGAATGGATCCGTCACCGAACAGCCAATGTGAACGAATATTCCTGTCGTTATTCTATTTTAGACAAAGAATTTTATATCCCCGCAGCAGAACATTTAGCGGCCCCCTCCTCCCTTAATCGTCAAGGTCGTGGGAAACCGCTCTCTTCTGAGCAAGCTCAAGATGTGATGAATCTCCTCCGTGAAGATGCGGAACGCGTGTATGCTCACTATGAAGAACTATTGAATGAAGATCCTCAAGGAAATATTATTAACATCCATAAGGACAAACTAGCACGGGAACTGGCGCGTATTAATCTTTCTGTAAATTTTTACACACAATGGTATTGGAAGATTGATCTTCATAATCTCATGCACTTCTTAGCTCTTCGAGCTGACCCTTATGCTCAATATGAAATCCGTGTTTATGCGAACCTTATGCTCAGTCTTCTTGAGCGTTGGGTGCCTCTAACTTATGAAGCCTTTATCCTCTATCGAAAAGAAGGCGCACGATTTTCAAAAAATGGATTAAAAGCCTTAAAAAGAATGCTGAAAGGCGAATCCGTTACGCAAGAAGAAAGCGATATGAGTAAAAGAGAGTGGCAAGAATTTACAGAATTACTTGATCTCCCAGCATAGAACTTCTATAAGTGAATCTCAATTTTAGAATAAAAAAAACAAGCAATTCTGGGAGTTACTCTTTATATGCCGCAAACAACGCTCTCCTTATCCCCTTGGGATGCGGCCATTGTTTTAAAAGAAGACGGATCTTTTGAGACCTCTCTTCCTTATATTCATGGCGATTATATTCCTGAAAATGTCCTTTTAGGAGCAGCCCTTGCCTTTGCTTTACGCAATGAAGAACTTTGCGTCTTGATTCGGGAAAATTTTGAACGTGAATGTGGGGGAGAGAAAGCCCCAAAAGAAGAATTCTATTCCATCGTTTAAAAATCTTTTCCAGAAGAAAATTCCAACAAATTTAAACTCTCTCCTCCTCCATAAAGAGAATATGCTCTTGAAAGGGTAAGGGTAATGTTAAAGTATAGTGAGTGGTGGTGGTTCCTCCCTTGGGCAAGAAAGGTGAGCCTCCAGGTAAAATAAGCATCACCTTTCTTCGCTTGATGGTGAACTCAAATAAGATAAGACTTCAAGGAATCCCCAGTCTTTTCTCAAGTAATTATTTCATATATAATTTCTTGACAGAAAAGAGTAAATTCTTTAAAAATATAGTCTACTTAATTTAAATTTTTACCTAATGTTAAGGGAGAATTTCCATGATTGATTTGAATAAACTGACGTTTGCTTCCCTTCTTATCACATTCACAGGAACAACCGCTCTCTACGGGATGGAGGGGAAGGATGATATCCATAAAGGAATAGCATACCCCCTTAACATACCTAAAGAAGAATCTATTACGGATATCTTCGAAGGGGTTGTGCAAGCATTTAGAATACGAGAAGAGAAATTGCTAAATGAAATAGAAGTTTCTAAAAAAGAAGAAGCAACGGCAAAAGAACAAACAGAGAAAGCTGTTCAGGAAATAAAAGCTCTGAAAAAACAACTTGCCCAAGAAAAAGAAGATACGAATAAGATAGGATTCCCCCATGAAGCCATTAAAAAGCTCGAAACCCTTTTAAAGCAAGAAGAAGAAAAGCTCAAAATCGCTCAGGAGCAAAATAAAGCAGCCAGTACCCGCCTTACAGAGGCTATGGATTCTCTTAAAAAGGCTCAAGAAGATTGTCAATTTAATTTAGAAAAAATTAAAGTAGAGAAAGAAGAACTAGAGCTAGCAAAGGAAGAACTTAAGATTAAAGAAGAGAAAAGCCGAACTGAAGAAGAACTGCGTAAAATCGAACGAGAAAAAGAAAACCGCGATTTGAAAGAAAAAAAGGAGATCCTCGAACAAAAAAAGCGTCAGGTAGAACAATCCCAAAAAGAAGTCGCTCTTCAAAAAGCTCAACTTGAAACTGTTCGAGCCGAAGAACTTAAGAGAAAGCAGCAACAAGAAGTAGAAGCAGAAAAAAAACGCCGCGAAGATGCTGCGAAGAAAAAAGCAGGCCCCGTGGCAACGACCATTTACAAGGCCGGCTTGGGAGGGACGGATAGTCACGGAAAACCCAGAGATCCTAAGCGTATTCAGCGTAATATTAAGAAAGAGACAAAGAAAGCTTTTAAAAAAATAGGCTTTTAAATAGTTTAAGCCACACCTCGAAGTTATTGTGAAAATATAAGGTTAGGGAGGGGGAGTTTTGATTCTATAAGTATTTCTCGGATAAGTTGAGAGCGCACTGGAAGAATTCATGAGATCCTGAGTCCCCGCTTTGCGGGTCTCAGGATGACGTTTAGTTCTTTGAAAAATGACATAATTGTCATCCTGAGGAGCCCCTTTAGGGGCGAGCTCAGGATCTGCTTAAACCTTCAGAAGTCTCTTATCTTATAGTGGAAATACTATATCATATAAAGAGATGGTCCTTATATGTGTTAGAGAGGGGTGGTAAATGATGGTTGAACCTTCAGCTTTTATGGATTCGAGACTGAAAGGAGCGCATAAACTCCTGCATGGGACCCATGATTATGTTAAGTGGCAAGCGCCTTTCGATATTCAGCACATGGATGCCGACCATGCTTTTAAAGTCAGCTGTGAGGCAATGCGCATCCAGGCGTAAAGATATTCTGAAAAAGGGGGGTATTCTCGCTCATGATCGAGATCTTCCTCATCTAGCCACTGACCATAATCCGTTAAAAGATCATTTAGGCAAGAGAAAAATTCTCAAGAAAATAATATGCATTTGCAAAACAGGTCTTATAAGAACAGACTATTTTTTCTTTTCCCCCTCTTGCAGCTCGTCTTGGTTAAAGGGAAGCACAAGATCTTTCTCTGTTTTTGTTCCCTCAACAATTTTTACATACTTGTTTTTAAAAGCCGCGATTTTTTCAATATAGGGAGAAAGGTCTTCTTTTTTGAGTTGCTTGGGAAGGCGAATCGTGTATTGAACTATCGCTGCATCAGCAGGTCCAGATACGCCATAAATCCAAAGTAATTCCGGCTGACCGCCTATACTGTAAGTCATAAATGCTTCCGCCATATCGTACTTGTCCGTATGCGCTTGATCTGTTTTAACGACAGCAAAATCAGTACCTTTTTCCTTTATTACATTTGCCATATTCTCAACAAATGTAGTTGCGAGAAGCTGCTGTCCTACAAAGGGCATAAACGTAATAATTTCCGTCCAAGCCTTTATATCTTCATTATTGGGGATAAACTCTATGATGCCTGCTTGGGTCATGTTACCCAGATCTTCCCCCGGTTTAAATCCTGGAGGAGTTTCTGCAGTAAGCACGAGCGTATTATTCCCAACAATATTTAAAGGGAACGAAAATATCTTTTTGCTCGACATTTTTTCATCATAAGATTGGGAAGATACTGAATAAACTGACTCTACAAAAAAAACGCTTAGAAGTACATATAAAGGTAGTATTTTCATAATTTGCTTTCTATACGGAATAATTAAACTCTTTCATCTTATTTAGTAACCAGAGTTTTTGCAAACATATATTTGTCATTTGAAAATTTCCCAGACTTTGATCCGAAACTGCAAAACTTTTTATGTTTTATGGATCAGCTTCAAAAGGAACATATTTGACAAACTTACCGCTTAGCAACTTTGGAAGGAAATCATTAATGAGCAAAATACGCTCGTTTATCAGATTGAGCCACATAAAGAGAAAGTCACAATAGATCATTTTGATGCGACTAACAAAACTAGCAATAGACTCATTTGTGAGGCAGCCATTATGGCTGTGCCTTATTTTGTTTCAGAAAAATTACTCAAGCGATCCCTGAAGAGATGACCAAACCTTTAGGGTACCACATACTGATTGATTACTTTGACTTTGACTGTGATTATCTTACCTTGACGAATACAAAGATTTTGGGAATCACTTTGAAATTAGCTATTCTTGAGGTGGGGGGAACAATTGTAACTTCCATTTTCCATACCTTTAGCCCTTATGGAGTCAGTGGAGTTATTGTTATGTTATTGCAGACTCACACGTGGTCTTACACACGCGCTTATAATGTGTTTTTATTATATAAACTTATTTTTTAAACTTATTTTTTATTTATACAATTTTTTGAAAATTACATAATTATACCATATATTTCTTTATAATAAAAATATTGAAAAATCAATACATTGTTAATAGTTTTGATTTTATCATATAAAGAGATGGTCCTTATATGTGTTAGAGAGGGGTGGTAAATGATGGTTGAACCTTCAGCTTTTATGGATTCGAGACTTAAAGGAGCGCATAAACTCCTCCATGCAACCCATGATTATGTTAAATGGCAAGCGCCTCTAGAGATTCAGCACATGGATGCCGACCATGCTTTTAAAGTCAGCTGTGAAGCCATGCGGGTAACAACCCGTCTTACTCAGATTATAGCCTGGCTTCTCTTACAAAAAGCCGTTCTGGCAGGAGAATTGCCTCGAAAGGAAATGCTCTCAGACGAGTGCCGCGTGCTTCGCGGGACACATTGCCTTGAAAAGGCATCTGAAAGAGATAAAGACCTTCCGCCTCGCCTGCGAGAGCTTTTAAAAGAAAGTCGAGAATTGTATGTTCGTGTCCTCAGACTTGATGAAAACGCCAGAAATCACCCGACGCCCTTTTCCCCTTAATCTTATTTTCTAAGAGCAGGCGTCTCCTCTTTCTTACACATATGCCTTAAAATATCACGGGTTGAAAAGCCACGGTTTCGCCCCATCACATGTGCAATTTCGGCACCAACAAGTGCGGCTTGTTTTTCTTTTTGAGCAAGATGAGGATCTCCTTCTGTCACGGCAATGACCTGAGGATGTATCACTTCTACAAGATTCACATAATCTTTATACCCTTTCATGGGGGGAAGCATCACAACCTCATCCACCATATCCAAGTGAGCCAAAAGCTCAGCCCGCTGGCGTTGAAGATGAACCGGGTCCCGTCGTTTTCTATGTTTAATAAAACTATCTGATTCAATAGCTACAACAAGATAGTCGCCTTGACTTTTAGCAGCCTCTAAAAACCTTAAATGCCCATAGTGGATGAGATCAAAGACCCCTCCCACAAGGACAATCCTTTCCCCCTCAGGGAGGGGAGGCATTTGGGTGGGATATATCCCAATAACAGCGTGATGCGTCAGCAGAGGTTGCTTTAAAGTCTCACAACCCGTAAGCACCACGAAAACCATTAAGAGTAAAAATTTCATTCGGATTTTCTCATTTAGTATTTTTTCAAACAGACTTCATCAACTGGCGAATCACATAAGGTAAAATTCCCCCATTCCGATAATAGGCCGCCTCATTTTCCGTATCGATGCGACATAAAACAGGGATGGCTTCCTTTCGTCCATCGTTCCGAACAATGCGAACAGTCAGTTTCATTTTAGGATGGATCTCTTCTTCAATTCCTTCAATATCAAATGTCTCGGATCCCTCCAAATTAAGCGTGAGACGCGTAACCCCTTCTGTAAAAACAAGAGGAAGAATTCCTATTCCAATCAGATTACTCCGGTGGATTCGCTCAAAGCTTTCTGCAATGACCGCTCTCACCCCTAAAAGACGAGGACCTTTCGCTGCCCAATCACGAGAGGACCCTGTCCCATATTCTTTCCCCGCGATGATGACCAAAGGAACACCTTCTTCTTGATAACGCATCGCGGCATCATAAATTGAAAGAACCTCACCCTTCGGCATATGTCGTGTCATTCCTCCTCGTATTCCGGGCGTCATTTCATTCTGCAGACGAATATTGGCAAACGTTCCGCGCATCATGATTTCATGATTTCCTCGGCGAGATCCATAGGAATTAAAATCATTTTCTTCTACATGATGTTCTAAAAGATAAAGACCCGCTGGACTATCTTTTTTAATGCTTCCTGCCGGAGATATATGATCTGTGGTGATACTATCTCCTAAAATCACAAGAGGGCGCGCTCCTTTGATGTTTTTAGGAGCAGAAGGTATCTTAACCATTTTGTCAAAATAGGGAGGATGTTTGACATATGTACTTTCAGGAGACCACGCATAGGTGAGCCCTCCTTCAATAGGCATATCTTTCCATTCTTGAGTCCCTTCAAAAACGTTTGCATATCTTTTGGTAAACATATCAGGCGTCATACAGGAACGAATAATCTCTTGAATTTCTTTATGGGAAGGCCAAATATCACGTAAATAAATATCTCGTCCTTCCTGATCTTGCCCTAAAGAATCGTTATGAAGATCAACGAGCATTGATCCTGCTAAGGCATAAGCTACAACAAGGGGGGGTGAAGCTAAATAGTTCATTTTAACTTGAGGATGGATTCGCCCCTCAAAATTCCGATTCCCAGAAAGAACCGCTGCCACTGACAAATCATGGTCATCAATTGTTTTTGCAATAGGATCAGACAGAGGTCCCGAATTACCAATACATGTGGTGCACCCATATCCAACCAACTCAAAACCCAAAGCATCTAAATCTCTTTGAAGTCCCGATTTTTCATAATAATCGCTCACAACCTGACTGCCAGGCGCTAAAGACGTTTTAACCCACGGCTTTGATTTTAGTCCCTTTTGCCGAGCCTTTCGAGCAAGTAATCCAGCGCTTACCATCACCATCGGATTTGAAGTGTTCGTACAACTTGTAATCGCAGCGATCACGACGTCCCCATGGCTCAAAGAATAAGACTCGTTTTCAACAGAAACGCGGATTGCTCTTCCGCTTTCTTTCTCTTCCAGAGCCAACGTTGATTCAGCGGAACTCACTGAATTTTTTAAAAGAATTTTATCTTGAGGCCGTTTGGGGCCTGCAAGAGTGGGTTCAACATCCTGAAGGTTCAAAATTAAAGTCTCCGTAAACACGGGTTCTTTTCCATGCCACAACCCTTGAGCTTTTGCATAAGCTTCAACCAGTTTAATTCGATGGGGATCCCTTCCCGTAAATTTAAGATAAGAGAGTGTTTCTTCATCGATGGGGAAAATTCCGCAGGTAGCCCCATATTCGGGAGACATATTTCCAATGGTCGCCCGATCGGCAATTGTCAAATGAGCAAGACCGGGCCCATAAAACTCAACAAATTTATTAACAACGCCTTTCGCGCGAAGCATTTGCGTAATCGTTAAAACAAGATCGGTTGCCGTTGTTCCTTCTTTGAGTTGACCTTCGAGGCGAAAGCCAACCACATCGGGAATGACCATAGAAAAGGGCTCTCCGAGCATAGCAGCCTCGGCTTCGATTCCTCCAACTCCCCAACCGAGAACCCCAAGACCATTAATCATCGTTGTATGGCTATCCGTCCCCACAAGGGTATCCGGATAAGCCTCAAGCCGCCCTTCACGCTGACTCGACCAAACAACTTGCCCCAGATATTCAAGATTGACTTGATGGCAAATTCCTGTCCCTGGAGGGACCACCCGAAAATTATGAAAAGCCTTTTGTCCCCACTTTAAAAAAGCATATCGTTCGTAATTTCGCTCAACTTCCCGATGAACATTAAATTTGTATGCATCGGACGTCCCAAATCGGTCCACAATGACCGAATGATCGATGATAAGATCGACAGGAGCCAAGGGATTAATAATACTTGGATCTCCTCCCATCTTCTCAATAGCCGCCCGCATAGCTGCCAAATCTACAACCGCTGGAACACCCGTAAAATCTTGCATCAAAACACGTGTCGGTGTGAAAGAAATCTCCTGTTCTGAAGTTCGTGTTTTCACCCATCCGGCTACCGCTTCAATGTCTTTGGCTTTTACTGAAATTTCATCTTGGAGGCGAAGCATATTTTCAAGAAGGATCTTCAGAGAATAAGGAAGGCAAGAAATATCTCCAAGATGGTTTGAAGCCTCTTCAAGCGAATAATAGGTATATTCCTTGCCTTCAACGTTAAGCATCTTGCGCGTTTGAAGATGATAGGACATGCTCAGCTCCTCTTGCTTTTTCTGATTAACCTACCAAATTTTTACTTATCCGCATAAGGATTTTTGCTCGACCTTACAAATAGGCGGATGGGCTCAATGTAATATCGGCTGCTTCTCATCATTAAGGATGGGGTGTAATTGCAATGACTGTTATCATACCTTTTTCAGGGCCATAATGCCAAAATATTCTATAGGCTTGAGGCGTCTTGTTTTCTGCGTAGGCTTCAAATACTTCTATCCCAAATTCTCTTGTCAAGGATACATATTTATGTGTATTTAAGCTTGGATGTTTAGGATTCTCTTCTAAGAACCCCAGAGCTTTTCTTACAGCTTTAAGTCGTTTTTGAAAACTTGGATTTTCTTCTAGTTCGTCCAAATCTATCGCCGCTTCTTCCGTAAACCTAAGCTTAAATTTCATCTATGTTTTATTCTTCTTTAATATATTGGGAAAAGCTGCCCCTGTCTTTTAACTGCCCTTTGGACGACTCATGCAATCCTTTCTTGACACGCCTTAAAGCCTCTTCATTTTCAAAAAGCCACTTTTCATGAAAGGGGATTTCAGCATACGGCTCTAAGATGATCTTATGGGTATCTTTATCATATATAGCTCTAAAGCTGCTCACTCCTTCAGCCATTTCTCCAAGGCTAATTCTTCCTTTGGCATCAGGTCGCAAGAGCTTTTCTTTTGTATGCAAACTACGCATAATTACCTACCTTCATCAATCTTATTAAAGAATAGCATAAGTGGGAAATTAGGTAAATGGGATTTATACTATTCCCCACTCACCCTAAAGATCTTTTTTGGTTTTTTTTATCCGCATAAGGATTTTTACCTGACCTTACAAATAGGCGGATGGGAACACCTTCAAGATTAAAAGCTTCGCGCATCCCATTGATAACATACTTCATGTAGAAATCAGGAAGTTCCGATGATTTACTGCAAAAAAGGACAAACGTAGGAGGACGAGTTTTAATCTGGGTCAAATATTTTATTTTGATGCGGCGCCCCGCCACAAGAGGGGGGGGGTGATGAGCCACAAGCCCTTCCAGCCAACGGTTCAGCCGGGATGTAGAAATTCTTTGATTCCAAATTTCATAAATAGCTAAAACAGCCTCTAAAAGTTTTTCTTTATTTTTACCCGTGAGCGCTGAAAGCGGCACAAGAGGAATTCCCCGAACCTGAGGGAGAGCTGTCGTTAATCTCTCTTGCAACTCTTTCAAAAGATCTTGCTTCTCAGAAATCAAATCCCATTTATTAAGAGCAAGAATCAGACAACGCCCCTCTTCAATAACTTGAGACGCGATGTGAAAATCTTGCTTTTCAAAAGGTTGAGTTGCATCGATCACGAGAATAACGACTTGGGCATACTGTACCGCTGAAAGACTTTCAGAAACCGACAACCACTCCAGCTTTTCCGTGACTTTTGAACGCCTTCGGAGACCTGCTGTATCAATCAGACGTAAAGGTTGCCCCTTATATTCCCACTCAATAGCAATCGCATCCCGGGTTACGCCCGCCTCAGCACCTGTTAAGACCCGCTCGTAACCAACCAATTGATTAAGAAGAGTTGATTTTCCCACATTGGGACGCCCCACAATGACGAGTTGGAGAGGTGCCTCTTCAGTTTCTCCCTCCTCTTCTGTGAGGGGACCTTTGTAAAAGGGGAGAAGCGCTTCATAAAGAGAATCAAGACCCTGCCCATGTTCTGCAGAAAGAGGAAAAGGCTCATTAAATCCTAGCCCCCAAGCTTCAGCAATGCCTAGCGCTCCCCCCTTTCCTTCACATTTATTTGCAAGAAGAAGGACGGGTTTCTCAGCTTTTCTTAAGAGGTTAGCAAACGTTTCATCCAATGGTGTAACCCCTTCTCGCCCATCAATCATAAATAAAATGACATCGGCTTCATGAAGAGCAGCCAAAACTTGAGCCTTCATCCCTCCCATCAAAGGATCAGCACTCTTATCTTCCAGACCAGCCGTATCAATCAGTTTGAGGGGAATATCTCCCAATTGGCCAAAAGCTTCCTTACGATCACGCGTAACCCCCGGAATGTCATGAACAATAGCCATCCGTTTGCCACATAAACGATTAAAAAGAGTCGATTTTCCAACATTAGGGCGCCCTACAATCGCTACTTTCACGCCGTATTTTCGACAAAAGGTTTCAGAGAGAATCATTTAAAATACCAGTTATGAATTAAAAATAGATAAGTCTGAACGGTTCTTACCTCGACGCAATCAATCCAGAAAGCTACTTAAACGCTATTAAATCCCCACTGTCCGTAAGAATGTAGAGAATTTCCTGAGCCACCAAAGGCGGTACTGAGAGAGACGCTCCTAATTGGCGTTCAGAAAGGATTTTTCCATTTATTGGATCAAGAATCACTAAATTGCCTCTTGTATTTACCAAATAAAGTTTATTCCCCGCAACAAGAGGACCTTCCCAAATAATTTTGTGAGGATGGTCAGAATCAAAATCGAGTTTTCTTACCCATATAACCTGACCATAATCACTTGTTACACATAAAAGCTCATTGTGAGAATTGACCATAAAGATGAACCCACCCACAACAGCAGGGGTACGCGTGCCCCCGATACTCCTCTCCCACAACCTTTCTCCTCTACGTACATCATAAGCAGCCATTTTTTGATTATGACCAATAACAATCACTTTATTTTCCTCAATGACAGGCAAAGCCCGAATGTGAGAAAGAGAAGAAAGAGAATCCGGTCTCCGGGTAGAACTTAAGGTTTCAGTCCAGAGTTGATGCCCATTTTCAGCCTTAAGAGCAAAAATTTCACCCGAAGAATAGGTGACAACAACAACCCCTTTTGAAACAGCGGGACTAGCTGTTCCTAAAAGGCCCGCATATTCCGTGATACCTGCGTGCTCCCATAAGCGGGTACCTTTTTCTACATCCAACACTTCTAATTGGTTGCTAATTGTCAAAACATAGAGGCGCCCCTCCGCAAAAGTAGGAGCAGCGCGTACAGGGCTTTGAGTCGCAAAACGCCAAAGAATTTTTCCCGTTTTAGCGTCAAGGGCTAACACCTCAGCATGGGGCGAAGTTGCAAAAATTTTTCCTGCTCCAAAAGCAAGCCCCCCCCCAATAAGGGGAGCTTCCTTCCCCAACGGCGAAATATCAGTTGTCCAGAGGAATTCGCCTGTTGACGACTCAAGGGCCGTCACACGCCCATAGGTATCGAGCGCATAAACCGTCCCTTCACTGACAATGGGTGAAGACAAAAAACGCCCTATCCCATTTCCTGATCCTATGGAAACTTCCCATAGTGGTTCAAATGTATCCCTCAAGGAGAAATGTGGCATGAGATGTTCAGACCCCGCCCCTACTTGTGGCCAATCTCGCCCACTCTCAGAAAGAGGAAGAACGATGTTTTTATCTTTCACCTCCTCATCAACTTTTACAGAGTTTTCATAATTCACCACAGGTATGCGGGTTCCCGTAATGGGTATTTTTTTGGAATCACAGGCAACAAGTGCAAACGGTATAAGCCCCCCTATCCACTTTTTCTTCATGGCTGGCCTTCATCTTCCACCTCTTCTTCCACTAAGGAAGAAGGAACGTCAATTTGAGAAAGCATGAGACTTGCCCGCCATTGCTCCTGAGATGTACTATAGGGTTCTTTCAAAATTTTTATATACTGAGTGGCGGCTTTCACATCGTCCCCTTTTTTTAAATCCGCTAGCGCCAAAATCTCTCGTGAAAGGGGAGCCCACGCATTATTAGGGGCGGTTAAAGATTCAAGAGAAGTTAAAGCTTCAGAGTTATCAAGATTGTGAGAGGCGATCAAGATTTTAGGTAAATTTCCTAAAGCCGGATCTGACGCATTTTCTTTAGATATGGTGGTATAAAGGGTTTCTGAAGTAGGCCCAAGAGCCGCTTCATACAGCTGAGCGAGCTTTCCATATCCCCCCCCTTCTTTTGCTATACTTTGAAAGGCTTTAAGCGCATCATCTTTTCGTCCTTCCTTAATAAGCTCTATAGCACCAGAAAAAGAAAGATGGGCATGAAGCTGGCTTCTATGTTTGAAATATTTCCAAAGAGTATATCCTGCCGTTCCCATCACGATCGCTAAAGCGAGCCCAATAAGGTAGTTTCCATATTTGTTCCACAAATTAAAGATTCGCTCTTCACGAATATCCTCTTCGAGTTCTCGAAAAAAATCAGACATCTTTCCACTCCTTTTCCGCTTTTTACATTAATTTAAGATGCCTCTCTGGTAAAGAGACATTAATGGAAGCCATTTTATGGATTCAAGATAAATGATATAATTGCTTTGAGAGGCATACGAATCACCAAAAAAAGCATATAAAACTGAGAGATGAAAAAATTTTTAATAAGGTCTCTATCGAGCTTATGTTTTCCCTGGGTAGCACACGCGGGACCATTTATGACCGAAGACACCATTCCTATAGAGTATGGACATGTCGAAATGATTCCTTACTCTTTTTTAACAAAAATCAATATTGGCAGTCTCATTGAAACCCCCGCGGCTGAAATGAACGTTGGCGTCTTCCCTGAACTTCAGGGTCATTTGATTATTTCTCCTGTGGTTTCTATTCCTCGCCAAGGATCAGCCCAATATGGATACGGTGACCTTGAAGTGGGCGCTAAATATAGGTTTGTAGAAGAAACAAACATTCTCCCCCAAATGGCTTTTTATCCTAAGGTCACCCTTCCCTCAGGGGATGCAGATCTTGGCACAGGGTTAGGAGGCCCCACCGAGTCAGCTCCTCTCTGGTTTCTTAAAAGTGTAGGGTCGTGGAAAATTTCAGGAGGTGGAGGCTATACGTTTAGTCAAGCTCCTCATACATTCAGTTACGCTTTTGGAGGAATTCTTTTCCAAAAGGACCTAACGGAGAGCCTAACGTTAGGCGGAGAATTTTATGGCCAAGGTGCCTCCCTCTCTCGCTATGGTTCAACCCTCATTTTTACCTTTGGGGGGAATTACAATTTTACGAAGAACCTTGCGTTGCTTTTCAGCGCGGCCCACAATATCGCTGGCGCCAAAACACTGATGGGGTATATAGGTCTGGATTATACGTGGGGCCCTTCATGACATTTTAAATAGGTTTTCTTGTCTTTGATCCACATCTCGAGCCCTGTTGCAGTTATTTTTTTATTGGGCGGAATTTGATGCTGCCCTGGATAAATAACATAGAGATGATCCAAATTTAAGTCATGGAGAGACCGTTCCATCTTTTTTCCATGTAATTTTGAGCCTTACCTTCATAATTACATGGATGTTCTAAAAACATAAGATTAAGCGACATGTTGCATTTCTACCAAGGCGGCCCTCAGATCAGGCGTCAAAGCATAAGTCAAAGGCAAAGTAAGGGTCACGATCGATTCCTCAAAGCTTGTTTTCACAACAATTTTGGTTTTTCCAGAAGGTGCTTTCTTAAGAAGAGCGCGCAAGGGGGCAACCTGGTCCGTTGAGTGGAGGGTAAGGGTTAAAACACCCCCATCCATTGCTTTATCTAAACTTTCAATCGATTGGCACGTAAGCCGTAAAATATCATCAGACAATTGAGCCGATACCGTAAGCAGCAGAGCCGTGCCTGGTTCGAACATCTCTCGGGACTGACTGAGGAGTTCTGAAAAAACAGTCACCTCAAAAACACCTGTTGGATCAGAAAGCTGAATGAAAGCGTATTTTTGCCCACTTTTTGCAGCACGCTCTTGCTTGGTAATCACAACACCTGCCAACCGATAGGTTTGCGATTCCCTCCCTTCTTGAACCCGTGAAAGAATGTCTGAGGCAGGAAGAACATTCGCTTGCTCAAGGGCCTGTCTATAAGCATCTAAGGGATGGGAGGTGAGATAAAAACCGACCGCTGAAAATTCACGCCGAAGTTTTTCAAGAGGGGGCCAATCGGTAACTTCGTTGAGTTTGGGGCGTGTGACATCCAATCCAAATAGACTTTGGGGGCGCCTGTCTTCATTTCCATAACGGAGGAGAAGCTCAAGATTTTCCATAAGCTGGCGACGGTTCGAAGAAAGGCTGTCAAACACTCCTGCCGAAATGAGGTTTTCAAGCTGTCTTTTGTTAATCACCCGCCCATCAACTCGTTCTATGAAATCAAAAATATCCTTGTAGGGACCGTTTTTTTTCCTCTCGTTCATCAAAGCTTCCATAGCAGCTTCTCCTACATTCTTTAAAGCAGCCAAAGCATACCTAATGGCTCCTTTCTCAACTTTAAATCCTGCGAAGGAATGATTGACATCAGGAGGAAGTAAGTCAATGCCAAGTCGCTTTACTTCACGAGCAAAAAATGTCAGCTTATCCGTATTATGAAGCTCGTGGGTCATAAGAGCGGCCATATACTCAACTGGGTAATGAGCCTTGAGATAAGCGGTCTGATAAGTGATTAAGGCATAAGCAGCAGCATGAGCTTTAGGGAAAGCGTAACTCGCAAATCTTTCAATTTGATCAAAAAGAAT
Source organism: uncultured Alphaproteobacteria bacterium (assembly GCA_937967795.1). Lineage (GTDB taxonomy): Bacteria > Pseudomonadota > Alphaproteobacteria > UBA9655 > UBA9655 > UBA9655. The sequence goes on along the minus strand of CALBSK010000017.1, from coordinate 16,294 downwards.
CTTAGCGGTTGCGGGATTTCCTCCCACCCGCTCTAAAATACCATCGATAAACCGCTTGCGTTGGGCATCCATCTCAGACTTGATCTTCTTTCCCATCGCTCGGCGTAAAATGTCAGCCCCTCCGAGTGTGTATCCCGCAAGATCACGGGCGATTTGAAGGACGTGTTCTTGATACACAATAACGCCGTAGGTTTCACCTAGGATAGGCTCAAGCTCAGGATAAAGATAAGTAACCTTTTCTTCTCCGTGACGGCAAGCGATATAGCGCGGTATATCATCCATAGGACCCGGACGGTAAAGAGCATTCAATGCGGTAATTTCTTCGAACTTCTCCGGCTTAAGTTTGCGCATGACATCGGTCATTCCGCCACTTTCCACTTGAAAAATGCCAATCGTCTCTGCGCGTCTCAAAAGCTCAAACGTTTTAGGGTCATCCAAAGGAATGCGAGAAATATCAAGGGTAATGCCTTGCTCGGTCAGATATTTCACGGTTTGCTGAATAACCGTAAGGGTTTTGAGGCCTAAGAAATCGAATTTTACAAGGCCTGCTTTTTCCACATATTTCATATTAAATTGAGTGGCAGGTAAAGGAGAACGGGGATCATAATAAAGAGGAACGAGCTCATCCAAAGGCCTGTCCCCAATCACAACACCCGCCGCATGGGTTGAAGCATGGCGGTAGAGTCCCTCGAGCTGCTGGGCGATATTCACAAGATGCTTTACTTCTGCTTCTTGCTCAATCATCTGTTTGAGTTGAGATTCAACTTCAATGGCTTCTTCAATTGTAACGGGATTTGCAGGATTATTGGGAATGAGCTTACAAATTTTATCAACCTGCCCATAGGGCATTTGCAATACACGACCTACATCTCGCAAAACGGCTCTGGCTTGAAGCTTTCCAAAAGTAATGATGTGGGCGACTCGATCAGCGCCATATTTATCACGCACATATCGAATGACCTCATCTCGACGCTCTTGACAAAAATCGATATCAAAGTCCGGCATGCTGACACGCTCAGGATTTAAAAATCGCTCAAAGACAAGGCCCCACCGTAAAGGATCAAGATCGGTGATCGTCAACGCCCAAGCGACCACAGACCCTGCCCCTGATCCTCGCCCGGGCCCTACAGGGATATGTTGAGCTTTCGTCCACTTAATAAAGTCAGCAACGATCAAGAAATAACCAGGGAAATTCATTTCTTCGATAACGTTGAGTTCGTGTTCTAATTGCTTGAAGTACTTTTCACGAATCTTAGATTTTGCAGCCTCATCCATATTGAGAGAAAAAACATGTTGGGTGAGTCGATCTTCAAGACCTAATCTCGCTTGTTTGCGGAGTTCTTCTCCTTCTTCCTCACAAGGAAAAGAGGGTAAAATGGGATCGATAGGCATCAGAAGGAAACTGCATCGTTGACCAATAACGTGCGTGTTTGCAATGGCTTCCGGAAGATCAGCAAAGAGTGTCTCCATTTCTTGGGGAGACTTAAAGCAATGATCGGGAGTTAAGCGTCTCCGATTGCCCTCATTCACATAGGTTCCGTCCGCAATACACAAAAGCGCATCATGGGCTTCATAAAGAGAAGGGTCAGGAAAGAAAGCCTCGTTAGTTGCAACAAGGGGTATGTTTTTAGCATAAGCCAAATCAATAAGGCCTTCTTCGACTTTTTCGTCTTCCGGCGTCAAGATGCCTTGGCGAGAAACTTCAATATAAAGTCGATCTTTGAAGAGTGACTCAAGCGTATTTAAATACTCAACGCCGTCAAGGCCGCGCGCTAAACGTTTAGACAGACCTCCTTGGGGGCCTCCTGTCAATGCAATAAGGCCTTCTGTCCAATCCCCTAATGTCTCGAAATCGATTTGAGGAGTATCACTTCCTTTGCTTTTTACATACGTATGAGAGATAATTTTTAAAAGATTTTTGTACCCCGTTTGATTCTGGACCAAAAGAACAAGACAATCGGTCTCATTCTTTCGATCAGTCCCCGGGGAGGTGATTTGAATCTGACAACCGAGAAGCGGCTGAATACCGGCCTCTTTTGCCGCAAGAGAAAATTCAAAAGCGCCAAAAAGATTGCCTGTGTCCGTCATAGCCACAGCTGGCATCTGATATTTTTGAGCAAGTGCGATGAGCTTTTTGACAGGGATCGCTCCCTCGAGCAACGAATAAGCTGTATGAACGCGTAAATGGATAAACATGGTCACCTCACTTATGTGTTATACATCAAAATAGAGAGGTGGCTAGTGGGTTATATGTGGCTTGTCTAGAGCTTGTTCCTTTGTTTTTTACTTTTTTCCTTATCCCACCCTGAAGAAGATCCCGGGATCCCTTACGTGATCGTTAAAAGAAAGATTGGTAGCTTCCAGATGCTCCTTTCTTTCTCCCCGATTGTACAGACTTTCCCCTTAAGAAAAGAATCCATGAAATAAAGCCGGCATTTTTCACAGATTCTGGGCTTTCCTTAAAAAAGTCAACCTGTACCCTCTTCGATACCGAGGGAACCTCTCTCTTCTCCGGGGCTACCGAATAAGAGAAACGCCCCTTGTTATCTATTGTTGAGTATTCATAAAAAAAATAAAAAATCCAGAAAATTGTGATATGGCCAATTATTTTTGGCTCTTTTCCAAGCCTCAAAGGGATAAGCTTGATTGTTTTTTGTTTTAGTTTATTCTTTTGAAAAGTTCACATGTGCTGATGTTAAATGGAATAGGAGTCTTTATGAAATCAAAAAATTATTTACTTGCCTTGTCTTTGTTTCTTACAGTTTCCTATCCAGTTTTTGGGATGGATGATCAGGACAAAGCTGCAGTCATTCTTCACCAAGCGCCGCAAAAGGAACCCTCTATTCATGACTTGCCAGACGAAATTATGTCGAGTATTTTTTTGTTTCTTCGCGACCGAGAGTTTTTTTACCTCAATGACCTCTCTTCCATAGCTCGTGTTAACAAAAAATTTCACACGTGTTTTAAAACCATACCTTTAAGTAATCATCCGCTGAACAGCACCCTCAAAACCATAGTGGTCAAACAAGAGGAGGGAGAAACAAAAATTTATTCCACAGAGAACAAAACTGTTTCTTTTACTTTAAAAAGCGCCTCCCCAGTCCCTCTTGACCCAGGAGAGTCGCTCTTCCTTAAGTATGAATTAGGTGACAGGGAGAACCTAAAAACAGTCACGTTTAAATGTACAACAAAAGCAGAAAAAGGGATGAAATCTCTGGGAAACCTCATTCTAGAGAAAAACTCTCCATCTATTCATACTTATCAATGGACTTATGATAACTTTAATGAGGGGTGTAAGGACTTTAATTTATGGATACAGTACATTTATGATAAGCCGCTGATGTGTAAGAACCAGATTACTGCTATGAAAAAGTTAGAGGTTTTCAAGATTAGAAAAAAAGATCAATAACATAGTGAGCCCAATGTAAAGAAGGAGAAAAGATATAAAAACAGCACCCCATTCCCTCGAAAGAGGGAATCCAGGAGCTAATATACCTATACACCCCTCTATTTCTCTTCTGAAGATCCAGTCAGCACTTCCCTCATAGGGGAAAATGCTGACTTTAAATCATTTTATCTATAAAAATGACTTACAGGTGATTTTACATTTGATTTAATAGGTATCCCAAAACTACCCAGGGTGGTTGCTAGATTACGGGTTTCACTACCGGCTGGTCCGTACTCAAAAGCAGGCAAAAGAGTATCGTCTTTAAATATGTCTGTTAAGCTTAAGTTCCCCTTAAATATTTCATCCCCGGGTCCAGAATAGACCGTTTGATGATAGAGACGTGTTTTCCCCTTCAAAAATTTCAAATATTCGTTCATAGGTACATATGCAGAAAACACAATTTGATTCATTCTTAAAATGTTAAATCTCTCTGCCGTAGATCTATCGTGAAAGGCTGCTTGCTCATTATCATACCAGTACCCTTTCTTTAGGCCACGTTCAGCTCTTCTAATGCTGGGGTCAATAATAGCGTCTTTCATCGCTTTGAGTACGTTCGTATCTTCATGGTTGACTATAAAAAAACCATTCTCATAAGCATGATTCTCGTTCGCCCTAGGATTTTTCATCATAATATACCCATTATCGATGAGTTTTAGAATCGTCTCGTCATCAAATAATTCTTCCTTAGAAAGAGGGGAAACACCCATATCTGCATAAACAAAAAATGCTCCTTGCTTTTCTTCAACGGAAGCAATAACGCGAAGTAAGTCAACTCGAAAATAAAGAGGAATGTTTTTCGCAAACACCTCGGGATATTTCTTAACGGGATCAAGTTCTCGTATATCCCTTAAAATAAGAGGGCATCCTTTCTTTTCGCTAGAAAATTCCTTAATCAAATTGGTTGTATTAATTACAGCATCGTCGGTTGTAAACTGACTGTCATACCAAAAATTTAGACAAAGGGCGTTTGGATTTTTTTCTCTCCATGTAAAAAGAGGCGTCAAATAATTTTTTTTCATTCTCTCCGTTCCCTCTTTCTCAGTCCATTCGGAATCATCGTGTATGTTTTTTATGGGGAGAAGGTAAGTATTCGGAAATCTTTCGAAGTTATATTGATCATTAATCCACATGAAATTAAGGGTATACCCCTTCCTTTTTTCTGCCTCCTCGTCTTCCATTGACCATGCGGGCGAAGCAAAGAACGGTACCATACTTAACAAAAGCAACCATTTTTTCATAGTTATTTCTCCAAAAAATTAATTTTCAAACTTCAACATTACTCCTGTTATTATGTAGTCTTAAATCATCAAAATACAAGTATCTTTTTATAGACGGAATGTTGATTGACATACCGACGGATAAAAGGGCAACTCGGAATAACTTTGTAATTATTTTGAAGAGCAAACTCCAACGCAAATTTGACGAGGGCGCCTCCAATGTGTCTCTCCCGTAATTCGGGAGGAACAAAGGTCCTATAATAATCTAACGTTTTGCCATCAACTAAAGAAGAATATTTTAATGTGGCAACTTTTCCTTCTAAAAGAGCTATAAATTGTTGATTTTCTTTATCGTGCGTTATAGTCAGTTCCATGAACCCCTTACGCCTTCAGGACAAAAATCTCTCTTTTAACTTTTTCCCCACGTTTTCAGAAACGAAAGGGTGTGTATCTCCCTTAAGACGCGCAATTTCTTTAACAAGATGAGAAGCTATCAACTGATGACTTTCTGAAGCGACAAGAAAAACAGTTTCAAGTCCAGGATTTAGCTTTCGATTTGTTCCCGCCATTTGAAATTCGTATTCAAAGTCAGAAACAGCACGAAGCCCTCGAATGAGAAGTTGAGCTTTTTCTTTCTGAGCAAAATTGACGAGAAGCGTATCAAAGGGCTTAACAAGGACCTCCACATCTTTCGAAAAAGGAAATGTTTTAAGCTCACTTTCAATCATGTGTATCCGATCCCCAACAGGGAAAAGAGGATCTTTTCCTACATTTGTGGCCACCCCTATGATGAGGCGATCTACAAGACGGGTTGCTCTTTGGATAATATCAAGGTGACCAAAAGTAATGGGATCAAACGTTCCTGGGTAAACGCCGATATGAAGCTGTTTAGGCATCTTCAGCTTCACCACTTTCATCGTCTTGAATGAGTGCCACTGAAACGACGACCTCTTCTTTGTCTACTCTGAAAAGAGTCACCCCTTGAGTTCTGCGGCCAGCAATACGAATATCATGAACGGGACAGCGAATAAGTTTGCCTGTGTTTGTCACAAGCATAACATCATCCTCATCTTTGACAGGGAATGAGGCGACAACCTTTCCTGTTTTGCTTGTCACGTCCATTGTTGTAATGCCTTGCCCTCCTCGATTCGTGCACCGATATTCATAAGCAGACGTACGCTTCCCAAACCCCTTTTCACTTACGGTAAGGATAAATTCTTCGAGAGCTGCCATCGCTTCAAATCGCTCAAGCGCAAGAGAAATCTCATTATTATTTTCTTCTGATTCTCCTTCTTGGCGACGCAAACGTTGAGCTTGTTTAAGGTAAGCGTCTCGTTCTTCAATTGTAAAATCAACTTGCGTGAGGACGGTCATTGAGACGATCTCATCGCCTTGGCTTAAGCGAATACCGCGAACACCGGTTGATGTTCTTCCCACAAATTCTCGAACGTCTGTAACAGCAAAACGAATACACCGTCCCTCATATGTGGTCAAAAGGACATCACTTCTCTCATCACAAGAGCGAACGGCAATAAGACGTTCTCCTTCTTCAAGTCCCATCGCTCGTTTTCCATTAGACCGGATATTGGTAAAATCAGAAAGAGCATTTCGTCGCACATGCCCCGCAGAAGTGGCAAAAAGAATATGCATATTCTCCCATTGGGTTTCATCTTCGGGCATGGGCATAATGGTTGAAATCGTCTCCCCTTCTTCAAGAGGGAGAAGATTCACAATGGCTTTGCCCCGGGCTTGAGGCGTGCCCAAAGGAAGTCTATAGATTTTCATTCCAAAAACCCGTCCCGTGGTTGTAAAAAACAACATCTGGGTATGGGTATTGGCTATAAAAACTTCAGAAACAGCATCTTCTTCGCGGGTTGCCATTCCTGATCGGCCTTTGCCTCCTCTCTTTTGCGCACGATAGGTGTTAATAGGAACGCGCTTGATGTAACCCCCAAGACTCACCGTAACGACCATGTCTTCTCTTTGGATAAGATCTTCCTCATCCGCATTTGATTCACTTTCCTCAATCGTTGTGCGGCGAGGAGTCGCGTAGTTTTCTTTCATCTCCAAGAGTTCAGCTTTTAAGATCTCAAGACGTTTGTCCCGAGACCCTAAAATATGGAGATATTCTTTAATTTCTTCAACAATGTCATTAAGTTCTTTAGCGATCTTCTCTCGCTCAAGACCTGTGAGACGGTGGAGCCTTAAATCCAAAATAGCTTTGGCCTGAATTTCTGACATCCGATAGGTACCCTCTATAACGGGATATCCTGGTTCATCAATGAGCCGGATAAGAGGCTCAACATCATAAACTTTCCACATCCGAGCAAGAATTTCTTCTTTAGCGGTTTGAGGATCTGGAGCTTTGCGAATAAGCGCAATCATTTCATCTAGATTGGCAACGGCTAAAGCAAGACCCGCTAAGATGTGAGCCCGTGCTCTTGCTTGTTTAAGTTCAAAACGGGTGCGACGCGTGATGACCTCTTCGCGGAAAAGAATAAAACATTCTAAGATTTCCTTAAGCCCCATTTGCTGAGGACGCCCCCCATTTAAGGCTAACATATTGACGCCAAAGGTTGTCTGGAGAGGAGTCATGGCGTAAAGGCGGTTCAAAATTACTTCAGGAATTGCGTCTTTTTTAAGCTCAATAACAACACGCATCCCTTGGCGATCTGATTCGTCTCGAAGATCTCCAATGCCTTCAAGTTCCTTGTTATTCACAAGTTCGGCAATGCGTTCAACCATTTTGGCTTTATTGACTTGATAAGGTATTTCCGTAACAATAATAGCTTCTCGATCTTTTCGGATTGTTTCAAGATGGGTTCGGCTACGAACCACAAGAGAGCCGCGTCCTGTTTTAAAAGCGCTATAAATTCCCCTGCGTCCCATGATGAGGCCCCCTGTGGGAAAATCAGGTCCTGGGATGATCTCTATCAATTCTTCAAGTGTTAAATCGGGATTGTCAATAAGAGCACAACATCCTTCAATCACTTCACCCAAATTATGAGAAGGAATATTCGTGGCCATCCCAACCGCAATTCCCCCTGCTCCATTGACAAGAAGATTAGGAATACGAGCAGGCAGAACGGTGGGTTCTTGCGTAGATTCATCATAATTAGGGCGAAAATCAACCGTTTCCTTATCAAGATCAGCCATTAAATAATGGGCAGGTCGAGAAAGGCGGGCTTCTGTATACCGCATAGCTGCAGGCGGATCTCCATCGATGGAGCCAAAATTTCCCTGACTGTCAATAAGAGGCAAGCGCAAAGAAAAAGTTTGCGCCATTCGAACTAAAGATTCGTAAACCGCATCCGTACTATGAGGATGGTATTTAGCGATTACGTTTCCTACAATGTTGGCCGACTTCCGATGGGGACGATTATAGTCATAGCCAGATTCATACATCGAATATAAGATACGGCGATGCACGGGCTTGAGCCCATCTCGCACATCGGGAAGAGCACGACTCACGATGACGCTCATGGCATAATCAAGATAAGAATTCTTCATCTCATCTTCGATATTTACAACTGCAATCGCTTGATTTTCGATCAACTTTAAGTTCCTTTAAGAATTTTTAATAGGGTGTAAGGGCTCTCTAAAACGGAATCTCATCATCAATCCCTTCAAAAGAAGCAATCGCTTCTCGAGCGCTATTGTTTGAATTTCCAAAAGATCCCACTTCATCTCCGTTCGCTTGACCTCGGCTACTATCTAACATCGTTAACTCACCTCGAAAACGGGGAATAATAACTTCTGTTGTATAACGTTCTTGCCCATTTTGATCCGTCCATTTACGCGTCTGGAGTTGGCCCTCGATGTAGATTTTTGAGCCCTTGCGGAGATATTTATCAGCAACATCTGCAAGCTTTTCATTAAATATCACAACTCGATGCCATTCTGTACGTTCTTTTTTCTCTTGAGAGTCTCGATCGCGCCATTGTTCGGAAGTCGCGAGAGAAAGATTAATAATTTTAACTCCTTCTTGAGTCATTCTCACTTCAGGGTCCTTGCCCAGATTTCCGATCAAGATCACTTTATTTACGCTGCCTGCCATGCTCTCTCCTTAATTTTCAAGGTTACTTCTTTGTTATAAGATATCTTTTCCTGAAGCGCTACAGGATTTAATCAAATAGGAAAGATGTTTATCTTTCTCCCTTTTATTTACCATTTTCCTAAAATTAATTCTTTTTTCACCATTTAAACTATGGCAAACTTCAGTAATTCTAAAGGGAGGTAAGAATGAGCCCTCAAATCCGCAAAGGATTTTTTTGGTTATGTTTTTGGTTAAGTCCATTACAAGCTGAGGAATTCTCAGATGTGACCATGCGTTTCCATTCTCAATGGGATGTGGGCGATCAAGAACGGCAAAGGTTGTTGGAAAAATATGGCGTATTTCGCGTCACTTTCGATCAAGAAGGCCACGCTGTTCCTCATGGTCTTTCACCGGAACAAACAGTGCGTTGGCAACGATTCTATGAGCTTTGCATGTGCGATGGATGTTATTTCTGTGATGCTTCTGAGGGGAGTTGCGAGAGAGGAACTTGTGGTCCGCAAAATGCCAACTGCCGACCTTACATAAGTGACGAAGGAATGCCGAAATGCGGACTTGAGTGTGCAGACTATGCGTTTACATCAACTCTGATTTAAATCGATCTTTCATAAACAAAAGAGCAATCGCTGCAATAAGAGAGGCTACGCTTAAATAAAATGCAGGAGCTGCATTATTATGGGTGAGCCGAATTAACCCGGTGGCAATCATCGGTGCACTCCCTCCAAATACAGCCATACTGATACTGTGAGAAATAGAAAGACCAGAATAGCGAACGGTCACCGGGAAAAGCTCAACGAGCGTTGCAGGAATAGGGGCAAAAAACATCCCCATTAAGAAAGAGAGAAAAATTTGAGCCAAAAGAGCAACAACAAAACTTCCTTCAAGAGCGAGGAACAAGGGATAGGATAAAAACGCAAATCCCAAAGCACTCGGAATGAGAACAGCTTTTCGCCCAATCTTATCAGAAAGCCAACCAGACAAGGGGATGGTTATTCCCATTGCAATCATACTGAAGGTGGTCATCATAAGACTTGTAACCATATCAAATCCTAAAAGGGCAGTAAGAAAGTTATTGATAAAAGTAACAATAAGATAAAAACCAACAGAAAGAGTCAGCTCGATTGTGACAACGTACAGAATGGTTTTGAAATGATACTTAAAAAGTTCAGCAAGTGGCGTCGAATGCTCTTTATGTCGTTCTTTAGCTTTTGCAAATTGTTCTGGTTCATGAACCGTTCGTCGCATAATGGATCCGACAAACCCTCCAGCAGCACTCAACAGAAAAGGAATTCGCCAACCCCAGGCCATAAGTTGATCTTCAGAAAGTAGATAACAAGTAGACGTAGCTACAGCTGATCCCACTAAAATCCCCAAAAGAAGACTAAAGACAACCCAACTCCCATAGAGTCCACGGTTTCTCGTTTGAGCATGTTCAACAACAAAAACCATTGAACCCGTAAATTCTCCTCCCATCGAAAGTCCCTGAGCCAACCGAATACCCGTTAAAAGGAGAGGCGCACACCATCCAATTTGATCATAGGTTGGCAAAAAGCCAATGAGAGTTGTGGGAATGGCCATTAAATAAATAGACCATAAAAGGGCATTTTTACGCCCAATTTTATCTCCAATATGCCCAAAAATAACTCCCCCCAAAGGACGCATAATAAAGCCTGCTGCGAAAATACCAAAGGTCGCTATGAGAGAAGCAAAGGTGCTAAACTTCGGAAAAAAAAGAGCACCGATAGTCGTTGCAAAATATCCATAAAGAGCAAAATCATACCACTCTAGCGCGTTCCCAATCATACAAGAAAGGACGACTCGTTGAATATAACTGCCCTTTTGGGGAAGAATCAAAGATTCAGAAGTAAGCGTTCCAACAGTCAATCATTCACTCCAAAAATAAAGAAAAGGGTATCCCCCTTTGCTAAACTCAGACTTCCTTCTATAGGAGGATGGCTAAGCTTGACAAGTAAAACATATTAACTTGTTGAAAAATTTACCTTAAATCATCACTCCTACAAAATTTTCCTCGGCATTTCAATGATAGGGTTTTTAGGAATTAATTCACCGCTCCAAGCTGCACCTTGTTCAAACCCCCTCACACAAATCCAATGTGAGGCTAATTTAAAGTGTGAGTGGGCAACAACCATATGGTGTTTGCCTAATAGGGGGGATACTGACATTTTCACGTGCCTGCCCTTGAGTAAAAGCGAAGCAGATTGTACAAAAGTTCCTGGCTGTATGTGGGTCCCGGGAATCTGTGTTGACCGCAACACTCAAAAATCTTAAAAACGAAAGAGGAGCTTTTCTTAAAATTTATATCCCGAAGCCATTTTATCTAAATCAAGCCTTCATCAATTTCTTAAGACAATATAGTTTTTCGAGGGCGTCTTTAGGAGATAAATCATCGGGATTAAGGGCCTCAAACGCTTTTTCTAGAGGAGATGGCGCCCTATAGGCTTCCGCAAAAAGCGGAAGAGGCTGGGACACAAGTTTTGGCTTAGGCTTTTTTTCTTCCAAGGTCGCCAAAACCTCCTCTGCTCTTCTCACCACGACAGGAGGAAGACCTGCCAACTTTCCGACTTGAATACCATACGATTTATCCGCCATGCCTTTGATAATTTCATGAAGAAAAATAATTTGGTCCTTCCACTCTCGAATTTTAACTGTATAACAGTGAACATCCGGCAAAGATTTCTCAAGAGAAGTCAATTCGTGATAATGAGTGGCAAAAAGAGAGCGCGCCCGATTCACATGAACCAAATGCTCAACCGTTGCCCATGCCAAAGAGAGACCATCAAACGTAGCCGTTCCCCGGCCAATTTCATCCAAAATGACAAAGCTACGAGGCGTTGCTTGATTAAGGATGATGGCTGTTTCTGTCATCTCCACCATAAAGGTGGACCGTCCTCGCGCTAGATCGTCTGATGCTCCGACACGACTAAATATGCGATCAATTATACCAATATGGGCTTTCTTTGCCGGTACATACATTCCTATATGAGCCATCAACGCAATGAGAGCATTTTGCCGCAAAAATGTACTTTTTCCAGCCATGTTAGGACCTGTAAGAAGCCAGACACCTTTTAAACTGCACGTATTGGGGACAAAGGACGTTCCCTGAGGCAAAAGAGCTTCCACTACAGGGTGGCGTCCCTCTTCGATCTCAAACATCAATGTTTCGTCCAATTGAGGCTTTACATAATTTTTCTCATGGGCCAAATGGGCATGACTTGCTGCAACATCAAGAGCTGCCAGCGCACGAGCTGTTTCTATAATTTCCGGAGCCCGGTTTGTAATTTCATCAACTAAATCTTGGAAAAGACGAAGCTCAAGTGTCAACGCTTGGTCTAAAGCCCCTTTCATTTTCTTCTCTAACTCCACCAACTCAAGTGTTGTAAACCGCATAGCATTCGCCATGGTTTGCCGGTGAATAAAAGTGGGGCCAAGTTTATCCTTATGGAAACTTGTAATCTCAATATGATAGCCAACAATATGGTTATGTTTAATCTTTAAAGAGGAAATCCCTGTTTCAACGATATACTTTTGTTGCAAAACCTCAAGAGCTCCCTTGCTATCATCTTTAAGAGCTACAAACTCGTCCAAAGGCAGGTGATATCCTGGACGAATAAAGCCGCCCTCGCGCGCTGAATGAGGAAGCTCGTCCTTAAGAGCGCGTGCTAAGCGAGTTGTTAATTCTTCATAATACCCTAGACGTTTTAAAATCGATTTTAAGCTATCCGGAATCTCATATCCCCTTAAAATCTTTTCCACGTCAGGAAGAAGAGTAAGACTTCGATTAATCGCTCCTAAATCTCTCGGCCCTCCCCTTCCCCATGTCAAGCGAGAAAGAGGACGTTCTAAATCAGGGCATTTTATTAAAAGAGCTCTTAACGTTTGATTGACCGGCAAATTCTTAAAAAGAAAATCGATACACTCAAAACGCCTTTGAAGAGCGTTCAGATCTGTTAAAGGAGACGCCAGATGATGAGAAAGGAGGCGGGCTCCCATAGGCGTTGTTGTATGATCAATAATATCTAAAAGACTTCCCCTCTTTTCCCCCGAAAGAGAAGCATGGAGTTCCAAGTTTCTCCGTGTGGCAGCATCGAGTGCAAGGTGCCGTCCTTCTTTAAGACGGCGAGGCGGCCTTAAGGAAGAAGCATCCTTCTTTTGGGTCAGCCGAATATAATCCATAAGGGCCCCACAAGCCGCTATTTCTGGGGGTCTAAAATCCCCAAAAGCGTCAAGTGTCGCCACACCGTAAAGTTCTTTTAAGCGTTCAAGCCCATTTTGACCATCAAAACGGCTTGAAGGTAAAGGCGTAAGATTTTTTTTAATCTCCTGGAAAATTTCATAAAGCTCAGGTGTCTTTAAAAAAGAATCAGGAAAGATGAGCTCCCCTGGCTTAAGACGGGCTAATACGGTTTCAAAATTGGAAAGGCTTGTGGATTCAACAAAAAAATCACCTGTTGAAATATCGATGGAGGCTAAACTGATGTCATGGCCTTTACCGGGGACAAGGGCTGTCAAAAAGTTATTCTGACTCGCCTCAAGCAAGCCTTCTTCAGTAAGAGTACCCGGCGTCACCACACGAATAACTTCTCGTTTCAAAGGCCCTTTTTCTTTTCGCGCAGAAGTCTCTTCTGTTTGCTCACAAATTGCAACGCGAAATCCTTGGCGAATCAATCGTACAAGATACTGATCACTCGCGTGTGCAGGCACACCGCACATGGGAATTTCTTCCCCTTCTTTTCCTTTTCCTCGTCGCGTAAGCGTAATATCGAGGGCCTTTGAGGCGATAAGGGCATCTTCAAAAAAAAGCTCATAAAAATCTCCTAATCTATAGAATAAAAGACAAGAAGGATATTGAGATTTAATCTCTAAATATTGCGCTATCATGGGCGTTTGATGGGATGATTGAAGATTGGCAAGGGTCATAAGTTTATCAACCATTTAAACGTTATATATGTTATTAACCTCAGCCATTTTTAAAGAGGCGCCGTCCAACTCAGCTGATTTTTTATATTCGGGAACCAGAGCATGGAGAAGACGAGAGATCGACTCATGATCTCCTGCTTTCGCAACAATCTCGAGTTCATGAAGCGCACGTATTAAAAAACCATGATCCATGGTGCGAAGCATGGCAGTAAAAATGCGAGGATGGTTTGTCGGGAAAAGATGGTCAGGTAAATCTTCAGCAGATTCCCATCCTGATTTTAGGCCTGTAAATTTAATTTCAATGTCTTCATCAGGCTCTAAGCCCGCATGTCTTATCATTTCTCTTGCAAGATCATCCATCTTTAAAGGCTCTCCCCTTTCGAGGACAAAAATACGCCCGGCTTGTATCTTTGAACTGAGAGCAAAAGACATGGCTTGAAGAACCAGTTCTCCAACTTCCTGAGCGGTTATAAAATAACCTATCATCTCTGAGTGAGATATTTTAAGGGGACCTCCTTTTGCAATTTGCTGCCTAAATTGAGAGACAACGGATTCGGAGGATTCTAAAACCGTCCCAAATTGTATACTCGCATACCGTGTGCCATTGGGTTTTTTCCTTTCTAAACCATCCAACGCCTGACAATAACATTCTGCCAAACGTTTGGTCGCTCCCATTATATGGGTAGGATTCCTCGCTCTATTTGTTGAGATGAGGAGCATCGCTCTTACATTGAAATCACGACACGCCTCTGCCACATTTCGCGTTCCAATCACATTCGTCGCAATAGCTTCAGAGAGATTTTTCTCTAAAATAGAAGAATGCTTAAGGGCGGCCGCATGAAAGACGAGATCGGGTCTAAAAGAAGAGATAATATAGCGAATCCGTTCTCGATAAGCCACATCTCCTAAAATCTCATCACAAGCAACTGTTGGATGCCGATCTCTTATCTCTCTACCTGCTAGATACAAAAGATGTTCGCTACGATCTACAAGGCAAAGGTGAGAAGGGGAAAACTCTGAAATATGTCGCATGAGCTCTTTTCCCATTTCTCCTCCCGCTCCTGTTACAAGGATTCTTTTCCCCCTTATCATGGCTTGAACACTCTTTCGATCAAAGGGTATCGGCGATCTTTTCAAGATGCTTTTCATCAAAAGGAAGTCGCCCTGTTGGTTTTTGAGAGGATCCACTATAACTTGCACTTTATTTTGGTACCCCTCATACAGATGGCAAAACAAGCGAGAAGTTCCTAAAAGGGTCATTAAAACAAACCAATTGATAAAGGGCGTAGATGGGGGAAGTGAAAAATCCGGTGGTAAAATAAAGAGAGCTGGAAGATATAAAAGGGTAATGTATGTCGCAGGCAAAGCAAGAGAGATCAATCCACCCTCTGCAGAGTCTGGCCAGAGGCTTTTATAGATGTGCTTTCCTAAAAAAGCAGACGCCCCAAATAATACATAAAGAAAGGTGTTTAAAAGTATAACCTCCGTTGAAAGATGAGAAATATCATCTCCTAAGCGTAAGAAAAGAGAAAGCTGAAAACTTAAGACAACCATACAGATATCTTGAATAAACACCCCTACTGCCCTTGTCCACAAGAGGGATGAAGCGCCTTCCACCCTGAACTTTTTAAATTTTTTCAGATAAAATGAAATCATATATGTTCAACGGGAATGGAGTGTTAATGTTAGCGCCTAATTTATAAGAATGAGTTGGGTTTGTCACGAAGAAAAGGGAGCGTTAAAAGAAAGAGAATTATTTTCTCTTGAAATTAATATTCAATATCCTTATATACTCCATTAATATTGTTGTTATGAGGATTGTTTTATGAGTTCTTTTTCTTTGTTTAAAAAAAGCCTAGGGTTTTCTTCTCTCCTTACTCTTGTGCTGACTGCTGCTCCCTATAGGGGAGAAGCTATGGAAGGAGCGGGAGCCTCCAGTTCCTTCTCAACAATCAAGAAAGAAAACAAAAAAAGGAAACAGAAGTCAAAAAGCCTGTCTTTCAATAAAAAAAGAAAACTAACCAAGCGTCCTCCTCTTATTTTTAAGCTCTTAACAGGAGAAGAATGGAATGATCTTATTGCGAGAGCAAACGATGATGATGTCAATGCTCAAAACGATATTGCCCAACGACACGTAAAATGTCCTTTAGAAAAAGAAATATTAAGACAACTTCAAGTTTCACAGTGGACGAATATCCAAGAAAAGGCTCTAACAGATAGCTCATATACTCTTTTGATCTTCTCCCTATTTATACAAAAAACAGATACTTCCCTTGATTCTTTCCTTCCAACTTTTGTGAAGCATGTCCGTGACCAATCCTCTCAAGGCCTTGTTTTAGCTCAGTTTCTACTAGGAAGATTCTATCAAGAAGGCATAGGCGTTAAAAAAAACTTAGAAGAGTGCAAAAACCTTATTCAACAGGCAGCTGATCAAGGAAATGCTCAGGCTCAAAACAATCTCGCATGGATGTATGCAAATGGTTGCGGCGTTATGAAGAATGATCAAAAAGCTGTCGAGTTGTATCAAAAAGCAGCTGATCAAGGAAATGCTCCGGCTCAAAACAATCTCGCATGGATGTATGCAAATGGTTGCGGCGTTATGAAGAATGATCAAAAAGCTGTCGAGTTGTATCAAAA
>CALBSK010000016.1 GCA_937967795.1 uncultured Alphaproteobacteria bacterium | reverse complement strand
CAGCCTTCTTAATGGCATGAAACAACTCAACAGAAAGCTCTGTCCCCAACATACCAGCTTCATCCACCACAACAAGCGTATTTGAGTTCAGAGTTTCTCGGCCATTTTTAAAAGCAAATAAAAAGGCATGGCATGTTTTGGCATCGTTAAACCCGTCTTCTTTTAAATCCATGGCCACTTTGTGGGTAGGAGCGAGCCCTAAGACCCGGAAGCCCTTTTCTTCATGGGCAACCCGAATAGGATTTAAAACCGTGCTCTTGCCAACGCCTGCCCGTCCTTGAAGAAGGCAAAGGTTTTGATCCACATTCACACAATGGTCATAGGCAGCACGCTGCTCAACACTTAGCCCAATTCCTTGAGCTAAAACTTTTTCTTCCATCATAGCAACAGCACGATCAAGCCCCCTTCTCGACTTCCCTGCAATCCTATCAGCAAAGCGAATAAGCTTTTCTTCCTCAGCTCTCACCTCATGGGTTGTAAAATAACCTGTCTCATGGCCACGTTCTTGATCATACAAAGGAATAACCGCCGTATGACTTAAAACCTTCTTCAGAAGTCCTTCTCTCTCCTGAAAAGGCACATGTTTATTGAGAAAGACCTCAACATCTTTGCTTGTAAAAACCGCTCGCGTTTGCGTGAGAGTTTCAATCACGGTACTTGGATCTTGTGAAAGTTTCTCATTGGCTTTCTGAAGCATCTGAGATCTAAGAAGGGCTTCATTCATATGATGGCGCATTCTGACAGGACCTAAATGCTCTTGAGCCACCACCCCAATAGGATCAACCCTTAAATCATAGCCCCTTTCTTCAAAATAAGCATTTTGTAGATCCCGCCAAATTTCTCCCCAAAGATCGCCTTCTACCACAAAGCCTTTTCGACAGACCGGATCTAAATCTGTAGCTTTCTTTGAAAAAAATGCTTGACCGTCTTCTGAAAATCGCCTTGTCGTGACCAAAAAATGGGTATGCCAGTTTTTCTCTCCATCATGTGGTTCATGAATGTCCAACTGAACAGCGACGCCCTTTTCAACAAAAATTCGAGCAAATCGCCTACTAAGCTCAACCCGATCTTCAAAACTCACTTTTTCATCATCAGGAAGAGCAATGACAAACTCTTTAGCCACCTGGCTGTCTCTTCGCTTCTCGCATTTTTCGGCTTCATTCCATAACACGGAACTATTTTGAAAGCGCATATCAACACCACCAGGCAAAAGGATTTCATGATGAACATTCCCCCCTCTTTCCTTAAAGGAAAAAATTTCTCCTGTTCTCTCACATCTTAAAGTATCTCGCTGATTATAAGAAGCCTTACGGCAAGCATTACCTCCCGTACTTCTTGAAACAAATTCACAACGAGCAAATTGAATGGCCATAAGAGTTTGATTGATCCTAGGTTGATTATATCATCCTATCAGAAAGCAGTGTTGTTCACAACACATATTGCGTATAGAAAAAATTCTTCGAATTATTCTATAACGCCTTCGGCGGTTTTTAAGAGATTTAGTTTTTATAAATTACTTATAATTTTCATCTTTTCTAAATTTGCTTCTTGCAGATAAGTTTATCTTTCTTCATTATTAAAATAAAACAGTTCTTCCATGGGAGTAACGCATGACAACCACAAACCTTATTGAAAAGCGTAAAAAGAATCTTGAGCAGAGGAAAAATCGTCTTAAACAACTGGAAGCCTCCTTAAACGCCCAAGAGCGTAAAAAGAGAACGAGAAGATTAATTGAGATTGGAGGACTTGCCGCAAAAGCAAATTTAGAGAATTGGGAAATAAATGCTCTACTAGGAGCTTTTCTTTTCCTTAAAGAAAAAGAAACAGATCAAAAACAAATGGAAGCCTGGTCCCATAAAGGGGGAGTCGCATTTTCATCGGAAAAAATTCAGAAAGTCCCTGTTATAGTGAAATTTGAATCGTCATCTCCTAAGGAGATAAGAATTTCCCTTAAATCGCTGGGACTTAAATGGAATACTCTTCGTAAAGAATGGGAAGGGTATGCTCACCTCAAAAAGCTAAAAGAAATTCTGGAGCCTCATAAGGCCACTATTCAAGAATTGGAAACTCATTCCTAAAGACAATGAGTTCTCAATGTGTTTAAAGAGCTTTTACAGTGTAAAAATTTTAAAGACCATATTAAAAATCTATTTTAAGAATTCATTTTGGAATTTTTTTCTTGCCTGAGATAAAAGAAAAGATTACCGTAAAGAAGTTATCCCCCATGGGATAGCGCGACACAACAGTGCGGATAACACCATTGTGCCGCTGACCACAACTAACTAAGAAGGAGTTAATCATGGCTGAAGACAGCATATACATTTCCGAAGCATTTCTCAAAGACTTTGATCCAAAACTGCAAACTTTTTTGATTG
Source organism: uncultured Alphaproteobacteria bacterium (assembly GCA_937967795.1). Taxonomy (GTDB): domain Bacteria; phylum Pseudomonadota; class Alphaproteobacteria; order UBA9655; family UBA9655; genus UBA9655. The sequence goes on along the minus strand of CALBSK010000016.1, from coordinate 57,829 downwards.
CCGTTGATCGGGTTGAGAAAGAAATCCTTAGATTGGATATAGCCGTTTCAGATCTGAAGGTAGGTTGTCTTGAATTAAAAAAGAGCCTGATGCAGGCTGAAATTAGAGACTAACCGCGCAAGGAAGCCTGAAAAGTATTTTGGTTTTCTTGTGAGTTGATTGGTAATAGCTTTAAAGGCTTCCTTGCCCTTTACGGATGTTTTGCAAGGAAAGCAGAAAGGGAAGTTTAGTTTCCTCTTTTTTGTGGATCCGTTTGCGAATGCTTTTGAAACATAAAAATGAAATACTTTCCTATTGGGATTTATCCTTGTCCTTCACTTCAGCAAGAAGATTCATTCTTTAAATGTAAGAAATACTTCCATCCTTGTCGTGCGCAATAACTTCTGAGATCGGACGTTCCATAAAATCGATCTCCCATGAGCGCAACCTTTACGGCGGCGGAAACAAGTGATTGAATTTAAGGCTCTTTTTAAATATCATATCCAATTTCTCCTTCTGATTCTACCCCCTGCACTAATAAATATTCTTATAAAATCTCCAACATTAGCGGGAGAAAATAGTGTTCCGAACAAAGCCGAGTGGCTTCCTTATACGAAGTAGAGGGTTTATGGCTTGTTAAATTTTTATTTGACTTGCTGGATTCCTTAAAATAGTTTCTTAAGTATAAGATTAAATAGTTTTTTAGAAACAGGGGGAATATTGATGAAGTGTAAGGGTCTATTGTTATTAACTATTCTTTTGACACAAACAATGCCCGCAAGGGCCATGGATGAGTTTGAACTTGTTGGAGATATTACAAGACCCGCACAAGGCCATCCAAAAGGCAGGTTTAACATTACACGAGCAGGCACGCTTATACAAGGCTCAGTTGACTTAGAGTTACAAAATATTCAGTCTGAATTCGAACCATTTTTACCTCCTCACCTTAATACGCTGAATCCATCTGATCCTCTTCCTCAAAATTGGGGAACAGCTCGAGAACGTATTCGGTGTACGGTTGACTACAGCGGTAATAACCACCCGATTGCAGTGCTTCTTCCTCCACAGTATCCTTTACAGGGTCAATGGGACTTTCAAGAAGATCGAGAAAATGCGAAAAACTTAGCAACCTTAACGGTGAAGGCCTTATTAAATGCCCAGAGGTCCGTGAAAGTTTTCCAGCGACAAATTGATCTTCCCCATACTTTAATAGATCCAGGGGTAGAAACGCCTGAGGGATACTATTTTGATGGAGACAAGGTTTACCAAACACGGACGAAACGGCAGGGATGGCTTAACCCAAGGAGTCAACAGCAGTATACCAGAACAATCTCGGTTCGAGATGATGACATTCCAACTCATCCAGGCTATCACATTATCTATGTAGAGCCCTTTGCTTTTGCAAATGACCTTTCTCAACCTAAGGACGCGTATCGTGGGGAATATAACTTCATACGCGACTTAGCAGAAGATGAAGGGCTACCAAGTAAGAAGGATGGGAGTCTTATTTACAGTGATGGCAATCATATCTATTTACCTCACCTAACGCAGGAGTTGTGGAGGCAGCAACAATCTCAGGTTGGCTTTTTTATTGCATCTTATAAGCCAGAAAGAAGGCTCAATTTTATTTCTCAAGTCCAAGTTCCCAATGGTCAATTACCAGAAGGACTCTATCAGATGATTTCAGTGCAAGAGGCAACAAATAGACGCCTTGAGAAATGGAAAAAACTTGGAGATATTCAAAATACTATAGAAATTATTGCTCCAGCAGTCATCAGAAGTATTCCTGGCATGGGAGCTTTTGCGCCCCGTATTGTTTCAAACGATCAAAACATTCTTGAAGCTCTCGCCTTGCAAAAGAATATTCGAGATATTGTTCAGAAAACAGAAGATACGGCAACTCTTCATTCAAATTCCTCAGGATCGGTTATTGTACTTGGTCCTACAGGAAGTGGGAAAACAACTTTTATTCATAGCTTAGCTGGGGATCTTCACGCACAAGAAGATCAAGACGGATATTTGCGTCTTCATGCAGATCAACCTTTGCCTGGGTTTAATATTGGTGGGGGAGCTGCTGTAGGAACGACTATTCCAAACTTATGGTTTGATCAAGCAAACAATACTTTCTATTGGGATTGTCCAGGATTTGGAGACCCCCGGGGACCTAAAGAAGATATTATCAATGCCTTTGCGATTGATAAACTCTTTCAAAATTCGTCTGTAAAAGTGGTCCTAGCGACTTCTGATTTTGCATTAGATATACGAAACCAAAGAGGTCGTCTTTTTTTTGATCTATTGAATGAAATGACAAAGTTATTTACAGATGAAGCTCAATTGCAAGAAGCGTTATCTCTTATTGTCACTCAAGGAGGAAACCCTCAGCCTTCTGCGAGATTGAATACTTTACTCCGAGAAGCTCAACAAGGAGGTGTAAATCTTAATCTTTCCTCCAGCGCAACTCATCTTCTCTCTTTTCTTCAGGCGAATACTATGCGTGTTTCTTCTCTACCTCAACCCCAACAAGAAGGGCCTTACCCTTTTAATAGACAACACGTACTCAACTGTATAAGTAGAGCCCAATATGTCAGAGACCCAAGTATTGACTTTAAAGCTGGAGTCAGTGATCGAGCTAAAGTGGTTGTTGGAGATCTTGCTGAAGGACTTAATCATTATCTCACCCATTATATGAAAACGGAAGGGGCACAGAGACTTATAAATTATTGCAGACAAAAAATAGATGCCTATTCAGGTTCTCTCCCTACTTTAAGAGCCGAGTTTAAGCAGTTCAAGAGAACTCTCAAAACTCTTCAAACAGTTTCTCCAAACACACCCGCCGATATTGTTAAGAACCCGTATTCATGAAAGGGGATAAATTTGTTAAGATTGCTTGGATGGGAGGTAATTATGTCATATCCGAGCGACTTAGAAGATGAACAATGGGACCTAATTAGCCAGCATTTTGTGTATGGAAATTATGGAAATAGAGCAAGGCACAACAAAAGAGCCTTAGTTAATGCAGTATTTTATCTAACAAAAACCGGTTGCCAATGGCGCCAATTACCTCATTTTCCCCCTTGGCCTACGGTCCATAGTTTTTATCACAGAGCTAAAAAGAGAGGGATTTGGGAAAAAATCATGAGAAGTCTTGTTGAAAAAAGTCGAATAAATATGGGGCGAAATGCTAATCCAACATATAGTCTTATTGATAGCCAAAGTGTGAAAACAACGTATTGTGCTCAAGACCGAGGTATTGATGGGGGAAAAAAAGTGAAGGGCCGTAAGCGGCATATTGTAACAGATACCCAAGGTCACATGCTACATGTTACGATCCATGCAGCTAATACGCATGATACAGTTGCTGGATGTGACGTTTTTGAAAAGGCCTTACAAAAGTATCCTTCTTTAGAAGGCGTCTGTGCGGATGCTGGCTATCGTAAGACAATGGAAGAGTTTGTCAGAGGATTGAATAAGACTATTGAGATTTCGGCACGTCTTTCAAAAGAGTGGACTATCCTTGCTAAACGTTGGGTTGTAGAACGAACCTTGGGGTGGTTGAATGGGTATCGAAGACTTTCTAAGGATTATGAAATATCCCTGTCATCTTCAGAAAATTACGTTATGATCGCCCACTCCATGACTCTCCTTTCACGTCTGGCTAAATCATGAATACGGGTTCTAATAGATTAAGTCCCTACATGGATACGAATGAAGTACAAAAAACAATAGAACTGCTTGGGTTCTTTAAACGAATCAATAACACGATTACGTACTCTGTCGCAGACTGGTCAACGACTCTCCTTGATGCTGTTAAAAACAAAATCAAGGGCTTAGTAGTTGCTCCCCCAACAGAGTATGCAAACGGTATCCTCACGATTAAGGGGACACTTGTAGGAACAAGTGATATTAACGCCGCTTTAAGACATCATCCAAATCCTATTAAAATTAATGTTTATGGACTCAGTACGCTTTTTGTTGATGAAAATCTGACATCTCCTGGAACTTCGCTGCACCTTCTCGCACCCCAATGGAAAATTGTAGGAACAAAAACGATTAATTTGAGTGGCAAAGACGGAGCAAATGGTGCCCATGGGTCTTATGGAAGCTATTGTGGAGCCTCAGGAGGAGCTGGACAATCAGGACAACATGGCGGAAATGGAGGGCATTTCTTTGGGAAAGGATTTTTATTTGATCACGTAAATCATCTCACAGTCAACACAAACGGTGGAAATGGCGGAAATGGTGGAGATGGTGGAGATGGAATGCGTGGTGCTGATGGAAGAGATGGGGACTTAAGCAAAGTAACAGAAATCAAAACGTGCAATATAACGCGTACCTTCGGTGGGCGTGATGGTGTTATCGGGGATAATGTTAATAATTGCGCTTTTTTTACTGAGTGGATGTATGAGGCCGCTAGGGGGTTGTATAATGATGGGGCCACCAATTGGGATGATAGTTCCAGGTACAGTGATATGCACGCTATCGGAACAACGATGCATTATGAAGACAAAGGAACCAATGGAGGGGTGGGAGGTAACGCAGGGCGAGGCGGAAGCAAAGGAAAAGGAGGATATTGTAATTTATCGATCATAGATGGTCACCAATGGAACTCTAATCCTAATCCTCAAAATGGGCAAGACGGAAGAAAAGATGGAGTTGTAGATCGACCTGGGGAAGGAGGTCGTCATGGAATGCACTGCCAAGGCATAATTTTGACGAATACTAGATTAGAGTATAAATACCTAGGCGTTTCTAAGAGCATCAACTTATCTAATCCTACACGAGCTTATTGTGCAAAGCAGCATCAAGAACCAGGCTGGTACCGTCCCGACCTTGGGTATAAATGGCAGGCAAATCCTGGAAATTCGGTCGATGGGTTAAACAGCAGTAGAGAACACCCTTCAACTATACCAACACCTTTGGACAGAAACGCCATAGATACCATCATTCAACCTTACAGTCTCTACTACCTTCAAGAGGCCAATAACCCTATTGCGAGTCCTTTTATAAAGGTGTTTCCTAATCTGAATTAAAAGAAAAAACTTAGAGATATCTAAAAAATCAAACAAATAAAACAAATTGAAAAAAGAGTAAGAAAAATAGGAGAAGCAACATGAAAATATTATTCGCGAAGAAATTGAAAAGGAAGATCTACCTCAAGGGAATGTCAAAAACTGTATCAAAGCAATTTGTTTATTAAATCATAAAACGGGAGATACGTATGAAAAACAGACATTTATTACTTTTAACACTTCTTCTCACACAAACCACGTCTCTTTGGGCTATGGAGCATGATGATGAGGAATTCAATGGAGGAGGTGTTCCTCATCATCAACGTCAACAAAGAGCTGCTGGAAGAAACAATAACCCTCACTATCAATTTAACCTTGTAGGAGATGTTACAAGACCTGCTCAAGGGAATCCTAGAGGCCGATTTCAAATAACCCAACAAGGCGGTAATCAGACTACTACTGACCTTGAGTTACAGAATATCCAACTTATAAGAATGGAACCCTTCCTTTCTAACCAAATCAATACCCTTAATCCTTCTGATCCTCTTCCCCAGGATTTGGGAACAGCACGAGAACGGGTTCGGTGTACGGTTGATTACAATGGAAATGTTCAACAAATTGAAGTTCTTCTTCCTACACAACATCCTTTACACGGACAATGGCTATTTCAAGAAAATAGAGATAATACCCAAAATATAGCAACCTTAAAACTGAGAGCCTTGTCAAACACCCAACGCTGGGTGGACGTCTTCCAACGGCAAGTTAACATTCAACATCGTTTGGTAGATGCAGGTGTAGAAACGCTAGGGGGATACTATTTTAATGGGGATACAGTCTATCAAGCTCGTACTAGACGGCAGCAATGGCGTAACCCAGATAACCAACGAGAATACACAAGAACTATAGCTGTTCGTGATGTGGAGGTTCCTTCTCACACGGGTAACCAAATTATCTATGTCGAGCCTTTTGCTTTTGGAACTGACCTTCTTAGACCTAGAGATGCTTATCGGGGAACTTATACCTTTATACGCGACTTAGCAGAGCATGAAGGGTTGCTAGGTAAAAAAGAGGGGAGTCTTGTTTATAGTGATGGAAATCACATTTATTTACCCCACATCACTCAAGAATTATGGGGACAGGACCAATCGCAAACCTGCTTTTTTATTGCCTCTTATAAACAAGAGAGAAAACTCAACTTTATCTCTCAAGCTCGCATTCCAGGAGGGCGATTAGCAGAAGGACTCTACCAAATGGTTTCTGTAAAAGAGGAATCAACTAGTCGCACTGAACGATGGAAAAAACTTGAAGAAGACACCCAAAACAGCCCTCCCATAGAAATTATCACCCCTGCAGGTGTTCCAAGCATTCCGGGGATGGGGTCATTTGTTCCTCGTGTGGTTCCACCCAACAATGCAACAGTTCAAGTCGTTAATTTGCAAAATGAATTGACAAGCCGTAACTTACGAATGAGCTCCTTACAGGAGTATATTGCACAATATCCTCATGCAAATGGATCCGTTTTTATTTTAGGTCCCGCAGGAAGTGGAAAAACAGTTCTTGCTCATATTTTAGCACAGCGACAACTTCATGCTGAAGAGGATGAAGATGGAATTCTTCGTCTTGATACGAACAACCCTCTCCCTGGATTTGTCATCGGTCATGGAGCGCAAGCAGGAACAACATTCCCAGCTGTATGGTATGATCAAGACCAAAACCTTTTTCTTACAGATTGTCCGGGTTTTGGAGATCCGGGAGGTGTTGAGCCAGATATTCTCAATGCTTTTTCTATTCATCATTTATTAATGAATCGTGGAAATATAAAAATTGTAATGGCGATCAAAGAAGGAGAAGTTATAACACGTTCTGCTCATTTTATAAAATTATTAAATGATATCACAGGAGTTTTTCAAAGTGATCAAGACTTACAGAACAACTTGTCTTTTGTCGTCACTCATCAAAGGCAAGTTCGCAATGGATTCGGTCCATTCTTAGAACGAATTCTGAATACAGTACCTCAACTCAGTGATCGCGCTAAAAATCTTTTAAGATTTCTCATACATAATCATAATAGAGTTTCTTCAATTCCTGAAGTACAGAATGAAGGACCGTTTAACTTTAATGCCCAACTGGTTCGGGGGGGTGTTACAAATTCACGATACGTCCTTAACCCTCAGGTGAGAATGGAAGTAGGCAATGACGCAAATTTTCTGGTAGCAACACTTAGCCAAAACCTTAATGATTATCTGACCCATTATATGGGAACGGAGGGATCACAAAGAGTTATCAATCATTGTCTTAAATTAATTGACGCACATCAAAATTCTGTGGGCGCCTTAAGAACGTCTTTGGGTCAATTCATTACAACGCTTGAAGACATTCGGAGAATTCCTGCTGAATTCCCCTTACTTTTGCCTGAACGATTAAGGAATATAATGAGTGTTGATGATGTGACCAAAGCTGTTGAGCAGCTGTGTTTTTTCAAACGAATAAATAATGGGGTTAGGTATAACACAGCCGCTTGGGTCAGTATTCTCCTAGATAATACACTTCAGAAAATACGGCAACTGATGGTTGCGCCTCAAGAAGAGTATGTAGACAACATCCTCACCCTTAAAGGAACTTTGATAGGAACAAGTGATATTAACGCAGCGTTGGGGCGTCATCTAAATCCTATTAAAATTAATGTTTATGGACTCAATACGCTTTTCCTTGATGAAGACATTACTTCTCATGGAACTTCTCTCCATCTTCTCGCACCTCAATGGAAAGTTATTGGTACAAGAAAGATAGATTTAAGTGGGAAAAACGGTGTTCATGGCGATAGGGGTCTAAACGTAAGCTGGATCTCAAGCTCGAGTGATTTAGACCCACGCATACATTTATCAGGGACAGATGGACAACCTGGAAAACCTGGAAGCAATGGAGGCCATTTTTATGGGAGAGGCTTTACATTTCATAATCTCACCCAATTCACAACAAAAACTGATGGCGGAAACGGGGGGAACGGAGGGCCAGGTGGGAACGGACGTGAAGGCGAAAGCTCAAAGACGAAATATCCGCAGCCATATAAAACAGTTCAGATAAGTGAGACAGAACAGCACCATTATTACGATAACGGGTGGAGTGACGCAGAGCCCGGAGGTAATGGAGGAAGAGGAGGAGCAAAAGGAATAGGAGGATATGCCGGTGATTCTTTCTTAGATGAGCATCCCTGGAATTCAGCTCCTCAAAATGGCGAACCTGGAGTTAATGGAAGTCCAGGTAAGCATGGAAAAGGAGGTATGCATTACAGCTACTATAAAGGTATTACGGTCAGTATGCGCCATGATCCTCCATATCAACATATATGGTATGAAATAAGTGATTCCACGGTCAAGATAGATAGAGGCTATGCCAGAGATGGATACCAACCCTCTTCCACTGATCTCAACACCTCTGGCCAACAACAACCAACGGCACAAGCTCCTTTAAACCCTGTTCCCATCGTTCAGCAATATAAGCTCTATTCCTCCCAAGAGGCCAATAACCCAATTGTGAGTCCCTTTATGAAGGTCTTTCCGAATTTGAATTAAAAGGAATCAGGATTGAGTTTCTTCTCTGCGTCATTTCCTCTTTTGTGAGGAATGACGTAGGAAGGAACAAAATAAACGGAATAGATGAGGTGAAAACCAGAAGAATGCATACGAAAATGTCATTTTTCAGGAATTGGAGCGGAAGTTCCATCCTAAGGAGATCTAAAAACTACATTAAAGCAACTTTTCTATTGAATTATAAAAACGGAGGAAAACGATGAAACGCAAACAACTCTTATTATTAACATTTCTTCTCACACACACGGCACCCCTCTGGGCTATGGAGCATGATGATGAGGAATTCAATGGAGGAGGTGCTCCTCATAATCAACATCAACAAAGAGCTGCTGGAGGAAACAATAACCCTCACTATCAATTTAACCTTGTAGGAGATGTTACAAGACCTGCTCAAGGGAATCCTAGAGGCCGATTTCAAATAACCCAACAAGGCGGTAATCAGACTACTACTGACCTTGAGTTACAGAATATCCAACTTATAAGAATGGAACCCTTCCTTTCTAACCAAATCAATACCCTTAATCCTTCTGATCCTCTTCCCCAGGATTTGGGAACAGCACGAGAACGGGTTCGGTGTACGGTTGATTACAATGGAAATGTTCAACAAATTGAAGTTCTTCTTCCTACACAACATCCTTTACACGGACAATGGCTATTTCAAGAAAATAGAGATAATACCCAAAATATAGCAACCTTAAAACTGAGAGCCTTGTCAAACACCCAACGCTGGGTGGACGTCTTCCAACGGCAAGTTAACATTCAACATCGTTTGGTAGATGCAGGTGTAGAAACGCTAGGGGGATACTATTTTAATGGGGATACAGTCTATCAAGCTCGTACTAGACGGCAGCAATGGCGTAACCCAGATAACCAACGAGAATACACAAGAACTATAGCTGTTCGTGATGTGGAGGTTCCTTCTCACACGGGTAACCAAATTATCTATGTCGAGCCTTTTGCTTTTGGAACTGACCTTCTTAGACCTAGAGATGCTTATCGGGGAACTTATACCTTTATACGCGACTTAGCAGAGCATGAAGGGTTGCTAGGTAAAAAAGAGGGGAGTCTTGTTTATAGTGATGGAAATCACATTTATTTACCCCACATCACTCAAGAATTATGGGGACAGGACCAATCGCAAACCTGCTTTTTTATTGCCTCTTATAAACAAGAGAGAAAACTCAACTTTATCTCTCAAGCTCGCATTCCAGGAGGGCGATTAGCAGAAGGACTCTACCAAATGGTTTCTGTAAAAGAGGAATCAACTAGTCGCACTGAACGATGGAAAAAACTTGAAGAAGACACCCAAAACAGCCCTCCCATAGAAATTATCACCCCTGCAGGTGTTCCAAGCATTCCGGGGATGGGGTCATTTGTTCCTCGTGTGGTTCCACCCAACAATGCAACAGTTCAAGTCGTTAATTTGCAAAATGAATTGACAAGCCGTAACTTACGAATGAGCTCCTTACAGGAGTATATTGCACAATATCCTCATGCAAATGGATCCGTTTTTATTTTAGGTCCCGCAGGAAGTGGAAAAACAGTTCTTGCTCATATTTTAGCACAGCGACAACTTCATGCTGAAGAGGATGAAGATGGAATTCTTCGTCTTGATACGAACAACCCTCTCCCTGGATTTGTCATCGGTCATGGAGCGCAAGCAGGAACAACATTCCCAGCTGTATGGTATGATCAAGACCAAAACCTTTTTCTTACAGATTGTCCGGGTTTTGGAGATCCGGGAGGTGTTGAGCCAGATATTCTCAATGCTTTTTCTATTCATCATTTATTAATGAATCGTGGAAATATAAAAATTGTAATGGCGATCAAAGAAGGAGAAGTTATAACACGTTCTGCTCATTTTATAAAATTATTAAATGATATCACAGGAGTTTTTCAAAGTGATCAAGACTTACAGAACAACTTGTCTTTTGTCGTCACTCATCAAAGGCAAGTTCGCAATGGATTCGGTCCATTCTTAGAACGAATTCTGAATACAGTACCTCAACTCAGTGATCGCGCTAAAAATCTTTTAAGATTTCTCATACATAATCATAATAGAGTTTCTTCAATTCCTGAAGTACAGAATGAAGGACCGTTTAACTTTAATGCCCAACTGGTTCGGGGGGGTGTTACAAATTCACGATACGTCCTTAACCCTCAGGTGAGAATGGAAGTAGGCAATGACGCAAATTTTCTGGTAGCAACACTTAGCCAAAACCTTAATGATTATCTGACCCATTATATGGGAACGGAGGGATCACAAAGAGTTATCAATCATTGTCTTAAATTAATTGACGCACATCAAAATTCTGTGGGCGCCTTAAGAACGTCTTTGGGTCAATTCATTACAACGCTTGAAGACATTCGGAGAATTCCTGCTGAATCCCTCTTACTTTTGCCTGAACAATTAAGGGCTATGATGAATGTTGATGATATGACCAAAGCTATTGAGCAGCTGTGTTTTTTCAAACGAATAAATAACGACGTTAGATACAACACAGCCGCTTGGGTCAGTATTCTCCTAGATAATACGCTGCAAAAGATACGACAGCTAACGGTAGCTCCTCAAGAGGAGTATATGGGCAACATCCTCACCCTTAAAGGAACTTTGATAGGAACAAGTGATATTAACGCCGCTTTAAGACGTCATCCAAATCCTACCACAATTAATGTTTTTGGGCTTAATACACTTCTTGTTGATGAAGATGTAACGTCTCATGGGACTTCAACTCACCTTATCGCGCCCCAATGGAAGGTTGTGGGAGTAAGATCTATTGATCTAAGTGGGAAAGATGGTGCTAATGGAGCGCATGGTACTCATGGCAGTTATTCTAGTGCATCTGGGAGAGATGGACAGCCAGGAGCGCCTGGAGGAAATGGAGGACATTTCTGGGGCAAAGGTTTTACGTTTGATCACTTGGATCAACTTCTCACAGTTAATACGAATGGTGGGGATGGCGGAAATGGAGGTAATGGCGGGAATGGGGCCGATGGTGCTGATGGAAGAGATGGCGACCCTGTAGAATACCGCGAGGTATATATTAAAGAACCGTACTGGGGAAAAGTCCGTAAATATTATAACCTCTATTATCTGCAACGCGGATTCCCTGGGCAGCCCGGTGGTAATGCAGGAAGGGGTGGAAACGAAGGAAAGGGGGGATACTCTGGTGATTCTATCCTACAAGGTCACCCATGGAACGCTCATCCCAGAAACGGACAACCTAGACAAGGTGGAACTCCAGGCACACCTGGCAATGGTGGTCGGCATGGAAGAGATATGGAAGGCCATTATAATTCGGAGAGTGATAAATGGCTTATTCCCCGCGGTCTTAAAAGTTATAAAGGGTATGCTGATAGTGGAAGGGTACCTCCTCCAAGGCTTCCTGGTGAACTTGTAAAGACCGTCGAAGTCATCGTCGAACAACAGCAACTTGTGGCGCAAACTCGTTTGGATCCTGCTCCAATCGTTCAGCAATACAAGCTCTACTACTTGCAAGAGGCCAATAATCCGATTGTGAGCTCCTTTATAAAGATGTTTCCAAATCTGAATTAAGGAAAGTCAGGATTAGGTTCCCTCTCTGCGTCATTTCCTCTTTTGTGAGGAATGACGTGGGGAAGGAAAGATAAACATAAGGCGACTCAAATCCTAAAAACACACGGTAGAAATAAAGAAGCCCAGGAGAATGTATGAAAATACTATTTAAAAAAGCCTTTCAAGAAGTGAACTTCATAAGCTCTCTTCGCAAAATCTTAGCCTATCTTATTATTTTTTCACTGCTTTGGCAGAATAGTTTGTGGGCTATTCGTATTCTTGAGGAGGACTTAGAAGGTGCTCGAGCAAGAATTTATGCGCATGGTAAAGTTGGAATTGTTGAGCCTGGAGCTGTAAGAAATAAAGCTGTTCATAACGTATTTGAGGATCTGCAGCTTTTAGAAGGGGGGATTGTTTTTAAAGGCAATTCCCAAGCAGAGACAATCTATAATCGTATTTATAGTAAAAGTCCTATTCCTCTTTCAGGTGTTATCGAAGCCGATAGGATTGTTCCCATGGTTTTTGCTAACTCGGGAGGCATAGCCCTTGAAAACCCAGATTTTAAGCGAATTCATGACTTAACGTTAATTGCTGGTGGGATAGCTCAGACTAACGAAGGAATAGCCTATGGCATAGGTGAAGGAATTTTAAGCATTAAGCAAACATTTTTCGAAGATGCAACGGATGTCAAATTTCTTACTCTTGCTGGGCGAGAGATTCATGTTGGCCAGTCCCTACTTTCTCCTTCTGAAACCATTAGCCTTATGGCTGGGCAGCATATTAAAGGCTTAGAGCAGCAAAAATGGATGAATGTCCCTACACAGGGTTCTTCGCAGCCTCATCAATCAGCAATTTATCTTGATGGATCTACGATACTACGCTCAAAGGGAATTTCCTTAACAAGTCTAGAAGAAGGAGCAGCTATTCATTCTAAAGGCCTTCTTCAAGCCACAGATGAAGACATCATCATCAGAGCCAGAGGCGATATTTATTTAGATAAACTGGTTGCCCATCGAAATCTCAACATCGAAACCACAGGAAAAGTATTTTTTGGAAACCAAACCTTCGTTGGCGGAAATGTCCGAGTAAAAGCAGAAAACATTACCATTGATAAAGAATTAAGCTCTGTTGGACGTCTTTACCTCAAAGCTTCAAAACATTTATCGGTGAATGGGACTTTAGGCTCAAAAGAGAACATGAATCTTGTTGGTCAGGGAGCTATTGATTTTAGAGGCAACATTACCTCACACGGTGCCTTTATCGCTGTGAGCAAAGGAACAATTTCTCAAGAAGGCTCGCTTTTCGCAAGAGATTCCGTGAGAATGAAAGGGCAAAGCTTCATTAAGAACGGAAGTTTGGTCGCTCAAAGCTTTATTAAAATTCTAACGGAAGGAGACATAGATAACCAAGAGGGAGAAATCACATCCTCTCATTGGAGCAAATTTTCAAGCAAAGTCGGAAAAATTATTAACACAGGGAGAATTTTAGCAGGAGGCGCCATTACTGCTGAAGCAAAGGAAACTCAAAACAGTGGATTTATTCATACACGAGATATCTTAAAAACAAACAAAGATTTTTTTAATCAAAAATATGGAACTATAGAAGCCAAATCCCTTTCCCTTCCTCTGGCTGTTTTAACACGTAACGTTGGTACAATTGGACTCCAAGATGATCTTAAACTTAAAGCTACGGCTGCTGTTCTTAGGGGAAATATAGCAACACAAGGAAGAATTGACATTGGAGGACAAGACCTGACGGTAGAAGGGCAGATCTCAACAAAGCAGGGATTTTCCTTTGATAATTTAAAGACATTGACAAATAAAGGAACGATTTCAGCTTTTGGAGCAGGGTTTCAAGGAAAAATAGCAACACTTCACAATGAGGGTAAGATAGATTGTTCCTCAGCAAACACTTGGATCAGAAAAACTACCAACCAGAAGACAGGGATTATCCGCACGCGAGGTCATTTTATTCTTCAAGGAGACCATTCTCACAATGAAGGAAAGGTCTTTACCTGCGGAGTTCACCAGGTAACTTTGACAGGTTCTTATGAAGATACAGGAACGTTTTATTCTCCCACCCTTTTCCTTCTTAATGCAAGAGATATAAGATATCACCCTTCTCATAAATCTTATTTCAAAGATGCTGTAGTAAGAGCGAGTTCTAAACTAACTGCTGGAGAAAGAGTTTCTTTTGTTTTAGAAGGGAATCAAAATCCTTGCTTTCTTCAAATGAGCAGCCAAGGAGACCTCAGTTACAGTGGAGAAATAAGACAATTGGCTTCAAACCGATTTCCTCTACTAGACTACTTTAGTCTCTTTGGCCAAACTCCTGTTTCTTATCAAGACTTTGGAAAAGAAGTTTCCTCTTTACCCTTAGGGCCCTGGAGAGAGATGAAAAGATCCCTTGGCTCAGGAGTGACCTTACAAGCTGGGAGAAATCTTAATTGCCAAAAAGCTATTATTGATCCAGAGAGTGTATCCGTTAACCTTATCGCAAATGGTCAATTTTATACAGATGGAGCAAAGCTTAAGGCAGGGTACTTTAAAGGTAACAATGCGGCCATTCAAAGTAGAACAGCTATCTTAAATGATACAAAATTATCCAGCCTTTTTGGAACGGCTTCACTTTTTGCACATGAAAGTGCTGAAGTTAAGGATTCCTACATTTTGGGAGGACAGCATGCAGAAGTTAGAGCTCAATCTCCTACACTTAATACAAGCACTGTAAGAAGCTCCCATGGAACAGCCCTTGTTCAAGGGTCTGATGCAGCGACCCTTATTCATTCTACCGTTAAAGGTCATTCTTTGGCTGGTGTGAGGGGTAAAGATGTTTATGCTGATTCCAGTCATATTCAAAGCAAAGACCATATCGCATATGTTGAAGCTGAATACTCAGCAACTGTCCATCAATCAAGACTGAAGGGGAAGAAGACAGTTCTCGAAGGGGGTAAGTACCTTACCTTATCTTCAAGCTCCTTAGAAAGTGGATACAATAAACTTATGGGGGCCCATATCAGCACGACATCTGATACTTTCAAAGGAACAACTGTCTTTGATGGAAAAGAAGATCTTAAGATCCATGATTTACAAGCTGAAGGAGTTGTTCTTGCAACAGCTCCCCGCATAGACTTTTCAGGAAGAACCAAAGCAACCTCTTTAGGGGCTGAAGGAACGCATCTTAAAAACACAGGCACATTAACAACAGAAGAGTCTTTAAGATTAAAAGGAGAAACGATTGAACAATTGGGAACAACAAAAGCAGGAGAGAGCTCACATATAGAGGCTACCAAAACCTATCTTGATACAGCTAGTTCTCGCAATGAGGCAGGAGGAACGCTTTCCTTAATTGCTGAAGAAACAACGGGATTTAAAGGATACCAAAAAGGAGGAAAGGCTCTTGTTGTAAAATTACAAGATATGAACCTCCTTGACCTTCTCAATCAAACAGAAGCCCCTGTCACAGAAGCGCATCTTAAGGAAGGAGATATTCACTTTGATGAAGACTTTACGCTTAACAGAACCCTTCATCTGTGGGCAAAGCGTCTTGAGAACAAAGCCAAGTTTACAGCTACTCAAGATTTTATCGCTCACATTCAAACAACAATTATGAATCAAGGCTCTATAGATATTCATGGGCAGGGTTTTCTTGAAGGGAAAGAAGGCATTACGACAAGAAATGTAAAAGCCAGAAAAGGGTTAGGATTAAAAACGGACGCTCGCTTTACTTTGAGAGGAACAGCAGATGGTGGAGAAGGTGCTCTTTCTATTGATGCAGGCAAAATAGATGCGGATGCTGAAGGAACGTCAGTGAATACATTTAAGGGAACAGGTGTTTATTTAACATCTCACTCAAGCATCTTAGCCAGAGGAGGAAGAATATTCTCCCAAGGAGACGCTCAAATCCTTGCTGGAGGAGATGTTGATTTTGATGCGGTTGCTTATAATGCAGGAGATCGGACACGCTATTTGTCTTCTCTCTATCAAGTCAAAGGAAACTTGGGAATTCAAACCAAGGGTCGGTACATTGGACGCGCTCTTCAAGCTTCTACAGGAGGGAATTTCTTTCTTAAAGCCAATCAAGGGGTGAATCTTGATGGTTTAGCTTCTGTCTATGAGGCAGAAAGGTGGAGCTATCGAACAGGATGGTTTGATCAGAATAGGCACTATGGATTTCGAGAAGAAGCTGAATTTTTTCGAACTCAAATCTCTAGCCAGGGAAAGATTTATATATGGTCTCCAGAAGGAGACATTAGTGCAAGGGCTGCCTCATTTTTTGGAGCTGATTCGATTACCCTTGATGCTGATGGAAAAGTTAATCTTGGAGCGTTGAAACCAACTGTCAGGTATTATTCTTACGATGAATCCGGTGTGTGGAGAGGATTTTTAGGGTCCATTGACGAGCAATCGGTATCGACAGAACGTGTTCAAACTCTACAAGCAAGAAGTAATAAGAAAATAGGAGTCTTTTCAAGGCAATCAACGATAGAGGCAGAGGCTCCTCATTTTTGCGCTCCTGAGGTTGAGCTTTATGGAGATCGAGGCGTTTTCTTGAGACCTGTTATTATTCATAGTGAAGGAGAAACACACCATCGTCATTTCAGGCTTACCCTTAATCCTCTTTCTCCTGGGGTTGAGTATGGTCAGCAGGATACGAAAGTAAAGCAATCTCAAGAGTATGCCGGAAAAATAGAGGCTGATCATCTTATGGTGGGGACAGGTGAAGGTGCTGAGGCTTCATTCGTAGCCAACATATCAGGCATGAGGCCAGGGGGGAAAACAGACATTACTGCTGATACAGACAAAATAACTTTTGCAGGAACAAAGAAGGAAACAGAAAAGAAAACGGACTCTTTGACAGTAGGAATAAAAGTCGATTTATTGACTGGTATGCCAGGAGGAAAATTTGATATTTCCCATGATGAAGGAGCAACAACCACCCATACAGTAACGGTACAAAACTTTGGCGTTTTCCATAACAAAAGAAAAGGGGCGAAGCTTGTTGTACAGCAAAGTGCACAAACAACTATTGAAGAAACGAGGGGCGAAGATATGGAAGCACTTGTTGATCACAATGCTCAAGATACCCAATCTCAATTAGGATATGGGTTTGGGGTTGAACATTCTTCAACATCCGCAGGCGCTCATGGGTCTATCAAAGGCGGGGGAAAGACCGACTCCGATCAACTGACAAGGTTAGAAGTTAAGAAATCCACCAACAACATGACGCGTACAGATATAAGCCATGAAGATCGGGTAAAAGATAATCGCTGGGGTGTGGGAGCAGGTTTTTCTATCTCAGAACAGGGCGTTTCAGCAAGCCTTCAAGGTCAATATCAGGATAGGAATTTCAGTATTGCTCTTCCTCTCGATAAAAACCCTTTAGAAACTTTGTCAGATCTACAATCTTTTCAAATGCCTACAGATCTTAACTCTGCAAATAAATTAGTAGGGCAGCTTAGCTCTATCAATACAGCCCTTAATAATTGTGGGATTGATACAAGAGCAGTGGGTGATGTCATAAGTATGGCTCAACAGGGGACTCAGCTTGCTTCCCAAGCTACAACTCTTGTGGATCAAGTTGGCTCCCTCGGTACGTCTGGATTCCCAACGAATCTTGAGGCTGCAAATAAAATGCTAGGACAGCTCAGCTCTATTAATACAAATCTTAATAATTTGGGAGTTAACACAGGAGGAACTGGAGATGTGCTCAATGCAGCTCAGCAAGGAACTCAGATTGTTTCCCAAACTACGACTCTTGTGGATCAAGCTCGCTCTCTTGGTACATCTGGATTTTCAACCAACTTTAACTCTGTAAATCAAATGCTGGGTCAGCTCCGCTCTTTTAATACAAACCTTAATAATTTTGGCTTTAATACAGGAGGAGTGGCAGATACCATAAATATAGCTGAGCAAGAAATGCAGCTTATTTCCCAAGCCCCGACTCTTGTGAATCGAGTGACCTCACTTAGTACGCCTGAGTTTCCAATGGATCTTAACTCTGTAAATCAAATACTAGGACAAGCCAGCTCTCTCAATAACACTCTTAATAATTGGGGAGTCACCACTGGAGGAACTGGAGATGTGCTCAATGCTGCTCAGCAAGGAACTCAGATAGTGTCTCAAGCAACTCACTTTGTGAACCGAGCTCGTTCCTTCAGTGCGTCTGGTGATCTGGACTCTGTAAATGAAGTGAGAGAGCAACTTTCTGCCTATAATGCAACTCTCAACAATTTTGATATTAATACAAAAGGCTGGTGATATGTTTTTAGGTTCTAGATTAGAATTTTGGATCATTCACATTAAATTTTTCATTCCAAAGTATATCCAAGAAAGAAAGTTTGGCTTATTTTAAAATCGCTATAAACTACTGATTTTCTTGATTGCAGGAGAGGGCACTTGAAGCCGTAAGAGCCCCTTACGCTCGCCTTTTTAAATGCTACCTATTTGCTACCTAAAAGATTTTCCTAAGTTCTCTAAACCTTCAAAATCCGTTGCTTTCCCTGGTGGGCGCTGTAGGAATCGAACCTACGACCCGCTGATTAAGAGTCAGCCTCTCTATTTGTCTATGAAGATCTATAGAACTCTTTTTTTGTTTATTATACGGTATTTTTAAAGAAAATCAAGATCTATAAGCGTCTATAAAAGTCTCTCTGACCCTTTGTTTGTTGCTTGCCGTATGCTTGCCATTTTTCGGTGGATGTGTTCTTTAAGGCATGTTAATATGTCTCTACATTAAAAGCTTCTTTAAACAGGGATGTTTATGGCCGAACAAAAAATTAATCGTTCGAAACTTACAAAACGGATGGTCGAAAGTAATATTCCAGACTCCTCGAAACGGAAACTGATTTGGGATACGGAAGTTACAGGGTTTTGTGTACGTATTTATCCAACGGGTCGAAAGACTTACTTTTTTCAATATCGAAATCCTTATAAGGAAACGAAATTTATCAAAATTGGGGTACATGGAAATATCACTACGGAACAAGCCCGTGAAAAAGCTACGCAATTGGCTCTTAAGGTAAGTGCGGGAGAAGATCCTTCTGTTAAAAATCCTCTTAAGCCTATAAGCTCTACGATAAAAGATCTCACAGAAAAATATCTCAAACTTCATGCTGAAACTGAGAAACGTTCGAAGAGCATTAAAGAAGATAAGTCCATGTTGAAAAACTATATCCTCAAGGAGTTTGGCACTCGAAAAGTGGAGACCATTACTCTTGAAGATATCCAAACACTTCATGCGAGCTTGCACAAAAAGAAAGTAAGATCAAACCGGATTTTAGCTTTACTTCATAAAATGTTTAATTTGGCGGTTCAATGGAGATGGCGAGCCGACAATCCCGTTTCAGGCATCAAGAAATACCAAGAAGATAAGCGAACACGTTGGCTTCAAGAAGATGAAATGCCAAGGTTTTTAAATGCTTTAGATGCTACGCCTCATCAAACAACCGCCAATATAATTCGGTTATTACTTCTCACAGGTGCCAGGAAACATGAAGTTTTAAGCGCAACGTGGGACCAATTTGACCTTGAAAAAGGAGTCTGGACAAAGAGAGCTCATACAACTAAACAGAAAAGAATGGAACATTTGCCCTTATCACCAGCAGCTTTGAGTATATTAAAAGAAATAAAAGATGAGCAAAATGATTCTCCCTTTTTATTCCCAGGGAATGTTAAAGGAAAACCCCTTCAAGACATAAAAAGGTCCTGGGCAACCCTCTGTAAGCAGGCGAATCTTAAAGATTTTAGGGTTCATGATTTACGTCATACCTATGCTTCTCATTTGGTTTCCAGTGGATTGAGTTTAAGTATTGTAGGAAAGCTCTTAGGGCACACTCAAGCAGCAACGACTCAACGTTATGCCCATCTAGCTGACGAGCCTTTAAGAGAAGCAACCACTTTGTTTGCAGAGAAGTTGAAGGGATTAAGCTCCAGAAAAGAATAGGAGGAGGAAGTAAAACTTTATGAATTCGCAAAATTCTCATATTATTGAATTCCCTCATAAAAAAGTGAGAAAAATAAAAACAATGTCTAAAAAATCAAGGCCTTTTTCAGAATTAAAAAAATGGTTTATTAAGTACCGTCTGCGAAATGGATTAGAAAGGTGTTATCCTATTTTGATACCAGAAAAAGAGGAACTTTGGGGTAGACTTCCCAAGATAGGTGAACAAAAAGAATTGAACTTTATTGAATTTGATTCCCTGACGCATCGTATCCTTATACAATCTTCCGAGCTTATGTTTTTTCAATTTCTTTTTGAACCTCTGTATAGCAAGGAGGCTCAGGACATTAATAACGAAAGTGTGGATTCTTCTGCTGTAAAAATTTATTTTATCGACAATCAGAATCCCATGATTTTTCACGTAGATGCGGATGAATATGATCCCACAGATGAGAGTGATGAAGGCCAGATGAATAATTTTGTTTATTATGCATCAAACGTTTGTCAAGAGGAGGAATGGCTTCAATTAACCGATGAGGATGGAGAAACTGCTTTTTTTAAAGCATCTGGTATTGCTCTTGTCGAAATTCCTCTAAAAATTCTTCAAACCAAAAAGCTTTCTCATGATTCTTAAAAAATATTTTTTAATTGCAAACAGTCATTCTCCTTTAAAGAGATTCCCTGTTCTAAAAATAACCCCCTCTTAAAAATTAAGGGCTAAGACCTCATTTAATCCTTTTGGTTTTTCTTAAACCTAAAAAATTCTCTTTTGTAACAACTTTTTCCCCACCTTTTGATTCGAGTTCTTTCCTCGCATTGCCTGCTATTCCTCCGCCCTCTCTGGCTGCTTGCTTATTTTCTTTAAATCCTTTGGCATCTCGAAGCCGCGCAATTCTTGTTGTAGAAGCTTCTCCAAGCATCGAAAAAATAAGCTCAAGGTCACTCATATGATCGCGAAGGTTTTCTCGTTCCAATCCTTTATGTTTTTTGTGTTGGCTTGGGGTCATTCCAAAGGTTGCATTGGCAATCTCAGCCGTGAGGATCGCATATTCTTTATCTTCCTTAATATCACGATTATTCCATTCTTCGGTAAGCTCATCATGAATGGCAATCCCACGCATACGCTTTTCAATCCATGAATCAGGGTACCCTTTAGCTTTATAAAGGGCGCGTGTGCGTTTTGTGGCTAACTCTGGGTCTTCTATTTCTTGGACGCGCTCATACCCAACTTTAGCCAGCCAACGTTTAAAAGGCTCTGCTTTTGGGGATGGTATGGACTGGATGATACGAAAAAGCGTTTCTGTATTCGCACAGTCTGTCATACGCATTTTCCCGTCAGGAGCTTCCATTTTGAAACCGTTACAAATTGTAACGGTTTGATCTGAACCTTCGCTTTTGAGCCGATGTTTAAGAACGCGCCAATATTGCGCTGGTTCTGAGCTATCCGTTAAAGCCTCTATGACATCAACGACTGAAAACCACCACTCGTTCTCATGAAAGATACGTCGAATGTTCTTTCCTTTAAATACGATAAGTGTGTGGTCTTCCAATGCTCCTTCCCTACTCTTCTTTGGCTTCTTTCTCTTTTCTAGATCTAAACTCTGTAAGAATCATTCTTATCGTTGTAACTGTGGATGTTATTCCTATTCCCTCTCCATATTTGGTTATCCAATCCCATAAATCTTGCGGAATAATAATACTGCGTTGCTCAGGGTTACCTTTTCTTGTTCGTGTTTCTTTCATCTCCACTCCATATTTCATGACGAAATATCTTAACATTAAAAAAAGTGTTGACAGGTTAAAAACCGTTATGGTAACTTATTTTAATGTAAATAAATTTGCAAAAAAGTTTATAAAGTTATTTATATAAAATCTTAATGTTTTTAGCAACAATAAAAGTTTAACTTAACGCCATTTAACGGAGAAAACATGCAAGAACAAACATCACAAGACTATCAAGCAGTACAGAGGTTCGCTCAAGAGCTTTTAAACAAAAAATATTACGATATTAGGGCATTAAAGGACACTCAAAAAGCATGCCGTTCTTACATCGAAAAGAAGCTATCCAAGAATTCAGATATACAGAAATTTTTACCCCCTCATAAAGATCAGTCATCCTTAATGAAAAATCTGATTGTTAACTACACGTTGATGAAAATGATCCATCATGCAGCCTTATGGGAAATAGAAACCCATAATCCGGAAGGAGAGAACCCTCTTTTGTCGAAAAGTGAACAAGAATTATTCGCTAAATTTGATGAGCATTGTGCCCAGGCATTTGAGATCATGAAGGCTGACGATGTCTTGATTCAAATGGCTTTAAAGACCTATTTCAATGAATTCAAGACAAATTTTCTCAAGGTCATGCATGGCATAATTACTGATGATTTTAAAGATAACTCTGTTTTACAGGATTTTTACAATACCCACCGCGGCCCATGCCTAGGAAAAATGAATGATTATATAAGCAAATTTTATAATTACGCGAAAGATTGGCACATGGAACACCTGAAGAGGGAGAAGTAGAGGAAAGGCCTTTTGTATTCTTGAATAACGAAAAAATCTGGGGTTTACGCTTAGAATCGCTGATTAGCGGCGCATGAGTCTCATATGTACTGAACTCGCATACTCTCCATAAATGTCCTTGCTTGCTCATGATTTTTACAGTAAATATCTTGCTCGCTTCTTTTTTTACTTCTTAAACATACTAAAATTTTTGCAAAAGTTTCATCCGTAATGTAATATTTTTCCATGATAGTGTTCCTCGTTGTTGTTGGAGCACCATCTTATCATTCTTCTAAAACTTTACCAAAAGTGAGTACAACCTAGATAACACACCCTATAAGAAAGGAAAATCTCTATGCCTCAAAGACTTTTTAAACCGTTAGCCGCTAGTCTGGCATTATTATTGTTCCCCGGCTTGCTATCTATTAGCTTTGCGATGCTGACTGACGAGGATGAAAAAGCTGTTTTAAAATACAGTGATGCAAAACGCATTCTCAGCGAACATAATGTTGATGCGAGAAACAGTGAAGATAAAATTACGTCTTATCGTAGAGCGGACTATAATGCTAATGGTTGGGGCTTAAGAAATGGAAGTTATTGGGGGAGTAGTAGGACAGATCATGACCTTCAAACCAACCAAGATTGGCAACTCAGAGAGAGCTATTTAATAGAAACATGCTCTGCCTGTAAGAAGGCTCATAATTATATTCGTGAGTATGAAGACAAAAAGAAAGCCAAACGGCTAGAAGAAGAGCAAAGAATAAAAACAATTGAAAAGATGGCTGTCCGACTGCAGGAGTTGGAAGAAGAAAAGAAAAACGTAGAGCTCTGTTTTCTTTCAACAGAAAAAGAGGTATCCTTTTTAAAAAATCTAAAAACGGAAGATAAAAACCTAAAAGAATGTATAGCGTCTCTGTCAGAAAAAAGTGAACAGTTAAGGAAAATTTTTTCCCTCTCCTCTTCCAATCCTTCTTTAAAGCCCCTTCTTATCCCTGAAGATCAAGTGCCTGGGCACTGCGTAGCCATGCTGTTGAAAAAAGATCCCAAAATTTTTTTACCCTGGATTCCCACTAAGGAAGTTCATGAATTAATAAAATCCGATATTTCTTCAAATAACCCCTCTCTCCCTTCTTATATAGTGGTAGAAGATGAGCAAGCTGAGGAAGGCAAAACCCCTCTTTTATCTTACATTAAAGAAAAACTAGAAAGCGGGCTCGATGCTGAGATCACTTTATTAGGAAAGTCTAATTTTAAAAAAATGGTTTCTAGTATTGAACAAATACAAGGACCTTTCTGGACAAGTGGAGAAACTCATGCAACTGTTGCGGCACTTTTAAAAAAGCTCAATGACGGCACGGACGAAAAAGAATGGGTAAATGGTTGGAAAGATTTAGAGGAAGATTACAAAAAATATATAGCGGCAACTGTCCTTTATAAGATTAACACTAAGGCTCTTCCAAAGAAATACGAAGATATTGAATCTTTTCTAAAGGATAAATAAGAAGCAGGATGCCCTGGCCCTTTATATTGATGATCAAGAAGGGAGGACCATCCCTCCTTGATCAAAATGGCGTGTTCGCTCTGTTCACATAATTCGAGATTTTTATCTTTTCAAAGATAAATAAGAAATTATACTGTTAAACGTCTATAGCGGGAAAGTTTTATGCCTTTTTTTCAAGTTCTTCTCTTTCTTTTTATTATAACGTCTTCCCCTACATACGCTATGGAAGATGACCTTCGGTGGGATAAAGAAAAATGTCGTTCCCTCATCAGCAAAAACGATATAATTATTTCTCAATATAAAAAAAGCGGTGCGGTCCATCCTCATAGAGAAAAAAATACCCAAATAATTTTTGAGGCCTATATGCAAAAAGCTGCTGGCCATTTTCATCTTGGGGAAAGGGATAAACAATTAGGTTGTTACAAGGAAATCCTGAATATGAGTGGATTATCCAAGTTAAATCTTGCACGAACCCATGTTAACATATCTGTGGTGTATGTGCACTTAGAGAAGTCACTTTTAGCTTCTGGCCATTTACAAAAAGCAGAAGAGCTTGCTTCTCTCGAAGACATTGAAAAAGTGATCGGTGCTCAAATATATAAAGTCTTTGGGAATACATATGCTAAAACGGCCCAAGACTTATACCTTACCCATCCTGAAATGGCTTTAGAATATAATAAAAAGGCTCTCAGCATACCTCATCAAGATGAGGGCATGTATGGTCGTACTCATCTTAATCTTGCTGTATGTTACGATAGGTTCTTAAATTCTAAAGATTCTTTAAGTCACGCTCTTCAAGCGCTAAACTGTAAAGCTCTTGCCCCTATTGAGCATACAAAAGCCCTTTGTTACGCTTCTTTAGGAAGTTGGGGAATAGATAAAAAT
Organism: uncultured Alphaproteobacteria bacterium; assembly: GCA_937967795.1. Lineage (GTDB taxonomy): Bacteria > Pseudomonadota > Alphaproteobacteria > UBA9655 > UBA9655 > UBA9655. Next base: position 32,884 of record CALBSK010000016.1, on the reverse strand, counting down.
AATGATTGTATTCGATACTTTGAACAAATAAAAAACTTAAAAAATTTGTATCAGAATGAATACTTTCTTCTTCTTACAACTGTAGGGAGTTGCTACTTGAGTATGGGGAATTGGGATAAAGGAATTGCCTTACGGCACCAAGCTAATAACAGTCTTGAGCCTTCCGCGCCTGAATATTTATTTGTCAAATATAATTTGGCTACAGCTTATGGGATGAGTGGCCATAAAGAAAAGGAAATGGAATTTTATGATGAGATCTTAGAAGCCATTAAAAATAACACTTTTGAAAAATCATGGGGAGAAACTTTCCAATCCATTCAAACATCAATCGAAACATTTTATTTTATGGAAGAGTGGAAAAGACACCTACATGAAAGGAGTCAGCAAGAAAACAAAGGAAAGAGTGGAAAAGAACTTCAAAAGAGCCCCCCTTCTTTGGATGAAAAAAAGCTAGAGAGAAAACAAGGAAAGGAAAAACGTAAGGAGACCTTTCGCCAAAAGCGTATTGAAGTAATAAAGCAAGCTCAAAGAGAAGCTGTGGAAAGGGAACAAAAACTTGAAGATGAGAGAAAGAAAAAAGCTGAAGAAGAAAAAAGAAGCGCAGATAAACGTAAAAGTCACATCCCTTCTTCTTCTGAAAATTCTTGTGAAACGCCAAGCTCTTCTGTGTCCTCACGCTATGTTCTAGAGCAAAAAACCCCAAAAATTAAAACCCGAGGTATCCCTCTTCAAACAAAAATTCCCAAAGAAGAAACCGTACCTGTTCCGGAAGTCCTTTCACCTACATTACCCAAACTGGGAACACGAGCCCACGTTGTCTTTAATCAAATAGAGGATGAAGATTGGAGTTTTACACGTGAAGAGTATATGCATTATTTAGAAGATCTCGGCTGCAAAAGAAGAGAAAATGGGAGTTCCCATCGAATTTTTCAACTCCCCAAAACGACAATTATTACACTGGAAAAGAATGGCCAAGAAATTCAAGAGCATGTTTTTTTGGCTGACAAGGATGTCAAATTAGGTTCAGTAACCCTCCCTCCCTGGGTAGGCAAACAGTTGCCCTTCTATCTAAGGAAGCAGTTACGCAACCTTCATGATAAAATTATCAAGCTCTATACTAAAGTCGCAACAATTCAAACCAATGTTAAACCTGAAAATATATGAACTGTGGCTCTCTTTTAATGGATGGCTCTTTCCCCAAAAATAAGAGGCAGGTCTACTCTCAGATGATCGAAGGTTACTTGGGGCTGAACCTCCCCGCTTTTCTTACGATGTAGCTTAACTAATCCATAGTGTGCCATTGTCTTGAGCGTTCGGGAAAGATTGCTCTTTTGCCTGCCTGAAAGCTGAGCCAATTCTGTCATAGATTGGGGCTTGGCTTGAGCAATCATTTCAAGAAGAAGTTTATTTCGGGTAGAAAGAACTTGAGCAAAGGATTCCATGGAAGAAAACCATACCTTTGGCTCAGTAGGTAAGAGCTTATAGTCTCCCCGGGCAATCGCTAAAGTCCTCTCTTTAATTTTCTCATAAGGTGCAATTCCTATTCTCAATATATGCACTTGTGTCATTTTCCTTGCCCTTTCTCGCAAATTCGTTCAACTTCTTTCCAGAAGTCTTCTAAAAGTTTTGCTGCATCTAAATAAATATACTTAATGATTTTATCCCGCTTATGCATATGATCATGGGCCTTTATGGAAGCTTTGAAAGGAACGGCATGGGCATTATCATACCCTAATATCCTTTCTCCCTTTGAGGTATGGAGGGTAAGAGAATACTTAATTCCATGAGGCTTTCCTGATCCTTCTTGACTTTTTTCGCTTCTATTTTCACCCAATACCCTTCTCCTATTTCCGCGATAAACCCATCTAAATCAATAAGCGCTTCTAAGGTAAAATCATGGCTCTCATTCATATATTATCCTAGCATGTTTATCATTAGATGATAACTAATTTTTAAAGGAAGATGAAATAAATGGGATCATTTCATTTTCTGTACTCACTTATGCTCGCATAAACCCTGGCTGTTTCAAACATAGGATGGATGTCTAGAAGTTTTTCTTCAAAGGGTTCTATTGGAAATGTCAATTAACAAAACTTAGAGTTACCCTATTCCCGCAAGAAATTTAACCTACTTTTCTCCTGCAAAAGCGTCAATGGCATCAAAGACGTTATTCTGTTTCTTTATAAATCTCTCAACAAATTTTTCATGCTCTTTCTGCTTTTGCTTGATGGACTCTTCCATTCCTCCTAAAAAGGAAGGAACCTCTTCTCCCATGTGTTGAGTCTTCTTGTTAAGTTTTTGTAAAGATTGGTTTCTTTTCTTCAGGATCTTTTGTTTTTCGCTTTCTTGTATCTCTTTAAAATGATTAAGCTGAGGAGAGAGTCTGTTATAACACCAAGCAAGAACGCTCAATGTCACACAAAGCATAAATTGCTTCTTTTTGGGCTCTTTTCCCTGCTTCTTCTACTCTCTTATTGATTCTGTTGATCCGACACACAAGTTTCTACAACCCAAAGATATGCTCATTTAGCGGGTGAACCTTTACGGCAAGCGGCTGAATTTTTTTGGGAATAAGGTTAAGAAATTGACGGAGAAGGAAGTAAGATCGGCATAATGCAGTTTAGAGAACGTAAGATCATGGTCAGTATGGTTGCTTCTCCCGGAAATTTCAAGAATCTCATTAAAATTAATGAGACCGACATACAAGGCATAAAAAAGCTTGTTTTTATTGGAGCTGAGCATGGGACATTTTCATTTTTTCCTGTTTTTAAGGAAAGAGGCAAAGAGAAAAAAGAGGCCCTTCCGAACGTCCGATCTAAGATCTCCCTTATGGTTAAATAACTCTAATTTTTTGTAAAAATCTCTTCTTTTCTAGAAATAGATTTTTTCTTATAGTGAATTTCATAATAGCTGAATAAAAATTGATCTTTTTAACAAGATTTCTAGAAATATAAATAGGAAGTTTATGTTTATCAAAGGAATTCTTCGTCCGTTCCTTTCAATTATGATAAGCTTTTCCCTCATCTTTCATCCTCTTCAAGTCCAAGCTGTTTATTATCATATGTCTTGGGAGAAAGAGAAACCCTCTCGACTTGTGATTCGAAAAGTGAGTGCCCAAAGCGAAAGCACTGTGGAAGAAGACAAAATTACGGAAATTAAAGAAAATCTTTCCCTTCTTCTTTCCCAAGAAAAAACAAATGAATCCGTTCAAAAGCTTTTGGATGATTTAAAACAGCCAGAAGAGCTCATCAAAAACCAACCTCAACAGTTTCCTCCTCAAAATTCAGATCCTGTTTTTAAGGATATCCAAAATTTAAGGACCAGAATTTCACAAACTTTACTCCATTTATCTCTCTCTTCCTTTAAAGAAGACATAAAACAAAATCTCTGCCAATTAGAAGACTACTATAGTAGTTTTATCGATCATCTTCTCGCCCCTACTTGCACCGCCGATTCTTGGAAACAGATATGTCAGCCTAGAATTTTCTTTTCATCTTCTCAGGTGGGATATTTTAAAATGCTGCCCCAGGCGGCTCAAGAACTCATCCAGAAATCTCAATCTTCTTCTACCGAAAAAGGGACATTTCGTTCTCCTCAAGATTTGCTCGATCATTTTTTATTTGGATCTCACAAAAGTGCCTATGGAACTTTTAGGCGTGCAGAAACAATACCTTTTTTAAAAGAAGACGTTACATTACCCCTCGATGAGAAGGGTGTGATTGAAAAAAGCATATCCTTCCAACAGTTCCTTGCAAAGATTGATAAAGCGACTCCTGAAAAGAAAGAGAAACTCTATGAATCTCTTTCTTTTTCCTCTTTTACGCGCGCTTTTATTGTGAGTTTTCTTACAGAACCTCTCTCTCCCCAATTGCCGCCTCTTGAGATTCATTACAACACAAGGGGAAAAGGGTTTTTTGAGTTTGCTTCTTATAAAAAACCTTCTCATAAAGAAGTCCTCGAAAATTCTCGTCCCGAAACGGGGGCTTCCCTTCAAGAAAAAAATTTAATACCTCTCTACGGATTTAAAAATCCTTTATATCTCTTAGCAGCCTTGATGGAAAAGAGAGTTCCTTTAGAAGTAAGAGAAGTTTTTTTAGATAGGCCTCCTGAACTAGGGATTTTGCAATATGGCCATTTCCTTGAGCAGGGGAAAAAACAAGAAGAAAACACTTACCCTTCCCCGCTTCCTTTGGGAATAAGACGGTTAGGAGATCGATGGCTTGAACTTTCGGCTTCTTTAAAAGACCACCCTTACACACGTCTTAAAAATATTCTTAAGTCTCTTCATCCTCTTGTTTTTTATTATTTTCAGGATAAGTTAGACCATCATTCGAATAATTTAGTAAAACTTTACGATCATATTTTGACCTATGAACCACGTTTGGAATCCCTTTATAAAAGATTTCCTTCTCTTTCTCCTCTTGAGCAGATGGGTAAAGTTTATGGGGCTCCAGGAGTCGTCATATCTCAAGTAGAATCGCTTCAACTCTTTATCGATAGGTGTGATCTTAATTGGTATTTGCCTCATCATGTTGATAAAATTTATGAGCTTCTGCGATGGGTCAGCCAATACCTTCCTCAGGAAAAGGGCCGTCCTCAAAGGCATAAAAGCTGGCAGGACCCGTTGGTTTGGAAGCAGGTCTTAGATTACAAAGGCGAAGGTATTATTGAGCAAGCAAGCCGTTTAGGCATTGACCCTAACAAAATTGAAGGGAAAGCTGATATAACTCAAACACGGCTTCACACCGTGATTCAGAAAGCAGAACAAGAAGCTTCTATTTTACCTCTTATTGAAGAGCTTTTAAAAACAAAAGCCGATCCTGATGCCTTAAATAGTGCAGGAAAAACGCCTTTAGATCTGGCCCATAAAAAGGAGTTTTCTCAAGTGGTTGCTGCTCTTATACGGTCAGGAGGTGGGTGTAAACTTAATAACAAAAATGCCTTCCAATTTTATAAAACTCATGATTTAAAAGAGTCTCTTCGCCTTCTTCAAAAAAGAAACCAGCACTTTGCCTGGGAATATCTTTGGGATTCGTGGCCTTCTTCTCTCCATCAAGAAAAAATTTCCGATCCTTTAAAGGAAGGGCTCCCCATTGAAACAATTCATTTCGGAAAGAAAGTTCTTCCCCCTGAACTTGTCGCTCAAGCATTCCAAAAAGATGCAAAAGATCCCTCACAGATTAAATTAAAACCGACCGAAAAGTTTGGCAATTCAGCCGTTGCCAAAGTCATGTGGAAGGGGCTCCCAGTTTATTTTAAAGAATCTCCCGCATTTCCAGGGCTGGAATACATGGTGAGCCAACTAGAACTCACCATGAGCGGAGGGAGCGTTCCCTTAAGTGAATTTGTTCTTATCGATGGTATGCCTTATTTAATAAGTCAAGGAATTGAAGGAAAGAACCTCCGCCCTGTTATTGATAAAGACCCCTCCTTAAAGACAATTACATGGGATGAAGAAGCTCTCTATCACAAACTCATCCTATCAATGGTCACCTTTCCTGAAGATGGGAGAGCAGATAACTATGTCGTTCAACCATGTCCAGATAAACCTGGAAAAAAGCGCTTAGTAAGCGTGGATAATGATCAAGCTTTCGTGCCTGGCATTGCAAAAGAAAAAATAGGGACAGCTTCTCAAAATGTTATTCAAGTAAAATGCATTCCTTTTTGTTTTCCCGAAATGCACAAACCTATTCCGCGTGCGGTCAGAGATCATTTTGCAAATCAAGAACCCTACGGGATTCTTTCTGAGCTTCTTAAGAAAGCAGAAAATTATCATAAAAGCGTGATCGCCTTAAAGGAAAATGCTCACAAGCCTTCTTTTTTGACGCTTACCCATTCTGGTAAACCTACCTATTACGGAATTCCTTTTGTGAAAAATACATTAGGCCGCCTGTATGAAAGGATGAAGACAATTCATAAAACTCTTGGGGATCTTAAAAATTCCAACATCGCTCCTTACCAACTTTTAGAAGAGGTAGATTGGCTGCTTGCCCAAAAATATAGGCCTCAGAATGAATCCGTTAAAAATAGATTCAGCCGAATTGAAACTACAGCACAGAATACCCAGAGCTCCACTGCTCATCGGGCCATATTAAAAGGGCTTGAAATTCCAGAAGTTCAAAACTTAGGTCAAACCCTTAAAAAAAAAGAAGAAATAGGCCCTTCTCAAGCATTAAGAGAGATGTTGGATAAAGCAAATGATGTGGCTTGGAAAGATATTGCTCCGAGCGTACAGGTTTTTAAAGAGCTCTTAACCGCAGATCAACGTGCCCAATTTATTCGAGAAAAGATAAATGGGTCTCAGCTGAATGAACCTGAACTTAAGAGATGGATGAAGGTTATTTCTGAAACCGATACACCTGATCTTACTTTATCTGGAAATTCGGTGTTAACAACAAGAAGTCTTATTTCTCATGGAAATTTCTTTCTCAATTTACAAAAACTAACCCTCTCCAAATGTATTAATTTAGACGCAGATAATTTAGTTTTCTATCTTGCTGACCAATGTAAAGGGTTGCAATCCCTGGATTTAAGTGAAACGAAAATAACGGGCTTTGATAAACCTTACCATTATCCCGGCGGAGTCCGTTCTTTTATTTTGAGAAAGCGTCAAGAAATCGCATTCCCTTTTTTAAGGTGTTTAATCTTAAATCAATGCGCCCAACTTAAGACTATTACCTTAATGGCCCCCTTAGAAAGGCTAGAAGTTCAGCAATGCGGTCGGCTTTCGACGCCTTCTCTCAAAAAAGATGCTACGAATGAATTGCTCCCTCTTCAACGTTTAGCTGCAGAAGGGACGGTACAGTTTTCGAGTGACTGGATTAATAGCTGGATTCAACAAGGGACGAAAGTAACGCTTGATGCTAGGACGGCAAAAGGCGATTATGCTAGAGTGCTCGAAAAGATTCCCCCCTACCCTAATTGGAGAGAAGAAAAGTTAGTAATAAAGATAGAATGGACAGAAAAAGGCTCAGATTTTCTGATTGACTTAAAAGCTGTTCTTTCTCTTTCTTCTCTTACGTCTCTTGATTTGGCGCATAGTTACGTTGAAGCAGATGGGGTTAAAGTTTTATCATCCCATAAAAATATCACTTCTCTTAATGTAAGTTATAACAACATTGGACTTCAAGAAGCTCAAGAATTAATTGCCAATATGCGCCTTAGAACTCTTAATCTTAGAAGAAACAACTTAGGAATTATAACTAAAGAATTTTTTATGAGCTCTACTCTTACAAACCTCAATCTAAGCTATACTTCTTGGGGATATAAGGAAGTATTTGACGGCACGGAAAGGGGTGCCCGCGGCACAGAACGACCTAAGTACAAAACCGTCGAAGCAAAAAAGCATCTTTCTATAAAAAATGACGTTATTCAAGAGCTTTGTAAAAATACTATACTTACTTCTCTCAACATTAGAGAAAATTATATCATCGGAATAAAAAGATTCTTAGATATCATTAAAAAAAATACCACTCTTACGTCTCTTAATTTGCAGCATAATAAAATAGGAAATCGTGGAGCGGGAGCATTCACCGAAAACACAACCCTTACATCATTAGATTTATCAGATAATAATATAGAAGATTACGGAGCAGAAGAACTGGCTAAAAACACAACTCTCACGTCTCTTAATTTAGAAGGTAACCACTTAGGAGATCGTGGAAAGAAAGCCATTCAGGAGATGCTTGCTAGAAATAAAAAAAGAGCCGAAGAAAAAAAATCTGATTTCCCTTCTTTCACTGTACCACTTCAACAACCATCTTCCGCACCATCTTCTTCCTTTCCTCTTCCCCAATCAGAAGAAGACTCATCTTCAAGAAAAAGATCTTCAGCAGTCGATTGGCTCTATATGGGTCTCTCCATAGATGGAGGTGGCATGCGCGGTCTTACCCCTGCCATTATGCAAAACCATTTGTCTAAAGTTTCTCAAAAACCCCTTTATAAAATATTTGATTATATGGGAGGCACATCTGTGGGGGGAATCTTAAGTTTAGGAAATGTTGCCACAGAAGATGGAATAACCCCACTTTGCTCACCTCAGCAGTTGGTAAAGCTTTTTAGTGAACACGGAACGCGTATTTTCCCTCCCCAAGGAATAATGGAAAAACTTAAAAATCCAGTGGGATTACGTCATTCTCTTTATGATCCTGCCCCTTTAGAAACCCTTTTAAAAGGGTATTTTAAAGATTGCACCTTAAAAAATGTCTTAACAAATGTTCTTGTCACGGGTGTTATTCATGGAACCAATCAACCTTTCCTCTTTGATAGCGGACGCGCTATTCTAGATGATTCTCAAGACTTTTTACTGCGCTTTGTTGCGCGGGGAACTTCTGCCGCCCCTACCTACTTTCCGTCAGCATTAATTTGGAATGTTAAAGGGAATAAGAATTACATCATTAATGATGGAGGGGTCGGAATGAATGACCCAACGTCTTTCATTGGTACTCGCCTTTCCCGTATGGCAGAAGATCGACATCTTAATAGAGATCATTTTTTTGTTTTATCTTTAGGAACGGGAGACCTTAAAAACCCTTATGCACCCGCAGTGGATGCAGGACTTCCAGGTTGGTTATTTAAGGGAGGGGGTGGGGCTATTATCAATGCAGCTATGGATGCTCCCATGCATTTTACGCGACAGTTTATTTCAGAACATTTTCAAGGGAACTATGTCCGCTTCCAACCTATTCTCTATTGGGATTGGAGTGATCCTCGTCAAGATCCATCACAAAATTCCCGTCCAGTTCTTATTAATGAAGCACCTTTGGATAAAGCCGATCCTAAATATCTGCAACTTTATAGTGTTGCAGCAAAGCATGCGGCCATAAAGGCTTTTGGAGAAAAAGAAAATCCCACACCTTTTGTTCGTTGGCTCCAAGAAAATACAGATCGAAAACATCTCGCTGATTTAGGGTTCAGCAGTAGAAATCCAGACTTTAAGAAAGCTAAGGTCCCTTTTAAGCTTACCCAGCAAGAAAAATCCAAGGAAAAAGAAGACGAAGATTCTTTTATGGTTTCTTCTCTCCCTTCTTCTCAAAAGGATAAGATTACATCTTGGCAAAGAACATATTACACAGATGCGGATATCACCGAATATGTTGACTCTACCCTAAAGCATCACCCAAGCTTCACTTATGGGCTGGATCATAAGTACCTTCTAACCCAAAGGGGAGATTCCTTTAAAACCCTCCCCGATTCAGAAGACGGGCTTTCCTATATTGTAGCGGTAACGCCTGCGATTAACAAAGGAGGAGAAAATAACAAGCAAAATTTCTCTAAGGGCTTTGACGTCTCTTCCTCAAACATTGACTACCATTTTGATAAAAGTACTCACCCTTTTGATGTCAATGAGGATGTTTTACAAATCATCAATCAAGGTAAGGCTGCAGGTAAATCAGATAGTGAGATTTTATCAGAGATTCGGGAAAAGAAAGGCAATCTAGACATGCTGAAAGAAAGCATACCTTCCCTTCAAGAGAGGCTTTATAAAGAAGTGTGTGCTTTTCAGAAGGCAAAAAGAGATGTATTTGAAGAAATCATGCCTGAAGTTATGAAAGAAGAAAATGGCCATGTCAAAATTCTCTTCCCCTATAATCTTGATGAATCTCATTGGCTGACAGGAGAAATCCGCCTTCATAAAACAAACAATACTTACAAAGTTGAGATTTTTGCTCACGATCCTATGGGAGGCGGAGACATAGATGAAGGTAATTTTAAAATTTTGGAGAAAAGCATTCAAAAAAGAATCAAAGCCTATCATTCAAAAGCCATCTTCACCTTTGAAAGAAAAAGCAGTCCTTATTCCAGAAGACAAGCTGAAGAGGATGGATTTTCCTGCGGAGTCATTGTGGCAGAAGACTTTCTTCAACGGATTGACGGGCCTATAAAAAAGATCGTTTATCCCGTAGGTGCGGAAGATTTAAGAAACCGTCATATTGAAACGATAAGAAAAAATGATCCTACTCTTGCCTTTGTTCAACGAAATGAACCTAAACTCAAATTTATTCAAGAAAATACGGAGAAGTAGATGGAGAAAAATTTATAATTTGCTGAAATTAAAAGAGATTTTTTCTTCTTTATTTTATTTCTTGACTTTAATTTTAAACTAGAAAATAATTTTTTATGTTTAATAAATAATAAATGGGTGAGGAAAAAATGAAAAAACTGGGGTTGATCGTATTATTATTATTTATGTCTTTGCAGAATTCACCAGCCATGGAAAATAGGGAAAGCGATATCAATAATAATGGGGCTCCACGCGTTACATTTCGTGACGCTACAGAAAGTGATCTCCCAGCTCTCAATACTCTTATGCGTACTTCAAAAGAAGCAGCAGGGGGCGCAAATTATACACAGGAGTATCTAGATGAATTTATGAAGTTGTTATCTGTTACTCCTGAAGTTTTAGCAGTTTCAAAGGTAAAAAAGCTTTTTGTAAATGAGGAATTAGCAGGTTTCTATTCATTTTACATCAATGATAAAGATCAACTGGAGCTTGATAATTTTTTTCTTACCCCCAACTTTTTGTATAAAGGATATGGAAAAGTCATGTGGACTCAATGTTTGGAAACGGCAAAAGAATATAAAGATAGGAGTTATTTTATTCTGTGGAGTAGTTTAGAAGCGGTGTCTTTTTATTCGAAAAGAGGGTGCAAAAAAATTGGAGAGAAACCTTCTCCTGCAGATAAAACCCGCGTACAACCTATGTTTCAGTACAACTTATCTCTATAAACGCATACCCATAATTACACTTTTCAGTTAAAGGTAAGAAACCTCGACAATATAAGCTTTTATGAATTTTCCTACTTTTCTCCTGCAAAAGCGTCAATGGCGTCAAAGACGTTATTCTGTTTCTTCATAAATCCCTCAACAAATTCTTCATGTTCCTTCTGCTTTTGCTTTATGGACTCTTCCATTCCCCCTAAAAAGGAAGAGACATCTTCCCCCATATGTTGAGCCTTCATGTTAAGTTTTTGTAGGGATTCGTTTTTTTGCGTCAGGATCTTTTGCTTTTCGCTTTCTCGTATCTCTTTGAAATGATTAAGCTGAGGAGAGAGACGGTTATAACACCAAGCCAGAACGACCAATGTCACACATAGCATAAAGGAAACCAATATGATCATTTTGCAGGATAAAGTCATGGATTAAGGTCCTTTAAGTCTGGGTATTTTTTAAGAGCTTCTTTTCGAGCTTTTTTCCCTGCTTCTTCTACTCTCTTATGGATTCTGTCGATCCGACCTCCTTTTCTAAAATCAGCTTGAGCTTTTGCAAATCGCTTTTCAAAATTTTGCTGAGCCTTTTTAAACAGTTCATCTCTTTTACGTCGGCTCTCTTCAAAGGCTTCGTGAAGGCGCTCGAAAGATTCCTCCGTCTCTTTAAAAGCTTTTTCAAAGCTATCCTCAAGTTCCTCCTTTAATATCTCGGATTCTTGAGCAGCTTTTAAAGAGGCAAGTTTTTTAGTAGGAGGGCTGAGTACATCAAAAAATGTTCCCATAACACTCACAAATAAAAAAATCCCTATCAAGAATATTCCGCCGATCCCCAGAAGGATCTTATCTTCCAATTTAAGATTCAACTTCGCAGGGCTTATTGAATAAGGGATGAACCTTCCTGTAAAAGACCATGGCCATTCGTATTTCATATTCTTGGGTTCCCTTTAAATTCTTTTTTTCTTAAGCCTATAATCAATCAAAATGGTTTTAACAAAAAAAACTTATTTTAAGAAGTAACTCTGTGATAAGGATAATGTATATTCTCATCCTCTTACTTCCTCATTTAATTGAACTTAGAGTCCGTCCAAAGACTTTATAAGCCATTACAAAGCTTTCTTATCATCAACCTAACAGAAGCCCATTTAAGGAAAGCCAGGGCATTCTGATTCTGGTTTTCCCAATCTTTTGCCAACCTGCGACATCTATTGAGCCATCCGATAGTTCGCTCAACAATCCACCTTTTTGGCAAAGTCACGAACCCTTTTATAGCATCAGAGCGTTTTACAATTTCCATCTCAAGGTCTGGTAAAATACCTGACAACGCTTCACGAAAGATAGGACCTTGATAGGCACTATCAGCAAAAAGCTTTTGCAAAAAGGGAAAGAGACCAAATAATGTGGAAAGCAAAATGATACCTCCCTCTCGATCTTGTATGTCAGCAGAATGGACAACTGCGTGCAGAAGTAACCCCTCTGTGTCTACAAGAATGTGCCGCTTTTTCCCTTTTATTTTCTTGCCTGCATCGTACCCATGAGGGTCGATATTTGCCCCCCTTTTTCTGCGCTCTTAACGTTTTGACTGTCGATGATGCAAGCCGTTGGAGAGGCCTTTCGGCCTGCCTGTTCTCGACAGTGTACGTAAAGAGTATGGTGAATGTTGTCCAAAGTTCCATCCTCATGCCATCTCCCAAGATAGTAGTGTACGGTGCTTTTGGGCGGAAAGTCCTTTGGCAAATATCGCCATTGGCAACCCGTGCTCAAGATGTACAGGAGGCCATTTATGAGTTCGCGCATATTCGTGCGACGCTTACCTCCCCCTGGTTTTGCAGGAGGCACGAGAGGCTCTATTAACCTCCACTCCTCATCTGTCATGTCACTGGGATATCTTAGATGATCTCGATTATAGATAGGTCGGTTTTCCTTGGCCCACATTGTAAACACCTCCTGTGTTTTGCCTTAGGGACAGTAAACCATAAATCCACCCACTTATTCAAAAAGTTTTTGGACGGACTCTTAGCGTAAGACATCTTTTTATGCCAGAGACGTCCTCTGCCAATGAAGGGCGTTAACACGAAAAGATTTTCCATTATACTTGCAAGCCCAGCCCCTCCATAGACCATGAGGATATAGGAAGGGGCTTTAGAATCTCCTGTCCATTGAACCAGAAGAAGTGAAAGAAGTGGAGTAAGGCCTGCAAAAAGAATGGCTCCTAAAGACCATCCTAAGGCATAACCGCTATAGCGTTCTCGAACAGGGAAGAGGCTTGAAACAAGGACACAGCAAGGAGCAGCGACGCCACAAGCCAAAACAGCGAGCACGGCTTGCATGAGAAGAATTTCATTGGGGGTCAAGGCGCGTTCCATCATCCAAAAAGCAGGATGAGAGAAACAAATAGCCCCGAGCAACGAAAGACCCATGATTCTTTTATATCCGAACTTATCCGCCAAATATCCCATGCCGGAGAGGACAAGAGCCATCAAAACCATCAGCTTCATGTTGTGGGCGAGGATTTGATCAGGTAAAAGCTGGAACTTGGTTTTAAGAACATCACCCATAAAAACGTAAATGATTTGAAAAGGAGTCATGACGCCAGCACAAATTCCCATGGTGCGAAAAAGACTTTTTTTGTCCCGTTTAAGCGCTTCCCATAAAGGCAGTTTGGCGAGGCGTTTTTCTTGGCGAAGGTGGGAAAATTCAGGGGTTTCTTGAATCTTCGTTCGAACGTAATAGCCAAAGAGACCAAAGACTGCTCCGAACAGAAAAGGAATACGCCACCCCCATTCCGGCAAAAAAGCCCACAGCGAAATAAGCCCCAAACCGGCGCCGATAAAGCTTCCGATTTGGATGGCTACATTTAAAAGGCTGCTGGTTCGGCTTTCATAACCAGGTTTAGCCTGTTCGACAAGGAAGATAGACCCCCCAATTACTTCTCCTCCCACACAAAAGTTTTGCAACAGACGACAAAGGATAAGAGCCATGGGAGCGATGATTCCCACTTGTCCATAAGTGGGGAGAAGACCCATCACAAAGGTCGGAAGGCTGATAAGCATAATGGAAATTCCTAAGGCCACACGGCGGCCTAAGCGGTCCCCTATGTGACCAAACACGATCCCTCCTAAGGGACGCATGAGAAATCCTACCGCAAAGCTGGCCATGCTTAATAAACTGGAGATAAAGGCATCCTCACTGGGAAAGAAAAGGGGCGTTAAAATCGGCAGAAAATGCATATAAAGCATGGTATCATAGTATTCAAGAGCCGTTCCCATAACCCCTGCAAGGATCACTTTACTTCTTTTCATATCAATCCCTCCCTTTTGACGGTTTCCTGAAGGTAAGAGCCCAAAGCTTGGACCCGGTGAGAGTCTTTCAAATGCTGAGGATAGATATAGTAAAAATCGATTTGAGGCCCTTCGATATGAGGAAGGACAGGCACCAGACGATCCTCTGGATTCTTAAAGTTGGCACTTTCTTGGGCTAAGGTTACGATTCCAATCCCTTGATTAGCTAAGGCCACCAAGCTATGACCCAGATTAATCTGCATATAAGGCTCTCTGGTTTTTCCTTCGAGACAGCCTACGGAAAGGTGCCAATTAAGATTCGCAAAGGGATAAGGATATTCCCCATAAGACAGCAATCGATGGTGATCTAAGTCTTCGACCTCTTGGGGTGTTCCAAATTTCTCCAGATAATCAGGGCTCGCATAAAGTGTAATGACCCCCAAAAACTAGACCACTTTTTCTGAAAAGTTTGAGAGAGTAATACTCAAATATGAAAGGAAAAGAAAATGAAGAAAAAGATCAATGCGTCGTTAAAATTAAAAATAGCTATCGAAGCCTTCAAGGGGGATATGACCATAGGGGAGCTGGCCTCAAGGTATGAGGTATCTCCTGGTCAAATTCACCGTTGGAAGCGCCAGCTTTTGGATCATGGGGCGGAGCTCTTCGAGAGTGCTCATAAACCCTCCAACACGGTTCATGAAAACGAAATCCAAAAGCTACATGCCAACATCGGGAGACTCACAGTTGAGAATGATTTTTTATCACGTGCGCTCGGGCAGCTAAAATAAAGGAGCGCAGGCAAATGATTGATAAAAAATACAAGAACCTAAGTGTCCGTGCTCAATGTCGTCTTTTAGATTTAAACCGCTCGACGCTTTATGCTCCCCTCAAGCCATTGACTGAGGATACGGAGATCGCCAACCGAATTGGGGAGATTTATGAAGCGACCCCTCAGTATGGCTATCGGCGCATTCATGCCCAGCTGGTTCGTGAAGGAAAGAAAATCAATCGGAAAAAGGTTTACCGATTGATGAAAGAGCTCGGCCTTCAGGCCATTTACCCTAAGCCCAAAACAACCCTGCGAGGTAAGCAAGCTGTTGTTCATCCTTATTTACTTGGGGGGCTTAAAATAGAAAGGCCCCATCAGGTGTGGCAAGTAGATATCACATATTTAAGGCTTCCTGGTGGATTTGTTTATTTGACGTGCCTCATTGATGTGTATAGCCGGGTTGTTGTGGGGTGGCGCTTGTCCAATTCCTTAAGCAAAGAAGCAGCTTTAGAGGCCTTGGAAGATGCCCTCTGGCGCTATGGGTGCCCTGAGATTATTAACTCGGATCAAGGCGTTCAGTTTACAAGCGAGGAATGGCAAAATTTTTGCTGTGATAATGGCATCAAGAGCAGTATGTCTCACAAGGGAGGATCCACAGATAACGCTTATGTGGAGAGGTTTTGGAGGACCCTAAAGTTTGAAGGATTTTATTTGGACTTTCCGGAAACCATGGCTGAGCTGAAGAACATGCTTTTCAGGTTTATTAAATGGTACAACGAGGAGCGGCTTCATAGCTCTCTCAATTACAAACCGCCCATGGAGGTTTTAAAAATGGCGGATCACCTGACGCGTGGATATGTGGAAAACTCTAACGAGTTTCCCACATACCCACCCGTCCAACAACAACTTCAACTTTTAAATTGTTTTTTAAATTAGGAAGAGGTAATATTTATCCACGTCAAGCTCTATCATTTTTTCGAGCAATCGTGGTCCGGCCCTTGGGGGTCACTTCATCCGAGGGACCTACCCTCATCTCTTATAAAGCTAATAATCCCCCTTTTTTTTGGTTTTCTCGCATTTATGCTTATACCATCAGTGGGATGTTTTGCAGCACACTGCGCATTTATGCTTATACCATCAGTGGGATGTTTTGCAGCACACTGCGCACTTATGCGGACTTAAAAGTCCACTTGTGCTTGACGGCCACAGGCGTTATGATGAAAATAATCAGAGGCAATTGAATCAACTCACCCATCTCTGTTGGTTCACCGGTTATTTCAAGAGACTTTTCGCGTATTAACCCCAAGGACTGACGCCTAAAAGTGCTAGGCGCATGGCGATTTATTCGCTTCATCTTGGATTTATCTCCCGCAGCGAGGGGCGTTCGGCCGTAGGCTTTAGCGCGTACATCTCTGCGGGGAAACAACAAGATGCCCGTACAAGTGTCACTTATAATTTTGGGTGTAAGAATAACGTTGTTGTCAGCCGTATTTTAGCCCCTGATGATGCTCCCGAATGGGCAAAAGTTCCCGCCACGCTTTGGAATAAGGTTGAACAATTTGAAGATTATTTTGCAACCTTTCGATTTAGAGCGGACTATGGTGATGCTGATAAAAATCAGAAAAGTTTAGAGGCAAGGGAACAGTTTTTAAACTCCGCTCAAACAGCTCAAACCGTTATGGGGGCACTTCCCAAGGAGTTTACCCAAAGGGAAGCTGAAACGTGTGTGGAAGAGTTCCTCAAAGAACGCTTTGTCTCACGAGGATTGGTTGTGGAATATGCCATCCATTGGGATAAAGGGAATCCTCATTTCCATGGCATGATCACAAGGCGCGTCATTAATGAGAGCGGTTTTGCCTTTCGAAAAGACCGAGAAATTTTATCGAAAGCAGAGCTTTTTGTAACGCGAAAGCTCTGGGAAACTATTGTTAATAAACATCTTGAATTAGGGGGTCATGAGGTCCGTATTGATTGCCGCTCTCATGCGGAAAGGGGATCGCTTTTTCTGCCTACAGCCCATGAAGGGTATTACGCCCAAAGGTTGGCTGAAGAAGGGAAATACTCCCGCATTGTGGCGGATAATGACGCCATACGCCAACAGAATATCAAAATTCTATGCGAAAATCCTGCAACCTTAATTCAGGAAGTGGCTTCAAAACGCACAACCTTTACCCGCAAGCATATTGAAGACGAAATTATCCGTCGGGTGGGCGGAGATGAAAAACTCTTTGCCCTTTTAAAAGCTAAAGTAGAAGGCCTTGAGCTTCCTTCCGAGATGGTTTTGAAAGGGGCTAATGACAATAAAGTTTTTGAAGGAACATTTGTTTCTGAGCTTCGTGGTCTTGCAAAAAAACTTACAAGCCAGCTGCTTGTCGATAAAGAAGTGGTCCATGAAATTGGCGAAAACATCAATCGAGATCCCCTCTTTACCTCTACTGCGTATAAAAAACAAGAAGAGCAAATTATTGAGATGGCGGATACTCTTCAGGGGAGACAAACGAAAATTATTTCTCAGGATTTAATTCAAGCCGCCATCAAAAACCGTGAAAATGAGCTCTGTCATGAGCTCTCGAGAGAGCAGAAAGCAGCCATTACTCATCTCTGTTCTGGGCCTGATATTCGCCTTCTCAATGGCAAAGCGGGCACAGGGAAAACGACTTTGTTAAAGGCCGTGGCCGAAGCCTATAGGGAGGCGGGTTATCAGGTCTTAGGCACGTCATTTCAAGGTAAAGCCGTTGAAATTATGGAACAAGAAATTGGGATCCCGTGTAAGACTTTAGATAGCTTGAGATATGCTTGGGCAAAGGAAGAAAAGCAGAAAGCGTTCATGGAAAGGATTCAACCCCGCTTTCCTCTTTGGCAAGGAAGCAGGGTGTATTCTTACGCTTATCGCCGGGCTAAAGAATTTGAGTCTCAAAGATTCACAAACAAGAACGTCATCATTGTGGATGAAGCCAATATGATTGGCCGTTCCTTGTGGAATGTTTTTCTCAAAGAAGCAACGGACAAAGGCGCTAAAGTTCTTATTGTCCAAGACTCCGCCCAAATTAAATCTCGAGAACCAGGGGATTACGGACGTCTTTTTGCTGAACGATTTGGGTTTTGTGAAACACGCGAGGTTGTTCGTCAAAGAGTGGGTTGGCAACGAGAATGCTCAAAATACCTCAATGACTATGAAGTTTTAGATGGACTGCAGCCTTATAATGAGAAAGGGCATTTGAAATGGTTTGAAAATCTTACCCAAGTTCACCAAGCCATAGCCCAAGATTATGTGAGTCATTTTATGGAAAATCCCCAAAAAAGTCGCATGGCCCTCGCTTATCGCAACACGGAAGTTTATGAGCTCAATCAGGTGATTCGAGAGACCTTAAAAGACCATGGATATCTTCAAGACTCTTTTAAGATTAAGGGCGAAGACTACGCCTTGGGGGAGCGTATCCGGTTTTTCCAAAATGATAATCATGGGCACTTTATTCACACTTTGACTCAAGATCCAAAACACTCCACAGGTGTTAAGAATGGCACCTTTGGGATTATCGAAGATTATGACCCGAAGACGAGCCTTCTCACCGTTTGTCTTGAAAGCCAAAGACGCATTCAATTTCACCCCAAAGATTATCCCCATTTCACTTATGGATATGCCATGGGGATTCATAAGTCAGAGGGCTCCACATTTGACCAGTCCTTTGTGTCACCTGATCCTTTGCTCGATCCCTCAACCTTGCTGGTTGCCATGACCCGTCATCGAGATGATGTGCAGGTTTATCTCAATCGAGAGCAATTTATTGATTTTAAGGACTTTGTGGAAAAAATCGGGAAGGTTTCGGTTAAAGAAAATCTGCAAGATTATCATGTGGGGGATGCAGAACGGCCTTATTTTGAACGGGTTCAGCAATATCGGGACTTAATGGTTGATGCGGTTACTTTACGAGAAGAAATGGAGGGCGATTTAAAACCAACCGTTCCTCTCTCCCAACATCCTCTTTATTCCGTCTATCAGAATTTTTATGAAGAGAAAAAACATGTGGCCGAGGCCATTCTAGAAGAGTGGCAAAAGCATGCCCCCTACCTTCGTCTTATAGGCATTCGAAAGAATGTCTTAGAAGTTGAGACAGGATTGCGCCCGCGTTTGTTGTCGGACCTTGAACATCGAGCTTCCCTTCAAGTGGAGGGATATATCGATCTGGTCTATAAAACGCGCACTCTTTGGAAGGAAATCTCTGGGACCCATCCGGGCGTTTTAGCCTCCTCTCATGCTCTTTATGAAGAGTATAAAGCTCTTAAAACCGAAAGGGATTCTTTAGCCGCTCTCTTTCAAGAAAACCCTAAACTTTATACGCCTTTCTTAAGGGTGACAAAGAGTGAAGAAGGCACTTTAACCAATTATTGGGGAGAAAAGATTGACCCAAAGGACCGGGTGTATATTGCCACCCTCAAATCCCACGCGGAAGCCCACCATCGATCTCAACGACAAAACCTTTATGAGGAGAGGCTCAGTCCAGAACAAAAAGTGCATTATGAGGTGGTAAAAGCTTATGTAACTCTACGGAATCAAACCTCAGCCCTTTATAGCCATTTACAAAAGCAAAAAGAACAAACCCTTCACATTACCTCGCCGGAGACTTTTCTTACCCTCGAGAAATTTCATGACCTGCAAGCCCAGCGAGACAAACTCGCTTTAAAGATTGTTGAATCCCCTCAAAACTATCAGGAGTTCTTTGAATCTCTTAAGGTCAAGGAAGAAAAACTCCTCGAGCACGCAGTTTCAGGAGAAATACAAGAAAAAATTCACGCTTATAAAACTGAAAAAGAGATTTCTGGCAAAGCCTCAAAAGCAGAGGAACTCAAACGCATTTTGGCTCAACCCAACACTTACCGGCTCTTTAAGAGCCATGACCTGGATGTCAATCGCTTAACCTTTGATATGGCTTTTTACGCCAAAGTTAAAAGCGGGGAGATTTCAGATAAAATTTCTCCCGATCACATCTACAAACCGATTCAAACATATCTTCATTCTTCACAAGAGGTGGCCCGTCTCTGGAAACTCGTTCGCCTGAACCGTCATGAGAATTCTGAAGCGCTTCACGGGGATTTGAAATTATCCCTCAAGGCCCGGAATGAAAATGCCCAGAGTCTTGTCAATGATTCTATGGCTTTGTCCGTCATTTCTGGCATGAGACAAGGCATTCAAAGCCGCATCCTGAACCACGCCAGACCGATTGACATAAAAACTGAAAATGATGTTGGTTCAGTCTCAAAACCTTTCCTTTCAGCTGAACACGTCCTGGCAGCCGCTCGAGGGAACTATGACACCATTGCCATGGATCTCCTCGGAACACCGAACCGACACATGAGTAAGAAAACGGAACTTAGGTTTGGGAATAAGGGTTCTCTAAAGGTCGACATTAATTCGGGAAACGGTCATTGGCGAGATTATGAAACAGGAGAAAGCGGCAATATCTTTACGCTGATTCAACGGGAAAAAAGTTTAAGTTTTAAAGAGTCCGTCAGGTACTTAGCGGATCTGTTACAGATAAGAGCGGAGGTCGCGGTTCTTTCAACACCAAAACCTCTACCCCGCAAAGAAGTCTCAAATGATAAAGCTCAAGACATCGCGTCGCGCCTGAATGCTGTTTCTGAACTGCAAATGAAATCAAGCCCAGTAGAAGGAACCCTTGCTGAAACTTACCTCCGTCAAGAACGCGGCATTAAAGGAGAGCTTACGCCTGATCTCAGATACATTCCAAAAGGCATAACCTTTACGTATCGGGATGAGCGCAAAACCATAAATTATCCCTGCTTTGCGGCTTTTGGACGAAATGAAGAGGGACGGTTAAGATCGGTTCAACTGACAAGGCTAAATGATCAGGGGACACGAGCCCTTACGCCTGAAGGTGAAAAGCTTAACAAACTTCACTACGGCATAGCAGGCGGATCTTTTGTGACCCTACAGGAAGACCAGAATCCAGATCGAGTCTTTATGGCAGAAGGGGTTGAAACGGCTCTCTCCATCAAAGAAGCAGGCTTCGTCGGTAAAATTGTAGCCTCCCTCGGAATTCATAACATTCCCCATTACCAAGGTCTTGAAAAGGAAATCATCCTCTGTGCGGATAATGATGAGCATAAAGCCCATTCAAAAACTTTTGAGATGATTCAAAAAACCCAAGACCACTTTGCCTCCCAAGGAAAAGTTGTCT
This sequence comes from uncultured Alphaproteobacteria bacterium, assembly GCA_937967795.1. Taxonomy (GTDB): domain Bacteria; phylum Pseudomonadota; class Alphaproteobacteria; order UBA9655; family UBA9655; genus UBA9655. The sequence goes on along the minus strand of CALBSK010000016.1, from coordinate 11,931 downwards.
CCATTATCAAACCTTTCCAACCTGGGGATGATTTCAACGATGTGTTGAAAAAAGAAGGGATTCCCGGGGTTCAAAAGTATGTCACCCCTTATTTGAATCCTCATCCTCAAACCCATGAGTCAGACAAAGAAATATCAAAGGCACAAATAAATACCGAACCGTCCCCCGATCCTCTTAAGACCATCTCTCATTACTTGCGCTCAAAACTCACAGAAATAAAAACCTTTGAAGGATCCTATCTCGCAGATAAAGCCAGAGAAGAATTGAAAGACTATCTGGAAACGCTGCATAAAACAGGCAATACCCTAGACTCCATCAAGCTTCATAACCATGACCTGGCCAAAGACCTCGAGCATTTGGGACAAAACCCCTCATTCAACAAGGAAAGAGGAATGGAGATGTGAAAGCAGAAAACTTAGATGAGAGAATGTTATTTTCTAATTTATAAGAAATTTTTTCAATCATCTATTGACTCTAAAGAATAAAATGTATTTTATGGAGTGAATAAAAAATAAATGATTAAAAAGAAATAAATATAAAAAATTCTATAGGGAGGGTTTATGAAGCTGAATAGCTTATCTTCTAAATTTATTCTTACGTCGGTTTTGATAATTTTAAACAGTTCTGCCAGTTATTGTTTAGACGAAGGAGAGGAATTTCTCACCAATAAATCCTCTCCACAAACTCAAACCCCTCCTACATATACAACAGCAAGGCAGTATCTTAATAAATTTACCTCCGGGAATCCTTTACTTGTACGCAATCGCTATCTACAAAGGACCTTTCGTTCCTTCTCATCTAAAAGATCTTCCTATGCAAAAATACTCTTAGGGGGAGTGGGCGTTCTTACAACTGGGGTAGTGCTTGAAAAGAACTTTCGACGAAAAAATAAACCTATTATTTATACAACTCACCCAAAAAATCTCCATACCCAATCTTCACAATATTATCCTAATTTTCTGCCTTATTTTTATACAGAAAATCCTAAAATATCCTCTAAATCCATGGAAGAAATCTTAGATGATAAAATCAAAAAAGTTGAAAAAAGGCTTGCCAACCAAAAAGTAGCTTCTCACATCACAGTATTTATAGGAAAGGCGGGGGCCGGTAAGAGTTGTATATACAATTATGAACAAGGAATTCCTCTCATTGCAAAACTTCAAGACAAAACGTTAATTATTGAAAGGAAAGATGAAGAGAAGATAGGGAACCGAAAGAACGGGGCCATTATTCATGGTTCTACTCCAGGAACCTCTTATCCTTCCTTAAGTAAGGGAGGAGACTATTTTGATTGTCCTGGTTTTGATGATCCTCGTGGTGAAGAACAAGATATAGTCAACGCGTATTCTTTACATAAATTATTCGATACTAAAGGTGTTCAGAATTTCCGAATTGCTCTAGTTGTTTCGAAAGAAGAGATGACGGTAGAAAGAGGAAAACCCTTTGTTGAGCTTATTAGGCAACTAGGGGAACTTTTTCCTAATGGGCAAAACGAAATTAAGAAAGGATTAAATTTAATTATCACAAAAGGGAGTCGCGAAGAAAATGATGTCAATATCATTAAAAATAAAATATCGGGAATACGTGACGCTCATAGAGGAATGACAGATTTTCAAAAAGAAATTCTTACTTTTCTTGCGAGTAAAGAAAATGATCAAATTACTTTTTTTGAAAAGCCTACTGCTCCAGGTGACATTCCTCACGGCCCCAAATTAGTGAAAGGAAGTTTTTATATAGCTAGAGATAAAGTAACTCCTAGCATTTCTGTGTCACCTGAAACCAAACTATATATAAAGAAATTAGCAGATAGGGTTACGACTGAAACAGCTGGCTTTCTTGTGTCTGTTTATGAAAAGTTAGATCACTATACAACTAAATTAATAAAATTACATTCGGGACCAGCAAGTAAAGTAAGGGAATCTTTTAAGATTCTTAATTATGATTTAAAGACCATAGGAAATAATGATTCGAATTCCTCTGAGGGTGATGCTAAAAACATTGAAAAAATGCTGCAAGATTTTGATTCTAATCTACCTATAGCTTTTTCTGCTCTTACGAAGCGGCATCAATTTTTAAGACGGATACGGCCTGAAGATACTGCTATCACTTTAGATTTAAATAAAGATGGAATCCTTACAAAAATTTCAACTCATTTACAGCCTTTAGCAGAAGAATGTGAATCTTTCTCGGGTGATAAAGGAGGCATCTTTAGGGGACAAATTGTTGGAACAAGCGATATTCCAAAATCACTCAATGCTTCTACAGTAACTATTTATGCTTTAAAAAGTCTTATTATTGATGATGACCTGATCATACCTGGGGGTAATGTTGCTTTTGCTTCTCCTTATTGGAACATCAAAGGAGCAAAAATTATTAATTTACAAGGAGAAAGCGGAGAGCCGATTAAACCTTTTAAAGAACTCAAGGGGGAGGATGGTAAGCCTGGGACTCCTGGGCGGAATGGAGGGAATTTTTATGGAATTGTTGATAATTTAGAAGGTGGAGAAAATTTGATCATTAATGTCAGTGGCGGAAGAGGCGGAGATGGCCAAAATGGAGGAGATGGGATTGACGGAAAAAATGGCGAAGATGGAATAATAGAAGATGTCAAAGAAAGAAAAGTTACAGCCGTTAAATATAATAAGCCTGTAGAACGAAGTGGCGTGGGAAAAGTGTTAAGATGGCCTTTTACAGCCAATAATGAATCACGATTGATTTACAGAAGTGGCGAACAAGGAAAGAATGGAGGAAAGGCTGGTGCTGGTGGTCGAGGCGGTTATGGTGGAAAAAAAGGGTCAATTGCCCTGGAAAACAGCAAATTTGAAAAAGTTTTACATAAACATAAACTCAGTATCGTTGATAAGGATGGAGAGAGAGGTAATGATGGCGTGCACGGTAAACCTGGAAAAGGTGGCATACATGGGAAAGTATTTGAAGGTATTTATATTGAAAAATCAATGAGTGGATGGGGATATGCCGGCAGAGCTGTGGCTGATGGTATAGCAGGAGCTGTGACAGGTGCAGGTGCAGGAGCCCTAGGAGGCCCATTTGGGATAGCAGTGGGAGCAATTGGAGGTGGCGTGGTAGGAGTTCTCACCCCACTTGTGGGTTCTGGAATAGACAATTGTGGTTGGGAAAAGGAACCTTACATGCTCGATTATGTGGAGTTTGCTGAAGAAGGAGAACCCGCAAAAAAAGTTAATTCGAATGGTCTTTCTTTTCCCTCTGAAGGAAAACCTTTTTCTGAAAGTGAATTGCGCGAGATTCGTCATAACTTCTGGCAACATTTCATTAATAATGTGTCTCAGAAAAACTGATGAAATCATGAGGAAAAAATGGCTCATGAAGCAAAGATCTTGATGCTTGTCAGCTTTCAACATGGGCCGCCCATAAAATAGGCCTTATACGCAGGTATAAAAGCTGCATTTCATCGGAGAGAAAATGCTTCAAATGTATTTTTTATGCAGACCTTTAACTTTTTTATTAATGTCGGGATATTCTTTTTCAGTTAGGGCATCGATTAACCTTAATGCCTTAGAGATATTAGATTTTCTATTTTTTGAGGCGAGCCATATTCCTCATTTTTAAGATCTAAACGTCGTGTTTCAGCATATTGAAGGATTCGCTCGTAGGTTGCACGAGTTGGATCTTTTAGGCCGGGATCTGAAGGAGCGTAGTTATAGGGTATTTCTTGCAAACTTCTATTACTCCAGTTGTATTCAAACTTTAATCCTTCTGACCATTTACGAAGGGAGGTTATTGCTCCTTTTTGTTCCTCTCCACTTTCATTTTTCTCCAGAAAAAGATTTGCTAACTTTAAGTAAACTTCTCCTAAATAGAGATTTATGTAAGCGCTCGGGAATTCTTTTAGATAATAGCGTCTGTTATAAGCAAACTCTAAAAGTTTAGAGGTATTTTGAGAAAGAGAAGTGACTTTTTCTTGATTCCACTTTGCCAGCACATTTTCCATTTCATACCACAACTTTTCTGGAAGCATTTCCTCTTGGTTCTCTTCAATCTTATTAAGCTGGTGAGCGAGAGCCAAAGGAAAAGCAACGTCTTCTTGACCATGCAACTTATTGAGGAGAATTAAATTATTCATGACTATTGGCCTCTTAACGGAAAGGTTAATAAGAGTTTCCCATGCTGCTACATTATCATACCAGAACTCTTTCGGCTGCCACATGCACACATGCCCAATACGATGCCATATGTTTTCAATGGAAGAGTCACGGGGTCTCGTCTCGTTAAGCGGTCGTCGAGCTGCAAGAGTCAATCTTAGATTGCTGATAACCTTTACATTAAACCCCTCTTTTAAAAGATCTTGACCTCCACCGGCTCCTTTTAAGTTAGAAAAGTTTTCTTGATATTGTTGTTCTGAATAGATCCTAAAGAGAGAATGGGGAAATTTCGATTCACCACTTTTCTTGGTTTTTCTAAAGCAGGAAGGCAATTGTTGAGAAAAAGAGGCAAGGGCCGACTTCCATTCTTTCTCTTTGAAATTAAATAGTACTTGCTGACATCCTCCGTAATGTTTATGGCACATATCAAGCCATGAGTGCATATCAATGGTTATAAGTTTAATCTGAGGTTTAGAGGATGCTCTAGAATTATTCGCCAATGCCTTTGAAAGGGTCCTTACAAGAGCATTTGGCTTATGGGTAAGAACTTCAACAAGCCAATATTCCGTATGTTTATCTGTTGGTCCACCTTCTTCATCAATTTTATTTTTGAAAGCCCACACTTTTGAATTTATTTGCTGAGACAGTTCTTTAAGTTGGTTATAGAATTCTTTCGCACCTTTTGATTTTTTTATATTTTCTGAGATAAATAGCTCAAACAGTTTTATATATTTTTTAATTTCGTCATAAGAATTAGCTTGTAATTTTCCCGACTCCACTTTCATTCGCCTGACAGCCAGTTCAAAGATTTCTTTCTTCTTAAGAGGGTCTTTCATATCCTCTTGAAGTTTGATTTTTAAGCTATTGTTATCTTTGTATTCTTCTGTATTATAACAGCTTTTAAGTATTTTTAAGGTATTGTTGCAGATTTTAATAACCTCTTCATATTTATTTGAAAAAATAAAATATAAAAGTTGCCCTGCAAAGGAGATAGCATTATTCGCTTTTTCCTCATCATTTTGAGGGCCCTTTCTTGCTGTTATTTTTTTCATGAATTCTTCAAGGACTGAGAGGGGATTCTTCAAAATTAAGAGATTTTCGCCATTTTTTTGCAAATATCGAATTATTCTCAAAGATTTAATCTCCTCACCTGCTATGAGCTCAATGGCAGGCCCTTCTTTTTTACGAAGCACCGCATTATAAAAGGAAGCAAACTTATCAAGCTTTTCTCCTTTACCACTTACAAATACGGCGGCGGCTTCCTTCTTTTTGTGGAAGGATAAGTACCCTCCGGGAATGAAAACCGGTTTTTCTCCAGGATTCCATTGAACTAGGAAGCTTACGTAAGGAATCAAAAAATTTGTTTTATCAGGAGTAAGATTACCGTTATTTTCATCATAGCCATTTTGATATCCATTCATGATTTTCAGCGCTATTCCTAATTCATCAAACGCGAGAGAAGGCGAATGATTGAGTATAAAAGGGATAGGTATAGCCTCTCCTAAGGCATGACGTTTGCTTCCATAACTCACATCTAAATGGGCCATATCTTCTACCCACCTCATCCCCCCCTCTTTCATTAGGAACCGAGGATCTGTAAGTTGGTATTTTTGGCGACCTTGGTTTTCGAAGTACTCTTTTAAAAAGGTTTCATTATGTGTGGATAGAGGTGGATTGGGAATTGCTTTCTTTTCTACGTTACCCACTTTTTCTTGGTCTTCCATGGCTTCAACAAAAGTTGGTAAAGCAATCAAGAAAGTATGGGTAAGAAATAAAAGAGAGGAAACTTTTTTATAAAGAAAGGGCATAGATTTCTCCTGTTAACAAATTAATGCCGTGTTTTTATTATGTGGTTTTCATTTTTTTCGAACCCAATGATATTTTCCTTTTTCTGCTGGCTCAAACATACCCCTAGTTATTTCATCATAGAAAAATTGAGCAATAGGACCTAAGAAATGGTCTGTATTTTGGTCTGCCATTTCTTTAAGCTTTTGAAGAATATTTTTGTTGCTATTCGTTTTAGAAGAGGGCTTTGATCTTTTCTTTTTTAAATTTTTAAGATGCTCGGGGATAGGAAAAGTAGTGGGGTTTATAAAGTCTCCTAAATAAATAAATCCAAATATTTTTAAAAGATAGGTCATATTATATACTTCTACTTCTTCTGAAATGCGAGTTCCTGATGGATCGCATTTTGCTGGATTTAGGTATTTACCCAAGATCATATCTCTTTGTGCTTTATTGGCTGTTGAGCGTTTTGCATCTCTCTCTTCTAAGTCCTTTTGAAACAAAAGGTCGATATTCCTATCGCTTAAATGTGATATGTAAGGCTTTAATGAATTTGTGAGGGTGGTTAATATAGAATTTCTATCTAAAGGTTTATCTTCTTTCTCCCTTTCTTTATGTTGTACAAATTGGGTTACGAAAATATCTTTTCTTGCGCTCACTTTTTCAGCATCATCGTTAGGAGAAGATTTTAATTTTCCAATAAGTTGAGGGAATTTAGTTTTAAATTCTTCTGGAATAGGTTGGTATCCATTATATATTAACTTAAAATACAATTCGCCTGCATCTTCCCAATTCTTTTTGGCAAGGGCTTGTTGCAATTCTTTTTCATCTGTTTTTGTGGAGCCGCCCGTAGCAATCTTATAGGTTGAGACATACTCAGGGAGATGCTCAGGTTCTTCAGAGGAAATCTCCAACATCATTTGAGCAAAAAACGGAGATGGAAGCTTGATGGTATTTGCGTATAGACGAGATCTCCTTTCTTTTAAACAGCCGCGTGATCCTTGATAAGGGGTTAAAGATGAAACATTAATAAAAACTCCCTCCAAATTTTGGCATCCGACACGTTTTCTCATTTCATCTACAAAGAATTTTTTTACTGAACCTGCTCGGTAAAGAGCTCTGGAACATAGAGAGCAGGGATCATAGTAAGAGCACATTGTTAAAATAAGATAAGTAAGCTCCCCGCTTTCTTGAGAATTATCACTGAAAATCTTGTTTTTCCATTCTTTCACATTTAATGTGGCGCAGAGAATAGCCATCTCCGCATGGTAATAATCCTTCTGATAATTTTCGTTTTTAATAACGGTCCTGCCTAAAAGATCTTCAAGAAATTTTTTCTTTTCCTCTTCGGTTCCTCGAAAAAGCTCTGAGAATGAAGTAAAGTTAAGCGTTCCTCCTTCAGGCGCAAGGTGGGATCTGCTCGAAAAAATAGAGGGGAACTCGTAAGTTTTTCTTATTAGGTTTTTCTTCCCTTCACCGCTCAAGCGAAAAATAGCCTCAATTCTTGCTTTGGCAAAATCAATGGTTTCACTTTTAAACTTAGGGTTATCCGCAATTTTTTTAACGTCTCCGGCCACTTTTACGTGCCATTTATGGGTAGAAAAAACTTTTCCTTCATATTCATAATCTAAATTTTGGCGCCATATTCCTCGTTTTTTGGAGGTCTTCTTCAAGGTTGCTTTTTGACCCGCAATGATAAAAGGTAATTCAGGAACTGTTGGTAAGGATGAAGTTGTTGTCGTTGTGGAAGCGAAAGATTTTGGGGTTTCTTCTATGGATTCAAAGTTGAATTCTTCATACTCGTCTTCAACGTTTAAACCCTCGCCTTTCTCTTCCATTCGTTCTTGAGGCTTTTCTTCAGATGTATAAGACTTGTGTGTTGGAGAGGTATGACCTAAGGGCGAAGAAGGGTTTTGAGGAGAAGCCGAGCCTGTCTTTAGCTTTTTAGGAGGAGAGGATCCTTTTGGAGGAGTTAGGTTTTCATTTTCGCGAGGTCGTTTTTGAGATTGAGAAGATGAGATGGAAGTACTGGCGCTTGAGCTCTTTTTGTCGTCGTTTCCTTCCTCCATTCCCCATAGTGCTGTTGAAAGAAGGAGAAGCCATAAAGTGATTAAAAAAGCACCCTTTAGATTTCTCATAAAACCTCCGGGATTATAAGGAAAACCTTGTATATTATGGGCATAAATTTCCCCCTTTTTTGTTTTAGTTAATAAGAAAAAATTAATAACAGAACTCTATTTTTTAACAATGAAAAATAAAAAATATTTTCTATGTTATTAATTTTTGTGTCTATTTTATTTTCAATTTTGAAGAGGTGCTGGCGTCTTTTTATAAAAAGTTTATTTCAAAAATATTATTAATCCTTAAAGGGCGTAGACGATTTTCTTTTTAAGTTTTACCATAAATTCCAAATTAAATGAGGAAGAATATTTATATGTCCCATCAAATGAAAAGCCTTTTAAATGCGAAGCTTCGATTGATGAAATATGTTACATGCTTGCAAGTAGTCACTATTCTTTCTGGTATATCTCTTAAAGCGATGGAAGAAGACAAAGAAAAAATCGTGCAGAATAGAGCCCAAGTCCCTCCGAAAATCCATATTGTTTCTCCCGAAGGGGTCTTACTTATTCAGAACATAAATATTATAGCTGCTGCAAACCCTAAAATTGCCCAGCTCATTCCAAAAGTTGAGACACTGGAAGACTTTAAAATCGCAAAAGCATATTTAGAATTTTCAAAAACATATGGTAGTTTTTTAACAGGGGTGACCGCCATTTCTGGAAATTCACAATTTTTAGAACAGTCTCAGAATGTTTTAAACGGTTTACTGGGGTACGCTGAGACTCTTCAAGGACCAATTTGTCACCCTTTTAGGTCGAAAGAAGACGACGAGATATTAAAGACAAAGGTTTGCGAGATTAATTGTGGTATCGCCCAGAATTATCTTTGCATGTTGACAGTCTTATGCTCTCAGCCTCCTTCACCAAAGAACCAACAAATACAAGAATACTATGTTAAAGAGATAAAACGAATAAGAGAGCTCCTTTCTGGAAACCCTCAGTTTCGTAATGCCCTCCAAGAGCCTCTTCAGCATTTGCAAAGCATTGCTCCTGCTTTAAGTCCTCTCTTTAATCCTGCCGCAAGAAAACACACTCCACAACATTCTAAAAGGTTGCCTAAAAGGATGGAACAACAAAAAATAGTGAATCAATATGAAAAAATTGAGACTTTCTTTTCCGAAGAATGGTCGACGAAAGAGTTTAAAGAATGTTTTGACCCCCATTTCCATCTTACAACAACCCAACTTCTGACAGAGGAGCTTGCTCTTTCAATCAAAGGGATAAAGGGGGCAGAATATCTAAAGCAAGTTCAAAGTTTAAGTGAACGATATATGGATCTCGAGCAAGAAGGCGCTCAATTCAGAAGGAAGGCGCTTAAATTAGAAACAACTTCAAGAGCTAACACTTTAGAGCTTCAAGAATTAATAGAACTCTATCGTTTTTTGGAGAAGAGGTATGCGCATCTTCCTCAAAAAAATCTCCCCCAACTACTTCAACATATAATCGTTACGTTTATTCACGCAAATAAGGTAGAAGAAGCTATAAAGCGTTTAGAGGTTTTAAAAACTCTTCTTGTTGAAAAAGGATCGCTTTCGGATGAGTTTATTTTTTTTCGTGCCAGTGTTTTAGCTTTAACGGGGGATTGCAGTGAATGGAAACGCCTTTTAGAAGAGAAAAGAAAAAAAGTTGAAAAAGAAAAAGCGAAGTTTCATCAACAAAAAGTGCAAAAAATTAAGAAAACGCTAGAGGAAACTCAAAAAGCCCAGAAAGAGTTAGAATTTCAAGAAAAAAAATTTCCAAAAGAGGATAAAGGTGAAATATCACCCAAAAAAGATACCGTATCAGAAACTTATTATGTTCCTCCGCGTCCTTTGGGACCGTCTAAATTTGAAGTAGTTTTACCTAAAGAAAAAATAAAAACACGTAAGCCTTCTCAATCCCAACCAATCGAAGAAGATAAAAAAAGCGAGACTCAAATAAGCTCTTCAACAGAAAAATTAGAAGTTTCCCAGAAAACATATAAACTCTCAAAGAATGCTTTTAAAACTTATAAAAAAATACGAGAAGGAAATGATAAGTTTCCCCGCAAGGCCCTCTATAATTTATTTGAAAAACTAGGATGTAAAGTCAAAATAAGCCAAGGGAAAGGTGATCATGGGAAGATATCTGCGCCGTTGAACATGACGGTTATGAATGAAGAGGGCATCGTTGCCGTATTCCCTGAGTTTATAACACGCCCTCCTGAAACACCCTTACCCCTTACCGTGCCAAATTGGGATACAAAATGGGATGGAAGAGTTCCTTCCTACATGATGAAGAGTATCGTGCATGCTCTTGATTATCTCCAGGCAACAGATGAAACCGTGCGTAAATAAGAGAAAATGTCGCGGTGGTTTCATTCAAGATTTTTAAGCTTAGCTCGAATTTTTATACTATGAGGTGAATCTTCTGGAAAATGGATTTTTACAATTTCTGAAGCTTGCTTTAAGCAATTAATGGCTTCTCTTTGAAAGTTTTCGGCTTGTTGAAACTGCACTATAGAGGTTTGATCATCATCATACACGCTTGATTTTTTAGAGCCGAAAAAATGGATTTTCCTTTAAATTGAAAACTTTGATAGGGAATCTCATCAATTTTTTCAAACCCCCTTTTATGCAAACTGATATGCTGGGATACAGGCCCTGTAGATATACTAACAATATTTTTAAATCCTTGCTTTCTAGCTTCCTCTTCTACAATTTTGTATAAATTCGCCCCAATTCCCTTTCTGGTATAGGTAGCATCCACATGAACCGCATAAAGATATAAAGAGGCATTTTCTTTGGAAAGCTCTGGATACTCCTTTATAAAACGCTGCTCGAGGAGAGTAAGAAGTTCCATAATGGCTTGAAGTTCAAAACAAAGGTTTTGAGAAACCGAGAAATTAAGAAAGAAAGAAAAATCGTTACAAATTATACTTCCAATAATCTTATCTAATGTTTTGTCTTTAGCTATATACGAATTTTTCACAGATGCTTTAATCAAGGGAGCAAAAACTTTTTGCAGTTCTTGGGGAGGAATACAAAGAGTTTTGGACATTAATTCATGTTCAGCAAAATCTTTTGTTAGCAATCTTTCAACGTCTTCTAAAGAGTTTTGATTTAAGAGCTTGTACTCGACCCTCATTCAAAAGCCTCCTATTCGTTTTCCTCCGTGTTTTCCCCGGTGAGGATTTTCTCTCTCGTGATTTAAACGAGATTCGAAGATGGTAAAAATAAGTAAAAATAAAAATGACCTGAAAGTGAAAAATAATTCTGGTCATTAAAACTCAAGTTAGTAGTAAGGAGAATAATATGTTTATTAAAAATATACAAGCTAAAAAAAAGGTAAGAATAGCTCTCTTCGCGTTTTCTGCCTTAATTGCAAACTTTTCTCAATTTGAAGCCTGGAGTATGGATGATAAAGATATTCGCCATTATCAAAAAAAACCAGGAGCTGACGAAAGGCGTAAAGCAGCCGATGAAGTTATAAAACGACGTAACCCTTTAGCGTTTGAGGAACTTGTTCGCCAAAGACAGCGCAGAGAGATTGAACGCTCTCTTGAGAAAGATTCAAGAAAACAGGACTATCCAAGTACCAAAAAGTTAAAAGAAAAAAAGGAAGAAGAAGAAAGAGAAGTGGATCAAGTGTTAGAAGAGGAGATACGTCTTCTCAAAAAAGTGGGAAAGGCGTTTTTAAAAGTTATTAAAAGATAGTTCGCTTTAGAAAATTTTCTCGTTGAAAGGCTTTAGGCAAGTTTTGCAGACACCTAAAGCCTTTTTTAAAGAAATACGAAAATGAATACGATCTTAATCTTTAAAATTAAAAATAATTTATTTTAATTTAAAATTAAAAATATGACTTCCCATAGCTCGAAAGAAATCTATGTGGGAACTGCTCATTGGAATATTCCGAAAGAGTATAAATCTAGTTTTCCAATTGAAGGC
>CALBSK010000015.1 GCA_937967795.1 uncultured Alphaproteobacteria bacterium | reverse complement strand
CTTGTACACCAAGCCTACGATCAACGGTCATCAGCTTTTGAATGTCGAGAGCCCATAGAGGCGCATCCTGCGGCAAAACGAGCTCCACATGTTCAGCATCCTTATGCTCATAGTTGAACGTTTCTCCTGTGCGTTCATCATACAATTTACACCCGGCTCGATAAGCCATCGCTCTAACCGTATTTCGGCTGCCGCGAGAAAGAACTTTGGCACTGAAATGATAGAGGGCCATGGTTATCTATCACCCTTTCCCATGAGCAATTTACCTCGGGGTCTCCGGTGCATGCACCCCAGCGCATTCGCAGAATGTATAAGCGCACATGGTAAGCTTTTTTCAAAAGCCCCCATGACAGCCTTATCGACCCCAAAAGGTCGATGATGATCATTTACATTATTCATATTTATATGGAGATATATTTAATTTTTTCAGTAAATTATATTCATTAATATTAACAAATTTGATAAATTAAGTCATTAGAAAATAAAGAAGGAGATCGTATGATGGACAAGCTTCTCACCATCGAGAAAAAATCCAAAGGCTTAAAGAGAAACGAAACAAACTTTATACGCACCAAGCGACTCTCTTCTATAAGGAAGTCGAAAAGATTTTTAAGAATGGGTTTTGTCCCAATCTTGTTTTAGACATCCTAGCTCAAACTTACGAAACAGCTTCTGCTCTTCAACAACAGGAGTGGAAAAAGTGTGCTCCTTCCTTTCGCATCGAATCTCCTAACAGCAATTGCAAAAAGCCTCAAACGACTGAACCAGCACATCACCAGCGCTGAAGGAAAAAGATATAGGCTCATGCACAGACTCGAACTCACCTCTCGTGCAGCTCAAACTCCTGTCTAAAAAAAGGGCGCAGCTCCTTATTCAAAGGTTTCCTCATCTTGAATGAGATGGGGCGGTCGGAGGATGTACTCAAACTATGGGCGAGACAGGGGTTGGAGGGGTTGAATGGAACCTCAAAAAATAACTAAATGAACAAAAGGTTAGAAATTTACGCAGGAACTGTTCGCGTATTTTAGTTCTTCAAATTGCTTTCTTCGATCCGCAAGACTATAAAAGAAAAAATATGAAAGTTGAACGAGGGTATCTCCTTGAATATAACCCAGCCAGATAACATTACAATTAGCCCCTCTCTTTTTATTGACCTAAAGAGATTAATTGAGAATACAAAGAATCGCATTGTTTATTCTGCTAATTCTGAGCTTGTGCTGATGAATTGGAAAATAGGCGAGCGTATTCAAGAAGAAATCCTCAAAAGTAAGAAAGCAGACTATGGGGAGAAGGTTATTACCACATTAGCCCAACAGCTAACACAAGAATATGGGAGAGGGTTCACAAAGACCTCAATTACCAGAATCATTCAATTTTATAAGGCTTTTCCGGACTCTGTAATTGTTGCGACACTGTCGCAACAATTAACATGGAGTCATTTTGTTGAGTTAATTGCCTTAAAGCCAGATCTAAAGTGCAATTTTTATGCCGAAATGTGTAGAATAGAAAGATGGAGTGTACGAAAGCTGAGAGAAAAAATAGATGGCATGCTTTATGAAAGAACAGCTATTGCAAAGAAACCTGAAGACATCATTCGGCTAGAAATTGAAGGGCTTCGCAAAGAAGATCTTTTAACTCCTAATCTAATTCTAAAAGACCCTTATCTCCTCGATTTTCTAGAATTAACAGAGACTTATAATGAAAAAGATTTAGAAAGCGCAATTTTAAGAGAAATTGAAAAATTTATCTTAGAGCTTGGAACAGACTTCAGTTTTGTCTCTCGTCAAAAGAGAATGATGATTGGAAGCGACGATTATTACCTAGATCTTTTGTTTTATAACAGAGGATTACGACGACTTATAGCGGTCGAGCTTAAAATGGGGAGATTCAAGGCTGCAGATAAAGGACAAATGGAGCTTTATTTAAGATGGTTAGACAAACATGAAAAGAGACCAGCAGAGGAGAGCCCTCTGGGTATTATACTTTGCACAGATAAGAACCAAGAACAAGTTGAACTTTTTGAATTAGCCCAAAATGGTATCCACATTGCTGAATTCATAACACAGCTCCCATCTCCAGAAGTTTTTGAACGGAAACTCCACCAAGCCATAGAATATGCTAAAGCAAAATTAGGAAGTTTGACATCTCAAACTAAGTAGGGACTTCCTACAAAATGAAAGAAATAGAACCTATTCACGAATCTCTTCTTCCTTCGCCTGCATAGCAAAGAAGTGGAAAGATAAAAATCATAATCTTTCCACTTCTTGTACCATAAAGAACCATCATCACCACTCTCTTTTTATTTTCATCCTTTAATATCCCATGAGTTGAGGAAAAGAGGGGAGATAATCCTAAAACTCCGGGTTTTGAAAACAATTCACAGCATGAACCAAGCAAAACATGCGAAAATTGTTCTCAAAAAAGCTTTAAAAAATGAGAAATAGAAGAGAGAGTTTAATGTCGCTCATGCTCAACACCTTCCTCACCTAACCAACCGTAATACACTTTAAAAAAATCTCTTAAAGCCCCACGAACCAGCTCATGCTCAAGCCAGGCCTGATTGATGAGATCATCAAGACGTGTAAATCGTTGAGTTAGTTGTTGTGAAAGATGCTCGAGTTGAGCTACATTGTTTTTAGTCATAATAGATCCTTTCCGATCTGTTGTGATAGCGGCGGGTAAGTGTTCAAGCATTTGCCCGTCGCGCTATTTCACGGTGAAATAGCTAATTTAAACGTAACTCTTTCTTTTTCCCCAGGCAAGAAAAAATTTCCTATTGTCCCGTGAAACACTTGATTTAATACGCCAATGGCGTATAATTGTATTATGAAAGTCATTATAAAAACAACAAAGACTTATGAGAAAAGTATTGAGAAGCTCTTATCGGAGCAGGAACGGCATGAGATGGAAAATCAAATTGCCATCGATCCCTTAAACTGGCCCGTTATTCGTGGAACGGGCGGAGTTAGGAAAGCTAGATTCTCAAGGGATTCTAAAGGTAAGCGTAGTGGAGGAAGGGTTTGTTATTTATACCTCACTGTTCACGAAACAATATATTTTCTCACGGCTTACGCTAAAAATGAAAAAGAAGATCTATCAGAACAAGATAAGAGAAAAATGAGGAAAATTGTTGAACAAATTTTGGAAACATAGGAGGATGAATAATGCCACGTAATTCAAATATTATAACAGCTCTCCACGAGGTAGTGGATGATGTGCAGGGGAAAACCCCCCTAAAGAAAAGATCAGTAGATGTGGAAGAGGTTGACGTATACAAAATCCGTCAAAAATATAAGCTGACTCAACTTGAATTTGCCAAGACATTTGGTTTTGGTCTTCGCACTCTCCAACAATGGGAACAAAAACGCCGTAGACCCCATGGGGCTGCTCTCGTGCTTTTAAAAGTTGTTGATTACGCGCCTGACGTGGTTAATAAGGCTTTACATCATTGAAGAACTTAAGAATCTTTTACTTCATTTCGGTTGCAGCAAGCCTTGGGCGGTAAGCCAGTTTTGAGCATCTCTTATTCTTTTCTCAAGCCAGTTTTTCTCCTGGTTTTCTTCATAGGGAAGAGTACTGATTACAGCAATGAAGGCATCTACATACGCGATTCTTTGGGCCCGAGCAGGGGGTTGATGACCATCCATTTCAGCAATCGCCATTCGTTCTTCAACTGCATAGTGGAGAGAATCTCCATCTAAAAGATAAGGAACCTTTTTCTCTACAAGGTCATAGGAAGGAACTGACAACACTGACACATTCGCACCTGAGTTGAATCTGTCAGTAATGTCGGGTTTGTCGGTTCCTGTTTCGCGCACATTTCTCAAATTTTTGCCAAAATGCCTCTCAGGAAGAACTGACAACACAGACATATTCGCTCCTGAATTGAATTTGTCAGTACTGTCAGTTCGTATTTCGGATATATTTTCCAAATTTTTGGCAAAAAGGCCCTTAGAGGGAACTGACAACACTGACACATTCGCATCTGAGCTGAATTTGTCAGTAATGTCAGTTCGTGTTTCGGATATATTTTCCAAATTTTTACAAAAAATGCCTTCAGGAGGAGCTGACAACACTGACATATTCAGATCCGAGTTGAATCTGTCAGTAATGTCAGTTCGTATTTTAGGCGATTCGCCGAGGAACTTATTTAGCCACTTACTCATGTGTCCTCCGCTGTTTTATCTTAGGATTAATGAGATAACATTTTTTTGTTTTCCGACTCTCTGTAAGGGTTCCTTCTTTGAGCCAGCCTGCTTCAACAAGAAGATGACAAGCGATCTCTACTTCTTCCTTGGTTTTAAGAAATGTCCATTGCTTGCGATAAATTTCCCGTATATCAAGATGGTCTCTCAACTCCCCTTCCTGGATCTTTCGAGCAAGATTTCTAGCGGCTTGGTAGGCTGGATTGAGGCCACTCCCATAAATACGACGAGCATGGTTTTCCAGGTAATCACACCAACCTGCAGCACGCTCAACACACTCAACCGTTATGACCCCTGCTGATCTGTTGCTAGCGAGGTTTATGAGGTGGAAAATAAGAGCAAGGGAGGGCATCAGTTTCCTATATTTTGCGAGATGCTCATTGATGATGGGTTCATCTGCACTACTGCGGAGTTTGTTTTCAAGCTCTGTCAACCACTCGTAAAAAATAACTTGGGCTTCATGATCAAAATGAAAGTAAGGAATTCCTGACTTTTCATCCCAATAAGCTCCATAGGTGCAAAAGTCCATCTTGGCTAATTTAAACATAATGATCGAGGTTTGTTCTCGTGCTTCCTCATCTGGCGTACGGTCGACGAGCTCCCATTTTGCTGGTTCATCGGGATAAACCAGAAGTTGAAAACGCTGGATGAGCCCATCATTTTCTAGGCCTGAGAGCGCATGTTGGAAGTAGGACAGGAGTTTGCTTGGCTGGGTACTTCCGAGGATGGAAATGCAGAGGTTTTTTGTATGAATAGTTCCTCGTCCGATGCGATCTGTCGTTTTCGACCCATAGCCATTCCAGGCCTCCAGATAAAAGGCGCGGTCGCTTTCATGGTCTTGTTTATTCCAACTTGCTAAAAGCCCCATCAACTCATCGCGGAAGAGCAGGAGACCTCGCTCATTGCGGGATAAAAGCTCATGCATCTTTTCAATGGTCGCATCATTGGTGCTATAGCGTTTACAATGAGGTTGCTCAGGCGCTTTAAGATGGCGTAGTCTTTCCTTAGCTGCGCCCATGGCAAGTTCATCAGCCTGGCTAGCAGCCTTTGCCATGTCTTTCTTAATAACTTCTATGGTTGCTTTATAAGCCTCGACCTCCACAAGGTAGTTTTGCTGATCTTTTTCAAAAATTTCAAAGGCTTCTTTCTCTAAAAGTTCAAGAGGTCTTAAAATTTCTTTTAACGCGGGGCTTTTGAGTGTACTGGGAGCGCCAATAATCCCTCCCCACAGGTTGGGAATCACCGTCCAAGAATCTTTTGCTTTGGGCCGAATACTGCACCCTGTTCCAATGAGAGCGGCTGTGACAATCAACGCCCCCACAGCCACATAATCCAAAGGACATTGTATGCGTTCGGCAATATCAATGAGCCAAGGTTGATAAGGCTGAGGGAGGAGAGCAGGAGGCAAAGAAACAACTGGAGGCAACTCATTTTTAATGGCTTTTAGAGGGATAGGTTCCGGCCACTCCTCAGACCGTAAAGCTTGCTCAAGCTGCTCTTTTACAACAGAGAGACCCTCTAACACATGAAGGTCATTAAAGTCGGTTGGCTTTGTTTCTGTATTTTTAAAAACAGGAAAAACAACAACAAAGCCATAGTTTTGGGCGGTTTTTTCAGCTGTGGTGCGTCCTACATTGGGTTCTTTCCAACGGTCATCATCTCCTGCAATGAGGATGGGACTTTTCGGATAAGCCATTTTTAACTCCTGAACCACAGGCTCAAGATTTCCCGCATCAAAGGCAACCACCGTCGGGGCTTGCGTTGCCCTATACACGCTGGCCCCTGTGGCATAGCCTTCCGTAATCACAATAGGCTTCCCATTTTCAAGGGCTCCCAAGATGTGAAAACATCCCTTCTTACGCCCACCTGCAAGGAAACGCTTTGTGCCATCTGGGTTTATCCTTTGAAGAGTCCAAAGCTTTCCTACCCTATCTCTTACAGGAACCACCAAAACGTCCTTATGAAAACGAACACCAAGGGGGATAATTTTCTTGACCGTCAGATAGGGAGAATCCCCTGTTTCAGAGAGCGTATTCCATTTTTGCAGAGCAAGGACGGCCGTTTCTTCATGTTTTTGCTTTCGTTCTTCATCTGCGATTCTCTGAGCTTTTTCAAGTTGGCCAAACAACTGCTCTTTATCAAGACCTGGCACATCTCCATTCTTTAAGCTCCATTTCTCATGAATATCTTGGCTCCAATCTCCAAAAGCTCCAGCTAAACCATAAAAAACATACCATCCATCCTTATGTCCTTTTTTACCTGTCACAAAGCGGTGAATGGACCCATCTCCGATAATATTCTCGTTGACTCGCACGCCAGCTTGATGCATAGCTTTTATAAAGT
>CALBSK010000014.1 GCA_937967795.1 uncultured Alphaproteobacteria bacterium | reverse complement strand
CCACACCTCAAAGGACTCCTTCTGCCTTCAACCAAAAGGTTGCTGAAAAACTGAAGCAGGGTACGGAAAAAAGAGGCGTTTCTTCTAACACCACGACGACAACGTCTTCATCGACTCCCCAGAATACGCGGCAGCTAAAACCTGCACCAAAGCTCGAAATTAAGGTTGAATTTAAAGAAGGAATGGATCCGAAGGGTTATGAAAGAAAAATAAAAATTCTTGAACGTGCGTCTAAGGAAGATAAAGTGTTTTCTAATTTGCCTAATGACATAAAAAAGGGCGAGAGGTTAAAACTGACCAGAAAGTATCGTAATGAAACAGAGAAAAGAATTTACTCCTTATATAAAAACAATCCTCAGGCGCGAGAAAATGCATTAAGAAAATTACGTAAGTCGGATATTGACCACAAAATTGATTTGCAATTAGGAGGGGAAAATGCGCGCAAAAATTTAAAGTCGTTGGATTCAAAAACGAATAGAGGGATAGGTGCACAAATTTCAAAAAAATTACCTAAAGGAAAAAAAATAAAAGTTAAAATCATAAAAAAAGAGAGTTAGCTTTAAGATGAATATGATAAATAAGATAGAGCAGGTTTTAAATTCCAAACTTTTAAGTAAAGGACTAACTGTAGTTCCCTCAAGTGGAGCTTCGAAAGAAGAAATGACGAAGGAAGAAAGATTTCTTAAGCGTAGTCTATCTGAGCAATATAAAAATTTATTAAATAAATGGAATGGGATCGACCTTGATGTTATTAGGCTGTATGGATGTAATGAACCTGATGATACGTTAGATTGCTTGCGAAATAATCAAGAGCTCTTACCACCTTCGATCAAAGGTGGAATTGTGATCGGATCTGACCCTATGGGTTTTATGTATATAGAAAATATAAATGGAATTATTTATTCATTAGATACTGATGGAGGAGAAATTTTAAAAGTGGCTTCTTCCCTTGAAGACCTTATATGTAATTATTTATTTGGTAACAGGGCGCAGGAATTTGGGGGAGAAGAGTGGGTAGAAGAATTAAAAGTAAATGGAATAATTTAGTTTTCTTCTACTTAAATTAGCTCTATCTCATGAAAAAACTCCTCTCCTTCCTCACCCTCATTTCCTTTATCTTCACTCTCTTGCCCGGGTTCAGTACACCCGCACTATGTAAGACTGCGCACCCTTTTCTCCTTTCCCTAGAAGACGAGATCTCTTCTTCTCCAAAACCTCCTCAAAACCTCCATGCCCATAACGGAGACCCTACCAAGGCTCTTCAGGATTTAGGACGGTCAA
>CALBSK010000013.1 GCA_937967795.1 uncultured Alphaproteobacteria bacterium | reverse complement strand
TCTTCTTCCCATCCTTGGGTAGAAGAAGGTGATGAAGCTTTACATAGCTGGGTTTCGTGGAACCCGGGCAGGAGGTTAAAAACAAAAGCAATAAGGGTGAGGAGGGAGAGGAGTTTTTTCATGAGAGATTTAAACTACCCCATTTCTGTCTTCAAGAAGGCAACCTATTGTTTTTAATAAAATAGGTTATTGTGATCTAATATGATTGAATGATAGAAGTTGTTTCATTACAATCAAAACATATAAAAACATAAATCATCCCACAATCCGCTATTTGAAACTCATCATTGATTGAATCCAGTTGTGCATAAAAGGTCATAATTTTAGAACATGAAGAGCATTTAGGCCAGTTTTCTTGCTGTATAAATTCTGGTGTTCCACCTAATTGGTGCCGAGTTCCTACTCCATCAGGTGCCCATTTAAATTTAGGAAGAGTTTGAGCTTCTTCATCCATTGGTTCTGCAACTAATTTGAAAGGAGGTATTTTTTTTATGTCGCTCATTTTTTGTATCCATGTAGATTTATATGGCTAAGCTTATATTCATCCATAAGCTCACCCCCAAACTGATAAATTTCTTTAGCAGTAGCATCCGGATTTTTTTCAATAAAGGAAAGCCATTTTTTATTCCATTTTCCCGGAAGGCCTGCATTACCTTTTCCATGAAGCCCTTTAAGATGAGTAGTTTCTCCAACAGAAACAGTAAATTCATCAATATTAATATTTCTTTTTTCAAAAAATTTTCTAAATTGTTGAGGAAAAATATGGTGATCTGCCATCTTAGGCGCGTCCAAGGCAGGAAGTACTTTTACTTTAGCGTCTACAAGATTAGAAATCGGACGTTGTGTTTGAGGGGCATTCGGCTGCGCAGCGGGTTTATTCCCCATTCCTCCATTCACAGCCTTAGGTACTGACTGAGTGGTCGTTGTAGGTGTCGGTGCTTTTTTGGGGCCCTGCTTCAGTTTTTCGGCAACCTTTTGGTTGAAGGCAGAAGGAGCTCTTTGAGGTGTGGGTTTTCTCTCGGTTCCTTTGATCACCTTAAGGGCGGGTTTCGTCTTCTTGACCCCAGGCGTGGTCTTTCCTTGCGGTTGAGCTTTGTTCTGATTAGAAAGCCGAACTTTGCGGGCGTTTTGATTGGCAGGGGGGGTAAACTCTTTCGGGGGG
>CALBSK010000012.1 GCA_937967795.1 uncultured Alphaproteobacteria bacterium | reverse complement strand
ACTCCCGCTCGTAAAGAAGCATTTATTCTCAAAGCGTTGGAAAAAGCTATTCCTTATTACACGGCAAGAGGATTTAGAGAAGTTGCTTTTGACCGTGAGAAACGCTGTTTTGTTTTAACAAAATAAAAATGAAAGGGCATGAGATAAATCTTTTATCCATTCACCACTTTGGGCATAGGATTAAGAACGGTTTGCAAATACTCATGAACGTGAGCAGTTAATGTAGGAATTTCATTTGCAAAGAAATGATCGGCTTCGGGAATAACACGATAATCAATGTGACGGCTTCGCTGGACTGCAAGCTGGGCAGTAAGCCTTGCAGATAATTTCATAACAGATTCTTTAGGAACAATTTCATCTTTAGCTCCTTGAATAATCATTCCGGAGACAGGACAAGGAGCTAAAAAAGTAAAATCATACATATTTGCAGGAGGAGCAACGGCAATAAACCCGTCAAGCTCAGGACGACGCATTAAAAGCTGCATACATATCCACGCTCCAAAAGAAAAGCCCGCTACCCAACATTGTCGGGGCTCTGGATTTTGAACTTGAAGCCAATCAAGGCATGCTGCTGCATCACTCAACTCTCCTTCCCCGTGATCAAACTTACCCTCGGAACGGCCAACCCCTCGAAAATTAAAACGAAGAGTATTAAATCCCTGATCCGCAAAAGAACGAAAAAGGGCGTAGGTTATTTTATTATTCATTGTTCCCCCATGTTCAGGATGGGGGTGGAGTACAATCGCAATGGGTGCATTTCGGCTAGTTCCCTGATGATAGCGCGCTTCAATGCGCCCTACAGGGCCAGCAATTAAAACTTCGGGCATAGGATTCCTCGTAAGAAAAAACTATACCTTCTCTAACAAATTTTAATTAAAAAGTCAACATTATTTCCCCTTCTTCTTAATCTCATCTTCCTTGTCGAGTCAAAAAGAAAAATTGTTTCACTGTTGCATACACAGAGGATGAAACAGCGAAACAAGAGAACTTATAACAGAAACCGTTGCCAATTTATTTTAATTTCCTACGATTTGCCACGCACCGTCTGGTTGGCGGCAGGCTGTACCATAGGCTTGTTGAGTTTTGCCACCGACTGTAATGGTCTGCGTGAATTCGCGGCAGTATTGGCCTTTGCTTTCATAGGTACGTGTAGGTGTAATAGAACCGTAGTTGCCTGTATCGGGATTTTTCCACTGTGCTGTTTTTCCAACAGGGCTACTTTCCAGAGCACTTTGATTTGTGCGTTCAGCTCGTTCTTTGTCAGCGCGATCAAGTTGTCCGCCAATGTATCCACCTCCGAGCGCGCCCAGCACAGCGCCCACAGCTGTGGAAACCACGCGACCACGACCTTTCCCAATGGTAGATCCTGCATAGCCACCTAAGGCCCCGCCTCCGAGGGCTCCAATAGTTTGTTTTGGATTTTCGCATCCCGTTGCGAAACAGGCTAAAACAAGAGAGCAGGCAATAACTTTCGTCTTCATATCTATTTCCTTTATTAAACTTACCTAATTTCTAAGGCTTAAACCTAACAAGCCCTAGGGATAAAATACTAAACGGAATATCGCTCTTGATCAATGGAAAGAATCATGTACCTTGGGTTTGAAAAAAGGGGCTTTATAAGAATATGAGTGTAATTGATCCTCGTGAGAGACGAATTATTAGACGTGCAACCTATGCATCTGTCAGCGTTGCTGCCCTTTTAATTCTGATAAAATTCTTTGGGTGGTGGGTAACCCATTCTGTAAGTCTTCAGGCCTCTCTTATTGACTCTCTTTTAGATGCTTTTGCTTCGTTCATTAATATGGTTGCTGTTTATCACGCCTTAAAGCCGGCTGATGCAGAGCATCGTTTTGGTCATGGGAAAGCGGAATCTTTAGCAGCTTTGGGCCAAGCTCTTTTTATTGGAGGATCCTCCCTGTGGCTATTACATGAAGCCTATGATCGCCTTTCAAGCCCCCAACATATTGAATCGACAGAAATTGGGCTTGCGGTTATGGGGATAGCCATCGTCATTACTCTCTTCTTAGTGGCCTACCAACGATATGTGGTAAAGAAGACGGGGTCTAATGCCATTTTCGCAGATATGCTTCATTATAAATCAGACCTTTTAATTAATGTGGCAGTCATTGTTTCCTTATTTTCTGCTGAATTTTTCCATTGGAAAAAAATTGATCCTCTTTTTGGTGTACTCATTGGAGGCTATATTTTTTGGAGTGCCTGGCACATTATGACACAAGCCTTTAATGTCCTGATGGATCGAGAACTGGATGGTGAGGAGCGGATGAAAATTTTGACCATCATCAGGTCTCATCCTGAAGTGGTAGACGTAAGAGATCTAAGGACGCGCAGTTCTGGACTCCAGCAATTCTTTCAACTCCATCTTGTTATAAATCCAGAACTTCCCCTTCGTAAAGCAGATCAAATAGCCGCTGAAGTTGAAGCTGAAGTGCTGAAAGCCTATCCCAAAAGCCAGGTCATGATTCGGTTAGTGCCAGAAATCCCGAAACGGGGGACTTCTTTCTCTTCTCCGCATCCCCGAAGTAGGAAACTTTAGTTTGGATAAGAATTCTACTTATTCCGCTCTAGGGTAGGGCGTGCGAGGATAGGGAACTTCTGAACTTCCTGTAGGTTTAGGAGAGCTTTTTAAGCCACAACCACTTAAGAAGAGGCTGAAGGGTATTAAAGAAAAAAGAACCATTTTAAAAGTCTTCATCTTGAATCTCGTGAAAGTTTGTCATACGATCAATTATTAATACAGCAATAGAGGAGATATCATGTCCTTTTGGAAAAAGAAAGACAATCTAATTATCACCGGTTTCGTTGTGATATTCTTTATAGGCCTGGGGATTTGGTACAATCTTTGTTGTGTTCAAGCCGCGCTCCTTCCCTCAAATTCTTCTATGAGCGCCTATGAGATTCCTTTTTTGGATCAAAACCAAAATCAGTTAAATCTTGATCAATTCAAAGGAAAACCTATTATTGTCAATCTTTGGGCAACATGGTGCCCTGTATGTGTTAAAAAAATGGGAAGCTTAAATAGGTTTGCTGAAAAATTTAAAGAAAAAGGCGGAGAAGTTCTCGCCATTTCTCAAGATAGAGGGGGTATCTCAACCATTAGGGCTTTTTATGCCCGGAATGGTTATAAAAATCTTCCCATCTATATAGAATCAACGGGCCATCTGTTGGATGCTTTCAGCGGGAGAGGGCTTCCCACATCTATCTTTATTGATGCCCAAGGTAAGGAAGTGGGGCGAATAGAAGGTGGCTTTGATTGGGAGAGCCGTGAAACTTATGATTTGATTCAACAATATTTTGGTATTACTCTTTCATAAGAGGAATTTGAAGCTGAATAATTCTTGCATCGTAAAGAGCTTTCTGTTATAAACCGCTCTGGTCCTAGCTAGGCGAGGGGAAGACCCGGGCATGCCGACCTAGAACGTATTATCAATTTAATATATTTTTGAAAGAGTAAGAAAATGCCCAAGTTAAAAACCAAAAGCAGCGTGAAAAAGCGCTTTCGCTTAACGGCGACTGGTAAGGTCATTATGGGTCAAGCCAAAAAACGACATGGAATGAGAAAACTTTCACCTGAAGTCAGGCGAACAGCTCGCGGCACCGCAATTATGAAAGAATGCGATGCTAAAATTATTCGTCGTTTTATGCCTTATGGTATTTAGGAGAATTGAATTATGGCCCATATTAAACGTGGTACAACCACTCATGCTCGTCACAAAAAAGTCCTGAAGCTTGCGAAAGGCTATCGGGGCCGTTCTAAAAGTTGTTATCGTATCGCCCTTCAGCGTGTTGAAAAAGCCCTTCAATATGCTTATCGAGATCGTCGGAATAGAAAACGTGACTTCCGTTCCCTCTGGATTCAACGGATTAATGCCGGTGTGCGGGAACATGGTTTAACTTATTCACGATTTGTCAACGGCCTTGCCAAGGCGGGGATTGAAATCGATCGGAAAGTGTTAGCTGATCTTGCTGTACGTGAGCCCGCAGCCTTTAAAATAATTGTTGACCAGGCTCAAGTCGCTTTAGCGGCATAATTTAGTCCTTGTCAAAATCCTCTCAGGTTCTGGATCCTGTTGGGGCTCCATGTGATTTCACGCGATCTTCGTTCCAAGCCCCATGAAAATGGGGTAGGGCCATCTAGAAATTTCAAAATGCAATAAATGTTTTTGAACTATACCCAACCAAAAGGGAGAAAGGACTTACGTCTATCTTTCGCGCAATCTTCTTAAAAATAATTTATCTATTGAAAAAAAATGTAAATATTATTATATTAAGTTTAATGTAAAAAATTTTACTTTACTTTTGGCTATTTGGTGAAAACACAAAAAAGGGCTTTATATGAATTGTAGCAATTTCTTAATATAGGATGGTAAAAATGATGAAACTTCAAAAATTTAATTCTGCGGCTTTAGCCTTTCTACTTATGGTGACTACAGCTTCTTCCGTTGTTTATGGGATGGAAGAAGATCCCCAACGAGCAGCCTCTTTTCTAAATCGTAGGAAAACAAAGGAATATGTAGATCAAAACATTGTTCCTCAGTTTGGTCACTTAGTTGCGTATTCATCCGGCGTATTTTCCAAGCATAATTTATCAGAATGGTAAATTGATAACTTTGCAAAGCGGGTTAAAAATTACCATAAAGAGGCTTTAGATCGAGAAGAAGGCCTGAGTCTTGTAGATATTTTTTCTGATGCGCTCAACTTTTCTCAAAATTTTATACCTGATGCAGAGTTCTATATTGATGAACCTGACAGTAATGAGGATAAGGTGAGAAAACTCCTTCGCACCCAAGATTTTTTTCCTCGTGATCCAAGAACTTTTAAGAGATGTCTCTCCGCTTTTTCGGAACAAAAAGAAGAGAATAGCTTTAAAAATACTCTCTATGCTCTCGCAAATATTTTCTCCCTCCTACAAGAGCCGAGATTTCGAGGGCAAGCGCTCGAGAATGCGTTACTCCATTTAAACGAAGTGAGTGAAAACGAAGTTCATCTTGCAAAACACCTGATTACTTCTAGCAGTATGAATCACGATATGATTCTGATTAAAAATATTATTCATACTCTTTTGTTTATCAAGGAGCTGCAACAGGACGATACATTGGAAGCAGCTGTAAAACTTGCTGGAGAGTTTAAACTCATAAACCTACAACCTTATATGAATTCATATAAAAAGGAAAAAAACATTATTGACTCTCTTAAAATTCTGGAAAAGAAAGCATCATCTTTGCAGATGCAAAGCAATGACATCCTCAGGCTTTTTAAAGATTGCGGTATTCTTTCAAACCATACGTTAATAGATATAGCTTTAGACGAGATTAGCGAGCTTGGTTTAGCTATAAAACAGGCCTGGGGTTTTAAACTCCTTGATCAAAAAACCGATAAGCCCGATTCTTCACAGGGTGTAAAGTTTTCTTCTAACGAAAATCTTCCACTAGGGGAGGAAGGTCAAGCACGTAGGAACATAATAGAATTTCTTAAAAAACTGGATAAACTTAACTTAAAAGAGGATAGAATAGAATTTGCTCAAACCCATCGCCTAATCGATATAAGCACGTCATGGACCGCGGATTTGTCTGTCTTGAAATTCCTCCAATGCTTTAAAGACGAGACCTTAAAAGTGGGGGAAAAGTTTTCTCTGATGAATAATCCAAAAACAGCGCTCTCGTATTTGCGTGTGGTGAACGAAAATCCTCAACTGGCAGAAAAAATTCTTCAAGGATTTCAAGGTGAGATAGATACTAATGAATCCCCCTATGAGAATGATTTCTGGGATCTTGTGCATCCAAAATAAACTCTTGAGAGAGGGGTAGGCTTGCCTTTCTACCCTTCTCTTTATCCCTTTTGTTAAAAGACGGTCAATTTTTTTAAAATTTGTGTTGACGGGGGACTAAGCGATGCGTATAAGGATCGAACCGAAGCGAACCAAAAAGCAAAGGGAACTTGTTCTTTAAACTTTCAGTCGCTATATAAAAGGGAAGGGGCTTAGTTATGAGTCCAATCCATGCTCATTGAAAAGTAAAAATAGAGAAGGGATATGCGGGAAGCGGCTTGCACGACGAGCTGTTTTATAATCCGCATATCAAGCAAATCAGAAATTAAAAAGAATCACTTGATTCTTAATGATTTCTGAAATGCCAAGCGTTTTAAAGAATGACTCGTTAATTTAAAGAGTATTTAAAAGCTTTAAAATTTAAAATTTTAAAGCAATGGATAAACTCTGGACATTTGGGGCAAGAAACCAAGCATCAGTTTTAATAAATATTGATCTTGATGAAGCTCCGAGATGAACTTGAGAGTTTGATCCTGGCTCAGAACGAACGCTGGCGGCATGCTTAACACATGCAAGTTGAACGCAGAATAGGGCTTCGGCTCTATTGCTGAGTAGCAAACGGGTGAGTAACGCGTGGGAATCTGCCTTCTTGTGGGGGATAACTGAGGGAAACTTCAGCTAATACCGCATAAGCTCTACGGAGGAAAGGCCTTTTGTCTTTCAGTTGTTAGTAATTAGAAAAAAGTTTTTAAAGGAAACATAAAGCTTCGTAAGATGAAGTTTTATTCTAATTGCCAATAACTGAAAGTGACCTAAGGTCGCGAGAAGAGGAGCCCGCGTCAGATTAGGTAGTTGGTGGGGTAAAGGCCTACCAAGCCAATGATCTGTAGCTGGTCTGAGAGGATGATCAGCCACACTGGGACTGAGACACGGCCCAGACTCCTACGGGAGGCAGCAGTGGGGAATATTGGACAATGGGGGAAACCCTGATCCAGCAATGCCGCGTGAATGAAGAAGGCCTTAGGGTTGTAAAGTTCTTTCACCTGTGAAGATAATGACGGTAGCAGGAGAAGAAGCCCCGGCTAACTCCGTGCCAGCAGCCGCGGTAAGACGGAGGGGGCTAGCGTTGTTCGGAATGACTGGGCGTAAAGGGCGCGTAGGCGGTTTTTTAAGTGAGGCGTGAAAGCCCTGGGCTTAACCCAGGAGGTGCGTTTCAGACTGGAAGACTTGAGTGCGAGAGAGGAAAGTGGAATTCCTAGTGTAGAGGTGAAATTCGTAGATATTAGGAAGAACACCCGTGGCGAAGGCGACTTTCTGGCTCGCAACTGACGCTGAGGCGCGAAAGCGTGGGGAGCAAACAGGATTAGATACCCTGGTAGTCCACGCCGTAAAC
>CALBSK010000011.1 GCA_937967795.1 uncultured Alphaproteobacteria bacterium | reverse complement strand
TATGATGTTATTATTTTTTTAATTATATTTATGGCGGCATGTGATGTTAAAAAAGAATTTGGTTCGTTTGTCTTCCCTTTCTCTTTTATTCGCTTTGATGATGAATCCCCAAGCGGAAGCCCGTATTCCGATTATAGCGATTAAGGGAATTACAAAGAATTTTAAAAAAGGGCAAGAATTTAATTCACCAACCTTTGGTGAAGCAGCCTTGCTTTCAGGATGGATTTATAACCTTCGATTTTACGGCAACGTAACGCCGACGATTATAAATGGAAAGAGAGAATACGTTTATGATAAAGGGCAAGATGGGCTTTCTCGTCTTATTATCGTCCTATTTCCTTCCCCCTCTGGGGCTTTAAATATTGAAACAACAACCGACGATAACTTTGGAAAACGAATTGAAAGCCCAAGCACCGTAGCTCTTCTGCTTAATTTCGCTCACGATGTGCGAAACAAGAAAATCAAAACCGATAAGGATCTCTTCACATACACTAATAAAGTTATTCTTCCCACTTTTGGGCTAAAGTCAGATGATAAATCTCTTCCCAATCTGAGAACAAAAGTCAATTTGATTTTAAGATCCATTAGGGACTCCATAGAGAAGGAATCCACAGATCCCTACCCCAAATATATGACGGAGCAAGTTATTAATGCTTTTTTCTGCGAGAAATTCTCAACTCAAGAAGATATTCGGATTCTTTTGACAGGAATGAGTCCTGACATCGTCAATAAAGAGGCCATTCCTCAGAAAGACGATCTTCTGAAAGAGGAAGAACTCGAGAGTATCGCACATAAGGAAAATCCTTATAACGCGGACGATGTTTGGGCTCTCGCAAATGCGGATATTTTTCGCATGAACATCCCTTATAAGCCTGGGATTCCCCTCATCAGTAATGGCAATGCACGGCCCTATCAGCGTGAGTGGGAGAGTCTGGAAAAGATGATAGGGAGGCGAAACCCTTTGCGGATTGTGCGGAAACCGCAGCGCGTCACCTTATGAACCTTCTCCTTTTTAATGAAGAAACCCGGCAGTTCGACCTGAGTCATCTTAAACAACATATAAAAGAAGATAATTCTTATTTCAAAAATTTCGAAGAATTTTACGATAAACAACTTCCCCTCCTCTCTAATGCGGGTGACATTGATATGCGATCCTCATGGGGTCGGGTCCCAGGAGACTTAAATAAAGAGGGGGATCTTCCAGAAATTAGGTATCTGAAAGGCACTTATGAACTTGATCCCGGTATTGTTAACTTGATCCACGCTTTTCGGAAAATCTTTGGATTAGAAATCAAAGCGTTCCCAAAAAATGAAGGGATAGGGACTCAAAAGAAATGGCTTGAAGAATCGTTGACGACGCTCTTTGAAACCGTGAATCCCACGCGGCGATATGAATTTGATCTCTCGAGACTTCAGAAAGAGGGAGATGACTTTTCAGGCAATCTTAAAATTACAGCCAAGGATAAGAAGTCGAACAAAGCTCTGTTTTCTTTTATCTTTTATGCTTCTGTTGGAAAGCATAGCGATGTGAAAGAGCTTCAAGTACCTGACGCCAAGAAGAGCGTAGATTATGGTGAAGAACTGAAGACCCATCCGACAACTGTAAAAGACGGAACCGCAGAGGAAACTTTATGGCTGTTAAAACCAAACATCAAGAAATCTCAATTTCGCCTTTATGATCTTTTTGGGGGGTTTCTTACCGATAATAATGCGCGCATAAAGGCTTTAGAGAAAATTCACCGCTATTACCAAGAGGAAGCGAAGCCCCTTCTTTCAGAGAACCTACACCCTATCTTAGAAAATATCCTCCGAGACATCCCGTCGGAAAATGAAGAAGTGGCTCAGAAAGCAACGCCCATAGTTGTGGAGTTAATGAAAATCGATGAGCTTCAACCTATTGTTTCTGAAATAGTCAAAGGATTTTATGTGAGTATGGATGCACAACTCGACGATTCCGCACTTTCTCCTTTGTTTTCTCATATTACACATCTATTTACTGAATATAATATTTCAAACTTCACAGGACTGAATATTTTCAAAAACCTGCAAGAGCTTAATTTAAATTTCACCGAGTCTCTTGAGAAGCTTTCCGTAGAAAATCTGACCTGCTTAAAAAAGCTCTCTTTATGGAAATCAGGGGTCACCGCCATTGAAGGTGTGAATATCCTTTCGGGCCTTCAAGAACTTGATTTAAGAGACACTACAGGTCTTGATAAGCTGGTTCTAGAAAAGCTGATTCAATTAAAAAAACTCAATTTGAACGGATCAGTTATCAAAACCATTACGCTGAATACCCTTGGTCTTGAAGAGCTTGATTTACGTCTAACCCCACAGCTTAAGGAGATTTTTCTAGAAAATTTAACTCAATTAAAAAAATTCAGTTTGTCGGGGTCACGGGTCAACTCCATTAAATTCGTGAATACCCTTTTGAGCCTTGAAGAGCTTAATTTGTCCTCCCTCCTATTTCTGCTGGACGATGAGATTGTTTTCGAAAATCTGACAAAACTGAAAACTCTCAATTTAACAGGCTTACGTGTTAAAAGCGTTAAGCTCAGTACTCTTTCGAGCCTTGAAAAGGTAGTTTTAAAGGATGCACCTGAGCTTAAAAGTTTAATAATTTACGATTCAGCGGTTCAAGAAATAGAGTTAGAAAATCTTGCTAAATTTTCAACGCTTGACTTAAAAGATGTTCCTCGTCTTAAGCGCATTATCTTTAAAGGAGCTTTCCCCGAACTCAAGAATATCTCTTTTGTCAATTTACCCAACTTAGAAGCAGTCGATGGATTGGAGGATAAAATCCTCGAAACCTTAAATAGGGATACTACTCCCAAGTTAAGGAAAACCCTGCGAAGTCAACATCTACCTTCTGAAGAAAGAGGGGATTGAGAAAGAGATCTTTTACAACCGTTTCTATATCAATCAAGCTTGTCCGAATTCTTCTGAAAGGGTTTCGGGTGTAACGCCCAATTTAGCAATCGCTTGTTCCCATCTTTTTTCAATAGAGACATGAAAAAGGATTTCAGGATCTGCCTCAACTTGAAGCCATCGATTACTATGCAGCTCAGAATCAAGTTGACCCGCCCCCCATCCAACGTATCCCATTGCCAGAAGACACTCTTGGGGACCATCTCCTTCAGCAATTGATTTAAGCACATCAATCGTAGCCGTAAGAGAAACATGGTTCCCTAAAGGAACGGTACCAGGATGGGTAAAATCATCGGAATGGAGAACAAATCCACGCCCTGTATCGATAGGGCCTCCGAAGTAAATAGGCAAATCTCGTTTCATCGAGTCTTGGGGAAGATTTAAATATTCTAAAAGACCTTTAAGGGTTAAATCTCCTAAAGGCTTATTAACAACAAGGCCCATGGCTCCATTCGTGTCATGACCACAAATATAAATCACGGCCTTTTCAAAGCGTGGATCTTGCATATGGGGCATCGCTAACAAAAACTGACCTGTTAAATAACCTGAAAGTTCTTGTTTTGATATTGTTTCTTCTGTCATATTATATTTATGCCATAAGATGGGTTAAAAGTTTATTACAAATGCGGGATTTTATGAAAATTCTCTTTAATCGCCTCGCAAAAGGGCTGTTTTGTTTACTTGTCCTTATCCCGGCTCTTTATGCGGTAGAGAAGGCGCCTGTTGAACTTAAACTCTTGCCTGGAGGCGCCAAAGGAAATCACGTTCTTGCGGGGATTTTGTTAACCATTCCCTCAAATTGGCATGTCTATGCGCCCAATCCACAAGGTGAAGAGGGAGCTGGGTTTGAACCCAAAATCACATGGGAAAATTCACCAAATTTGAAGAGGGCGAATATTCTATGGCCCGTTGCTCACAAAACAAAAGTTCAGGGGCAACTTTCTTATGTATATGAAGGAGACACACTTATTCCCTTGGAACTTCTTCCTTTTCAAAAAGGTAAGCCTATTACTCTTCATTTAAAAGTTTCTTTTTTGGCCTGTTCTTCCCTTTGTATTCCCGTTGAAGAGACGCTCTCGATTACCCTTCATCCAGGTGAAAAGGGTGATCAAGTTTTTAAGGCTGTCAAAAAATGGGAAAATTCTTACGAAGGTCTTTCTCTTTTAAGTCTTCTCACAATCGCCCTCTTAGGAGGCTTCATTTTAAACTTTATGCCTTGTGTCTTGCCGGTCTTGTCTCTTAAAATCATGTCCCTCATAAAACAATCCAAAAAGAGCCATGTTGCTCACGCTAAACAGGGCTTTTTCATCACAGGCCTTGGAATTTTGGCTTCTTTTTTCTTTCTGGCTCTTTTAACCGTTGCTTTAAAAGAATCAGGAGAAGCTTTCGGATGGGGGATTCATTTTCAAAATCCCCATTTTTTGCTTTTTGTTTTTCTTGTTCTTGTGGCTTTTTCAGCCAGCCTTTGGGGTATTTTTGAAATCGATCTTCCCTCAGGACTTGGCAGTTGGCTTATCACTCATGAAGGAAAAGGTAAGATCAAAGATTTTCTTTCAGGGGTTTTCGCAACTCTTCTTGCCACCCCTTGTTCAGCTCCTTTTGTGGGAACGGCACTCAGTTTCGCCTTAGCGAGAGATATGGGGGACATTTTTTTGGTTTTTCTTTTTTTAGGTTTGGGATTCGCCTTCCCCTACTTTCTTATTGGTTCTCTTCCTCAACGTTTTATCTATCTTCCCAAACCAGGGGCTTGGATGGTATGGATCCAAAAAATCCTCGGCCTTATTCTCGCTCTCACGGCTCTTTGGATTGGATGGATTCTTAGCTTTCATCTTTCCCTTTGGGTTTTGGTTTTAAGTACCTTTATCTCTCTTATCGCCCTTTCTCTTTTTTGGATTAAGCACCATAAAAAGCCTTCCCTGAAAGCTTGGATCTTTTCGGGTCCCCTCTTCCTCATAGCGTGGAGTCTTCCCTGGATTATTCCTCATCAAAAAAAAGCTGACCCTGCTCTTAAAATCGCTCACGCCTCGCCCACCCTGGACATTTGGCAACCTTTTGAACCTGACGCTATCGATATTTTTATAAACCAAGGGAAGATTGTTTTCATCGATGTGACGGCTGAATGGTGCGTCACATGCGCGGTCAACAAAACCTTAGTCTTAAGGGACCCTCAAATTACAAATTTGTTAGCCTCTCCCAATGTCATTGCGATGCGCGCCGATTGGACAAAACAAAACCCAAGAATCACAGATTTTCTCCATGAACATGGTCGGTATGGCATTCCTTTTAATATTGTTTTTGGCCCCCAAAATCAAAAAGGAATAGCTTTACCTGAAATCCTCACCATAGGTATTCTGCAAGAAGCTTTTGAAAAGGTAGGATTTCACTCCCTACAAACAGAGGGGCCTCTTCCACTCTCAACGGTGTCGAGGAGATTTTAAAGCGTCTTTGATCGCTTGCCGAGCAAGAGCGTCCGCTCTCTCATTTTCGAGATGGCCATCATGCCCTCGTACCCAATGCCACTCAATACGATGAATTTGTATAAGTGCATCTAGTTGTTCCCATAAATCTTGATTTTTAACAGGCTTTTTAGTGGAGAGACGCCAGTTGTTTTTTTTCCATTGAAAAATCCATTTTGTCACTCCTTCCCGAAGATATTGACTGTCCGTATACAAATCCGCCTCTACAGATTTCTTTAAGGCCTTGAGCCCTTCAATTGCAGCTTGTAGTTCCATCCGATTATTTGTCGTTGTGGGATTAAACCCGGACAGTTCTTTTTCCATCCCTTTATACCGTAAAAGAACTCCCCATCCTCCCGGACCTGGATTGCCCTGACAAGCGCCATCTGTATAAATTTCAATTCTCTCTCCCATACTGGCTCCTCTCTTCAAGGAAGGTGCCACAAATGAATCGATCTTGTCGAGAGCTTCATCCTTAGTTAAGTTAAAGCCATACAAAGGAGATTGAGATGACTGTTCCCCATTGTGCCCAAGCGGCCCCTTATGAGATAGATACTGAAGAAGGTCAGAAATATTTTTGGTGTACCTGTGGACTTAGCCAAAAACAGCCTTTTTGTGACGGCGCCCATAAAGGATCAGGCCTTAAGTCTCATTGTTTTACCGCAGAAATCACAGGAAAAATATGGCTTTGCGGATGCAAGCAAACGAAAAATCCTCCTTTTTGCGATGGAAGTCATAAGAGTGTGAACCTATGAAACGACTCTTCAGTTTTCTTCTTTGTTCTTTTCTGGGAGGATGTACTTCTTTTACTTCTGAAAGAATTTCATGCCCTAAGACAGCCATTCTAGCCGAATTTTCCAAGAGTTTAAATTTTTTCAAAGGGATCCCTATTCGTACAGAAATGGACAGTCTTACGCCCGAATGCGCCCCCGATGGAAATCAAATTATAATGAACTTTCGACTACGAATGACGAGTTTAAGACCTCTTTCCCATTTTCATCATGCGTTCTCATTTACTCCCTCTTATTTTGTTGCTGTTGTGGATAAGGCTGGAAATGTCCTTTCTCGCTCAGACCACGATCTAAAAGTTAATTTTGAAGAAAAGCAAACAACGAAGGTCGATTTTGTCCGTCTTCAAGAAAGAATGCCTGCAAATAAAGAAGTGAGTGTTTATGTTGGCTTTAATTTAGATGAGAAGCAGTTGGATTTTTTACGCAAAGAGCGAGAGAAGAAACTTCATGATCACAGGTCTCAATCACATTAATTTAGCCGTCCGTCATTTATCTCTGTCCTTTGGTTTTTATAAAAATGTCCTAGGATTCAAACCTTTGTGCCGTTGGCCACAGGGCGCCTATTTTTTAGCAGGAGATCTCTGGTTTTGTCTTTTTGAAGACGCAAATGCATCGCCCGGAAAGGGGTATACTCACATTGCCTTTTCTATTTCTCCAGAAAATTTCTCCCCTATGGTAGCCCGCCTCAAAGAAGCTCATGTACACTTGTGGAAGGAAAATATTTCAGAAGGAGAGTCCCTTTATTTCCTTGATCCTGACGGTTATCAACTCGAACTTCACATTGGTGATTGGCGCACCCGCATAGCCTATAAAAAACAACATCCTTGGAAAGATACCGACTTTTTTGTACAATAAGTTGGAATGGTCGCGACTATTCCAACATGGGCGCTGGAATAGTCGGAATTAAAAGGCTGAAAAAGTGGAAAGAATTTATCTTAAAGGCACAGAAGAACATTTTGACAACAACACGCAAGCTCTTTTTTTATCCGGCCCCCGCCAAGTGGGGAAGACCACTATTGCAAAAGAGTATTTGCGTGAAGCTCCGTATTCCAAATATCTCAATTGGGATAATCTTGATCATCGTCAGCTTATTTTAAACGGCCCTAATGCTGTTGTTGAGGGCCTTCCTGTGAATACGCTGACGGAACAGAAACCCGTTATTTGTTTTGATGAAATTCATAAATACAAAGATTGGAAAACGTTTCTTAAAGGATTTATTGACACTTATCGAGATCAACTTCGAACTTTGGTTACAGGAAGTGCGCGTCTCGATGTTTTTAGGAAAGGGGGGGATAGTCTTATGGGGCGCTATTTTCTTTATAGAGTCCACCCTCTTTCTGTTGGAGAACTTTTAAGGCCTACCTTACGTAATGACATTATAGGAGCTCCCAAAAAGATTGCAGATGATCTTTTTGATACTCTTTTAACCTTTGGCGGGTTTCCAGATCCATTTATTAAAGGAGATCAACAATATTACCGAAAATGGCAAAGTTTACGTCACAAACAATTTTTTCAAGAGGATATTCGAGATTTCTCCAATATCCATGAACTGTCTTTAATGGAAGTCCTTGCCAATCTTCTCATCCATCAGGTTGGTCAACTGACAAATTACCACACACTCTCTCAAAAAGTACGTGTTTCTGATACAACAATACGACGATGGATGAGCGTTTTTGAATCTTTATATTTCTGTTTTACCATTCACCCTTGGTCAAAAAATGTTACCCGTAGCCTTTTAAAAGAACCTAAAATCTATTTGTGGGATTGGTCTCAAGTTCAAGAGAAAGGCCAAAAAAATGAAAATTTTATAGCCTCTCATCTTCTCAAAGCCCTCCATTTTTGGAACGATAGTGGGTTTGGAAATTTTGATCTTTATTTTTTGAGAACAAAAGATCAAAAGGAAGTGGATTTTCTTGTAACAAAAGAAGGAAAGCCATGGCTTATGGTAGAGGTAAAGTCTAGTGGATCGGAACCTTTAAATCCCAATCTTGCTTTCTTTCAAAATCAACTTAACGCACCTCATGTCTTACAAGTTGCTATAGACCTTCCTTATATAGACGCAGATTGCTTTATTCTCCAAAAACCAACCATTGTTCCTGCAAAAACCTTTCTTTCTCAGTTAACTTGATTTCTTTAGAAAATTCAGCACTAAAAATCATAGCATCTGATCTTTAAGAATTGTATATTAAGGGGAACCATTAGAAATTCGGAAGGACGTAAACCGATGACTATCATTCTCATTCCTTTGCTAACGATCTTAAGCACACTGATAGGAATTTATTCTTGGATCGTTATTGCGAGCGTCATCCTAAGCTGGCTTTTGAATTTTCAGGTGATGAATACTAACAATAATTTTGTGATGTCGCTTATGGAATTTCTCTATCGTGCCACCGAACCTGTCCTTAATAAAATTCGTCGTTTTCTTCCTATCATGGGGGGGTTTGACCTCTCCCCTCTCGTCCTCATTCTTTTTTTATGGTTTTTACAAATGGTCATCGGTCAGCTTATCTTAAAGGTGAGCGGTGTCTGAAATCATCGATGGCCGTAAGGCTGCGGAGGAACTTAAAAAGAAACTCGCCCCTTTAGCTGTGAGTCTTGAAAAAGAAACGGGGATAAAACCTGGTCTTGCCGCTCTCAGGGTAGGGGATGATCCTGGAAGTCAACTTTTTGTCCAGTTGAAGGGTCTTCAAGCAAAAGAACTCGGATACCACTTTGAAGAACATGTTTTCCCGAGTGACATTTCCTCAAATAGATTAGAAGCCAAAATCAGAGAACTTAATCAAACGCCTCATATTCATGGAATTATTCTTCAACTTCCTCTTCCCCAACATCTTGATAAATTTTACTTTCTGTCTCTAATTGACCCCTCAAAGGACGTTGATGGGTTGCATCCTTTAAATGTGGGGAAACTTTTTCAAGGTTCGGGGGGAGGATTTACGGCTTGTACCCCTTTGGGTTGTCTTTCCCTTATTCAAACCGTTTACAATCGCCTAGAAGGCCTCACTGTTGGTATTGTTGGATGCTCTATCCTTGTTGGACGACCAATGGCTCTCCTCATGCTTCAGCAAGAGTGCACGGTCTGGATGGCCCATTCAAAAACTCAAAATCTACCCTCTATTTGTGAAACAGCTGATATTTTGATTGTAGCTATCGGCGTTCCCCGTTTTATTCAAGGGAATTGGATTCAAAAAGGAGCCACCGTCATTGATGTAGGCATCAATCGACTTTCTTCGGGGAAAGTCGTGGGAGATGTGGATTTTTCCTCCGCCCGAAAAAGGGCAGGGGCCATTACCCCTGTTCCCGGGGGGGTAGGACCCATGACGATTGCTTCTCTTTTACGCAATACTTTAGAAGCTGCTTTCCGATATGCCGGTCACCCCTTCTCTCTTTAAGAAGTTTGTGGATCTTTTGATCCCTCTCCGTTGTGTGAAGTGTGGTGCCATTGTAGAAAGTACGGATGGTCTTTGTACCTCTTGCTGGCCTTTGATTCCTTTTATTACAAAACCTTACTGTGCTTGTTGCGGCTTTCCTTTTGATTTTGATATTGAAGAAGGTGCCCTTTGTGGGGTTTGCAGTCACATGACTCCTCACTACAAAACGGCACGGTCTGTGTTTTCCTATACTTCTGAAAGCAAGGATCTTATTTTAAAATTTAAACATGCGGATACGATCAACTCAAGCCCTCTCTTTGCTAAATGGATGACCCAGTTCCTTGACGAAATGAAGGACCCTCTCTGTATCCCCGTCCCTCTTCACTGGACACGACTTTTTATGAGAACCTATAATCAAGCAGCCCTATTAGCTCAGGAAATTGCACGGCTTAATCATTGGAGTTATGCGCCTTCTCTTCTGATTAGAAAACATCGAACGCCGTCTCAAGGACATCTCTCAAAAAAGGATCGGCAAAAAAATGTTGACCGTGCCTTTAAGATTTCTCTCACAAAAAAAAATCAACTTCAGAAAAAAACCATTCTGCTTGTTGATGATGTTTTTACAACAGGCGCTACTCTTAATGCCTGTTCAAAAGTTTTATTACAAGCGGGCGCCAAAGAAGTGCATGCCATCACCTTAGGGCGAGCCATTAAACCCCATCAGATAGCATAAAGCTCATCATTGGCCATTTGATAAAATCTTTGGTTTTCCTTTCTTTTTTATGCCATAATAAGGATAAATATAAGGTAGGGAGAGTTTGTGCAAAAATTACCCTTCGCTTTAGGTGACGTTGCGGAAGCTGTCCGAGAGACAGTGCATGACTTTGCTGTCAAAGAAATCGCTCCTCGAGCGCATGAAATTGATCAAAAAGACGAATTCCCGCGCGATCTTTGGCCTAAACTCGGAGACTTAGGTCTTCTCGGTATTACGGTTGAAGCACAAGATGGTGGTGCGGGCATGGGATACCTGGAGCACATCATTGCCGTGGAAGAACTCTCGCGGGCTTCAGCGTCTGTGGGGTTAAGCTATGCCGTCCATTCCAATCTTTGTGTCAATCAAATTCGCCTTCATGGAACGGCTGCTCAAAAACAGCGTTTTCTCCCTAAGCTTATCAGGGGGGAACACATCGGTGCCCTTGCTATGAGTGAAGTTGGCGCAGGCTCGGATGTCATGAGCATGCGAACAACGGCTCGCAAAGAAGGAAACGCCTACATCCTTAACGGAACCAAAATGTGGATTACCAATGGACCTTATGCCGATATTATCGTGGTTTACGCGAAAACAGATCCCACAGCCGAAACAAAAGGAATAACGACCTTTCTGATCGAAAAGGGAATGGAAGGATTTGCAACAGCTCAAAAACTTGACAAATTAGGAATGCGAGGATCAGGGACGTGTGAACTTGTCTTTGAGAACTGCGTCGTCCCTCAAGAAAATGTCCTGGGTTCTCTTAATCAAGGGGCTCAAATTCTTATGAGTGGTCTTGATTACGAAAGAGTAATTTTGTCGGGGGGGCCCTTAGGTATCCTCCAAGCTTGCCTTGATATCGTCATCCCTTATGTGCATGAGCGTCATCAATTTAATCAACCTATTGGGG
Source organism: uncultured Alphaproteobacteria bacterium (assembly GCA_937967795.1). Classification (GTDB taxonomy): domain Bacteria; phylum Pseudomonadota; class Alphaproteobacteria; order UBA9655; family UBA9655; genus UBA9655. The sequence continues at coordinate 131,637 of CALBSK010000011.1, read as the reverse complement.
AATTTCAATTCATCCAAGGAAAACTTGCGGATATGTATACAAACCTATGCGCCTGTCGGGCGTATGTTTATGCAACCGCTCTTGCTTGTGATCAAAAGCGAATCTCTCGTAAGGATTCTGCTGGTGTCATCTTATATGTCGCAGAAAAAGCCACTCAAATGGCCCTGGAAGCCATTCAATGTTTAGGTGGGAATGGATACATTAACGACTACCCTACAGGACGTCTTCTCAGAGACGCGAAATTATATGAGATCGGAGCAGGGACGTCCGAGATTCGGCGGATGTTGATTGGACGAGAAATTTTTAAGGAAACAAGATAAGGAAGAGTCATGACTGAAGACGTCGTTATTTTAGGGGCAAAACGCACACCTCTCGGTGCTTTCCAAGGAGAACTTTCTGCTGTTAAGGCAACGCACCTAGGATCGATTGCCATCCGAGGCGCCCTTGAAGATGCTTCTGTGAGCTCTTCTCACGTAGAAGAAGTTTTGATGGGGTGTGTTCTATCCGCAGGATTAGGTCAAGCACCCGCTCGCCAAGCAGCGCTTGGGGCAGGGATTCCTACAAGCACTCCAACGGCAACAGTTAACAAAGTCTGTGGCTCAGGAATGAAGACCGTCATGATGGCGGCGTCCGACATTCGGCTAAAAGATATTGATGTGGCTGTTGCTGGAGGAATGGAGAGCATGAGCAATGCGCCCTATTTACTTGATAAGGCCCGCAGTGGCTATCGTTTGGGTCACGGACACCTCATTGATGAGATGCTGTTCGACGGACTTGAAAATGCGTATGATCACAGCCACATGGGACAGTTTGCTGAAAAAACCGCTCGAAAATATAAATTTACACGTGAAGCTCAAGATGAGTTTGCCATTTCTTCTGATCTCAAGGCCTTAAAAGCTATTGATGAAGGTGCCTTTGCAACTGAAATTACGCCTGTTCGGGTGGATCTGGGAAAGACCAACATTCATGTGACTCAAGATGAATGTCCGTTTCGATTTAAAATTGACCGTATTCCCACCTTAAAACCTGCTTTTGAAGAAGGAGGAACCGTTACGGTTGCCAATTCCAGTTCCATCAGTGATGGGGCAGCTGCTCTTGTTCTTGCAAGTCGTTCCTATGTAGGACATCATAAACTTAAACCTCGTGCTCTTATTTGTGGGTATGCGTCCCATGCGCAAGAGCCAGAATGGTTTACAACTGCTCCTGTTCAGGCCATTCAAAAGCTCCTTGATAAACTGGGATGGAAAATAGAAGATGTGGATCTCTTTGAAATCAATGAAGCTTTTGCCGTTGTTGCCATGGCTTCTATTACCGATCTCCACCTTCCTCCTGCAAAAGTTAATGTAAACGGAGGAGCCTGTGCACTGGGCCACCCTATTGGAGCCTCAGGTGCCCGAATCCTTGTAACCCTTCTCCATGCCCTTGAGAAAAGAGGACTGAAACGCGGGATCGCGAGCCTTTGTATTGGGGGAGGGGAAGCCACTGCGATGGCCCTAGAGCGGATTTAAAAGTCATATGCCCGTTTTAGAATCGTCAATCGTCCCTTCTTCAGAAGCTTTTCAAGAAAATGCACGTTACATGGAATCTTTGGTAGCAGATTTCAAGAAAAAACTTAAAGAGATTGAAAAAGGAGGCGGAGAAAAGGCTCGAGAAAAACATCAATCCCGTGGAAAACTTCTCCCTCGCGAAAGGATAGAAAAAGTGCTTGACCTAGGATCTCCTTTCCTGGAAATTGGCGCTCTGGCAGCTTATGGAATTTACGAAAATCACGTTCCCTCCGCAGGCCTTATTGCAGGAATTGGAAAGATCAAGGGACAAGAGTGTGTCCTCGTTGCCAATGATGCGACAGTTAAGGGCGGGACTTATTATCCTTTGACCGTGAAAAAACACCTCCGTGCCCAAGAAATTGCTGAAGTTAATCGTCTTCCCTGTATTTATCTGGTGGATTCGGGAGGAGCCTATCTTCCCTATCAAGATGAGGTTTTTCCTGATAGAGATCATTTTGGTCGCATTTTCTATAACCAGGCCCGCATGTCTGCTCAAGGAATCCCTCAAATCGCTGTCGTCATGGGATCTTGTACGGCAGGGGGGGCCTATGTTCCTGCTATGGCGGATGAGACGGTCATTGTCCGCAATCAGGGAACAATTTTCCTAGGCGGGCCTCCTCTTGTCAAAGCCGCAACAGGAGAAGATGTGTCTGCAGAAGAGCTCGGCGGAGCTGATGTTCATACGAAAATCTCTGGCGTTGCTGATCATCTCGCTGAAAACGATCTCGATGCCTTGAGAATAACCCGAGACATTGTCTCAACCCTTAATAGACAGAAATTATCTTCTTTTTCACTGAAAGCTTCTCAAGACCCCCTTTTTAATTCTGAAGAACTTTATGGGGTGATCCCTGCTCATCCCCATAAGCCTTATGATGTCAGAGAAGTGATTTCTCGCCTTGTGGATGGAAGTGAATTTGAAGAATTTAAGAAAAACTATGGCTCCACCCTTGTGTGTGGTTTTGCCCACCTTTGGGGAATGCCCGTTGGCATTTTAGCTAATAATGGTATTTTGTTTTCTGAATCTGCTCTTAAAGGGGCTCACTTTATTCAACTCTGTTGTCAGAGGAAAATTCCCCTTCTGTTCCTTCAAAACATCAGTGGTTTTATGGTGGGGAAAAAATATGAAAATGAAGGCATCGCCAAAAACGGCGCTAAACTTGTAACAGCTGTGGCTTGTGCTGCGGTTCCCAAAGTCACTCTTATTATTGGGGGGAGTTTTGGCGCAGGGAATTATGGCATGTGTGGGAGAGCCTATAGCCCACGCTTTTTATGGATGTGGCCTAACGCACGTATTTCCGTCATGGGAGGAGAACAAGCTGCCAATGTTCTAGCCGAAGTGCGAAAAGATTCTCCGGAAGAAGAAAGAAGCTTCAAAGAAAAAATCATCAAACAATATGAAACGCAAGGTCATCCCTATTATGCCACAGCCAGACTCTGGGATGATGGGATTATTGACCCTCAAGATACACGCCGTGTTTTAGCTTTGAGTCTCTCCGTGGCTCTTCAGGCTCCCTTTCCTGCGAGTCAGTTTGGCGTTTTTCGATTTTAGAGAGTTAAATAAATCTTAAAGAAAAATTTTTATAAAATAGAAGGTGCCGTAAAAATAAGGGAGGTAAGTTATGGAAGACGAAGTTCTTTTTACCATTGATGAAGATAAGATTGCTCGGCTCACCTTGAATCGCCCCGATGTTCACAATGCGTTTAATAATCACATGATTGAAAAAATCATCGAGCATCTTAAAAAACTACAAGAAGCTCCCGAGATCAGAGCCCTTGTCATCAGCGGAAATGGAAAAAGTTTTTGCGCCGGTGCTGATCTTGCTTGGATGGAACGGGCTTCCCATTTCACGGAAAGTGAAAATTTTGAAGATGCGCGTCTTCTTTCACTCATGATGTATTTTCTTGATACTTTGCTGATTCCCACCATTACATATGTCCATGGTGCCGTCAGAGGCGGGGGGATCGGCCTGATAGCCTGTTCTGATATTGTTCTGGCGGATCCTCTGGCAACGTTCAGTTTTTCAGAAGTCAAGCTTGGCCTCGCACCCGCCGTTATTTCCCCTTACGTCTTAAAAGCAATAGCTCCTCGATATGCACGGCGGTATTTTTTAACGGGAGAGACCTTTGATACTTCACCGGCCCTTCAAATGGGACTGATCCATGAAATGGTGGATCTTGAAAAAAAGGATAGCGCACTCGAGATTATTCTTCATCAAATTCTCACAAGTAATCCCTCTGCTGTCAACCAAGCAAAAAAACTTATTCAAGAACTTACACATAAAATTTCTGAAAACAACCGCCTTATGACAATTGAGCTGATTGCGAAAATGCGTCAATCAGAAGAGGGTCAACAAGGGATAAAATCTTTTCTTCAAAAACGTCCTCCTCCGTGGGTTCCCGAAAGATTCCACGATGATTAAATCTGTTCTCATCGCGAACAGAGGAGAAATTGCCTGTCGTATCATTCGAACGGCCCGTCATTTAGGAATTCGAACCGTTGCTGTTTATTCTAAAGCCGACGCTTCATCTCTTGCCGTTCACATGGCGGATGAGGCTTTTGCCATTGGCCCTTCCCCTGCTTCGGAGAGTTACCTTAATATCCCCAATATTTTAACAGCTGCTAAAAAAGCAAAAGTCGAGGCTATTCATCCAGGGTATGGATTTCTTTCAGAAAATGAGGCGTTTGCCAAATCTTGCCACGAAGCGAAATTGATTTTTATTGGGCCACCGATTGAGGCCCTTAAAAAAATGGGGTCAAAAAGTGAGGCGAAAGTCATCGCTCGGAAAGCTAAGATTCCTGTTGTTCCTGGATATGAAGGCTCTCAAAACCACCTCTCTCAACGTGCTGACCAGGCGGGTTATCCTTTGATGATTAAGGCTCTTATGGGCGGAGGAGGGAAGGGGATGCGCCTTGTTCATTCAAAGCACGAGTTTCAACAAGCTCTTGAAGCTTGCCAGCGAGAAGCCCTTTCTGCTTTTGGCAATGGGGAGGTTCTTTTGGAAAAATACATTCCCTTCCCTCGCCATATTGAGGTCCAGATTTTTGCTGATACTTATGGAAATGTGGTGCATCTTTTCGAAAGAGAGTGTTCTCTTCAAAGACGTCATCAAAAGGTGATTGAGGAAACTCCTTCTTCTCTTCCCCTTCCTCTCAAAGAAAAAATCACGCAAGCCGCCTGTAAACTTGCAAAGACTATCCGTTACGAGGGAGCCGGAACCATTGAATTTTTAGTGGATGACAAACATAACTTTTATTTCATGGAAATGAATACCCGTCTTCAAGTGGAACATCCGGTGACAGAAGCCATCACGGGCCTTGATCTTGTGGAATGGCAATTTCGTGTTGCATCACACGAAAAACTTCCCCTTTCCCAGAAGGAGATTACCTGCAACGGGCACGCGGTAGAGCTTCGCCTTTATGCAGAAGATCCACAGCATCATTTTAAACCTGTCACAGGACAGGTTTGGTTGAAAGAAAATCCTAAAGAGGTCCGTATTGATACTGGGCTTCACCCAATGGATACCATAGCATCTTACTATGATCCGCTTATGGCAAAACTTATTGTCAAAGGGGAAAACCGAAACGAGTCTTTTCAAAAAGCCATGCTTGCTTTGGAAGAATGGAAAATCCTTGGCCTTACAACAAATTTACCCTTCTTAAAAAAACTGGTACAAGACAAAGGTGTGCTCGAAAATCGCTTTGACGTGGGTTACATTGACCGCTATTTAGAGAGTCTTATTCCTCCTCAAAACATTCCTGAAAATGTTTACATCGCAGCTTCTCTCATTAAAGTTCTTTCCGAACCTCACGATGGCTTGTCTCCTTGGGAAGAGAAACTCAATTGGCGTCTTGGGGGGTATGCGCCCTTTACCTTTGAATGGGTTTGTGAGGGGGAGTTAAAGACCTTTTCCTTAACCTATAATTCTCGAGAATTTTTTGAGGCGACCCTCTTTGAAAATACTCTTTTGTTTTCAGATTGTCGAATTCCCTTTTGGAAGAGGGGTGAAAAAGTTTCCCTTATCTATCAAGGAGAAAGCTATACCTTATCTCCTCACTCGCCTCTTCTTATAAGACCTGATGAAAAAAGAAGGGAATCTCATCTAAAAGCTCCCATGACAGGAAAAGTCATTTTGGTTCTTGTTAAAGAAGGAGAACAAGTGAAAGAAGGTCAACCCCTTCTTATCCTTGAAGCCATGAAAATGGAGCATATGATGACGGCTCCTCGACGGGGAAAAGTAAAGCACATTTATTATCACCCAGGAGATATTGTAGAAGAAGGAAGGGAAGTCATGGACATAGGAGAAGAGGAAAATTCCAATGACGCTACCAAAAGAAGTTAAAATTGTTGAAGTCGGACCGCGGGATGGCCTTCAAGCCGAACCCGTCATCCTTTCTCTTGAGACACATATCCAGTTTATCAATCTCCTTTCAGAGTCAGGACTTCAAGCTATTGAAGTTGGCAGTTTTGTTTCTCCGAGATGGGTTCCTCAAATGGCAAAGAGTGATGAGGTTTTCCAAAAAATTACAAAAAAAGAAGGTGTTGATTACTCTCTTCTTGTCCCTAATAAAGAAGGATATGAGACCGCACTCAAAAATAAAGTCAGGTCTATTGCTATATTTACAGCTGCGTCCGAAACTTTTTGCCATAAAAACATCAATGTTTCGATTGAAGAAAGCCTTCATATTTATGAAAGCTTTGTAAGAGATGCAAAAACGAAAGGCTTGCGTGTGAGGGGATATGTTTCTTGTGCGATTGCTTGCCCTTATGAAGGCCCCATTTCTCCTGCCCGCGTTCATGAGGTCGTTTTAAAACTCCTTCATCTCGGCTGTGATGAAATATCTTTAGGCGATACAATCGGGGTGGGAACATCGAAACAAGTTCAAGAACTTTTAAAAGATATTCCAGCCCCTTTAGAAAAATGTGCTGTTCATTTTCACGATACCTATGGTCAAGGTCTTGTGAATATTTATGCGGCTCTTGAAAAAGGGATTAGGATTGTTGATAGTTCTGTCTCTGGCCTTGGAGGATGTCCTTACGCGCCTGGAGCTTCAGGTAATGTAGCAACAGAAGATGTTCTCTACCTTTTAAATGGCCTTGGAATTAAGACGGGTGTTGATCAGGAAAAGCTTCTCAAAGCCGCGCGTTTTATAGACAAAAGTTTGGAACGTGAATCAACCTCTAAAGCTTCAAAGGCTCTGCGACGAAAGCCTTCTTCTCCCTTGGCTTGACTCCGACTTTCTATAAGAGCACACTCTAAATAATAAAATAAAGAAGGTTCTAGGGGTGCGATTCATAAATAATACACCATATGGCTTGTCATCCCCGCGAAGGCGGGGATCCAGGGGAACGTTGAGAAAAAAGGCATTTACGATATTAAGATACAAATAATATAACAAAGGCACTATTTTAGAAAAAATGGAAAAAATTATTTTATATCAAACAATTCCTGGATCCCCGCCTTCGCGGGGATGACAGCGGTGGATAGGGTAACTTATTTATGAACTGTACCACTAGGGGACTTATTCTGCAAAAAAATCTCATTGAATTAAGAGATGTCTCAAAATCCTATGCTGACGAAGGAAACGCGAGCGTTAAGCGGGTCTCCCTTAGCATTGAGAGAGGAGAAAGTCTTGTCCTGATAGGATCTTCCGGAAGTGGAAAGTCAACAATTCTCAAAATGCTCAACGGCCTGGAAGAGCCCACTTTTGGATCTATCTTCATTAAAGGGAAAAGCATTCATTCATATAATATTAACACATTACGCCGCACGTTTTTTGGATATGTCTTTCAAAAAATGGGGTTGTTTCCTCATATGACGGTGAAGGAAAATATTGAAATTTCCCTTCGTCTTGAAAAGAAAAATTCCGAATTTCGCCAGAAGAAAGTAAGCGAACTCTTAGACTTCATGCGCCTTAACCCAAGCGTTTACTTTAATCGTTATCCCGACCAACTCTCAGGAGGCGAACAGCAACGCGTGGGAGTTGCAAGAGCGCTTGCAACCGATTCTGAATGCTTACTCATGGATGAACCTTTTGGGGCTTTAGATGCGGTTACACGAAGTGAACTACAGGATGAAATCTTACGATTAAAAGAAGTTTTAAAAAAAACGATCGTTTTTGTAACCCATGATATTTCTGAAGCCTTCAAACTCGGAGACCGTATAGCCGTCATGCGTGAGGGAAGAATCGAGCAAGTAGGGACGCAAGAGGAATTATGTGAAACGCCTCAAACTCCTTTTGTTGAACAACTTGTCCGGGCTGGGCTTAAAAACTAAGGAGGCGGCTTTCAATACCTTTTTGCATTTTTTAGGAGAGCATGCTCTTTCCCTTCAACACAAAACACTCGAGCATATTGCGCTCGTAGGGTTGGCTTTATTTTTTGCCTCAATATTGGCTATTCCTCTTGGCATCGTCATAACGCGTTTTTCTCGTCTTCGAAGCCTTGTTTTAAATCTAGGAAGCATTTCTCAAACCATTCCTTCTTTGGCTATGCTTGCACTTCTGGTTCCCTTTATAGGACTGGGGAATACACCAACTCTCATTGTTCTTACCTCTTACGCACTTTATCCTATTTTAAGAAGTACCTATACGGGATTAAAAAGCGTACCCGCAGACTGCATTGAAGCCGCAAAAGGGCTGGGCCTTTCAAATTTTCAAAGATTATGGTGGATTGAACTGCCCCTCTCTTTTCCGAGCATTATTTCAGGCCTCCGTATTGCCACAGCCATGACAATTGGCATTACAACAATTGCGGCTTTTATCGGCGCAGGAGGTCTTGGGGATTTTATCACACAAGGTCTTTCTTTAAATGACCCCTCTTTGATTTTACTCGGAGCCATCCCCACAGCTCTCCTTGCCCTCAGCTTTGATTATGGAATTTCTCAATTTGAAATCCCGCTGTACTCTCGAAAAAAGAGATCCCCCGCCCTATCCCGAGGGAAAAAAATCTGTTTAGGTTTGGTAAGTCTATCCCTTATTTTTTTAGGAGGGCAGGCGTTTTTCAAAGAAAATTTTATCGATAAAAGAAAGTCTCTTGTTATCGCGAGCAAAAATTTCACGGAACAATATATTTTAGCCGAACTCATGGCTCAAACGATTGAAGCTAAAACATCTCTCAAAGTGATTCGCAAATTTAACTTAGGAACAACCGCTATCATTCATCAAGCTCTCTTAAAGGGTGATGTGGATCTTTATCCAGAGTATTCAGGCACAGCTTATATGACCATCCTCAAAGGTCATCCTGATATTGATAAAGAAGATATTTTTAAAACGGTAAAATCTGCCTACAAAGAGAAATTTAATGTTCTCTGGTTGACCCCTTTTGGATTTTCAAATTCTCAATCTTTGGCTGTCAAGCGGGATTTTGCTGAAGCTCGACAAATAGAGTCTTTAAGCGACCTTGCGCTTCTTGCTACAGGGTTAAGTATTGCAGCTCCTCCAGAATTTTTGAAACGTGCGGATGCTTTTCCTCACCTTAGCAAGATTTACGGATTAAAGTTCAAGGAAATCATTCAAGTGGATCCCAATCTTATGTACCCCTCTCTTAATCATCAAAAAGTTCAAGTCATTGCTGCTTTTACGACAGATGGAAATCTTCAAAAATACAACTTGATTACCCTCAAAGATGATAAAGGAGCCTATCCTCTTTATCAAGCAGCTCCACTCATACGGGGGTCTATTCTTTTTTCTTATCCCGAAATTCAAGATGCCTTGGAGCCTCTCCTTGGGCATATTACAGATGAGATAATCAAAGCATTAAATTATAAAGTTGAGGGAGAAGGCCTTTCTCCCGCTGAGGTCGTACGCCAGTTTTTGCAGGACTAAACTTTGATTGTGGTGTACCATTGAGTTTATTCTTTACCATTTTTTTACTTATAGCTTAAAATAGTTTATAAAACTTGTTGGCTAAACATCAGGGAAGAAAAACAAGGAGAACGACACTGGTATTAGACTGGAGGAAAACCAAAGGGCGTACGATCCTCATTGTCCTCGGCGTCATTGCCCTTATGAGTAGCCTTTATTTTTTGGTGGCCTATTGGCAGCACAAAAAAAACCATTATCTTTTAACGCTCTATGGCAACGTTGATATCAGGCAGGTTGATCTCGGTTTCCGTGTCAGCGGACGTCTTGCAAAGATGCTCTTTGAAGAAGGAGACGCAATCAAGACAGGGAACCTCCTTGCTGTTTTGGATAAAGCGCCCTACCAAGCAGCTTTTCAAGCAGCACAAGCCCAGCTCAAACAAGCTGAAGCGAATTTTGCGAAATTAAGACATGGCAACCGTCCACAAGAAATTGAAGAGGCTCGAGCTAACGTGGTTGAACAGCAAGCTGCTTTTCAAAATGCTGAGATTGTTTTCAAACGCCAAAGTGAACAAATTAAAATAGGAGCCAGCTCTCAACAAGCTTATGATGATGCATTTTCCCAAAAAATTGAAGCAGAGGCTCTTCTTAAAAATGCAAAAGAGAATCTCAGTCTTGTCGAAGAAGGATTCCGCATTGAAGAGATTGCGGAAGGGAAGGCTGCAATGGACACAGCAAAAGCCCAACTTGAAAGTGCTAAAATTAACCTTGACGACACGGAAATTGTATCTCCTTCCGATGGCATTATTTTAACACGCGTCCGAGAACCGGGAGCTATTGTTTCTCCTGAGTCTATTGTTTATACAGTATCGCTTCATAAGCCTGTATGGATCCGTGCATATGTGGCAGAACCCGATTTAGGACGCATAAAACCAGGGATGAAGGCTCTTATCATAACCGATACAAACCCCGATAAGCCTTTTAAAGGCCAGATTGGTTTTATCTCTCCCCAAGCCGAATTTACCCCTAAAACAGTTGAAACAACCGAACTCCGCGTTGACCTTGTCTATCGCCTCCGGATTTTTGTAGATGATCCAGAAGGACAGCTTCGACAAGGAATGCCCGTTACGGTTAAAATTCAAACTTCACAATAACGTTACACGATAGAGAAACATTATAAAAAACGCGATTGAAATTCTTCATGTAAGTAAAATATTTCAAGGAATGGAAAGACCTGCCCTTGATCGTATCAGTGTTTCTATTCGTTCCGGAATGATAACAGGTCTTGTCGGACCAGATGGGGCAGGGAAAACAACTCTTATCCGTCTTATGGCGGGGCTCTTGCTCCCCACTAAAGGCCAAATTTCTATTTTGGGTCTCAATACGGAAAAAGACGCTGAACGCCTTCACGAAATCACAGGCTATATGCCTCAAAAATTTGGGCTCTATGAAGACCTAACAGTTCTTGAAAACCTCGATCTCTACGCTGATTTGCATGATCTTTCAGAAGAGGAAAAAACAGTCGAATTCGAGCGTATGTTGAAGTTTACCACTCTTAAACCATTTATTCACCGTTTGGCAGGAAATCTCTCAGGGGGAATGAAACAAAAACTGGGGCTCGCCTGCTCACTCTTAGGCCATCCTAAAGTTTTGCTGTTAGATGAACCCAGTGTAGGTGTGGATCCTCTTTCCCGTCGTGAATTATGGAAAATGGTGCAAGAGCTTGCTGATCAAGGAATCACCATTGTATGGTCGACCTCTTATCTCGATGAGGCTGATAAATGTCACGACGTCTTATTGCTCAACGAAGGGGCGTTGCTTTTTCATGGCTCCCCTAAAGAATTATCGAAGCGTGTTGAGGGTCGTGTGTTTCAATTGGAAGTCCCTCTTGAAAAACGTCGAATGCTTCTGAAGGACGTCTTAAATCATCCCGAAACAACCGATGCCATTATTCAAGGAAATAGAATCCATCTTGTCTCAACATCCTCTTTTTCTGTTGATTTAAAAGGATTTCAATGGACATCCATTCCCCCCCGGTTTGAAGATGCCTTTGTGGATATTCTGGGAGGAAGTCCGAAAGGAGAGTCCGTATTAGCCAAACACATTTCACAGAAAACATCAGAAGGCCAACACCCCATTCAAGCCGAACATCTCACTAAACGGTTTGGGAATTTTATAGCGGCGCGCAATATATCGTTTTCCATTGGACGGGGGGAAGTATTTGGTCTTCTCGGCCCCAATGGCGCAGGTAAATCAACCATTTTCAAGATGCTCTGCGGCTTGTTACAACCCACAGAAGGGAAAGCATTGGTTTCAGGGTTTGATCTTAAGACGGCTTCTTCTGAAGCGCGTTCCCGCATTGGCTACATGGCCCAAAAATTTTCCCTTTATGGGGCTTTGAGTGTTCAAGAAAACCTGAATTTTTTTTCAGGCATTTACGGACTTCAAGGAACCTTTCGTCAAAGAAAAATGGATCATATGATCACCATTTTTGATCTCTCTCCTTATCTCGAGAGCAATGCCGACCTTCTGCCGCTTGGGTATAAGCAGCGGTTAGCCTTAGCGTGCGCTGTGATGCATGAACCCGATGTTTTATTTTTGGATGAACCCACGTCAGGCGTTGATCCGATTACACGTCGAGAATTTTGGAATCATATCAATGAAATGGCTGAAAAGGGAGTCACAATTATGGTCACGACCCATTTTATGGAAGAAGCGGAATATTGTGATCGGATTGCCCTCATTTACCAAGGTATTAATATTGCAGCAGGAACGCCCGATCACCTCATCGAAAGCGTTAAAACAAAGGACTTGCCCTATCCTACCCTTGAAGATGCCTTTATTACCCTTATCGAAGAAATCAACGGGCAAGAGAAAGAAAAGGGAAGAGCATGAAATCTTCTTTTTCTTTTCGACGTTTTTGGGCGTATTTCAAGAAAGAAGAAAAACAGATCTTAAGAGATCCCAGTACCTTTCTCATCGCCTTTATTCTTCCTCTTCTCATGATCTTTATCTATGGGTACGGCGTCTCTTTGGATGCCGATAAAATCCCTCTGGGGCTCCTTCTTGAAGATACATCCCCAACCGCACGAAGTCTGGAGAATGCTTTTCTTGGAACGCCCTATTTTAACGTTACAACAAGCACCCATCGTTCCTCTATTGAAGATGAACTTACGGCAGGTCGCCTACGAGGAATTGTTACAATTCCACTTAACTTTTCTCAAAATTTTCTTCGAAACGTAAAAACACCTTTGCAGGTTCTTCTTGACGGAAGTGAACCCAATACAGCCCGATTTGTTCTGAATTATGCTCAAGGGGTCGTCAGCAATTGGAACGCCCAGCAAAAAATAGAAGGTAAATCCTTTTTTACTTCTCCTATACGGGCTGAACCTCGTACATGGTTCAATGAAGAGCTTAAAAGCCGTGATGTCCTTCTCCCTGGTTCAATTGCCATTATCATGACATTAATTGGAACTCTTCTGACGGCCCTCGTCGTTGCGCGTGAATGGGAACGAGGAACTATGGAAGTCATGATGTCTACTCCTATCCAAATTCGAGAAATGTTGTTTGCAAAACTAATCCCTTATTTTTTTCTGGGGCTAGGATCCATGACGCTCTGTGTCTCCCTTTCTATCCTTTTATTTAATGTCCCTTTCCGAGGCTCTTATCTCGTTCTTCTGCTTGCAACATCCATCTTTTTGCTGGCTTCTCTTGGATTGGGGCTCTTTATTTCCTCAACAACTCGAAATCAATTTGTAGCAAGCCAGATCTCAATTATGACCGGGTTCCTTCCTGCTTTCATGCTCTCCGGATTTATCTTTGAGATCCCATCCATGCCCCAAAGCATCCAAGCCCTCACCTATTTATTTCCGGCTCGCTATTTTGTAACAATCCTTCAAACCAGTTTTTTGAGTGGAACGATTTGGGAACTTGTTCTCCCGAGCATGGCCTTTATGCTTATCATTGCCTTTTTTTTCCTGAGTCTTACGGCTTTAAAAATGGTGAAGAGGTTAGACTAATATGAGCATGCACTCCTTTAAAGACGGATGGTTTCGTATAAAAGCGCTCATCATTAAAGAAATTCTCGCGGTGTGGCGAGATAAAAAAAGTCGAATTGTGCTGATTGCACCGCCTCTCATTCAGCTTATTATTTTCTCTCATGCCGCCACTTTAGATGTTATTAATATTTCTCTGGGTATTTATAACCAAGATAATGGATGGTATAGTCATGAGCTCATTCAACGGGTTAAAGGCTCTCCTTATTTCAAATATATTTACGAATTTAAGAATCCTGCGGATGTAAAAAGAGCGATTGATACTCAAGACGTTATCCTATCCCTTCAGTTTCAACCCCATTTCTCTCGTCTTATTGCGAGCGGTCAAACGGCTCCGCTGCAAATCGTTTTGGATGGACGCAAATCCAATGCGTCTCAAATTGTGATGGGATATATCAATTCGATTCTTCAAACTTTTAATACAGATGTTCTTAAATACAAAGGTGTTCAAGTGCCAGAACCCATTGAGATCGCTTATCGCTCATTTTTCAATCCCAACATTGACTATATTTATTATACTGTTCCCTGCATCGTAGCCATCTTAAGCATGGTTTTAGCCCTTATGGTAACCGCCATGTCGGTCTCTCGCGAGCGAGAGAATGGCACATTTGACCAACTGCTCGTTTCTCCTCTGCAGCCCTGGCAAATTCTTATTGGCAAGATGTTGCCTGCAATGATTATCAGTATTGGAGAGAGTACTCTTCTCATGATCGCAGCTCTGATTTTGTTTGATGTTCCTTTTAAAGGATCGATCGTAAGTCTTTATATCAGTATGATTGTGTTTTTGTTTTCAATGGTCGGCGTTGGTCTTTTTATTTCTTCTATTTCTCAAACCCAACAACAATCGATCTTAGGGACTTTTGTTTTTATGACCCCCACCATGCTTCTTTCAGGGTATGCAACGCCTATTGAAAATATGCCTCACTGGCTCCAACCTTTCACGAATCTTCTGCCTATCAAACATTTTTTCATTATTATCAAAGGGATTTTCTTAAAAAATATGCCCGCAGCAGAAGTTTTTATGCACACATGGCCGATGGCCTTAATCGCCCTCTTTACCCTTTCCCTGGCAGGGTGGATGTTCAAAAAACGGATGGAGTAGGATCAAATGCAAAGTTATACCGCGTGTGTCTGCGCTCTCCTGATCGTATGAGAACCTCTCTCGCAACAAGATCATTAAGGTCCCGTGTGGCTGTTGCACGCGATGCCTTTGTAAGGCTAATGTAGTTCTCCGCACTTAAGCCACCCTTGAATCCTTCTGGCCCTTCACGAAACATTCGCGCGAGAACTTTTTCCTGACGTTCATTGAGTTTTCCATGAAGTCTTTCATAGAGTTTCGTTTTTTCGATCAAAAATTCAATATATTTTTGAGTATACTGTTGGGCTTCCAAAATAGTTTGTGAAAAATAGATGAGCCAATCTGTAATTTCATTGGACTTATTGGCTTTTTCAAGAGCTTGATAATACGTCTTCTTATGCTTCTCAATCGTATAAGAAAGCGCAATTAAAGTCGGTTTCCCAAAGGACTGGGAAAGGACTTTTTCAGATAGGGCGCGCCCGATGCGGCCATTACCATCTTCAAAGGGATGAATACACACAAAATACAAGTGGGCCATACCGGCACGACTTAAAGCAGGCAAAGTCTCTGTCCCCGAAGGTGACGTTTTATTAAACCAAAATATAAATCTCTCCATTTCCTCCGTCATTCTTAAAGAAGGGGGGGCTTCAAAATGTATCTTAGGGTCGTGAATATCTCCAGAAATAACCTGCATGGACTCCTTATGGGTCCTATAACATCCTATATCGTTAAGATCGCCTCTTCCTTTTGTAATCATTGCCTGCCAAGAAAAAAGCTTGATGTGTGTGAGAGCATCCTGAAAAGACTGATATAAATCAACCATCATTTCAGAAATACCTTGTTCGGCCGGCGATGATTTCCGCTGATCCGTCTGAAGACCGAATTGCTTCCGAATCGAAGATTGCACGCTTTCGCGATTTAAATACTCCCCCTCAATTTCTGAAGTTTTAAGCGCTTCATTGCTTATAATGTCTATTTTGAGGGTGTTTTTATCTTCCTCTTTGAGGTGCTTGAAGGCCCCCACTAACATTCCTTCTTCTTTAAGGAAAAAGGATTCAAAACCCTCTAGTTTCCTTTCATCATAGCTAAAGTTTGGCCAATCTTCTTGTTGCCAATTCCATTTCATGAGTTATAGAGCTCCTTTCTATAACTCACTATAAGTCATTTTCTGAGTTATAGGAAGAATTTCTATGCCTCACATCAAGGGCATAGGTTAAAACATAAAGGCGAAGAGCACTCGACAGACTGCCTTTGCGATGACCATCAATATCTTTAAGAAGTTGACTCAACGAAATACCTTGAAGATGGGCTGACTCTTCCAGAACATCCCAAAAAGCTTTTTCAAGAGAAACGCTTGTTTTATGGCCGTGGAGGCTGACAGATTTTTTTTGAAAACGGGCTTTATCTGGATCAAGATCCATTCTCACCCACCATAGCTTCAGGTTTTACCCACTCATCGTATTGCTCTTTCGTCACATAACGAAGCTCAAGAGCCGCCTCTAAAAGCGTTTTATGTTCTTTATAAGCTTTCTTAGCAATTTCTGCGGCTCTATCATAACCAATATGGGGATTTAATGCCGTCACCAACATGAGTGACCCGTAAAGAGACTCTTGAATCCGTTCCTCATTCGTAACGAGACCTATCACACATTTTTCTGTAAAACTAACCATGGCATCGGCGAGCAAACGAATCGACTGAATAACATTATAAATCATGACGGGTTTAAAGACATTCAATTCTAATTGGCCATTTGATCCGGCGATACTCACCGTCACATGATTTCCCATGACTTGAGCCGCCACCATAGTTAAAGCTTCACATTGAGTGGGGTTCACTTTCCCTGGCATGATCGAAGAGCCGGGCTCATTTTCGGGCAAGATGAGTTCTCCCAAACCACAGCGAGGACCTGATCCTAAAAGACGAATATCATTAGCAATTTTCATCAAGGAAACAGCCAACACATTAAGAGCACCGGACACTTCCACAAGCGTATCTTCAGAAGCCAGTGCTTCAAATTTATTTTCTGCTGACACAAAGGGTAACCCTGTAAGTTCTGCTATTTTTTTTGCAAAAGCTTCTCCAAATTTTGGGTGTGCATTCAGGCCCGTTCCAACAGCTGTTCCTCCTTGAGCCAATTGAAAAAGGTGGGGGAAGGTATTTTTAATGCGTTGAATTCCCATTTTAAGTTGAGTTGCATACCCTGAAAATTCCTGACCTAATGTTATGGGAGTTGCATCTTGAAGGTGGGTTCGCCCAATTTTGATAATATTTTTAAAGGCTTTTTCTTTATCTCCTAAGGCTTTGTAAAGGGTTTCAAGAGCGGGTAAAAGCAACTGGTGAATTTCAAGGGCTGTCGCGATATGCATAACCGTTGGAAAGGTATCGTTGGAGGACTGACTAAGGTTCACATGATCATTGGGATGAACGGGGCTTTTGGATCCCACCTTTCCTCCTAAAAGTTCGATCGCTCTATTGGCAATCACTTCATTAGCATTCATATTTGTCTGGGTTCCAGAGCCCGTTTGCCACACCACAAGGGGAAAGTTATCGTCGAGCTTCCCGCTTTCAACCTCACCTGCAGCTTGCACAATCGCTTTTGCAAGGGAAGGATCCAGATCTCCCAGCTCCATATTGACCAGGGCTGCTGCTTTCTTTTGTAAGCCTAGTGCGCGAATAAGAGGAAGCGGCATGATTTCCTCGCCAATCCGGAAATTCTGATGAGAACGCTCGGTTTGTGCTCCCCAATATTTATTGGCAGGAACAGCCATCGGTCCAAAACTATCGGTTTCTATACGTGTTGCGGCATTTGACTCCATCGAAAGACGCTCCCTTGCTGTGACTGGTTTCTTTAGGGTAGTTTATGCCATATGGAAAAGATTAAGCCAATGGACTGCGCATTGACCGAAGCTAAAAAGGCCTTCTCTCGAGAAGAAGTGCCCGTAGGCGCTGTCATTGTAGATGTTCTTTCAGGAGAAATTATAGCAACCGCTCATAATGAAATGGTCCAAAGAAAAGATCCAACGGCTCATGCCGAACTGCTGGCTATCCAACGTGCGTGTCTTGCCAAAGGAAAAGGGCGCCTTGAAGATTGTGATATTTATATCACACTTGAGCCTTGCCCCTTATGTGCCCAAGCCATCAGCTTTGCGCGCTTGAGACGTCTTTACTTTGGCGCCTATGATCCTAAAGGGGGCGGCGTTGATCATGGCGCCCAGATTTTTAATGCCTCTTCTTGTCACCACATTCCTGAAGTTATAGGAGGGGTTGAGGAAAAAAAATGTGCACAGCTCCTTGTCCATTTTTTTGAAAAGATACGCTCGGCAGCTTTCTAAAAGAGCGCCTTAGTTTAATTACAACCACATTGTTGCTCGCACCCTGAATAACACCCTGCACAGCTCCATCCTTGACAATCTGCACACCCTTCTACACAATTATTATAGCATTGTTGATCACACGCCTGACAAAATGGGGTTGAAAATGCGTAAACGGAGAGACTTAGACTTAAGATTTGAAGAGATGTTCCTATCTTAAACATAGCTTGTTTCCTTCCTATTTATTTATGCTCTCATTAAGATACCCCAAATAGGTTAAAAGAATCTCAACTCGATGGAAGAAATTGTAAAAGTCATCCACATGAGTAAAGTCGACTTGAAGCTATATAATGTATAACTGGTGATAAGAAAGTCCACCGATCACTTATTATTCGAACAGTGTTTGGCACAATGCTGATTACACGGCTGCGCTAAAGAGGCACCATAGCCAGGTTGCTGATATCCCTCTAAACAGGCTCCCAGACAGGCAGCTTGACAAGTGATAGCATAAGAGCTCGTCGAAGAAAGTGTAATAACAAACAAGCTGAATACTAATATTTGAAGATAGGTTTTTATTCTACACATGAATTTTTCCTTTCATTTTTATGTATAATATAAACACTATACATAAAATATATTAAAAAAATGTCACCTCTTTTTGTTAAAAGATGTCAGTTTGAAGGAAGAAGGATTATGTTATAATTGCCAAAAACAAAGCATAAAACATGAATCCATTCCGCCGCGGCTATAATCGAATTGTTTATTTAACAGGAATAGCGCTCCTCTTCATCACGGTGGGGATTGAATATTTTCAATATCGTCATAATCAGCAGCTTTTATTTACCGATCTTAAAAATCGTTTAGATGACCATACTTCTCATGTAAACTTAAGAGTGCGAACTATTCGAGGATACGTGAATGGGCTTAAAACCGCCGCTGAAAACACTCTTTTTTATATCAATGAATTTGGAATGACCTCTCCCCTTTTTGCTTATCTTAAAAATGATTTGGATAAAAAATCCTATCATTTAGAAGTCACAAATTCAAAAATCGACAAAGCCACCATCGGCAATCTCATAGGGCTTGGATCCATCGACGCCCTGTCGAATAAATTAAAAAATGAAATTAATATGGCCCTTTTACTCAATACCTTTTTTGAGATTTCTTTAAGAAACAATCGAGGAGCGGCCTGGGTTTATTATACTTCTAAAAATCACTTTCAAAATCTCTATCCTTGGGTACCTTCATCGCCTACGTCCTATCATCAAACCATTCAAACCACACATTTTTTTCAAGGAGCAACGCCTGAAAAAAATCCAAATCGACTCAATTTCTGGACTACAGCTTATGAACATGGCGCTGCCTCTCAAAGCCCTTTTCAGAAAGGAATCGTGGTAACCAATTCTTCTCCTGTCTATGCTGGAGACGAATTTTTAGGAAGCGTTTCTATCGATCTCAGTCTTTCCGAACTCACACGAATTATGAAACGGCTTGACTCCATTCAAGGATCTCTTCTCTTGGTTAATAAAGATCACCAAGTCTTAGCAACAAATGGTATGAAGTCTTCTTCCCTCCCTTCTAGAGAAATTCCTCAACTTAAACATTTCGTGGCCCCTGAGATTATCCAGAAGATCGACCAGGAAATGAGATCTCCCTCTGGACAATTTTTCTTTCATAAGTCTTCTCTGATTTATGTCAGAGATCTGCGGGATGCGCCGTGGTGTACTGTTTATTTAAGCTCAACAGATCAGCTGTTGATGACCGTTTTCTGGGAAACCGTTGAAGATATTCTCATCATCACGGCCATTCTTATCTTTGTAGTAGGTCTCGGATATCTTTTGGTTATACGCGATTTTATCTCTCCGGCCCAAAAGCTTGTAGATCATATTGAAAAGGAAAACAGAGGCATAACACCGCGGACTCAACACCTTCCCCTTAGATGGCGTCCTTGGTTTGAGATTGTGTCGCGTATTTTTTCTGAAAATCGAGCTCTTATGGCCGATCTTGAAAATCGCGTTAAACAACGCACCAAACAATACCAGCAAAAAAATAGCCAGCTTGAGAAAGCTTTAATTGACCTTAAAAAGGCCCAAAACCAAATCATTATTCAAGAAAAACTGGCGAGTCTGGGCGCTTTGACAGCAGGTATCGCTCATGAAATAAAAAATCCTCTCAATTTTATCCTTAATTTTTCTGATCTCTCTTTAGATTATCTTCAGGAATTAACAGAGAAAGATCCCAATAAAAACGATCTTCTTACCCAAATTGAACAAAACCTCATAAAGACCCGAGAACATGCCGAAAGAGCCGATTCCATCGTCAAAGGCATGCTACTGCATGCACGGGGAGACAAAGGCGAAATCACACCTTTTGACCTTAACCACCTTTTGGATGAAGCCATCACCCTCGCCTCTATTGGGTTTCAAGATAAAGAAAATTATTTTAAGGCGTCAATTTTCAAAGAATTTGATCCCACCCTTGAAGACATTCAAGGTTCTCAGCAAGATCTGGTTCGTGTCTTTTTAAATATCGTCAACAATGCTTGTTTTGCCATGCATGAAAAGCAAGAAAAATTAGGGGACACCTATCAACCTAAACTCACTGTCACAACGCAAAATAGAAAAGAGTCCGTTGAAATCATTTTTGAAGATAATGGTCCAGGAATGAGCCCTTCCGTCATCAAAAAAATTTTTACCCCTTTTTTTACGACAAAAGAGGCGGGGAAGGGAACGGGCCTCGGCCTCTCCCTCAGTTATGACATTATTACCCATCAACATCACGGGGCCATCACTGTAGAAAGTAAAATGGGAGGCTACACAAGATTTATCATCGTGTTACCCAAAAGAATTCTTTAAGGGAATTTAAAGAAAAAATTAAACTATGAATCTAAAGTGAATATTTTATCCTTATCTATTAATAATAAATATAAATAAGAAAGAGGCATTTTATGAATTTAAGAATTTTCCGTCTGCTCACACAATTGGTGCTCTTTTCCCCCTTTATTTCTTTAGTTGAAGCGCAGAAATTCATTGATATAGATAATTTTAAGTTCCCTGATCAAGGAAAAACAGGGATAAGAATTGCTATTTTTGATACCACCGAACAAAAATATGAGGGTATTCACTATTATAAAATGGGAACGACAGACAGAGAACCTAATATAGGAATTTACACGGCAGAAAACACTATAAAAATTTTTTCTGATGCAAGTATAATTATTTCAGACAAAATCAAAAATGACTACATCATCAGAACTCCGGGCACTATTTTTTATGGCAACCAAAAAACAGAAATTTTGCCCCCGAGATGGACAAAAACCTCTTCGACATTTTTTGACGCCCGAACGCAGGATACCTACACAAAAAATATAGTGTATGATGGTATCAAAACACTTTCCGGAGAAGAGATTATTAAGAATTGTCTTGAATACAAATCGTATCAAACAAACAACCAAAATTTTCAAGCTCTTTATTATGAAAGAGCCACAAAAAGTGGACCATTCGAAGCCCCAGTATTCTGGAGTTTTAAAAAATTAAATGAATTTAAGCATGCCAGAGGGGGAGAGCTGGGGTACTTGGGGGAATTGTCAGTAGAAATGACCATGATAAGTTTTGGCTACTTCACCCATCTTACGTCTCAAAATAAGAGCAATCAAGGAATTGATGGAGTTTATCTTAGCGAAGGAATAGCACCAGAAATGTTTCTAACTGAATCAAAAGGCCAAAGTAGTCATATCAAACAAAATTCAGCCGAAGTTATTTTTAACAAGGGATTAACCGAGGCAAAGATCTATGAATCTATAGGGAAAATGAGCGGCGCAGGGAATTCGAAGAGAAACTTTGCACCATCTTCTGATTTGCAGGAAATTTTCCAGCAAACCAGCCAAACGATAACTCAATGGATAGAGACCTCTCCCACGAAGATCTTTAAATTAGGCCATCGATTAAAGTCTGATGGCTACTGCCAATATTATGGGGGTGTATTTAATTTAGACGCCTATCAAAAAGCAAAAAACGTGACTCTATCCCCTGCTTCTCCTGAAAAGGACAAAATTGAAGGAACAAAGAGTCATTTCTCGAAAATATCTAATGATCCTAAGGAACAAATGAAAATCTTTCTTAAAGCGAATCCTATCCCAGGAGAAATCGCACTTAAGGGAACTCTGGATTATCTCCAAATACCGGAAGATGATCAGAAAAAAGTTTTTGAGAATCTCAATATACAGTGGCCCATAGATCCTTCCAAATCCACTCGTAAAAAACTTTTTGACAAGAAGAATTAAGAAGTGACTCTTCTTCCTTGAAACTCTTCCGAAAATGAAGAAAAAATAAGTAAACTTCAAAAAGGGAGGACTTAATGAGCGAAGAAGTCATGGGTTATGATATCGTGATTGTAGGGGCGGGACCGGCAGGACTGGGAGCCGCCATCCGATTAAAGCAACTGCATCCTGCTTTCAAAGTATGTGTCCTTGAAAAGGGCGCAGACGTGGGAAGTCATATTCTCTCCGGAGCGGTTATTGAACCTCGCGCGCTGTATGAGCTTTTCCCTGATTGGGAGAGAAGAGGCGCCCCTCTTACGACACGCACCACCGAAGACAAATTTTTGTTTCTAACTCCCTCACATACCTTTCGTCTCCCCACTCCGCCTCAAATGCGTAATAAAGGAAATTACGTGGCAAGCCTTGGGGCTCTTTGCCGGTGGTTAGCGCAAGAGGCCGAAGCACTCGGTGTTGAAATTTATCCTGGAATGGCTGTCGTATCGTGTCTTTTTAATGAACCCGGACATGTTATCGGTATCCAAACGGGTCCTCAAGGTCTTGATCGAGAAGGGAAACCCACCAGCCGTTTTGAACCCGGTATTAAAATTTTTGCAAAAATGACACTTCTGGCTGAAGGCTGTCGGGGGAGTTTAACTCAAGATATCATTAAGAAATTTCAACTTGATCAAAACAGTAATCCTCAAACGTATGGAATGGGAATTAAGGAAATTTGGGAAATTGATCCTCTGAAAAGTAAACCGGGTCAGGTTATCCATACCATTGGGTGGCCCTTACATTCTCAAACCTATGGAGGATCTTTTCTCTATCATTTGAATACGAATCAAGTTCTCATTGGATTGGTTGTAGGACTTGATTACCAAAACCCCTATTTAAGCCCTTTTGAAGAATTTCAACGATTTAAAACTCATCCCACATTTCGTTCTCTTTTGAGTGGCGGTCGGTGCCTTTCTTATGGTGCAAGAGCCCTTAATGAAGGAGGATATCAATCCATCCCCCAGCTTGAATTTCCTGGTGGTTCTTTAATTGGATGCGCGGCAGGCTTTCTTAATGTCCCCAAAATTAAAGGATCCCACACCGCGCTCAAATCCGGCATGATTGCAGCAGAAGCCCTTTATGATCATCTTATTGGTAAACAATCCTATACTTACCAAAATCGACTCGAAAAAAGCTGGGTATATGAAGAACTTTATAAAGTTCGCAATATCCGTCCTGGTTTTCAAAAGGGTCTTTGGTTTGGATTATTAAATGCGGCATTTGAAACCTATATCACGCAAGGGAAGAGTCCTTGGACTCTTCACAATTACGCTGATTATAAACAGCTTAAACCCGCTGAGAAGTGCCCCGTCATCGCCTATCCTAAACCAGATGGGATTCTCACCTTTGATCGCCTGACATCCCTTTTTCTGTCGAACATTCGATATGGGGAAAACCAGCCTAACCATTTGCACCTCAAAGATGCGAAAAAAGCCATTTCTGTCAATGCCGTACTTTACGATTTTCCAGAAGGACGTTATTGTCCCGCACACGTCTATGAACTTGTTGAAAAGAATGGGAAGAAACACCTTCAAATGAACGCTCAAAACTGCATTCATTGTAAAGTGTGTGATATCAAAGATCCCACTCAAAATATAATTTGGACACCTTCCGAAGGAGGATCAGGCCCTTACTATGTGGATATGTGAGGGTTTTGTTTCTCATAATTTTTCATAAATTCAACCATACTTTGGGGAGAAATCGGACGACTTAAATAATAGCCTTGGATTTCATCACAATCATTTTCTTGTAACTGTAAAAGTTGCTGCTTGGTTTCAACCCCTTCTGCAATGACTCTCATATTTAAACTGTGCCCTAAGGAAACAATGGCTTTAACGATCGATAAATCTCCTCCTTTTGCCTCCAACTCTTTAATAAAGGATTGGTCAATTTTGAGGCAATTCACAGGAAATTGACGTAAATAGTTCAAACTTGAATAACCCGTTCCAAAATCATCGATAGACGTCTTAACACCAAGTTCTTTAAATTGATTGAGCACCTCGATAAACTCTATTGGATCGGACATGGCTAAAGTCTCTGTTAATTCAAGCTCGAGAAACTGGGGATCCAACCTGGTTTCTTTTAAAATTTTCTCTACTTTTTTAACGAGTTCTTTTTCCCGACATTGACGAGAAGACAAATTCACAGACATACAAAGCGGGGGAAATCCATTATTTTGCCAAGCTTTATTTTGTAGGCACGCCGTTTTCAAAACCCATTCTCCTATGGGAATAATCAGTCCCGTATCCTCTGCAATAGGAATAAAATCGTTGGGAGGGATAAGCCCCCTTTCAGGATGATTCCATCTTACAAGAGCTTCAAATCCAACGAGTTGACCTGTTTTAATATCCAACTTTGGCTGATACTCAAGAATAAATTCATCATTAACCAAAGCCCGCCTGAGACCGTTTTCAATTTCCAAGCGTTTCCTTACCTGCGTATGCATCTCTCCTGTATAAAATTGAAAAGTATTCTTTCCATTTTCTTTTGCTTGGTACATCGCATTATCCGCATTTTTTAGAAGCGTTTCAGCATCCTTTCCATTATCCGGATAAACGCTAAACCCTATACTGCACGTTATATTCAATTCGTGTTTATCAATTTTGTAGGGCTCAGAGATACTTTGTAATATTCTTTCAAGCAGTTGAGGAACGTGATTGATATTTTCTTGATCAGGCAAAACAATAACAAACTCATCACCCCCGATTCGGGCTAAAGTATCAGAAGCTCGTAAAAGCGATGAAAATCGTGATGCTACCATCTTTAATAATCGATCTCCGATGGTATGACCCAAAGCATCGTTAATAAATTTGAAAAAATCGAGATCAAGAAAGATCACGGTGACTTTCAAATTATCCCGCTCAGCTGTAACAATCGCTTGCTTAAGCCGATCTAATAGAAGAGTACGATTAGGCAAATCTGTAAGGATATCATGAGTGGCTTGGAATTTTAATTTTTCTTCATCAACTTTTCTTTCGCTGATATCATTAAAAACAATGACTGCTCCAAGGTTTTCATTTTCTCCTCCACGAAGTTGTTGCCCATCAACCAATAAGGTGTGTTTTGCCCCTTTACTATCTTGAGTAATAATTTCAACGTCCTTTATTGTTTCTCCCTGTAAAGCGCGATAGAGAGGATATTCCTCTAATGTAAGCTCTTGATTAGAATCACCTTTAAATAAAGGGTGTTGTGCCGACCAATCACTGAGAAACATTTTTGTTTTTATCATTTTCCCATACATTTTTGTGACGGTACGGTTAAATAAAGTTAATTTTCCGCTTGCATCACAAGCAATTACGCCTCCTGCCATGTTATCTAATACCGCTTCGAGTAAATCATTTTTATTTTTCAATTTTGAATCTAAAATATATTTAGCTGTAGAAACAATTAAAGCAATCATAAGAATACTTATAATAATTGTTGAAATGAGTATAGCTAAAAATGTGGGATCAACAGACACTGAACTCGTCATGACATGGTCTGGAACAAATGTGGCCGCATACATTCCGGTATAATGCATCCCGGTAATGGCCAACCCCATAATGAGCGCACTTTCCAGTTTTAAGCGTACGCGCTGGCCAAACGATCCTTTATCACTTTGGACGGCAAGCCACAGGGCCGCAGTAGCCGCTATAATGGCAATGATAATGGAAAGGATGAAAAGGCTTATTTGATAGTAAATTTTAACCCCCTCCATTCCTGCCATACCCGTATAATGCATTGTTGGGATGGCCATTCCTAAAATAAGGCCACTCATTAGATAATGTTTTTTTTGCGGATTTTTAATCGTAAATAGGAAAAAAGCTATAAATGCTGTAAATATGGCAACACATATGGATAAAATCGTCCAAAATAAACTATAAGCCATGGGCATAGGCATAATAAAAGCCAACATACCAATAAAATGCATTGACCATATGCCTGCTCCCATTACGAAAGCTCCCCCAATTAACCAGCATATACGGAAGGTAAGAGTCGTTGGCTTACGGAGATGTGCGCTCATATCTAAAGCAACATAAGAGGCCATTGAGGCTACAACATAGGACAAGAGGACAATAGAAAAATCATAATATCCTCCCATCGCATTTGCAGGGACTGGCCCTACAAGGAAAAAATGAGGGTACCATTCCATAGACCACTCCTTAAAATCGTACTCCAATAAAATTAGTATATCACATAGGCTTAAAAAGTAAAAAATTCATATATTTTTAAATATTTTTAATAGACTTATTAACTTTTTATTTTATCAAATAACCTTTTTGACCATTGAGAAGAATTTGAGGAGCATTTTGATCAACTTCAATTTTTTGTCGCAAACGATAAATATGGGTTTCAAGCGTATGGGTCTCAACATCAGGATGATATTCCCAAATCGTCTTTAAAATTCTTTCTTTTGAAAGATCTTCTCCTTGATTTTGATGAAAGAAACGTAAAAGCTGGCATTCCTTTTCCGTCAACCGCTGAAGCTCTTGAGTATTGAGGTTTTTAAGAACCTTTTCCCTTAAATCTAAGGAAAAATGAGCAAAAGTAATTTCTTGATTATAAGCCAGATTTTCTAAAAGGAAAAGAAGATCCAAAAATCTTAAAGGATGGGAGAGGCTTGAAAAGTTTAAGGCAGGAAAAGAACTTTCTAAAGCTGGAGGTGTAAATAAAATCCCCTCACAGACGCTCTCATTTTCATTTATGCACATCCCTGCTTGAGGTAAAAGCTCTTCAAGAGCTTCTCTTAAAGTGATGTCGTGGATCTTCAGATAAATATTCAACATCCTAAACTGTGGCCCGAGCGTCACAGGTCCTCTAAAAATTATTTCAACATAAAGTTTATCATTGAGAACGTATCTATCAAGTGTCTTTTATGGAAACATTATCTATCTTGATCGAGGTGATCAAAAATTATTTGTTAATATGCCTTATACCTGGAGGAAAACAATGATTCGCACCCTTCTTGGCTCAACAGCTCTTTTAAGTGTTGTGATATTGAATGTCAATGCAAATGCCGCGCAACCCATCACCACACCTATGATGGCAACTCCTCAAATTAAATTTTCGGGACAGACATCTTTTAACTCTTTATTCTTTAAAAATCATCGAATTTTTAAAGCAGGCGACGCAAAGGATTCTAATTGTAGCCGTCAAAAATTTGGTCGGGGTCAGCTTTTTGATGTCAGTAGCTCTCGCCTTAAAGTTAATGTAGATGGAAAAACAGATCCTGGCATGGAATATGGTCTTGTCTTCGTTTTCGATGGAAACACGGATAAAGACAAAATTGTTCGTGAAGATTATCTCTATTTTGGAGGATCATGGGGTAAAATCTATGCTGGAGATACTTATGGCGTTCAAGACTCTATGGCTTTCGGTGGTTTTGACCAATGGGGAGGTACAGGGTTTATTTCGGGAGGCGAGATGGATCGCGTTGTCAATTATACCACAGGCACTCTCCACACTGTTGATCTCATTGGGGATACGAGTCGTGATACAAAGCTGACTTATTTCACGCCGCGGTGGAAAGGACTGCAGTTTGGTGTTTCTTATACACCTCGAACCGAGCATAGAGGTGAGCAAGGTATTGAAGCGCGTCGAAGTGTCTCTACACCTAAACAGCCATTTACAACAGATAATATTGCGAATGGAATAAACTTTATTCATACCTTTACCAATGGATTTGAAATGGCCTTATCAGCAACCTCCATTTTTGGGAAAGCTCATTCTGAATTTCGTGACGCTCTTCCAAGAAAAAATGTGGCGAGCTATGCGTTTGGCGGTACTTTCTCCTATGCTGATGTTGGATTTAGTATGGAATACGCCAATAATAACCGTTCTTTTCAATTTAAAGAAGGAGGTAGGAAATCCAACGGAGGGCAATTCCTTGATTTTGGTCTTTCTTACAAATGGGGAGCGACGAAATTTAGTGGTGGATATTATTATGCATGGAGAAAAGCTCTTGCAGGTGGAACAACAACCGGGTTAAGCACGAGAAAAGCTAAAACAAACGGTGTCACGGCAGCCATTGATCACAAGCTTGCACCTGGTCTCGGTGTTTATTTTGAATATGCAAATCTTCAGATGAAAAATCCGGCAGCAACCGCTGAAGGCGATCGCGTGAATGCTGTTCTTGGAAGTTGCGGATATATAGGGCCTGTAAAGAATAACCATGCGAATGTCTTTATCATAGGTTCACGCCTCGTGTTCTAAACCCGCAAAAAGAAGACATAGGAAAAGGGGGAAGGAGTGAAATCCTTTCCCTTTTTTATCCCCTTGACGTCCCCTTCTGCAAGGCGCATATCATAAAAAAATTTATGAGTGAAGGTGGAGTATGAGATTCAGCGCTTTTTCAATTTCAATTTTATCTTTATGCCTTTCTGCTTGTTCTTCTGAACATGAATATACGAAAGAGGAAATTCAAACATCTCCAACAGAAGAGCGTCAAAACAAAGGAATGGGAAAATTCTTAGGAGAAGACACTCTCCACTTTGGCGGCCCAAAGAAACGGGAAAATGAAGATACAGGCCTTGGTGTTAATAGTCATTTGTGGCGTGCCTCTCTTGATACAATTTCATTCATGCCCATTGCCTCTGCGGATCCTTTTGGAGGAGTCATCATTACGGACTGGTATTCGCCTCCTCAAAGCCCGCAAGAACGACTAAAAATAAATATATTTATTCTAGATCGTCAACTTCGTTCTGATGGTCTTAAAGTCAGCATCTTTCGCCAAGAACGCGATAAATCTGGAAACTGGATAGATCAACCCGTTGAGCCCCAAACCATAAAAGATTTAGAAAATACCGTTCTGATCAGAGCACGCCATTTCCGTACAAAAACAAGTAAGCCCTAGAGTGTTTTCATGAGCACAAGGTATAATTTCCGTGAGAATGAAGGAAGATGGCAAACGGCTTGGGAGAAAGCCTTAATCTATAAAGCTCGGGAAACAACTCCTAAATATTATATTTTGGAAATGTTCCCCTATCCTTCGGGACGTCTCCATATGGGTCATGTTCGCAACTATATCATCGGAGATGTTTTCGCTCGTTATAAGCGAGCCTTAGGATATTCCGTTCTTCATCCCATGGGGTGGGATGCTTTCGGGCTTCCTGCGGAAAACGCGGCGATTCAGCACGGAATTCATCCTAAAACATGGACTCTTAAAAACGTACGGCTTATGAAAGAAGAGCTTCAATCTTTAGGAATTTCTTATGACTGGAGTCGAGAGATTTTAACGTGTTCTCCCGATTATTATTCTCAGGAGCAAAAAATCTTTTTAGATTTTCTAAAGGAAGGAATTGCTTATCGAAAAGAATCTTTCGTCAATTGGGATCCTGTAGAAGGAACCGTTTTAGCAAACGAACAAGTTATAGACGGAAAGGGATGGCGCTCAGGCGCCCCCATTGAACGACGAAAACTTTCTCAATGGTTTTTAAAAATTACAGACTTTGCTGAAGAGCTTCTCAATGATCTTTTTCATTTAGATCATTGGCCTGCACAAGTTAAAACCATGCAAATTAATTGGATTGGCCGTTCTGAAGGGGCTCGAATCCAATTTCCTCTGATTGAAAATCAAAAAATATTAGACGTCTTTACCACGCGTCCCGACACAATTTTTGGTGCTTCTTTCATTGGGATTTCACCTGACCATCCGTTTATTGAAGATCTCGCAAAAACATCTCCTGCCCTTCAAACATTTATTGCCGAATGTCGAGCTTTGGGGACGAGTCAGAAAGATCTTGAAACCGCCGAAAAGAAAGGCTTTAACACAGGACTAACGGTCAACCATCCCTTTTTAAAAGATCATGCTCTTCCTGTTTATGTCGCAAATTTTGTGCTTATGGATTATGGGACAGGAGTGATTTTCGGGTGTCCTGCTCATGACGCTCGGGATTATGAATTTGCTGTAAAATATAATCTTCCTATTCTTCCTGTTGTAAAAGGTCTTTCTGCCGAACCCCTTCCTTACGAAGGGGAGGGAATTTTAATGAACTCAAATTTCCTCAATGGTCTTTCTGTTGAAGAGGGGAAAAAGGAGATTATCTCTCTTCTCCTTAAGAAAAAGCTTGGACGGCCAGAGGTAAGTTATAAACTTCGTGATTGGGGGATTTCTCGTCAAAGATATTGGGGTTGCCCTATTCCTATTATTCATTGTTCAACTTGTGGGACGGTGCCCGTCCCCGAAGATCAGCTCCCTGTTCAATTACCTGAAGATGTTTTCTTTGATCAACCGGGGAATCCTTTGGATTTGCATCCAACTTGGAAATATGTCACTTGCCCAAGCTGCGGGCGTACTGCGGAACGAGAGACAGATACATTTGACACATTTATGGAATCTTCATGGTATTTTGCGCGTTTCTGTTCCCCTCGCTCTTCGCTTCCCTTTGAAAAGGAAAAAGCTGAATTTTGGATGCCTGTCGATCAATATGTCGGGGGCATTGAGCATGCTATTCTTCATCTTCTCTATGCGCGGTTTTTTACCAAAGCTTTAAGAAAATGTGGATATTGGACACTTTCAGAACCTTTTAAAAATCTTCTTACTCAGGGAATGGTCTGTCATGAAACTTATCGAGATCAAGCTGGTTCTTGGTTATCCCCTGATGAAGTGGAAAAGCGAAATGGAGATTTCGTCAAAATTTCCGATAACAGCCCTGTCAAAGTGGGGCGTTCTGAAAAAATGAGTAAGTCAAAATGTAATGTTGTGCCTGCCGCCAAAATTATTGAAGAATATGGAGCAGATACGGCCCGTCTTTTTATGCTTTCAGACAGCCCTCCCGAGCGTGATTTTGAATGGACAGAAGCAGGTATTGAAGGAAGTTGGCGTTATATTAATAAATTATGGCGTCTTGTAACATCTCATGCATCCTCTGTAAAAGAAACAGATGTTCCTTCTGTTTTTACAGAAAGAGCGCTTGACATTCGTAAACTCACTCATCGGACCATCTTCCACGTGACGCAAGATATTGAACGCTTTCATTATAACCGTTATGTGGCTCGCCTAAGAGAACTCTCAAATGCTCTTGAAGTTTTTACCCCTGTCGACTCTTCTGAAATCTGGGCCTTTCAGGAAGCTATTCATTCTCTTGTGCTGCTTCTCTCGCCAGCTCTTCCCCATCTTACTGAAGCTTTATGGGCTGAGCTGGGTCACCCACCTTTTGTTGTTAACCAACCTTGGCCTCAAGCAGATCCTGCCTTCTTAAAAGAAGATAAAGTCATTCTTACCCTCCAAGTTAATGGAAAGAAGCGAGGAACAATTGAAGTTTCCGCTGATCTAAGTGAAAATGAGGCCAAAGCTATTGTTCTAGATTTGCCTTCTATTCAATCTCATGTTCAAGATAAGACGGTTAAAAAATTTATTTATATTCCCGGGAAAATCGCAAATGTCGTTTTATAAGCTTTTAAACATCCTCAGTCTTTGTTTTTTTCTCACCGGTTGTGGGTTTCATCCTCTTTATACACCTTATCAAGAACGATCAGAAGACATTTCATACCCCGTTAAAATTGCTTCAATTTTAGATCGTGATGGGCAAATTTTACGAAATCACCTCTTAGATCTTTTAACGCCGGAAGGAAGCCCTGCCCATCCTCTCTATATTCTTGAAGTTGTCTTAACAGATACGATTAGAAGCACAGGCGTTAATAAGAATGAAACCACAAGTCGAAAAGAGGCTATCTTAACCGGTAGCTTTATTTTAAAGGATGTCAAAACAAATGCTATTGTATACCAGCATAGCGTAACAGCTATGAACTCTTTTTCAGTGATAAGCCAGAATTATTATGCCGACCTTGTCGCAGAGGAATATGCAAAAAGAGAAGCCATCCGTTTGCTGGCTGAAAAAATTGTCCTTATTCTTACAACCTATTTAGATTCTCATTAATGAAAATTAATTTTCCTTCTCTTTTCCAAACATCTCTTCACAAATATCGGTTTTTTTTTATATACGGGAATGATCTGATTGTTTTTGAAAGAGTTCTTTCGTATCTACAAAAAAAATTTTCTTTGCCCCTTCACCCCCTTGCGCAAGAGGATTTATTAAACAAAGTTTCTTCTCAACTCTCTCTTTTTGAAGAGAGCACCCAACCGTCTCTCACTTTTCTTTCTTCTGTAACCGACAAAATTCTTGATAATGTAGAAAAACTGACTGAAGGTTTTTACATTTTTACATCCGAAAAAGCACGGGCTCAGTCCAAACTAGTAACTTATTTTGCTCAGTCTTCTCATTCTCTCGCCATTGCCGCTTATGCCTCTCCCTTAACGTCCTCTGAATTTGAGTTTCTGGTGGAAGATATGAACTTACCGGTATCTTTTAAAAGTCTTCTTTTTAAAGCTTATCAAAACGATTATATGGGACTTTTAACGACCCTTCAAAAAATTAAGCTTTATGGTGAGGTACCAGAAGCGCATTATGATTCTTTTTTATCTCCATTCACTTCTACAGACGAATTCAGCCAGCTTATTCAAGCTGTTCTTTTAAAGAATAAAGAAAAGGCGGTTTTTCATTTTTCTTCTTTGGGAGGTTCGGATCTCATTCTTTTTTTAAGAAGCTTAATCCGTTCTTTTCAAACCCTTTTTGAGGCTACCTCTTTTAAAAGATCTTCCCCAACCACCCCTTGGCAAACTCTTACGTTTCCGGTTTTTTTTAAAGATCAGCCTCTTTATGAATCGGCGCTCTCAAAGTGGAATTTAAGTGAAATTCACACTTTTATAGAAACGTTATTAACTCTTGAGCGCCGCATCAAGTTTTCAAGCTTCACTTCGTCTCAAGCTTATCATGAGCTTTTACTTTTACTTTCAAAATAAGAATTAAAGTGAATCCTTGATCCGATTTAATTTTTGCAAGAGTGCATCAAGTTCAGTGGGATTTTTAAAGGGGATAACAATCTTTCCCCCTCTCCCTTTAAGGTTTAAATCAACGGGTGTTCCGAGGAGATCGGTAAGCTGGGACCTTAAAATCTCTTTTTCAGGATCAGCATTTTGAGAACTATTAAGAGAATTTTCTGTAGAAAGAGTGCGCTTTGCCAGAAGTTCTGCTTGGCGCACATTTAAATTTTGCTCAATGATCATTTGAGCCAAACCCTCCGGATCTTCGGCCCCGATGAGAGCACGGCCATGCCCGGCCGAAAGGTTCCCTTCATTTATATGATCTTTTATAGCTTTGGGGAGGGTGAGAAGTCTTAAAGTATTGGCTATGTGACTTCGACTTTTTCCCAAAATGCGCGCCAGAGATTCTTGAGTATGGTTAAATTCTTCGGCTAAGCGGCGATATCCTTCTGCTTCTTCTATCGGATTTAAATCTTGGCGTTGAATGTTCTCGAGAAGACCGACCTCAAGAACTTCACCATCCGAAAAATCTTTAATCAGCGCTGGAATCGACTTGTATCCGGCTTTTTTGGCGGCCCTCCACCTCCGCTCGCCCGCAACAATTTCATATTTCCCTTTCTCAACAGGATGGTCACGAACTAAGATGGGTTGCAAAACCCCCTTTTCTTGAATTGACGAAGCTAAAGCTTCAAGTTCTTCTTCCGGAAAATGGTGACGGGGCTGATATCTCCCGGGAAGAATGTTTTCCATCAAAAGCGCAAAGGGAAAGCTTTGGTCCTCTTTTTCATTGTCTTCTTGGGATGCTTCAAAGAGAGCTGACAATCCTCGTCCAAGGGCTTGTTTTCTTATTTCACTCATGCAATCAGTTTTCCTTCCTGCGATAAAATTTCTTTGGCTAATTGAAGATAGGCTTGCGATCCTTGACACCTTAAATCATAGATAACAGCAGGCTTTCCAAAGGATGGTGCTTCCGCAAGACGCACATTGCGAGGGATATGGGTCTTATAAACCTTGTCCTTAAGGTGAAAGCGTACATCTCCCGCTACCTGAGCATTGAGACTGCTACGACTATCAAACATCGTTAAAATAATGCCTTGAAGATCAAGCCGAGCATTAAAATTTTTACGAACTTGATCGATGGTGAAAAGAATTTGACTCAGCCCTTCAAGGGCGTAAAACTCACATTGAAGAGGAACAATAACTTCATCCGCGGCTACAAGCGCATTCAAAGTGAGAAGGCCTAAAGATGGGGGACAATCAATAAAAATATAATCGAAAAGATCCACCCCCCTAAGGACATTAGCTAAAAGTTTTTCTCTTCCTTTTATACTGACAAGTTCGATCTCTGCCCCTGAGAGGTGAAGACTCGCCGCCATAAGATAAAGATTTGGAATGGCCGTTTCTTGATATCCTTCTTCAAATGGGGCGTCCCCTATTAAGACCTCATAGCTTCCTCTTACTTTCTTCTTATTGGTAATGCCGAGGCCTGTTGTTGCATTTCCTTGGGGATCAAAATCAATGACCAAAATTTTTTTTCCAATCGTTGAAAAGGCCGTCGCCAGGTTTAAAGTTGTTGTCGTTTTCCCAACGCCTCCTTTCTGGTTAACGATTGATATGACTTTACCCATGAGGCTCGATCCTTTTCAAAGATTTTATTTTTAAAACTCTTCCGGCAGAATCTGTCATACTAGAAAAGATTTCAAGATCAAATTCCCATTTTTTTCGGGCAGCTTCAATTTCTTTTTCCACTTCCTTTCCTTTCAAAAAAAGAGCCGTACTCTCTTCCTTCATAAGGGGGCATGCATACTCCAACAAAAGTGGAAGAGGGGCAAGTCCACGAGCTGTAATAACTTCCCCCTTTATCTTTTCTCCTAAAGATTCGATTCTTTCTTTTAAGAGAATCACAGGCGTATTTGTTTCACGTGAAACAGTTTCTAAAAAGAGACATTTTTTTAAATCAGACTCAACAAGAGTCACCCTGTCTTTTGTCGAACAAGCAATCGCTAGAACAAGACCTGGAAAACCAGCTCCACTTCCTAAATCAATAAGGGAAAAATTCTTATCCGGAAGATGGGAGAGCAGTTGAAGAGAATCTTCAAAATGACGCTCCCATGAATGAGAGAGAGTTGATGAGGAGACCAGATTGATTTTCTTTTGCCAAACCTGGAGAAGATCTTGATAGATCTTTAACCGTCGAATTGTTTCACGTGAAACATTCACCGAATCTAAGAGTTCATGGACTCAAAGAATTCAGCATTATTCTTTGTATTTCGAAGTTTTTCGAGAAGAAATTCCATCCCATCAGTGGTTCCCATGGGAATAAGAACCCGTCTTAAAACCCACATTTTAGAAAGGAGGTCTCTATCAACGAGGAGCTCCTCTTTTCGTGTTCCTGACTTTGTTATGTCAATAGCTGGGAATGTCCGCTTATCAGATAGTTTTCGATCCAAAACAATTTCAGAGTTACCCGTTCCTTTAAATTCTTCAAAAATAACCTCATCCATACGCGATCCTGTGTCCACCAAAGCTGTCGAAATAATGGTTAGAGACCCGCCTTCTTCGATATTTCGAGCTGCTCCAAAGAATCGTTTCGGACGTTGAAGGGCATTTGCATCAACGCCTCCCGTAAGAACTTTTCCAGAAGAGGGAACAACGGTATTATAAGCGCGGGCTAAGCGCGTAATGTTATCTAAAAGAATAACAACATCCTTTTTTAATTCAACGAGTCGTTTTGCTTTTTCAATCACCATTTCGGCAACCTGAACATGCCGCGTTGCCGGTTCATCGAACGTGGAGCTAATCACCTCACCCTTAACAGAGCGCGCCATATCAGTGACTTCTTCAGGACGCTCGTCAATAAGCAGGACCATCAACGTAACCTCTGGATGGTTTGTAGCAATAGAATGAGCAATATTTTGCATCATAACCGTTTTACCTGACCGCGGCGGAGCAACAATGAGCGCCCTTTGCCCTTTACCAATAGGAGAGACGAGCTCAATAACTCGGGAAGTAAGATCTTTATGAGTGGGGTCTGCAATCTCAAGTTTTATTTGTTCATCGGGATAGAGAGGGGTTAAGTTATCAAAATTAAGGCGATGTTTGATAACGTCGGGGGTTAGCCCATCAATCGTATTCACTTTAAGCAGAGCAAAATAACGCTCTCCATCTTTGGGAGCCCGAATTTCCCCTTCTACCGTATCTCCGGTTCGCAATCCAAATTTTCGGACTTGACTGGGGGAAACATAGATATCATCTGGCCCTGGTAAGTAATTGGCTTCCGGCGAGCGCAAAAATGCAAAACCATCTTGTAAGATTTCAACAACGCCCCCTCCAAAAATAGCTTCACCCTTTTCGGCCATGCGCTTAAGAATGGCAAACATCATATCTTGTTTACGAAGGTTACTAGGATTTTCAATTTCTCGTTCTTCAGCAAGAGCCAAAAGTTCAACAGGCGTTTTTAATTTCAGAGTTTTTAGATCCATAGATTTTCACAGGAATTGTAAATAAAGAATGAGCTATCATTGGCAAATGTTTTCGGAAAATTCAAGTCTTATTTTAAAAAGGTTTCCAGACAGCCAGAAAAACGATAAAAATGGCAAACAAAAAGGGAAGTTCGTTCATTAAACACAAGGCTTTTCTCGAGAGAGAGGGGCGCTCCCCCCGTGCAAATGTTTTCGCGATGTGGGCAAGGTATCCATGAAATCCAGCTAAACAAAGAACCAACAAAATCTTCACGTGAAACCAAGGAGCACTCCAAACGCTCGCTGAAAAAGCCAAAAGCCCGCCAAAAAGAAAAGAAAAGAAAATGGCAGGAAGCAAGATAATTTTTAAGGTTCGTCGTTCCATGATGCAAAAAGTGGTGTACGGCGTCGACCCTGCTTCAAACTCAAGATGGTAAATATAGAGGCGAGGTAAATACAATAATCCAGCCATCCAGGCAATAATAGAAAGAAGATGAAGTGATTTAAGCGTCAAATAATAGTCTGTTAGCACCGTTCCTCTCCTTGAGGAGTGAGGATACTCTGTTTCACCAACCTTGCAAGCCCTTTTATAAAAGAAGAATGAGTTTGAACCGTTTGAACGCGTTGATAGGATGGGCATCCCGCCTCAAGCGCCCGTTTTCGATAAGTGATATCAAGCTCAACAAGGGTTTCAATATGTTCAGAAACAAAAGAAAGCGGAACAACCACAAGAGGGCGTTTTTCACGTGCCGCTTTTATAATTTCATCCTCCACATAAGGCGTCAACCATTTACGGGGACCTATCCGACTTTGATAGCACAAAACCGAGTCCAACTTGGGAATCTTAAGGCTTTGGACGAAGCTCTTTGCGGTCTCTTCCACATGACGTTGATAAGGATCTCCTTGTTGAATGATTGTCTGGGGAAGGCCATGTGCTGTCATCAACAAACGAGGATATCCAAATGCTTTCGCCTCTTGATAAGAGGAAAGGGTATGTTCCTTGAGGGCTTCTATAAATCCAAATTCGCTAGGATAACTTTCAATAAAGAAGAAAGAAGGCAACGAGTGGGCTCGTGCAGCCTTCGCCCAAGCTTTAAGGGAAGATCCGGTGGTTGTTATCGAAAATTGAGGATAAAGGGGAAGAAGGACGATTTTTTCAGGAGAATAGGCTGCAACCTCTTCGATGGTTTCCTCGGCAAAAGGAGCCGCATGACGCATGGCCACAAAAACACGAAAGGCATCTCCTAATTCTTTCTCTAGCGCTTGCGCTTGCGCTTTTGTATTTGCCAAAAGAGGGGAGCTTCCGCCCAGAACAGCGTACATCTCTTGCGCCGTTCTCATTCGAATCCTCGAAATAAACTGGGCCAGAATAAACCGAAAAGGATTAGGAAGGGAAAGAATGTCCGGATCATAAAAGAGACTGAAAAGAAAAGACCTTATTTCTTCATAAGAAGAGGGCCCCCCTAAATTAAGAAGAACAACAGCTGTTCCTGCTGTTCTATTTACGGCAAAGCTTGGATCCACTTGATACACTCACTTACATGATGAAAGGGCGTTTGAGGGAGGATTCCATGCCCTAAATTAAAAATATAAGGACGTCCTCCCATTTCTTGATGAATGAACTCAACGGCTTTTTTTAAAGGGCGTCCTCCAGCAACCAACACACTCGGATCTAAATTTCCTTGCAAAATAAAATCAGGAGGAAGATTTTGACGGGCCCAAGAAAGAGAGGTGTTTACATCAAGACTCAAAGCTGAAACACCTGTTTGCGCTCCATAATCCAAAAGATGGGCTCCAATTCCTTTTGGAAAACTAATTATCGGCACAGACGGAAAGGCGCCTTTCAAGGCTGCCACAATCTTTTGCGTTGGTTTAAGAACCCATGTTTGAAAATGGGTCGCGGGACAAAGACCCGCCCAGGTATCAAAAAGCTGAAGGACATCAACGCCAGCTCTGACTTGTCCAATAAGATGTCGCGCAATCACATCCGAAAGAAAGTCCAAAAAAAGTGAAAATTTCTCCTCGTGTTGAAAAGCCCTCCTCTTAGCTTCTGAAAAATCACGGCTTCCTTTTCCTTCCAACATATAAAGAGCCAGTGTCCACGGGGCCCCGGCAAAGCCAATAAATGCCTTGGTTACGGAGAGTTGGGACTTTGTTAATCTTATGGTTTCATAAACAGGGGCCAATTTCTCTAAAAACCGGTCTAAGGAAAGCTCCTCTTGAAAGGAAGAAAGAGAAAGGTCGGATAAAAGGGGACCTTTGGATTCTTCGAAAACAACCTTTTGGCCAAGGGCATCTGGAATGACAAGAATATCCGAAAACAAAATGGCCGCATCTAACTGAAATCGTTGAAGAGGTTGAAGCGTGACTTCCGCGGCAACGGTCGGTGAATAGCAAAGATCAAGAAACGTTTTATGCTTTCTTCGAATATTAAGATACTCGGGTAAGTATCGTCCTGCTTGACGCATAAACCACACAGGAGGATTCGAAAAAGTCTTTCCTTGAAAAAGATCCAAAAGTTTGGACATATTCTCTTTCCTCTTCCTTTATTTTAATAAATTAGTAAGATTGTTGTTGTTGTATATACCCCAAAAAAGTGAGGATCATTTTTTTTCCCTTAACCATCAACAGCCTTTCTTTTTCCAAAGGAAAAATTTTAAATACCATCTTAAAATAGGGGAGAACTTTAAAAAAGGGAATGTTTTTATACTCTTCCTCTTTTTATTCCTTGGGATAAAAGATGGGATAAAATAAAAAAAAATGTTAAAGTATTATAATATACATGCTTGTTTACGAAAGGGATCACAAGTGGATCGTTTTGAATATATCCTTGACTTATCCAAAAGTGAACTTCCTTTAAAGGATTTTTTTCTGTTTATTCACTCTTTATTCACATCTTTTTCCTGAAAAAGGGGGATTTGTGTGGATCATTGGACTCACGGGGGCCATAGGTGCTGGAAAATCAACGATTGCGAAGTACTTTCACTATTTGGGGGTTCCTGTCTATTCGGCTGATAAAGATGTTCATTTTCTTCTTAAGACAGATGAGGACGTTCAAACAAAGATTAAAGTTTTATGGCCTGAGGTTTTTATTAAAGAAAAGATTGATCGCCTAAAACTAGGAGAATGTGTCCTTTTCTCTCCTCCTCATCTAGGGGCGTTGGAAGAAATCCTTTATCCGAAACTTGCGGAGCGCCAAAAAAAATTTCTCAAGAAAAACCAAATGAGAGGAGCCCCCTTTGTTGTTCTAGATGTCCCCCTCCTTTTTGAAGTCGGTCTAGACCAGTATTGTGATTGTGTTGTTCTGGCCTCAGCTCCTCTTTTTTTAAGAAAGAAAAGGGTGTTGGGACGCAAAGGAATGACTTTAAAAAAATTCCTTGCCTTTGAGTCCCAACAACTTGGAGATCTTCAAAGAAAAAAAGGAACAAATTTTCTAATTCTTTGTGGACGAGAGAAAGGGAGTATTTTAAAAAAAATTCAATGTATTTTAGATAACCTTTCCAAGCGCCCCCCCTCCCGATGGAATGGAATATGGCCAACACATTTTAAAAGGAGTGCTCATGCACCGAGAAGTCGTTTTAGATACGGAAACAACAGGATTCGAGCCTAGTCAAGGTCACCGTCTTGTGGAAATTGGATGCCTTGAGCTGATTAATCACGTTCCTTCTGGAAAAAATTTCCACACCTATATTAACCCCGAGCGTGATGTTCCCGAGGAGGCTCAAGCGGTTCACGGTCTCTCTTATGCGTTTTTAAAAAACCATCCTTTTTTTAAAGACGTGGGGCTTTCTTTTTTAGATTTTATTGGGCAATCCCCTCTCATTATCCATAACGCAAAGTTTGATATGAAATTTATCAATAGTGAATTAAAGGAACACAATTGGCCAGAAATCCCTTTTTCACGTGCGATTGATACCCTTGCTATTGCTCGGAAAAAGTTTCCGGGATCACCGGCTAGCCTTGATGCTCTTTGTAAACGCTTTGGTGTAGATAATCGAAAGCGAGATAAGCATGGTGCTCTCTTGGATGCGGAGCTTTTGGCCCAGGTTTATTTAGAGCTTATTGGTGGAAAGCAGCCTGGTCTTTCTCTCCACTTTTCCTCACAATTAAAAGAAGTCGAACAAGAAGTGAAGAAAGAAAAACAAATGCGCTCCCCTCGTTTACACGCACCTTCCGCCGAGGAACTAACCCTTCATGCAGAATTGATGGTTAAGCTAAAGAAAGCCTCTGGTTAAGTGTTTCAGTTTTCAATTCTTCCAAAGGCCACCGTGGCCGAGGAGCAAAATCGAGAGACCCGACAAGACCTTTTTGAAGTCGTTCAACGCCTGCCCAGGCAACCATGGCGCCGTTATCTGTGCATAAATTTACAGGAGGAGTGATAAGTGTTATTCCTTTTTCTTGGGAAAAGGTTTTAAGGCACTTTCGGAAATATTGATTAGAAGCAACTCCCCCCGCTAAGACAAGTGTGTTGATTTCAGGCTTTTTTTCAAGGGCTATCGAGAGGGCATGACGACATCTATCCTCTAAAATTTCCCCAATAGTTTTCTGAAAAGAGGCGCAAAAATCGGCTTGAAAGGAGAGGGAGTTCTCCCCTTTTTCTAAAATGATTTTGCGAGCTGCCGTTTTAAGGCCGGAAAAAGAAAAGGAACAACCTTCTTGACCCTTAAGAGGACGAGGAAGAGAAAAGGCATCAGGATTTCCCTCCATAGCTAATTTTTCAATTGTAGGACCTCCGGGATAAGAATATCCGAGGAGACGCGCTGTTTTATCCAGACACTCTCCCACAGCATCATCCCGTGTTCCTCCTAAGTAAGTATAAATACCGATATCTTCCACAATTAAAAATTGACAATGACCTCCTGAAACCAGAAGCAAGAGGTAAGGAAAAGGGACCTCATCCGTAAGACGTGCCGTCAAGGCATGGGCTTCTAAATGATTGATCGGAAGGAACGGAATATTTTTGGCCAGAGAAAGTCCTTTGGCCATCATAACCCCTACAATGACACCCCCAATGAGCCCTGGGCCACCTGCTGCAGAGACTCCCTGAATTTCATCCAGAGAAACACCTGCTTCTTCGAGCGCTCTTTTAACAATGAATTCAATGTGGTTGAGGTGCGCACGGGCCGCAATTTCAGGCACCACCCCGCCATAGGGCTTGTGTTCTTGAAGTTGAGAGGAAATAATATGTGAAAGAATGCATTTATCATCCGTGACAAGAGCTGCTGCTGTTTCATCACAGCTTGATTCAATTCCTAAAACAATCATGCTTTCTTTAATCCTGAATAGCTTTATAATGGGGAAACCTTTAACAAATTTTCGAGCAATTCCCAAAGAAAATATTTTCTATTCTGCAACGTTTTGCTCGGTATCCAGGGTCACTTCATATGAACCAAAAAATCTTTCGCATTGGAACACGGGGAAGTGCTTTAGCTCTCATTCAAACGCAAGAAGTTGTTCGAGCCCTTGAAACTCATCATCCTGGTTTAAAAGGAAGACTTGAAATCATTCCTCTGAAAACAACAGGCGATACGATCGTTGATCGGAGTCTTGTTGAACTGGGTGGAAAATCCCTTTTTACCAAAGAAATTGAAACCGCCCTTTTAGAGAGAACACTTGATTTTGCGGTTCATTCTATGAAGGATATGGCGGCTGACTCACTACCAGGCTTAGTGGTTCCTTCCATGCTGGAGAGAGAGGATCCCAGAGATGCTTTAATTACGCGACAAGGCCAGTTGTTAGAAGATTTACCTGTCGGAGCCCTTTTTGGAACATCCTCCTTACGTAGACAAGCTCATGTTCTTCATAAGTACCCTCATTTTCAAGCCGTATCGTTGAGAGGAAATGTTCCCACCCGTCTTCAGAAAGTAGAAAACGGGGAAATAGATGCCACTCTTTTAGCAGTTGCTGGTTTAAAACGCCTTGGCCTTTTGGAAAAAGCGACCCAAATTCTCTCTCTGGAGGAATTTCTTCCTGCCGTAGCTCAAGGCGCTATTTGCATTCAGTGTCGAGAGAGAGATCAAGAAGCTCTTGAGATTTTATCTCCTCTTAACCATTATCCCACTTTTCAAGCGGTCAGTGCTGAACGAGCGTTTATGAAAGCCTTAAATGGATCATGCCGAACACCTATAGCCGCTTATGGTGTTATTAAAGGGGAAAGCCTTGTTCTCAAAGGAATGATCAGTAAACCCCAAGGCCAGAATATGCGATTTGTCACCCATAAGGGACCTGCTTCACACGCTAAAATAATTGGATGGGAAGCGGCACAATTGCTTCAGAGGGATTTATGCGACGCGTCCTTCTAATTCGTCCCCAGCAAGATGCATTTTCCGTGGCTGAGGCCTTAGAGTCGAAGGGAATAAAAGCGTGCTCCTATCCTCTTTTTGAACCCATCTTTCTCCCTTTGCCGACCTTAAAGAATCCGCAAGCTCTCATTATTACGAGCAAGAATGCGCTTCGATCTCTTGAGGGCCATGAGGAGTTTAAAAAAATTACTCTTTATGTAGTGGGAGATCAAACAGCCCATCTTGCCTGCCAAATGGGATTTTCTAAAATCAAAAATGCTTCTGGGACAAGTCAAGACCTGAAACAGCTCATTCTTAAGGAGGCCCATCCTAAAAAAGGAATTCTTTGGCATCTGTCGGGCGAGTTTATCAAAAATAATATGGTGGCAGAGTTACAAGCCAAAGGATTTAAAGCTGAACGGCGTGTTATCTATTGCATGCAGGAAATTAAAAACTTTCCCCCTGATCTTATTTTGGATCTTTCCAATCAAAAAATTAGCCATGTCATGTTTTTTTCTCCCCGGACGACTGCATTTTTTGTTAATCTATTGAATAAAAATAAACTTGATAAATGTGCTTGTTTAATGACAGCCTTATGTTTGAGCCGTGATGTTGCTGAAAAAGCACGATCGCTTGATTGGGAAAAAATTTGGATGAGCCCTCAACCCACCACACAAAATATGATAGGGTATTTTAATGAAGAAAAACAAAAAAATAAATGACACACAATTTTGGAAACAATGGATTCAATCTCCCGATTTTTCGCGGAGTCTTTTTGTTCTTTTTGTTCTCTTTGTTCTTTTGAGCCTTTCTATTTTTATTATATGGAAGCGATATACGGAAAGAGGAATTGATCCCCCTCAAGCTTTGCTGCGAAGTTCTCTCGTTCAAAATAAAGAGATGTCTCTGCAAGAACGAAAAGAACTGATAGCGCAAAGTGAAGAAAGATCGCTTTCAGATCGTCTTACGGTTTTAGAAAATAGTATAATTACGCAACAGCAAAAAACTTTAGAAACGCCCCAACAACTTGTTTTTGTTGAGCTTTTGAGAGCTGTTTTGGATGGAGTAATTTCTTTAGAAACCCTGAAAACATTTCTTCAAAAAAATCAGGATCCTTGGGCCCACTCTCTTTTAAAGACCCTTGACCCTATCAAGGAGAGCAAAACTTATCCTCAGTTAGAGGCTTTATTTACTCTTAAAAAGACGCCTTCTTCTTCCCTGTGGAAAAGAGTGAAAGAAAAAGTAAAATCCTTTGTTCGTATTCAAAAGCTTGATGAAAAAGAGGCGCCTCCGCTTGGAAATCTTAAAGATGTTCAAAAAGCTCTTCGAATGCATGATCTCGAAAGAGTTTTAGAATGTTATGCACATCTTCCTTCCCAAGAGAAAGAACAGTTCGCTTCCTGGAGAGAAATGGTCGAGGTGCGGTTTACTCTTGAGAGAGCGCTCAAAAAATTACTTACTGACCTGGCAGAAGGGTAAATTCTCATGAAGTTGATTTTATTCTTTTTTCTTATAGGTATCCTTGCGTTTCTTGGTATTTTTTATCTTCGAGAGCCAGGATATATTGAAATAATATGGCTGGGATACGAGGTCCAGCTGACAGTCGTTTTAGCCCTTTTCTTCCTTCTTTTGTTCTTTTTCCTTATCTTTTTGTTAGGGCATATTGTCTCGTGGTTTTTTGAAATACCTGTTAAATGGGGAACTTTTCTTCGGCATTCTCGAAATAAAAGAGCCAAGAACGAACTTCTGGAACTTCTTTCTTATTATGAAGCAGAAGATTTTAAGGAAACTCTTCATCACCAAAAAAAAGTAGCCCCCCTTCTGTCACATAACCCTTTTTTTCTATGGGTTTCAGGAAATGCTTTTGCAAAAAGAGATCAATATTTAGAGGCAGAAGAATGTTTTGCTGGTCTTACAAAAAATTCTTTGACTGCTTTTTTAGGGCTGAAGGGGCAAATTCGATCCTCTATGCATCGGAGAAATTTTAAGTTAGCTTATACTCTTTTAAAGCGTGCTGAAAAGATAAAACCTTCCTCTCCCTGGGTTTTAAAGCATCTTCTTGCTTTAGCACGTGAGCAAAAGGCTTTTGAGAAAGCCGAAAAATTGATTCTTCGTTTAGAAGATTTAGGTGCCTTTACTGTAGATCAAAGTCAAAAGCAAATGGCTCAACTTCAATATCA
The DNA here is from genome assembly GCA_937967795.1 of uncultured Alphaproteobacteria bacterium. GTDB lineage: Bacteria > Pseudomonadota > Alphaproteobacteria > UBA9655 > UBA9655 > UBA9655. Next base: position 86,809 of record CALBSK010000011.1, on the reverse strand, counting down.
GCAGGCCCTCCAACCTAAAATATCCCTTTCTCAAAAAGAAGTTTATTTAAGACAATCCCATCTCTTAGATCCAAGCCTTGCTGAAACGACCGAAATGTTAGCTTTGGTCTTAAAGGAACAAAATCACATAACCTATGCTTTAACCGCACTTGAAACAACTTGGAAGCTAACGCCCACTCAAAAACTGGGAGATCTCTATCTTGTCCTTTCTCGGCCGCGAGATGATTTAGAAAGCTTTCAAGTCGCTCAAAATCTTGTGAGGGATAATTCTGAAAATTCAGAAAGTCTCGTATTCCTTGCGCGAATTGCTCTTAAAGCCAAGCTTTGGGGGGAAGCACGATCCTTTTTAAACCTTCTTTTAAAGAAACAACCCACGGTTCCCGTTTATGAGCTTTTAGCGCGCCTTGAGCTAGAAGAAAAACAGGATACGCACGCCGCTATAAGATGGCTTGAGGAAGGACTTCAAGCCCCCCGCCACGTGTAGTCCTTGACGCAGGAGGAGGTCATAAGGAAGGCTTGCAAATCTTTATTTCATCTTCCGTCAGAATATAATCTAAAGCAAAATCATGGGGTTGGCGGGGAATAAGGTCCACTTCTTGTCCCTTAAAACCAACGCCTATCGTGATAACTTTATGGCGGTGTAGAAACCGATCAAAATGTCCTTGCCCGTAGCCTAGCCGGTGGCCCTCTTTATCAAAAGCGAGAAGGGGCACCAAAAGAAGATCAGGGATGACAGTGGGGGCTGAAGAAGGGGGTTCCAGAACGTGAAATAAACCTTTTGTCAAAGGGGTTGAAGGTGTCCATTCATGAAAGATTAAGCCCGCGGAAGAGTGAGAGGGAAGAGCGCACCTGAATCCCTTTTCTATAAGTTTATGGAGAAGGGAACGTATATCAAATTCGCTCCTGATAGGCCAATATCCTCCAACAATAGTTTGAGGCGGTAATTTAAAAAAATTAAAGAAAAGGGGGATGATTTTCTCACCGGCTTCTGTTTGTTGTTCGAAAAGGATTTGGCGTCGCTCTTTCATAATAAGGCGGAGGATTTTCTTTTGAGAAGCGGGCATACAGAATCCTTTGATAGGAAAGAAGAGGGTGCCGCAAAGACCGTCGGCGATTGATGTCCTCGTGTGGCCCGCGTATGCAGGTGGGCTCCGTATGTCAAGATCCACGGATCAAAACAGGGACAGCTCCCAAAAGGATCTTATCGGCCCCAGGGAAATGCACGCTCAACGCATCCCACAGCAACCCTCTTCTCTCATCTAAGCATAAATTTAAAAATCTGCAAGCGATGAAAGGTAGAATTATTGAAAGGCTTTAAAAATTTTTACTCACAACGTTTGATTTTCAGGAAGAAGAGGGGTTATGAGTCGGCCATTCAAACACCATACGATTGAAGGTGGATGTGGCAAGCTGGGTTGGAATTAGGAATCGTCTTCTGCCAGGGATTGGAAAAGTTTACGGATAAAGCCCGGTGCTAAGGCAGAAAGCGGATTAAGAGAGACTTCAGGTTTATCAAATGAACCCTTGATGGTATAGGCAATTGCGAACAGACCCTCTCCTTCTCCTCCATTGAGAAGAGAGCCAATAAGAGGAATATTGCTTAAAATTGAATTGAGAAAGCGCGCAGGAATGACATTTCCTTTCAAATCAAATAGGCGGTTTTTCCGATCCAACTTTCCTTCAGCTGTAAAGCCTAAAGAAAGGCTTTTCCCAACCCCTTGTTTTACCCTAATAAGATCTTCTGTAAATTCAAAATCACATTCAAACCGATCCATGGAAAGTGTCTTCTTTTCAGAAAATAAATTTACAATTCCCATGGGGGAGAGAAGGGCTGCAAATCGAGCTAAAAGTGGAACCTCCTGCGCATCGAATTGTTTTAGTTTAAAAGTGCCTTTATAAGATTCTCCTGCCTGCCTTTGCGCTTTTACGGTAATATAGCCTCTCTTAATGTCTTCATAGATACTGAGATTTTTAAGAAACTTACCCGCATCATTGGCGCGAACTTCAAGGGTTTGGGTATTGTGGGGGCCTGATTTAATATCAAATAAAATTCCTCCAGAAACTTGAGCCATATCTCCCTTATTCACCGTTCCCTTGCCAGCTTTAGCCCGGAGGTGAACCTCTTTCCAAGTTGTATCATTCCCTTGAAAAGAGAGATCAGCAAAGGCTTTGACACTATCAAAAACCTTTCCTTCTCCCAAACGCAATTGGTCTACTTCTGCAGATAACTTGAGGCTAGTTGAGGGATGATCGTTCGCGATTTCTTCCCCATTCACATAGTGGAGAAAGTTTTCTAGGTCCACACTATGACCTTTAAAAGAGATTTCATAGGTGTTTTGGTGAGGCGTATGAAGAATGACCTGGGTTGCTGTATGAGGCCCTTTAAACTCCGAAAGTTGGATGGTTTTCCAGTTTTTATGGGGATCGAAGTAAATTTCACCTTTAAGAGAATAAGGATTAGAAAACAGCTTAAGATCCTTCATTTTAGAGAGGCGCCCTCCCTCAAACACAAGAACAAACGAAAGCGCGCCTTTCTCTCCTGGATTTTTCTTCCACTCCAAGGGCGGAAATGAGAGAGTAGAAGGTGTTATATCCAAATTCATAGAAAGATGACTCTTTTGATCTTTTTCAAGAGTGTAAGTCAGACTTGTTCGCGTCGGCCCTTGGCCATAGTCCTTATAATCGAAACCAAGCCGCTTAAAATCTTCAAAGGAGGCATGCGTTTCAACTTTAAGTTGGAGTTCATAGGGGGCCCCTTCTTTAAAAAGATGCTCATAAGTTAGTGTCGAAGGAAGCTCATTCAAGACGCCTTGTCCTTTAATCACCATTTGTTCGTGGGTAAGGTCAAGAGTGAGATCTCCTTGAGTGAAGTGAGCCGTGAGTTCTTCTGTTATTTTGCGATTAAGAGTGATCTTCTTAAATCCTCCCTTAGCCGATATTTTAACATCCTTAAATTCAAGGTCTGCTAAAAGAGGGAAAGCGATGTGAAGAGCCACATCCCCTTCTCCCTTTGTTGTTTTTGGATCAATATTCCCATAAGAGGCATATTCAAGCGGTTTATGATTAATAATATCCAGAACGTCGGAAAGAGGACCTTCGACCTTAACATCCAGATGAAGGGCTTCTTTATCTGTATCCAGCCCCGAAATACGAACACGCCCTTCTTTCACCTTTACATTTTCAACTTTTCCAGAAAGAATTTTAATATCAAATCCCTTTTGATCAAATGTGGCGTAGGCGGCTGCATTTTGAGCCGGTGGCAAACCTTCTAAATAGTTAATTTCAACCCCTTCACCTTGAAGGGTTCCCCTCAGATCATCGATAGTTAATCCCTTTTCACTCCCATGACCTTTGAGAGAAAATGCAGCTTTAGTCAAGGTTCCTTTCCTCAAATTTTTGGTGAGCCACTCTCGCGCATGAAACGCAAAATCTTGAGGCCAAAGAGCAGAAAGATGATCTAAGAAAAGGTCTTCTACCTTACCTTGAAAGGTGAGAGTTTGCCCTGAATCCATGAGCTTCGTCAAAAAAAGAGGAGAAGCAGGAGAGTCAATCTTCCCTGAAAGATCAACAAGCATCTCATCTGATAAGAGAGATGCTTTTTTTATTTCAATCGTATGGGGGGAAAGATCAAAAGACAAATTTCCCGAAGTTATAGGAAGAGGTAAAAGTTTGGCGAGAGATAAATCCAGTTCTCCTTTTCCCAAATTAATATCACAACTTCCCTTAATGATTTGAAAAGTTTCAGGGACGAAAGCAAGATGAACTTTGCCCTGAAGAGGAAGATTCCAACACTGAAAAAAGTCAAGAAGAGCATCCACATTTATCATTTCCGGATGGGGCGGACACAAAGTTATCCCTTTTTGTTGGATCAATTGGTTAAATGATATGTGATGAAAATGTGCTGTAATATCAGCCCGAGGAGACCCTAGTTGATGAGAAAATCCTAGAATTAAAGAACCACTTCCTTGTTGAGGTTGGAGGGTTAACTCAACACGAAATCCTTCCGATTGCCTTCTTAAAACGAAGGTTGTTTTTGGAAGCTCCCATGTTTTATCTTCTTTTTCGTCTTTTAAAAACACATGGGCATTGATGATTGTAATTTTATTTAAGTTATTGAGTTTTCCAAGAGTGGAGCTCGTTTTTCCGAGAGCTAGCAGAGGCGCTATTTCTTTTAGAGAAAATTCTTGAGAGGGCGATGACTCCCCAAAACCTAGGGTGAATTCTCCTTTCTCATCCTTTTCCAGAAGAATTTGAGGATGATAAAAACGAAGCTGTTTTAATGACACTTCTCCCCTCACAAGGAGGTGAAGCCATAAGGAAACGCCTATATGCTCGATCTTAAGCCAATGAGGGTTTTGATCTTTTTGAAGGTGAACATTGACAAGCTCAATTTCAAAAGGTCTTTTCCATTCTCGCCAAACAAGCTGTGTGTGCTCAATAGACGCACTCAAGCTTCCTTGCGGCGCTTTCAAAGCCGCCTCAACTTCGGAGGTTAAGAAGTCAAGGTTGATAGGCCCCATAGATAGTCGACCTAAGAGAAGGAGAATAACAATAAAAAAAAGGCCCAAAAAAGATCCCACCACGTCTAAAAGAAAACGCACTGATTTTTTGGGAAAGATGCCTTTTCTAAAGGGAAAAGATAGGGTAAATTTTAATTTATTCACGTAAACTCCAACAAACACAAAAGAGGGTATGTATGGCTTTATCTCCGGGTGATTTGGCACCCCCCTTCACCCTGCCCACGGACGAAGAAAAATGGGTTACTCTTTCTGATTTTTCTGGGAAAAAAGTCATTGTTTATTTTTATCCTAAAGATGCGACATCCGGTTGTACTAAAGAAGCCTGTTCTTTCCGAGATTACAAGCTTAATTTTGATAAAGGAAATGCAATTATTATTGGAGTTTCGAAGGATTCTGTCAAAAGTCATAAGAAATTCAAAGAAAAAGAAGGGCTTAATTTCAGTTTAGGTTCTGATGAAACAGGGGATGTGTGCAAAAAATATGGCGTTTGGGTTGAAAAATCAATGTATGGGCGGAAATATTTTGGAATCGAGCGTTCAACGTTTTTAATTGATGAAACAGGAAAGATTTCTAAAATATGGAGAAAGGTGAGTGTTTCAGGACATGTAGAAGAAGTATTGAGGGCGGTTGAATCTTAAGATAGGTTTTTATCTAAAAACGGGAACGCGTCATCCAAGGAAGATTCATAAGTTAGAACGATTGACTTCCTTAAAGGGACAGATTAAGAGGCATATAAGAAAGAAAAATACCGAAAGTGCACATGTCTGATTTCGCTCTCATGCGACAAAATATGATAAAAGGGCAGATTTTACCTGAAAACATAACGAACCCTTTCATTCTTGATGCATTTTTAAAGATCCCTCGGGAGAAATTTGTGCCTCGGCAGCTTTCTCATATTGCTTATATGGACGCCAATTTTTTCTTTAGCAGTGATCGCTTTCTTTTAAGGCCCGCAACTCTCGCTCACCTTTTAGAAGCTCTAGCTCCAAAGCCTTATGATTGCATTCTTTATGTAGCTGCAGGAACGGGCTATGGGCCGGCTCTTTTAAGTCAAACGGGGGCTCGTATCATCGCTCTTGATTCTGAAGAAATTTTAACACAAGAGGCTGAACGTCTTATCCAAAGTTTGGAGATTTCCAGAGTAGAAATTGTTTTAGGTTCTTTAAGAGAAGGATGGGAGAAAGAAGCTCCTTATGATAAAATCATTATTGAAGGGTGTGTTGATAGGATCCCCGAATCTCTCATTCTTCAATTGAAGGACGGTGGAATTATGGTAACTCTCAAAGATCAAAAAGAACGTGGCACTAAAGCCGTAAAATATGTTAAAGAAGGAGCAACTTTTACAGAAATCTCTCTTTTTGAGGCATTTGCGCCACGTTTGAAAGCTTTTCGGAAAGATAAGAGATTTATTTTTTAGTGAAAAATAATGGGACACAGTGTATGGTAAAGAAAATTTTATCAACGAATTATAAATGAAGATGAAGTGTCTCAATGTTCTTAGCTTTTTAACTATTCTGGGTTCAAGCACTGTTTTATATGTGCCTTTCCTTAATGCCTTACCTTTATCGTGCTCACCAAATGGGGAAGCGCAAGAAAGTGTTTCACTCCAAGAAACCTTGGAGAAAGCTTACATGCAAAACGCCGATCTTGATGCAACCCGTGCGGAACTTAGATCCACTGATGAAGAGGTTTCCCAAGCCAATGCAGCCTGGCGCCCTAGCCTTTCTGTACAAGGAGTTCAATCACAAAGTCAGACTTATCCGATTGATCGACTGCCTAATCAAACACGAACTCATGGTAGTTCTACAGGATACACAGCAACCCTAAACCAAAATATCTATCAAGGAGGCTTAACAGATGCAACTATAGGGCGAGCTGAAAGTAATGTTCTTGCTGGGAAAGCAGGGCTTTTTAATACAGAGCAGAAAACTCTTTTAACTGCTCTTCAAGCTCATACAGGTATTCTTACTACTCAAGCCATTGCCGAATATCAAAAACAAGCTGTAGAATTTTACAAAAAGATCTGGGAGCATGCCCAGGCACGTTTTGAAGTTGGCGAAGGTGATCGTGTGGATGTGGAGGCCGCTAAAGGGAATTATGAAGGAGCGGTTGGGAAATTAAGCGAAGCTGTAAGGGATTTCGAAAATACTAAGGCGGTCTACTTAAATCAAGTAGGTAGCCCTCCCGGAAAGCTTGCCCCAGCCAACATTCTTTTAGCGCTTCCCCCCGTATATGAAGAAGCCTTAAAGGTCGCAAAAGAACATAATCCTGTTGTCCTTCAAGCTCGTTACGCTGTTGAAGCTGCTGAATATTTCGTGAGAATGCAAATTGCAGAGCTTTTACCTACGGTGGGCATTAATGGTTCTGTCGGGAATGATCGTCGGGGGGGAACAGGTAATAACGGACATCTTAAAAAAACAACGCTAGGATTTGAGGCTAACGTTACTATCCCTCTTTATGCCCAAGGCATTCCAAGTTCTCGAATTCGTCAGGCTTATCAACGGTTGGCTCAACAAAAAATTCAACTGGTAGGGGCTCAACGGAACGTCGTTCAAGATGTGAGAACAGCATGGGATAATTTGGTGGCTGCTCGGGAAGGTGTAAAAGGGTATCTTGCTCAAGTAAAAGCCCAAGAGATAGCCGTTGAAGGCGCTCAAGAAGCCGTTAATGTCGGGATAAAAACAATTATTGATGTTCTTTTCTTAGAACAAGATCTGATAAATGCCCAAATTAATTTAGCTACAGCTCAACAAACCCTGGTTGTTGCCAGCTATCAACTCTTACAAGCTATGGGACGGTTGACAGCACGCGATTTGAGACTCAGAGTAAAATATTATGATCCAGATGCTTATTATAATGAATATAAGGATGCTTGGATTCAGTTCTGGCAAGGTAAAGATCTGCGTTACGTGAAAGAGGACCTTCAATGAAGACAGAAAAATCCGTTTCTGAACCTTCTATGGAGGAAATTTTGGCATCCATTCGGCAAATTATCTCGAGTGATTCTCAAGATGAAAAAAAATCTTTTACACCATTGAATGAGCATAATGATATTTTGGATCTTATAAATCCTCTTCCTGAAGAGAATCAAAAGACAATGAGCTCTACGGAGGAAAAGTGTCAAAAACATCAGAATGAGGGAAGCGGAGGATGTCACCAAGTCTCTCCTCCTGAACGGTTCTTAGAAGACTCTTTGGTTTCTCAGAAAACAATGTCTGAAGCAGCCCAAACCTTTTCCTCTCTTCATACATTAGCACAGAAAAGTTCAAGATCACATGATGACTATAGAGGGCAGAACCTTGAAACGCTTGTTCGTGAAAGTTTAAAACCTCTTTTAAAAGAATGGCTTGATTCTAATTTACCCACTCTTGTGCGATGGATCGTCGCTGAACAAGTGGAAAAAATCATTCGTCAAGGAAATATAGCTCAGCCTGATTCCGTTTCTAGGGAAGGTGAATCAAATTCCAGATACTAAGTTTCATTATATTAATTAAGTTATAGAAGCTAATGTTAGATAAAACGTTTTCACCTTCTTCTTTTGAAGAAAAAATTTATACCGCATGGGAAACCTCGGGGCTCATGGCAGCCGGTGTCAAGTCAGAGGCAGACCCTTACACCATTATGATGCCGCCTCCCAATATAACAGGCAGTCTTCATATGGGGCATGCCTTTACGTTTACGCTCCAAGATATTCTTATTCGGTTTTATCGGATGCAAGGACGGGACGTTCTTTGGCAACCTGGTACAGATCACGCGAGTATTTCAACTCAAATGGTTGTTGAGCGTCAACTTGATCAACAGAAAATCTCTCGTCACACTTTGGGACGAGAAAGATTTATAGAACGTGTTTGGGAATGGAAAACAGAATCAGGAAGTATGATCACCTATCAACTTCGAAGGTTAGGGGCCTCTCCCGATTGGAGTCGTGAACGATTTACTCTTGATGAGGGGCTAAGCGCTGCTGTTCGCCATGTTTTTGTCGAACTTTATCGACAAGGACTTATCTATCGGGATAAACGTCTCATTAACTGGGATCCCAAGCTTGGGACAGCCCTCTCTGACGTTGAAGTTGAAAATCTTCCTCTGCAAGGAATGATGTATTATTTTCGATACCCACTCGAAAAGCACAAGGGACAATTTGTTACGATTGCGACGAGTCGCCCCGAAACGGTCTTTGGAGATGCCGCCATTGCTGTTCATCCTGAAGATGAGCGGTACCAGCATCTCATAGGAGAGTTCGTCCGCCATCCTTTAACTGATCAAGTCATTCCCATTATCGGTGATCTTCATGCTGATCCTGAGAAGTTTACAGGGGCCGTTAAAATTACTCCTGCTCACGATTTTAATGATTTTGAAGTCGGACGTCGTCACACTCTTCCCCTCATCAATATTCTTGATGCAAGTGCTCACCTCAATGAAAATGTTCCTGTCGATTATCAGGGGTTAGATCGATTTGTTGCTCGAGAAACAGTCATTGAGGAAATGAAAAGTAAAGGCTTTTTTGAAAAAGAAGAAGCTTCTGTTATTCCCACACCTTATGGAGAAAAGTCAGGTGTTGTCATTGAACCACGGCTTATGGATCAGTGGTACGTGGATGCAGCCCCTTTGGCACAGCCTGCTTTAAAAGCTGTTGAGCAAGGAAAAACAAAATTTGTTCCTCAATATTGGGAAAATACGTATTTTGAATGGCTCAAAAACATTCAACCTTGGTGTATTTCTCGCCAATTGTGGTGGGGTCATCGCATTCCCGTTTGGTATGGGCCCGATGGAAAGGCCTTCGTTGCGCTTAATAAAGAAGATGCCCACAAAGAGGCTACTCTTTTTTATAAGAAAGAGGTTTCTTTAACGCAAGATGAAGATGTTCTCGATACGTGGTTTTCCTCAGCTCTTTGGCCTTTTTCAACGTTGGGGTGGCCTGAAGAGACAAAAGAACTCAAACGCTATTATCCAACAGATGTCCTCATCACAGGGCACGATATTATTTTCTTTTGGGTCGCTCGCATGATGATGATGGGCCTTCATTTTATAAAAGATATTCCTTTTAAAACTGTTTATATCAACGCCCTTGTTCGTGATGAAAAAGGGAAAAAAATGTCAAAAACAAAAGGGAATGTTGTGGATCCCTTGGCGCTCATCAATACTTACGGAGCAGATGCCCTAAGATTTACGCTCGCAGCTTTAGCCGCTCCCGGGCGAGATGTTAAATTTTCCAAGTCCCACGTTGAGGGGTATCGTAATTTTGCTACAAAGCTCTGGAATGCTGCTCGTTTTTCTGAAATGAATGGGTGCGCTTTCACCCCTCATTTTAATCCAAATACGCTTCGCGTTCCTATCAATCAATGGGTTGTCACCCAAATTACCACCCTTTCTCAAGATATGAAAGTAGCTCTTGAAGCGTATAAGTTTAATGAAGCAGCCCATCTTCTTTATCATTTTATTTGGGGAACTTTTTGTGATTGGTATCTTGAGTTTTGCAAACCTAAATTTGCGAGTATAGGAGATGAAAAAAAAGAAACTCAGCAAACTGTTTCTTGGGTTTTAGATCATATTTTACATCTCCTACACCCCTTTATGCCTTTCATCACTGAAGTTCTCTGGAAGAATCTGCGCCTAGAGGAAGGACTGCTTCTCGGTTCGTTATGGCCAGAAACTCAAGAGACAGACTACCCCGAGGCGAGTGAAGATATAAACTGGCTTATTCAAGTGGTTTCGGAGGTTCGTAGCGTCCGTTCAGAAATGAATGTGCCTCCAGCAGCTTATCTGTCCTTAAGCTTTTATGATGCCGCCCCTGAAACCCATCGAAGAGTAAGAGATCATGAGGATTTGCTCCTTAAACTTGCTCGTCTTAACCAGATAAAGGTCTTTTCAGTTCCCCTTTCCTCACAAGAAGCGCGAGGAGCCGCTCAAATAGTCATTGGAGAAGCCACGATTTTAATTCCCCTGACGGGGACCATCGATGTCACTTCTGAAAAAGAACGGCTTCAAAAAGAGCTTAAGAAAGTGGATTCTGAAAATGAAAAGCTTGAGAAAAAACTTTCAAACCATGATTTTCTCGCACGGGCTCCCTTAGATGTTGTAGAAATCCAACAAAATCGCCTTGAAGATAATCGCCTTGTACGCCTTAAACTCGAGCAGGCTTTGCAGAGGTTGGTGGAGGAAGTCTAAGCCTACTCTCACACACAAGCATGTTTAAAGGTGTATCGAAAAAAGTATGAAGAGAAGGTTTATCGATAGGAAAAGCTATGTACTGAAGGCGTAAGTGTTAAACAGCTCAGGTTAGTTTATTGTGTCTAAAAGCTGGATAACATCGGGAATTTCCATTCCCTCTTTAATAAACCCATGCTCACGAGCACGTAAGAGGATAGCGGTTACTTTTTCCCGCCCAAGGCTTTTCAGTTTATTAAGAATAGTAAACACTTTATCGGGATTGCTATTGGCCTTAATAAGCTTATGCTCTTGTGCAAACTTTAGTATTTTCTCAGCATTTACCCCAAGTTGCTGAAAATTTCGTAGGATTTTACATATCTCAAAATCATTTTTATAAGCCTTAATAAGGTCACATTGCTTTGCAAGTCTTAGTATTTTCTCCGCATCTTCTCCAAGCTCATTTAAAACTGAAAGAAGAACGCAGATTACAGGGCTCTCGATAAGATCATACTGATTTGCAAGGTGCAGTACATTTTCAACGTTTTCCTTAAGATCCCCCAACGTACGAAGCGTATTGGAAATAAAGGAAGTGGGGCTGTTTTCTTTAATCATTTTGTACCCACAAGCTAACTCTATGATATGGTGAGAATTTTCTCCAAGATTTTTTATTGCCTCAAGAAGAGAGAGAATATCATCGCTGGTTGCCTCATCCTTAACAAACCTATGGCTGGAGACAAGTTGCATGAGGCGCTCAACCTCTTCCAGGCCCAGTTCTTTCAAACTTTTAACAGCCATGACCATCCTAAACGTATCTGTCTCTTTTTTTATAATTTTGTATTTCTCAGCCAGGTTTTTGACCTTTTCATCATAAACCGTAAGGGCTCCTACGAATTGAGAATCCTTAGCTTTTATCGTTTCTAAAGTTGAAGGATGGGTAAAAACAATTTCACTTCGTGAGGGATCTTCCAAATAAAGCCTCATAATTTCGTCATGATTACCAGATAAAACAGCGCGTATAAAAGGATCTTCTGATTTTAATTCGAAAGGCTTTATTTTAAAGTACTTCCTTATGATTTCTAATATAGCAGGCGTTTTTGAGCTATAAACAGAATTATTATAAGAGAGGCCCTGCATTATCTCTGGAAGCCTATTTTCAAGTATAGCATCTATGGAATTATCAATTTCTTCTAATCTTTTTTGGTTTCCATCTGAAAAATAATCATAAACTCTTATTTTATCTAAACCAAACTTCGCTAAATCTGCATGAAGTCTGATTTGGAAGCGATGGGGAGGAATCTCTCTCTTCTCTCTGCTTTTTAAAATAAACTTCGTATTATTTCTGATAGAATTCAACATCTTAAGTATATCTTTAAAAGGTTCTCCATTTTCTTGTCGTAACTCTTCACCGTAATCATGTGAAGCATAGCATGCTTGGTTAACAACCAGAGAATCCACGAAAAATTGGAGCAGACAACCCGGGTTTCCCGCCATGGTCTTCTCAAAAACCTTATCAAGTTGTGACAGTAAAATTGGATTTGATATCCCTAAGCCATTCAAGAAGGTGTTAATAATGCTCCACCTTTCTTTAGGAGGATTTACAGAACGGCCTTCAAAAAAGTAATTCAAAGTACAATCACCTCTATTGTCCAAATTGCTAAATAAAGTTGGGTTAAAGGAAATTCCGCCATTTCTAAAGGGATTAGAATGATCGTTATTACCTTCTAGGATATGGTTTAATAAATCCATAGCCGTTGGCAATTGCTGAAAGAATGAGTCACTTGATCTTAAGCTTGTTGTCTGCACTTCATAAATCCCATTCAGGGCATGGCGCAAACGACTTAATAGACGATAGTTAAACCAAACTTCCGGAATTAACCCATGATAGAGAACATGTTTATCTCCATGAAGCTGTTCTTTTTGAATGATATTTTCTATTATTTCTACTTGAGATGTTGTAAAGATATTGGAAGTATTAACCACTTTTGTGATTTTATTAATGACGCTTCCCTCTTCACGCTCTTTTTCAGGTAATTGATTATAAAGAGAATCCAACATACTGTAGGAAGCTGTTTGTATTCCTTGAGGCGGAGTTTTCTGGGAAAGATCTTTTTTAGGGCGAGGAGAAAGTTTTGCCTTAGCTTTTCCCATCTCCGTTAAGGCTAAGATAAAAGCTTGTTGATCGGAATTTGAATGGGTAGGAACTTTCTCCAAAGATCTAAGGGTTTGGTGACCAACGATACTTTGAGTACATGTGGCAGGAATAGGCTTTTTGTTTATTAAATCACTAAGCCACTTCTTAATTTGATCTTGGCTTAAGGATTCAACAAAGGGGGGATGTAAAAGAGTTCTATCTTTAAGTTCTAAAGTTTGAGTATTTTCTGCTGAAATCCACTTTTTCTCTTGGAGAGCTTCTAGAATATCAGCTGCAGCGACATACTTGTATTCCCTAAATTCGTCACTTTCTAAAGTTGCAAGATTAATTTCATTCTGTTTAACGAGATAAGTCCGATAGCGGCGAAGGAGAACACCCTCCTCTAAATAAACTGAATCATGGCTAGGGCATTTTTGTATTACTGTTTCTGCTATATTAATCCCTGATTCTTCTCTCGTTTCACGTGCTGCTGTTTGAGACAACAAATACTCACCTAAGTTAGTGTGTCCTCCCAGATTTCCCCACCATTGATGACCAACCCGTTTTCCTATAAGGAAATAAGGAACACCCTCTCTATATGTATAAATCAGAGTGCCTGCCGCATCTTTTAAAGTGGCAAGGACAAAGGGATCCGCTTTTGAATTATATTTTCCCTTATAAAAATCGTTTAAGAAGTCCAAATGATTTAATCGAGACTCAACAAAATGAAGAATGCGTGACTTGTCTTTATAATAGGTAGCCTCACAAAACTTATTGATTTCATTTAAAAGGTCTTCCCTTAAGCTTAAAATTGGCTGAAGAGACATCTCTATTTTCTTAACATCCACATCTCTAAATACAGAATGCGCTCGATTCTCAGGTTGCCTAAAGGTTAATAACTCAGAAACTTGATGAGCCATCCATCCCTCCTTCCCTTCATTTTTAGGATTTCCTAAAGAGCGGAAGAGAAGAGAGCTTCCCGTATCAATAAGATGTAAGGCGCCCCTTTTATCTACAATATAGTTGTCAGGCTTGATATCCCAAAAACTAACAAAAGCAGTTGCCAGAAAAGAATCCGTAACTAACTCTTTTAACTGTTCGTTATGAGGATGATCTCCTTCTATATATTCGGCGATCCGAAAAAATCCCCCTTGAGCAAGAGTATGGGCTTCTTTCTGAAGATTTTTGGGAAGGTCATTATAAAGGAAAAAATCGGGCGTTTTTCCTCCCAGTTTTTTATAGAGAGCAGCTCCAAGACATTCATTAATTCCGTGCTCTCTGTTTTTCCAGCTCTTTAAAGTCCATTTTTTTCCCGATGGATCTTGAAAAACAGCAACACCTCCACTCCCTCCACTTTTAGTTTCAAGATAGGTTAGGGTTTCTAAGTTTGGAGGATCTTTTGGAGTAGAGGCATAAGAAGGTTTAAATTCACGAGAAAATTCAAACAAATAAAGATCTTCTGAAAATTTGAGATGAGAATTTTGGTGTTGCGTAAAGTGAAAAGACTCGTCATCAATAAATATCACACGTTTAATAGACTGATCTTTATCCTTCAAATGACCTAAGATCTTGTGTAGTGTTTCCAGTTTTGTAGAGATTTTTTCTTCTTCACGGAGGTTAGGTGAAAACACAAGCCCTTTATAATGTTTGGCATGGGTGTCTTGAAAATCAATCAAAGGGGTTTCACTAAAAGTAAGGCCAAATTTCGCAAGGTTTTTAGACGTAGAAAATCTTTGATCGTAGGCGCGTGCCGTTAAACAAAAGCGAACGATATTATTTTGATTGAGTTCCGAAAAGAATGAAAGGATCTTATTTTCAAGCAAGTCTGCATCCCATTGGTTGCCACCTTTTGATAAAAGGACACCATCTATATCTAAAACAACCACATCTCCTGGTCTTAAATTATGCGTATGCTGAAGAATGTGCTCGAAAGATTGTATAGTCCTATATTCAAATCCATTGTTACACTTAATCATGTTAGACTTAGGAACAATTGATGAAGAAGAAAGATTCTTATCTTCTTCCATTCCATAAGCGATTTGAGACGTGAGGATTACAAAACAGGTTAACGCAAGCGCTGTCGTATTCAGCTTTTCAATTTTAAGCTTAACCATAACCATACCTTTTAAAATGTCTTAACTAATTATATGTAGTAATGTTTTCTTTGAATTCAAGTATAAATTGTCTTCTTCATAATAGAAAGAAGCTACTGCCAAACTCATTTTGTTGGTGAGAATTTTGGACAATCGATAATTGTGCAAAGGCTCTTAAGAAAAATGAAGACGTCTGTAACTCAAAGCTTCTGCGATATGTTCGCTTAAGATAGAAGGGGATCCCTTCATGTCCGCTAATGTCCGGGAAACTCTTAACACACGCCGATATCCCCGGGCGGAAAGCTTAAAGTTTTCAGTGGCTTTTTTCAAAAGGGCTTGGCCGGTTTCGTCAGGCGTTGCGATTGCATCCAAAAGCTCTCCATCCGCATGCGCATTGAGGTGAAAGGGAGCACCTAACGTATGATATCTCTTTTCTTGAATTTCCCGCGTCTTTTTCACACGCTCCGCTACTGCAGAACTGTGCTCACCTGTGGGAGCACTTGTCAAATCTTCTGCGGAAACTTCTGCAACTTCCACATGCAAGTCGATTCGATCAAAGAGAGGGCCTGAGATTTTTGATTGATAATCCACAGCACATTTAGGAGCACGAGAGCAGGCCCTGTTCGCATCCGCTAAATAGCCACATCGGCAGGGATTCATGGCAGCAACAAGTTGAATCCGAGAAGGGTAGGTTACATGAGCATTGGCTCTTGCAACAATGGTTTTTCCTGATTCCAAAGGTTGGCGCAAGGCTTCAAGGGAGGCTCGTTGAAATTCAGGGAGCTCATCTAAAAACAAAACCCCATGATGGGCGAGAGAAATTTCTCCAGGGCAGGCTTTCAATCCTCCCCCCACAAGAGCAGGCATAGAGGCAGAATGATGAGGATCACGAAAAGGACGGGTGCGAATGAGTTTGCCGTCATTAAGACGTCCTGCCAAACTTTGAATCATCGTCACCTCTAACGCTTCAGGCGCGGTTAGGGGTGGTAAAATTCCTGGAAGGCGCGCGGCCAGCATTGATTTTCCCGCTCCAGGAGGGCCTAACATCAATAAATTATGTCCTCCGGATGCGGCCACTTCAAGGGCGCGTTTGGCTGTTTCTTGTCCTTTTATATCTCGTAGATCCAGGATTTTTTGAACACTTTGCTCTTCCATCAAGGGTTCAGGGGGCGAGAGAACTTGTGTTCCTTTAAAATGATTGATTAGGGAGAGAAGGGTATCGGCTGCTAAAATATTAATCTCACCAGCCCAGGCGGCCTCACCTCCACACATTTTAGGGCAAATGATTCCCTTTTCTAAGGAGGCAGCATGGATTGAGGCCGGCAAGACCCCTGAAATAGGAGCAAGACGGCCATCCAAGGAAAGCTCTCCCAGCACGACATAGTCACCAAGAACATCCGAAGGAATGACTTTCATGGTTGCTAAAAGTCCCAAAGCAATAGGAAGATCGTAATGGCTTCCTTCTTTTTGAACATCTGCGGGTGCAAGATTAACGGTAATTCTTTGATAGGGGAGAGAAAGCCCCATGGCATGAAACGCCGATCTCACCCGCTCTTTTGATTCTCCAACCGCTTTATCGGGCAACCCAACGATTGCAAAACCAGGCATACCGGATGAAATCTGGACTTGAACGTCAATGGTAATGACGTCTATCCCCTGAAATGACACCGTATTAAGGCGTGAAAACATTTCTTCCTCCCTCAAATGTAACGTTATTTTGGGGAAGGCTTAGGAATTTCAATTAAATTCACGACACGTCTCACACCTGTGATCTCATAGGCCGCATCTATAACTCTTTGCATTTCTTCTTTTGTAGGAGCCGTTCCTAAAATGTAGATGACTTTATCAAAGGTTTTAATAACATAATTAGGTGCATACACATCTTCTCCAATGAGTACGGTTTTCAACTTTGTCGTCATCCACCCATCTCGGGTATATTCAGAAAATCCATCTTCTCCTTGAACATTCATTCCATCAATCACTTCTCTAACGTCAGCATCGCCTTTAACAATGCGTACGGCATCTGCTTTCGTCTTTTCACTTCCTGCAACGCCGGTTAAAAGAACGCGTCCCTTATAGAGGGTAAGTTCAATCCCTGAAAAATCATCCAAGTCATTCGATAGTTTGACGTTAAGTTTCATGCGTAAGGCTTGGTCACTGATAACTCCAGTGACACCCCGATCTTCAACGGCACTCATCCCAACACTTCCAATGCCCCCCACGGCAAGGGGCGCACACCCCGCAAGAAGAAGGGGGAAAAAAATAATGTATCTTTTAGGCATATGAATCTCCTTTATTGGGGTATCCAAGCACCTTGTATATGACAAGGCCATTTCCAGGTAGAGATTAAGATAACATCTAATCGAAGATCAAGAGAAGAAGGGTGACGTGTTAAATAATATAAAAGAGCCCTTTCAATTCGCTGTTGTTGAAAAAGGGTCAACGCCAGTGACGCTTCTTCCAGGGTAGGCCTGCTCTTGACTTCAATTGCCACCAAAATTTTGCCCTTTCGGGCTAAAATATCAATTTCTCCCACAGGGGTTTTAAACCGATTTTCAAGAATTTCATACCCTTTTAGGCGCAAAAATAAGGCCGCCATCTGTTCTCCCCACCGTCCTTTAAGATAGGCTCGTTTTTTTGGATTTGAGGGAAAGAGCACGCTTGTATACCTCTCTTTTCGGTCGTTTGAAAGCTTTTGAAACAAGATCCACCGCTTCTTTAACGGAGGTGTTGGTGAGAATTTTTTCTAACTGTGCCTCAAGATCTTCTTCGCGAAAAGAGGGAAAAAGCGGAGCGCCTTCGATTCCAATAACAATCTCTCCTCGCGGAGGATGGGATTCATAATAAGCCATTAAAGAAGAAAGGGATTCTTTTTTTACTTCTTCATAAAGTTTCGTCATTTCCCGGCAAACAACCCCTTCTCGATCCTCTAAAATATCCAAAGCGTCCTTTAGAAAAGCAACCGTTCTTTGGGGGGATTCAAAAAAAAGGAGAGTAGCTCTCACATCTTTAACCTCTTCTAAGGCTGATCTACGGGCACCTTGTTTTGAAGGCAAAAACCCACAAAAGAAAAACCGATCGGGCGAAAGTCCTGAAAGGCAAAGAGCAGTGAGAAGGGCTGAAGCTCCAGGAATTACTGTATAGGGGAGGGTTTCCTTTTGACACGCCGTGACAAGCTTAAAGCCCGGATCTGAAATCAGAGGCATTCCTCCGTCCGTAATATAAGCCACTTTCGTTCCTTCTTTTAAAAGAGTCAGCAAATGAGGGCGTACCTGATCAGCATTATGATCATGATAGGAAAGGAGTGGCTTGGAAATCCCATAATGTTTGAGGAGTTTTGAAGAAACGCGTTTGTCTTCGCAAGCAATGATATCCACATCTTTAAGGACCTCAAGAGCCCTTAAGGTTATATCCTTCAAATTTCCGATAGGTGTTGCGATAAGATAGAGCATCATTTACTCACGTAAAAGAAAAGAGTATTTTAACTTTATAGACCATTTCACCATGGGGGAAGAAGGATGGCAAGAACGCTATATATTTTTATGTGGGGAGCCCTGCTGATAGGACTTGCGTCTTGTGGTCACAAAGAAGGGCCAGAAACGGTGGTGACCCCTCAGCCGTCAGCTCCTAAAATCAAGCCTTCAATCCCTGTACCACCGCCGCTTCCTGCTCCCGTTTCTCCCCAACCTTTAACACATAAAATTGGGCTTTTGCTCCCTCTTTCAGGCCCACAAGCAAATTTAGGAAAGGGAATGTTAGACGCTTCAGAAATGGCTCTTTTTGAAGCAGGTTCTTCATCCGTCATTCTTTTACCCAAAGATACGGCACAAGGAGCTCATCAAGCGGCTCTGAAAGCGATTGATGAAGGAGCGGAGCTCTTATTGGGGCCTATTTTTGCGAGCGAAGTTGAAGCTATAAAACCTTTGCTCACATCCCGGAATATCAGTCTTATTTCTTTTTCAACGGATCAAACCGTTGCAGGTAATGGGGCTTTTATCTTAGGTGTTTTACCGTCCCAACAAATTGAAAAAGTCATTGGTTTTGCAAAAGAAAAGGGACTCACAAAGTTCGCCGCTCTCACACCCGATGATCAATACGGACACCTCATTGAGCAAACCTTGAAACATATGGAACTTCAAGGAAAAATACAGCTTTTAGGCGTCACCCGTTATACAAAAGGAGACATATTAGAAGGCAATCCAGGGAATATCCGTCTCCTTGAAGAAGTTGCGGCCTATAAAGCGAAAGGGCTTGATGCCCTTTTGATCCCTGAGGGAGGTGAAAACTTAACCCTTCTTACAAATCTTCTGAGCCCTCAGATGCCTTTAAAAATCCTCGGAAGTGGTCAATGGGATGCCCCTGAAACCTTGTCCGTTGCGACCTCTCTTAAGGATGGATTTTTTGCCTCTCCCGATCCTCTTGAACGCCAAAATTTCGAAGCTCGTTTTCAGAAAGAATACGGAACGACTCCTCCCCGCATTGCAACCCTTGCTTATGATGCAACAGCTCTTGCGATTGCCTTAGCTGACAAGGGGTATGCCCCTTCAAATATAACTTTCTCTCAAGGATTTTCAGGGATCGATGGGCTTTTTCGCTTCACCTCTCAAGGGCTCAATGAACGGGGGCTTGCTATCTTGGAGGTGACGTCTTCAGGGTTTCGGACCTTAAGTCCTGCGCCTCAACTATTTTAAGTGAGCTGTTTCGCCAAACGGGATTGGTTCTTATCTATTGAAGAAATCATGAAAAGCTGTTTCCATTAAATAATTTTAGAGGGCTCTGCAGTTGAAATTGACCCCCTATCGGCTATCTATTATATAGAGAAACTAAGGAAATCAACCGTATAGCCTCGTTAATTAATTCATAAATGGAGAAGTTAACAAGGATGATCCTCTTTTTTCAACAAACGCCTCTTCCCATTCTTATCCATTAATGGAATACTTTTTTATAAGCTTAACACACAAAGCATACAGGGAGATTTTAAAATGGAAATTCAACATCTTTTTTATAAGATTTTAAATATCGTCGTTAATGGTATTAATCTCTTCGGGATCACAGTGGTCTTATGGGGATTTTTCATTGCAGCCATTGGATTTGTTCGTATGAAGCTTCATCGCCATAGAACAAGTTACTTTCTTAAAGAAGCCAATAAAATTAGAGCCACTCTAGGAATTTATATTCTTTTCGGCTTAGAATTTATGATTGCGGCTGACATTATTCATACTTTTCTTAAACCCACGCAAGAAGATCTGATTGTTCTAGCTACAATTGTTGCGATTCGTACAGTGATCAGCTACTTTTTAGGGAGGGAAGTTGATGAAGCTCGTCGTGATGAAGGTACAGAAAAAGAATTAAAACATCACAAAAATTAAATAAATTTAAAATTTTTTCTTGTATTGTATGAATAATATGACGTAAACGGAGGGGATAAATGTCCAATCATTCAATTTCAGGGCGTCGTGAAATCGTGGCGGCTTTAACCCGATATCTGGCAGACACGGCTGTCGTCTACTATAAAACACATAGTTTCCATTGGAATGTGGAAGGACCAAACTTTTACAGCCTTCATCTTATGTTTGAGAAATTTTATCAAGAATTATGGGAATCGATGGATGAAGTAGCAGAGCGCATTCGTGCCCTTGGCGAAAAGGTACCTCCTAGTTATTCTGAATTATTAAAAAACGCTTCTATCAAAGAAGCTGAGGCAACTCCTTCAAGTCACATCATGGTAACCATTCTAAGAGATGATTATTTAGCTTTAGCTGAAAAAGCGCGTGAAGTAGAGGCTATTGCCGAAGCCAATGAAGATCGTGTGACAACAGATATGATGACTGCAAAAGCGACCTTTTTAGAAAAAGCCGCATGGATGCTTTACAGTTCAACTACCCCTTAATTTTTTGCGCAAGGGTCGCTTCAAGAAAGGCATCAATATCTCCCTCTAAAACGCCATGAGCATTTCCCTTTTCCGCATGGGTTCTTAAGTCCTTGACCATTTGGTAAGGATGAAGGACATAGGAGCGAATTTGGTGCCCCCAGCCAATTTCTGACTTTTCTGCGGCAGACGCTTGTGCCGCTTCCTCTCGCTTTTTGAGCTCCAACTCATAAAGACGCGCTTTGAGCATACTCATGGCTTGAGCGCGATTACGATGTTGAGATCTGTCATTTTGGCACTGAACCACAACCCCTGTCGGAAGATGGGTAATGCGCACAGCACTATCGGTCTTATTCACATGCTGTCCGCCGGCTCCTGAGGCTCGGTAAGTGTCAATTCGTAAATCCTTTTCTTCAACTTGAATATCGATCGTCTCATCAACTTCCGGATAAACCCAAACAGACGCAAAACTTGTATGACGCCGCGCATTGGAATCAAAAGGAGAAATACGAACAAGTCGGTGTACACCGCTCTCTCCCTTAAGCCAACCATACGGATGATCAGCGTCTTTAAAAGAACTTAACTTAAAAGTTGCAGATTTTATTCCCGCTTCCTCCCCTTCACTTTCTTCAATCCATTCGAGTTTGTAGCCCTTGGCCTCTGCCCACCGGCTATACATACGGCTTAACATCAGCGCCCAATCTTGGGCTTCTGTCCCCCCGGCTCCTGCATGAATTTCAATAAAACAATTGTTGGGATCGGCTTCTCCCGAAAGAAGGGTCTCCAGACGTAACCGCTGAATTTTTTGATGGAGAGATTCAATATCTCTCTCAGAAGCTTCCAAAATTTCTTGATCAGCTTCCCCTTCTCCCAGTTCTAAAAGTTCAAGTGTTTCTTTTAAATCATCGTCCATTGTCTGAATACGATTGAGGGATTGAGAGAGTTGATCCCGTTCACGCATCATTTTTTGAGCACGCGCTGGATCATCCCACAAAGTAGGATCTTGAACATCTTTTTCTAATTCTTGAAGCCGCCTTTGAGATTCATCCCAGTCAAAGTCGCCTCCTCAGAAGGGCGAGGCCTTCTTCTATGTCACGGACAAGAGTTTCTACTTCTGCACGCATGGATATCATCCTTCATTTTGCACCTCAAGTTTAGAGGAGACTGAGGGAACCTGCAAGTCCTTATGCTTTTTTCACTTCTCGGGGCGAAATCCCCTTTATCCGAATAAGCAATCATCCCATTTTAATTTTTATTGCTTTCCCTTTCTTTAATGAGTATGCCAAAAAAGAAGGGTAGCCGCACGGCGATTATAGAGGAGAAAAATCAAAATGCTTTATTTAAAAAAAATGTATTTTCTAGGGTTTCTCATAAGTTTAATAGCCATGGGCCATGCTTTTGGAATGGAAAGAGATGATTTCCCCTCAGGAATAGACCTCGAAAGTAAGGTCGTGCGACAAAAAATAACAGTGGTTCTTAACTACTCACTTGATTATCTTAAGGAAATGGAAAGTACGTCAAAAACACCCGTAGGTGAAGATAAAGAACGCCAGAAAGCTGAGGAAGTGAGCATTCCAACTTTAGAGGAAGCGCAAATCGCATGGAGGGATCTCGTGGGCTATTTTCATTTGGATACTATCAAAATTTATGGAATGCCCTTAATGATTTTAAATAAAACTTCATTATGATTAGAGCGTAGAGCTTTTATCTAAAAATTACTGAGCGGTTCAAACACATGGTTCTTTCAGATCTCTGCATTTTGTTTTTAAAAGGCATTTTTATTGGTTTTATCATTGCAGCCCCTGTGGGACCGATTGGCATTTTGTGTATCCGGAGAACTCTTTCTGGCAGTTATACGTTAGGTCTTTTCACGGGCTTAGGCGCTGCTTTTGCCGATACATTTTATGGCGCTGTCGCTGGCTTCAGTCTTGCGAGCATTGCTGATTTTATCCATCACAATAATTTCTATTTACGCTTTTTTGGGGGAATTCTTGTGGGATGGATTGGCTTTTCCATTTTTCGCTCTCCTCCTCGCCAGAATAAACCGGAGGAAGGAACAAAAGATACCCTCTTTCACGGGTTTACGTCCGCTTTCTTATTAACGGTTTCCAATCCTCTCACCTTAATTGTCTTTGCGGCTGTTTTTGCAGCGATGGGGGTCTCTCCTCTAAATGATTCTCTCTTTCATGCTTCTGTTCTTGTAACAGGCGTGTTTGTCGGAGCCAGCGCATGGTGGCTCTCTCTCAGCACAGCCGTGCATTTAATGCATCATAAGCTTTCAGATCAACAACTCATCTGGATTAACCGCTCTTCAGGCGTTATGCTCGTGGGGTTCTCTGCTTATATGTTGCTTAGTCTTCTTTGAGCGAAAACCGGCTTGTCAATGAGACCATTTCTAGGTAAGCATGGCGCAGTAGTGAGTCAAGAAGAGGATTTAAGTTGCCCCATTTAATCTCGCAAGATGAGGCTTTAAAAGCTTATCGGGAAATGCTCCTCATCCGTCGCTTTGAAGAACGCGCCGCTCAGCTCTATGGTATGGGTCTTATCGCCGGATTTTGCCACCTTTACATTGGTCAAGAAGCCATTGTTGTCGGCATTCAGTCCATCTTAAAACCTCAAGATACGGTCATTACGGCTTACCGGGATCATGGGCATATGCTTGCAGCTGGTATGGATCCTAAAGGCGTTATGGCCGAACTGACAGGTCGTTCAACCGGCTATTCTAAAGGGAAAGGCGGCTCTATGCACATGTTTAGCCGTGAGAAAAATTTTTTTGGAGGCCACGGCATTGTAGGAGCTCAAGTTCCCATAGGTACAGGCCTTGCCTTTGCTCATAAGTACAAAGAAGATGGGGGGGTTTGCATAACTTCCTTAGGAGATGGCGCCACCAATCAAGGCCAGGTCTATGAATCCTATAATATGGCCTCCCTCTGGAAACTGCCTATTGTTTATATTATTGAAAACAACCATTATGGTATGGGAACCCCTGTCGAACGTTCGTCTGCTGGATCAAATTATTATGGCCGAGGGCAAGGTTGGGATATTCCGGGTGAGAAAGTGGATGGAATGGAATACCTCAAAGTGCAAGAAGCTGCCAACCATGCGGTGGATCATGCGCGCTCGGGAAAAGGTCCTTATATTTTGGAAATGGATACTTACCGCTATCGAGGCCATTCCATGTCAGATCCTGCCAAGTATCGTTCCAAGGAAGAGGTTGAGGGCGTTAAGGAAAAAAGAGACCCCCTCGCTCATTTCAAAATGTATATGACAAAAACCCTCAAGATTCCCGAGGGGCCCATTAAAATAATTGAGGATGAGGTCAAGACAATCGTTGCAGAAGCTGTAGAGTTTTCAAAAACATCTCCTGAACCTGATGTTGCAGAACTTTATACCGATGTTCTAAAAGAAGAGATTTCCTTTGCCTAATTTAAGTTATAAAGAGACGCCTATGACAAACTCATCCCTGATTTCAATGACCGTTCGAGAAGCGCTTCGAGATGCTATGGAAGAAGAAATGCGTCACGATGAAACCGTTTTTTTAATGGGTGAAGAGGTTGCAGAATACAACGGGGCTTATAAAGTCAGCCAAGGTCTTCTCGACGTTTTCGGCTCCAAACGCGTTGTCGATACTCCCATTACGGAAGCCGGGTTTTCTGGCCTGGGTGTGGGGGCGGCCTTTGGGGGGCTTCGTCCCATTGTGGAATTTATGACTTTTAATTTTTCCATGCAAGCGATTGATCATATCATTAACTCGGCCGCGAAAACTCTCTACATGTCCGGTGGTCAAATGGGGTGTCCCATTGTTTTCCGAGGCCCTAATGGAGCAGCGTCTCGCGTAGGCGCTCAACATTCTCATTGTTTTGCCAGTTGGTATGCCCACTGTCCTGGCCTTAAAGTGATCAGTCCTTATAGTGCGGGCGATGCTAAAGCCCTTCTTAAAGCGGCTATTCGTGATCCGAATCCTGTTGTTTTTTTGGAAAACGAGCTTCTCTATGGGCAACAATTTGATGATGTCTCGCAAGATCCCGAGTTTACATTGCCGATTGGAAAGGCTCTGATCCGTCGAAAAGGAAAGGATGTCACCCTCACCGCTTTCTCGATTATGGTAGGAAAAGCACTGAAAGCGGCCGACATTTTAGCGGAACAGGGAATTGATGCCGAAGTGATTGATCTCAGGACCCTTCGTCCTCTTGATGTTGAAACGGTTGTGCGCTCCGTCATGAAAACCAACCGAATTGTCTCCATTGAAGAAAGTTGGCCTTTCGCAGGGATCGGTTCTGAAATGGCCGCTCTTATGATGGAACACGCGTTTGACTATTTAGATGCTCCTCTCGTGCGGGTTACAGGCGCCGATGTTCCCATGCCTTATGCCGCTAATTTAGAGCACTTGGCCTTACCGCAAGTTGAGAGTATTATCGAAGCTGTCAAAACGGTTTGTTATCGCTGATAAAAACAAAAGGATTTAGGGATGCCGATTGAAATCTTAATGCCAGCACTGTCTCCAACCATGGCGGAAGGCAACCTCGTCAAATGGCATAAAAAAGAAGGAGATACGGTTAAGGCGGGAGACGTCATTGCCGAAATAGAAACGGATAAAGCGACCATGGAAGTGGAAGCGGTGGATGAAGGGCATATCGGCAAGATCCTGGTTCCTGAAGGCACGGAACAGGTTAAAGTGAATCAAGTGATTGCTCTTTTGCTTGAGGAAGGGGAAGATGCATCTTCTCTGGAAAACGTAAAGAAAGAAGCAGTTCTTCAGAAAGAATCCCCAGCGCCTCACATGACGGTTGAAAAAAAACCAGACCTAAAAGTTGTTTCTCAACCCACCTCTTCAGATTCTCGTGTTTTTGCAACTCCTTTAGCCCGCCGCATCGCAAGTGACGCGAACCTTTCCCTTCACTCTATCACAGGGTCGGGACCTCATGGTCGAATTATAAAGGCAGACGTTGAACAAACCTTGGCTCAAGGGAATGTGGCATCTTCTTTAAAGTCGCGTGCTCCTTCCTCCCTCCTTTCAGGATATGAGCCTATCTATGATATCCTCCCCACATCAAACATGCGTAAAGTCATTGCCAAACGCCTTGTGGAAGCCAAAGAAACGATTCCTCATTTCTATCTCACGGTGGAGTGTGCCATCGATACTCTTTTAAAAGCCCGCGAGCAAATCAATACGCGTGCCCAAGGCGCTTATAAACTTTCCGTGAATGATTTTATCATCAAGGCCTGTGGGATAGCTTTAACCCATGTACCGGAAGCCAATGCATCCTGGATCGATGATCAAATTTACCAATATAAATCAGCTGATGTGGCCGTTGCGGTTGCGATTGAGGGAGGGCTGATTACGCCCGTCATTCGTCAAGCCGAGACAAAAGGCCTTGTTGATATCTCAAAGGAAATGAAAGACCTAGCGACCCGCGCGCGTGAAGGCAAACTGAAGCCGCAAGAATTCCAGGGCGGGACCTTTAGCCTTTCCAATCTTGGAATGTATGGCGTAAAAGAATTTTCAGCCATCATCAACCCTCCTCAAGGCTGCATTTTAGCTGTTGGAGCGGCCGAAGAACGTCCCGTTGTGAAGGGGGGCTTGCTCACATCCGCTACTCTCATGACGTGTACCCTTTCCGTTGACCATCGCGTTGTCGATGGAGCTGTGGGCGCCCATTTTCTCAAGGCCTTTAAAGAGCTCATTGAAAATCCCATCATGATGGTGTTGTGAGGGGTTGGTTTTCATTCACTTTCTCAGAGCATATCTTGAGTTAGATGGGCAAGTTGTTCAGTAGAAAATTTATCAAGTTTCTCCACAAGAGCTATAGCGCGATCAATTTGCTCATTCAACCAAGCCCTTTTTTGACGAGTTGTCTTAACTTTTAGAGTCACCGTTTTCGTAATAAGTTTAGCATATTTTTCACGGAAGAAAGCGAAAAATGAGCTAAACTCTGAAGGAACGATCGCTGCTGAAATAAGAACTTTTAAGTAAAGAGGCGCATCGCCCAGCGTTTCAAAAATAATGCCAACAGGAGCGGAAGTGAAAAACAAAGCTCCTAAAGCTGATAATATGTCCCCTGCCCACCTGAAAGGCCAAAAATCTATTGCTCGAGAACCCATGTATCGTACACTCGAAAACGTATCTTGTTGAATGTACCATTCCCGTGCGGTCCTACAAAGGACTTCCACAGCGGCGGGAAGAACCGCAACATAAACCGAAGAAGTGCTGTCATACCCTAAATACATAAAAATCTGCGAAGCTGCCCAGTGAGCCACTAATCCCCATCCTATGCTTGCAGCTCCTTGGGAAAAAATTGATAATTTTTCGAGAAGAATCCTCATATTGGATTTAGAAGAAAGATTGTCAATAGTTTCAATAGAATTAGACATTTCTTGTAAAGGCAGACCTTGAACTGTTCTTAACAAAGGTTCTAATTCTTTAGAGCTATTTTCCGTTTGTTCCCCAAGTTCATTTTGTAACTCAGTAAGGGTACCGGCAGTTATTTTTTTGAGCAATAAAGCACTAAACGCTGAAATTTGTTCTTGATCGTCCTCAGTTGAATTATTTTTCCTAAGTTGGTCCTGAATAGAAGAATAAAGGGTATTAACAAGGTTATCACTTTTTTTTCCATTAATAAATTTTTTCATCAGTTGCAAGCGCTCGGTTAAAATTTGCTTTTTCTCAACTACCATGTGCTGCTGATCTGTTTTGCGCTTATAAACAAGACGGGTTAAGAAATTCATACTTTTTTTATATTCTTGCTCGAAATACATAAGGGCAAGTGGCCCTATCAATAACTCAGCAAAGAGAGGGAAAGGATGTTCAGCTTGCCAAAAAAATACAGCTATAGGTGCACTTCGCGATACCCCATTAAAAAAGCCGAAGATTTGTGCGAGAGTTTCAAAAGGAATCGAAATATAATAAGATTTTTTTCTAAATTTTATTTCTTTTTCAACATCTAATTCATGGATATGAGGTTTTTTATCTTCTTTGCTAGGTGAAAACCCATTTTTATCAAAAAGGCTATTTCCTATGATTTGCATTCTCCCTCCCATTTGGGATGATGCAGCGGGAACTGTAATGCCCATAACACTACCCACCAAAGTGTAAGATGCGACACTATTTATAGGAAGGAAGAACCACACGTTTTGGGCCAAATAGAGCACCAATGGTGCCATACCCACCGGTGAAAAAGAGCCGAGTAAAGCTCCACATACTTCAAGAAATCTAGTTTTTTTACAGCATTTTATATTGAAAAATCGTTCGTCTAAGTCTTTTAAGAAGAGAGGATGATCATCCCACACTGGCTCTGTCTTCTTTTTATTAGAAAATTTATAAATGATAATACTTGTCTCAAAAGAATTGGCTTTTTCTATAGAAGGGTTGTTCGTCCCAATAATTAACAATGACTGGTTTAGTCTTTTTCTAATTTGATGTTTGGGGTCTTTTATGAGTGAAGAAAGGTCTTCGTATTCTTTCTCTTTCTCTTTCTCTTTAGGGCGATTCTGAGAATGTCTTCTCACCCCTTTCGGTGGTCGAGATGATTCTCCCTCTATATCTTCCTCCATCGCCCACAGAGAAGAAGGAATAATATTCACGATGAGACTCAGAATACAGACAAATGCTATTATTTTTTTCACCACAAAAACATCTCCCTTTATTATTTTATTTTTTTAATAGTTTTCAAATTAATTTAAAAACTTATTGTAATGCTATCTTCACACATCCCCTATGTAAAGCGGCGATCTAAAAAAATTAAAACTGATTGGTACGAGGAAAGCCAACAGGAGGGAGCTTCCCACCTTGCCCTCGTTTTCCAAGCCAGGGAAGAAGGTTCATTTCAAGCCGTGTTTTATCTCCGATTTTCCAGGACAGTCCTTCTGCCAAATTAAAAAATTTAGCATCTGACAATCCGCCCCCCTTATACCGTTGAAGAATGACACCCTTCCCGCGAGTCATCTCAGGAATCTCATCAATCCTAAAAATGAGAAGTTTTCTGTTTTGACCGATTAAAGCTACATGATCTCCTTTAACTTTTCGACACAAAGCGGCTTTGGTTCCTTCCACATTTAAAATCTGCTTTCCACTCCGCGTCTGAGCAATAAGATCTTTACAAGACGTCACAAACCCTCGTCCCCCTCGAGAGGCAACTAAAACTTTTTCATCTTTTTCATGGGGAACATAAGTTAAAAGATCGAGCACATCTTCTTCCGCTACAAGATCAATGAGAAGCCGCAGAGGATCTCCATGGCCACGTCCCTTGGGAAGTTTATCCACAGAAAGAGTGTAAAATCGTCCCAAAGTTGTAAAGACGAGCAATTTGTCGGTCGTCTCCATTTTTAACAGGAATTGCTCACCATCACCGTCTTTATACTGAATATCACTGGCCGTAATGGAATGACCCTTAAGGGCTCTTATCCATCCTTTTTGAGAACAGATAACCGTAACAGGCTCACGTTCGATGACGGATATAACGGGTATAATAATCTCCTCAGGAGGCTTTGAAAGAAGAGTTCTTCGCTTTCCCAATTCGGATGTTTTAGAAAACTGGATTTTAAGGGTTTCAAGGCCTTGAATAATTTTTTCTTGCTGGAGAGAAGGCGTTTTTAAAAGTGAAAGTAACCCTGATTTTTCTTGGGAAAGGGTTTCGTGTTCGCGGCGGATTTCAAATTCTTCTAACTTTCGCAAGCTCCTGAGGCGCATATTTAAAATCGCCTCTGCCTGCATCTCTGTGAGCTTCCATCTCTCCTGCATCATAGGGCTGGGGTGGTCTTCTTCTCGGATTAAACGAATGACTTCATCTAAATTGAGATAGGCAATGAGATAGCCTTCTAAAACCGCGAGGCGGTGATCAATTTTATCAAGACGAAAACGGGTGGTGCGCTCAAGGACGTCAAGTCGATGTAAGTAAAATGCTTCAAGAACTTGCTTTAGGTTTTTAACACAAGGGATTCCTTTGCCATCCACAACATTCATATTTAAAGAAATCCGCCCATCTAAATCCGTCTGACGAAAGAGAGATTCCATGAGAACCGCAGGTTCAACCGTGCGTGATTTAGGCTCAAAAATGAGGCGAATCTTATCGGTAGATTCGTCCCGCATATCCCCCAAAAGAGGGAGCTTTTTATCGGCTAACAATCCTGCAATTTTCTCAATCAGCTTTGATTTTTGAACAAGATACGGAATTTCACTCACGACGATTTGATATTGGCCAAAGTCAAGTTTTTCAACTTCCCACTTGGCACGCAAACGAAAGCTCCCTTTTCCTGTTTGATAAGCTTTGAGGATATTGTCGGGGCTTTCAACAAGAAGGCCCCCCGTGGGAAAATCGGGGCCGGGAATAAGCTTTACGAGATCTTCAATGGAAATCCCTGGATTTTGGATTAAAGCAATTAACCCTTCACATACTTCACTCAAATTATGAGGAGGAATACTTGTGGCCATCCCCACCGCAATTCCCGTGGCACCATTCACTAAAAGATTGGGCAGGGATGCGGGCATAACCACAGGTTCACTATTTTCCCCATCATAAGTCGTTTTAAAATCAACCGCGTTTTGATCGAGCCCTTCCATTAACGCCTCAGCAGCAGCTGTGAGGCGTGCTTCTGTATAGCGCATGGCAGCGGCTGAATCCCCATCTACGTTCCCAAAATTTCCTTGCCCATCCACAAGAGGCAGGCGTACGGCAAAATCTTGGGCTAAGCGGACCAACGCATCATAAATCGCTCCTTCTCCATGGGGGTGAAACTTACCAATCACATCTCCCACAACCCGCGCGCATTTTTTATAACCCGATTTCGGATCAAGTTTAAGTTCTCGCATCGCATAAAGAAGCCTTCGATGAACGGGCTTGAGACCATCTCTTACATCAGGAAGGGAACGTTGCATAATTGTTGAGAGCGCATAGGATAAATAGCGCTCCCCCAAAGCCTCTACTAACCCCACATCTCGAACTGTCATGCCCCCATCCTCATTTTAGCAAATTGCTGGTAAAGCCGCGTTCTTGCTGACGGAAGCGCCCGGCCCAAAAGATATCTCTCTAGAAAATAGCCTGAGAGATGAAGGGCGTCGAGAATTTCTTGAGTATCTGGGTAACTCTCTCTGTTTTCTTGCCAAATAAAGGGAGGCAGAGGGAGAAGTCGACCCTGATAGGGAATAGCCACATCTTTGCACACCGCCCGCCCTGTTTTAGGAGAAACAGCACTTAGACCTGTTGTAACGCCCGTTACAGCACACGATTTAAGGTCAAGCCCATATCCTAATTCGTCTAAAAGGGCGAGTTCAAAAAAGGCGTAAGAGGAACCCCAATGGGGTGACATAAGGTCTTTTAACAAAATGTCAAATTTTTGATAGAGAGAAGGATAAACGTGCCGCTCAGGAAGGGCTCGTTGACAAAGAGCAGCCGCACTTAATAAAGCCACCAAAGGACCTGGCAAATCAAGCAAGAAAGCGCTGTGATTTTGAAGAGGCTCTAATGTCCAATAGCCGATATGATTTTCAAGCCGTGCTCCCCAGCGGGCTTTGACCTTTCCCCCACATTGAATCCATCCCTTATTCTTTTGGCTGATACTAAAAACCCCTGCGCAACGCCCATGAGAAGCCGTGAAAAGGTTCACAATCTGTTTTCTCTCTCCCAAGGCTTGCGTGTGAAGAATAATTCCTTCGTCTTGCCATTCCATTTTATACCTTAAACCCTAGCCCAATACTCGCATAAAGGCGAGGATCATCGATCCAGTTGGGTTTCACCTTCACGTGAAGGAATAGATGAACAGGTTTCTCAAGGATATGGATTAACTGCTGGCGAGCGGCTTCTCCAATGGCTTTGATTTGCTGGCCCCCTTTTCCAAGAACAATCGAGCGCTGGCTTTCTCTTTGGACGTAAATGGACTGCACAATTTTAACACTGCCATTTTTAAAGTCTTCCCAGAGTTCAGTTTCAACCCAAACGGCGTAAGGGAGTTCTTCATGAAGGTGCTTGAAAATTTCTTCTCGTGTGATCTCAGCTGCCAAAAGCCTTAAGGGAAGATCGCTGAGTTGATCTTCAGGAAAGAGCCACGGCCCTTCTGGAACCTCATGTGCCCAATACGCTTTTATATCTTGAATTCCATCTTCTTTAAGAGCTGAGATCATGAAAATGCGATCCATAAAAGGCCTTGAAAAGGTTTGTGCTAAATTCAATAATTTTTCTTTTG
Organism: uncultured Alphaproteobacteria bacterium; assembly: GCA_937967795.1. Taxonomy (GTDB): domain Bacteria; phylum Pseudomonadota; class Alphaproteobacteria; order UBA9655; family UBA9655; genus UBA9655. Next base: position 54,874 of record CALBSK010000011.1, on the reverse strand, counting down.
GAAGAAGATCTATTTTATTTAAGACGACAATAATTTTTTTTGTGTATCTTTCAAGCCGTTTAAGAATTTCTTCTGTCTCTTCAAAGGTTTTCTGGCTTACGTCAATAATGAGCATAATTCCATCTGCATCATTAAGGCTATCCCAAGCGTTACGGACCATGGCTTTTTCAAGACGTCTTTTGGGAGAGAAAAAAATTCCTGGGGTATCGATAAGAATGATTTGGGAATTGTTTTCGAGGGCTACTCCTAAAACGCGATGACGGGTTGTTTGGACCTTTGGAGAAACAATCGTGACCTTACTCCCCACAAGCGCATTAATGAGCGTTGACTTACCTGCATTCGGTTCTCCTATAACCGCAATAAGTCCGCATTTTGTCATGAAAGAACAATATCCAACATGTGTTGTGCCGCGTTCTTTTCTGCAAGTCTTTTGGATGAGCCTTCTCCTCGGACTGAATCATATTTCTCGACACGAACTTCGACGATAAAATGAGGGGCGTGAGCAGGTCCTGAGGAATCAATCACAACGTAGGATGGGTGGGCTTTTCCTTGGGCTTGCGCCCATTCTTGAAGAATAGATTTAGGGTCATGAGGAGGCTTAAGTGTTTCTTTAAGAAAATCTTTCCAATAACGATGAATAAATGATTCTGCACTTTCAAGGCCTCTCTCTAAATAAAGAGCGCCGAGGAAAGCTTCGCATCCATCAGCCAACACTGTTTCGAGACGTTTTTTTTGAGACGAGCTTCTCTCTCGTTTCATCACCATCTCTTGATCAAAGTTGAGAGATTGGGCTACTTTAACTAACGTTTCTTTCCGCACAAGATGGGCAAAACGCTTGGCGAGGTCTCCTTCTTTCTCATAAGGAAATTCTTTAAAGAGCCACGTGGCCACAACAAGACCTAAAACGCGATCCCCTAAAAATTCAAGACGCTCAAAATCAACTCCTTGTCCCGCTGGCAATACGCTGGGATGGGTTAAGGCTTTTTTAAAAAGTTCCGTATTTTTAAAGGCATATCCCAAATCTTTTTCAAGATTTTTCATTAATGAATGCCTTTAAGAATCCGGCTGTAGGAGGCTGTGAAAGGCCATTTCCAAATTTCCCAAAGAGCAATATGTCCGCCTGTTGAAAAGAAAATAAAGCTTGCTTGCCCTACTAAATTTTCAAAGGGAATGTAGCCAACAACACCCTGAGCGCGGCTATCATTTGAGCCATCACGGTTGTCTCCCATCATAAAGTAATGCCCCGGTGGGACATGATAAACAGGCGTATTATCATAAGTCCCTTCCCCAAAAGGGACTTGCTTTAGAATAATATGTTTAACGCCGTTCGGAAGTGTCTCTATGAATTGAGGGGCTGTTAAGAGAGTCCCATCATCATCAACAGTTTTATACTCTCCATCAGGTTCAACAGGGCAGAGGACATCGTTAATGTATAAATATCCCTCTTTCATTTGAATTCGATCACCGGGTAGCCCCACGACACGCTTAATATAATCTGTGTTGGGTTCTATAATAGAACGGAAGACAACGATATCTCCAAGTTTTGGCTTTGCACTCCAAATTCGCCCGGAAAAATAGTTTATATCTCCTCCAAAAGGAATGGAATAACGGCTATACCCATAAGCTGTTTTTGAAACAAAAAGATTATCCCCAATCAAAAGAGTTGGAATCATAGATCCCGAAGGGATATGAAAGGGCTGAAGCCAAAAGGTGCGAATGAGCACAGCCAAAAGAATGGCAAAAAAAAGAGCTTTCACATTTTCCCAGAGCGTATCTTTTTGTTTTTGTTCTTTCATGGGTACTTTCCTAAATTTCATCCTCTCAAAATACGAGCAACTGTCTGAAGACGCAATAAAGAAATGAGCCTCTTTACGCGAAATTTTTAAAATGTATGAACATACATTTTTCTGAAAAAAGATAGAGGTTTATGAAAATTTGATGTATATTCATAAGCGTATAGGCCTTTGGAGGGTTTTGTATAGAGGAGGGGCCAGTGATAATTAAACACTTGTCACCGACACCCTTTAAAAAAATCGCTTGCCAGCACCACCAAAAAGGTAAGCTTTAACTGGCACCTGTGATTATTATGGAGGCAATCACAGGTGCTTTTTCTAACACTATCTACCACACGCTACCAATAAACCTATAGAAGCCTCATGGACAGTCGCACCCTATAGGTTTTTTTATATTTTCATCATCCGATGTGCTTTGCAAGATATTTTTTTAGAAATTGTTAAAAAAAGCACAGCAAAAAAATAGATTAAAATTTGAAGATAAAGATGAGATCCGGTATGATTCCTCGAGACTCATTCCCTTTTTTTATTATGAGGCGTTCTTGGACCTTAATAAACTTCAAACTTTTTATATCGTGGCGTTAAAGGGCGGCTATCAGCAAGCCAGTGAAGTCTTAGGCATTTATTATACGGCCATTAGTCGACAGGTGAAAAGTTTAGAGAAAGAACTCGGCTGTGCGCTCGTTAAAAAATACAATCGAGGTGTTACGTTAACCCCTGAAGGGCAAGAGCTTTTTTCCTTCGCCGCTAAGTTTTTAAAAGAAGCAAAATTGGTGACGGATAATCTTAAAAATAAATCTCAGGAGCAAAAAAAAAGTATCAAAATTCTGACGACGCAGGGCTTAGCTGCTGCTGATTTGCCCAGGAGTGTTGCAAATTTTGCTCATCTTTATCCTGAAACCTATATTGAGCTCTCGACAGCCTCAAATTTTGTTTCTTCTGCCGATTATACATTTGACGTTTATGTTGCACCTATTAACTTTAAGGAAGAAGGTTTTGTCTATCACCTCTTAACTGAATTCAATTTTTCTTTGTACGCCAGTCCCGATTATTTAAAAAAATATGGCTATCCTAAAAGTCTTTCAGACCTCAATAATCATCGACTGATCGGGTTTGCGGTGGGAGAAAATAGACCTTTTTCCGAAACAAATCAACTCATGCAATTGGAATCGAGCGATAAATATAGAATTCCTTATATTTCGGTGGACTCAAGCATTGGAGAAATTATTTTAACAGACTCGGGGGTCGGCATTGCATCTATTTGTGATGATCACCCCTTTCTAAAAACAACGTCTCTTATTAGGATTTTTCCGGATATGGAACCCTTAAAAATTAAGGTCTATTATGTATGTCATGAACACTTAGATTCCCAACCTATTTTTCAACATTTGCTTCATATTTTAAAAGAAGATTTTTCCAAATTTAGGAAAATCTCCCCATGGGTTATGAAAAGCCGAAAAAAAATTGCATGAAAACTCACCACTCCGTTTTTATTATAAATATTTTAAAAGGGTATGGCCCTCTTCCTTCAAGATTTATTTTTTTCATGCTTATTACTTTAATAAAAATCGTAAACTACTTCTTTATGGATAAAATCTTTCTCTTAAGAAGTCAATAGATTTATTATTTTTTGGGGGATGGATAAATTTTTTCCATTTCCTAGGCCCAAAAAAAGAAGGGGGGCCTCAATTTCTCCATTCAAATGAAGTCTTTTTGAAATGTTAGTATCTTGAAAAGCGGCCGTCATCCAGGTTTTAAGTTGAGCGGCTGTGGAAGCCAGCAAAAAATTTTGAGACGCATGACCCGCCTCAAGAAAAATATCTCTGTAGGAACGAGAGTGCTTATATTTTGCCCATGCTTTTTGAAAATGGGCCACTAGAAAAACGCCGACCGCAATTCCTTCGACAAAGAATTGATCTCCTAGCAGAGTGGTAAGTTCTTGTATGGAGAGGACGGTGCCTCTTTTTGTCAATTGATGGGTAAGGGATGAATAATGATAGATGGCAGGATCCAGGCCTTCAACATTCATAACCGTAAGATAAACTTCGATAGGGTGCAACGCTCCTGCTGAGGGAAAGGATTTTCGGTAGCCTATCCTTGCAAAGGGGGCGTCTTCTTCCTCATTCCAATCTCCATGAATCAGACCAAAAGCAGCATATAAAATCGTGCTCAAAATCTCCAAAGAAATAGGCGTTCCATCAAAATTTCGAGAGGTTTTTCTTTTTTTGAAGGTCTCCCATAGAGGCATGGATAAGTATTTTTGGGGCGTAGGGGGCGGGAGAATCGTTTTTTCTCCTTCCAGCTCAACCGATAAAGTTTCAGGAGTGACGTCCAGTTCTTTACAAAAATTAATATAGCCGCGAATCCACTCCTCTGTTGATTCCGTTGGAGGAGGAGACAAATCGAGAACGCCTAAATGATAGATCTGGGAAAGACTATCCCATTCCCACTGAGAAGGTAGAGGGGGCGTTTCAGAGATTAAATTTAAGTCAAGAAGTTCTTGATCAAGAGGAGAAGAAGGGTCCCCTTCTTGATTGGCTATTTCCTTAAGGCGACGTAAATATTTTTCTTCAATGCTATATTGGTTGTGATTCTTATAGTCCCAAAGAACCAGGGTTGCTCCAAAAAATTTAAGAAAAAAATAGGGACTGAGGTAATAGGGGTGCGCCTTCACAGCGCATCTCCACTCACAACGACTTCTTCTTTTTCATCTACCCTTCTTTTCTCTCTTTTGAAAATATAAAGACCACTTCCCACAATCAGGAGTGAGCCTATCACCATTCCTTCGCTGGGAAACTGTTCCCATATCATGTAGCCCAGAAATACTGACAAGGGAATGGCTATATATTCTATGGGGGCTAAATAAGAAGCTTGAGCGTATTGAAAGCTTTTTGTAATCGTGAAATTGGTGCCGACATTTAAAAAAGCGGCAAGGCTAAAAAAAGGGACATCACTTAGAGAGAATGAAAAGATACTCTCTAAAGAACCGCAAAGCCCCACCCCAAGGCACGTTCCCATATACCATAGCGTCATTAAAAGGGGGGAATGAATGCGAGAGAGTTTACTCGACAAAACCACGCCCAATCCATAGAAAACAGCCGATAAAAGGGCTGCTAGACTTCCAATGTCAAGTAAAATACTCCTTTGCGGATTAAAGACAATGATAACACCCAAAAATCCTAAGATCAGAGAAAGCCAAGTCGTTTTGCTTGCGGTTTCGCTTAAGAGAAGAATTGAAAAAATGACAATGAAAAGAGGCGAGCTAAAAAAAAGGCTTGAGTATTGAAAAAGGGGGATAAGGGAAAGAGATAAAATGGCTAATACAATGGCGAGGGTTAACACCCCACTACGGATCAGCTGATCTTTTATATTAACGTGAAAAAGGCTTTGAAACGAATTGTCCTTTCGCCAAAAGAGCAAAAGAAATGGCAACGCGATGAGCGAACGAAAAAAGAGAATCTGAAAGGGGGAATACGTTGATGTCAGAAGCTTAAGAACGGCTTCTCCACAGGTCAGGAAACCTACCCCACGGGCCATTAAAGCACTGCCTTTTATCTTGCACATTTAAGCTCCCTTTAAGCAGCTTGAGTAAATGGTTGTACAAAAGCTTGAACCATGTTTTTTTTCCCACTTGTAATGGGTTCTATCTCATGAGAGGATTCACAAGAAGAAATTAACATTTCACCTGACTTGGGTCGGTAAGCATATTTCTTCTTTTTTCCTGAACGATAAACAATATGTTGTCCCCCCGTATATTCTCCATCAAGAAAAAAAGTCACTATATATTTGCACTTGTTGAAATTATCTGGGGCATGAGGAAAAGAGAGAGAGTCCCCTTCCTCACATAAATAACAGTCACATTTTTCAATGAGAAAATGATTAATTCCTGCGATAAGCTCAATTAAATTCCTCATTTGAATTGATGTGATGACGTCATATATAGCTTCATTTTTAATATCTGTATTTTTTGGATGTTTGATTTTCGATATTTTAAAGGAAAGTGGCTTAAGATGATTCTTTGTTCTCATTTTTTTGTATTTTAATTGACTTATTGCATAATTCAACGTCCTCCATTGATCGACAGCGAGAAAAGAGTGTTCTTGAGGAATAAAACAATTACCGTCTTTGGAAAGAGCTTTTTTGAGAGACGTTATCAATTGATGATTTTCCTGGTGTAGTGCCAAAAACATTGAATCCTCCCCTTTTTCCTCATTTTATAGAGCCATGAGAGATAGTCAATCAGAATGAAAACACAGGTTCTATCCAAAATGGAGGGTTCTCTAAATCTATTCCAGGATCTTTATCATTTTTGGCAATTTAACGGAGATTGTTTTAAACTCATTCCCTTATAGCATTTTCTCTCTTACCTCATCAGAAGTGATAGAGCCAAATATATCAACTGTGCTGCTATTGTACCAATCTTTAATGATATAGCCTTCCTCATTGATTTCCCACATACTAACCCCCCAATAATCTGCCACGTGTCCTTTTTGGAACCCAGCTATGTTTTGGATAACATGTCCTGTTGCATGCCAACGAATAGCAACTTTATTTCCATTAGTAAGAACATCATCAAGCGTAAATTGAAAGTCCGGAATGGCCTGACTACGAGCAATGATAAGATCTTTTATTTTGTTTCTTCCTTTGACTTCTTTTCTTCCTGTATAGATGATTGCATCTTCAGACAACAAGGAATCGATCAAGTCAAAATTTTTTTGACTAAAAACTCCTATAAATAAATCCCTTACAATTTTTTCCAAACGTTCTTGAGTTAAAGACATTTTTTAAATTTCTCTTATAAATAATTATGATTTAAAGAATAAAAGAAAATTGTTAAAAAAAGATAAATGGATTGAACTTGAATGATCGACTTTTGGGATGAAAATGGGGGTAATGATGATGATTTTAGACGATACTTGTGTATTTTTTTAAGGCATTTTGAGGGTTTTTGATATGCTTTAGGCCCACTTATTTTTGCGTTTTTAACAGCTGGCTATCTAAAAAAAGCTGTAAGGACAGATCTGTAAATATTCGTTAAGATTTTAATATCTTCAAGAGCGACGTGCTCATCAATTTGATGCATCGTGGCTTCTCGCATCCCACACTCTATCACAGGACAATAATGGCCCATAAACCGTCCATCCGTCGTTCCTCCCGAGGTATTAAGGGAAGGTAAATATCCCGTTACTCTTTGGACAGCTTTTTGAAGGAAGACAATCTTTTCTTGATCTTTTGTTAAAAAAGCATTTCCATGAATGGTGAGCTGGAGATCATGTTCACCCGCATATTTCTGACACAGTGATTGAAGAACCGCGCACACGTCTTCTGCTTTTTGAAGTGTGTTGAATCGAATACCAAATCGACAGTCGATTTTATGAGGAATAATATTCGTTGCTGAATTTCCCACATCAATGGAAGTAACCTCAAATCTCGTGGGCTCAAAATCATCCGTTCCTTTATCAAAGGAGTGATCATAAAGGGCTTTAAGACAATTCATCAATCGAGGAATAGGATTATTTGTATGTTGAGGATAGGCAATGTGCCCTTGCTTGCCGAAACAAATCAGCGTTCCCGTGATACTTCCTCGTCGGCCTATTTTCAACGTATCGCCGACTTCATTAACAGATGTGGGCTCGCCAATGAGGCAAAAGTCAGGAATATCATTTCGCTTGGCTAATAGAGAGAGAACGTGTTGCGTGCCATGAAGAGCCTCTCCTTCTTCATCTCCCGTTATTAAAAGACTTATTTTCCCCTCATAGGGGTGACCATTTAAAAACGAGGCAAGGGCTCCTATAAAGCACGCAATGGCGCATTTCATATCAGCTGTCCCGCGTCCCCAGAGTTGCCCCTCTTTAATTTCTCCCTGAAAAGGGGGATGGAGCCAAAGAGAAGAGTCTCCTAAAGGCACCACATCCGTATGCCCTGCAAAACAAAAATGAGGATGGCCTGATCCTTTATAAGCATAGAGGTTTCCGATTCCCTTAAAATCAAGACGCTCACAAATAAACCCAAGCTGCTTAAGAGCCTGCTCAAGAATTTCAAGAGCTCCTTCATTTTGAGGTGTAATACTCGGACAGCGAATGAGCTCTTGGCTGAGTTTGAGAGGATCCATTATCGTAAGAGCTCATTAGTGGACGTTTTTGAGCGTGTCTTTTCATCCACCTGTTTGATGATCACGGCACACTGAAGAGCTGGTTTCAGAGGATCAGAAGCGGGAAGACTCCCCGGAACAACGACCGAATAAGGGGGGACCCGTCCATAAGAAATTGTATCTCTTTCTCGATCTACAATTTTTGTGGAAGATGTGAGAATCACACCCGCTCCGAGAGTACTTCCTTCTCCAATGAAAACCCCTTCAACAATTTCACAACAAGCCCCGATAAAACACTTATCTTCAATAATAACGGGATCAGCTTGGAGAGGCTCAAGTACACCTCCAATACCTACATTGTCCGAGAGATGGCAGTTCTTGCCGATTTGGGCACAGGACCCCACCCTTACAGCAGAGTCAATCATTGTACCACTATCAATATAGGCCCCCACATTGATGAAGGAAGGCATGATAACAGCACCAGGTGCAATATAGGCAGAATGGCGAACAATGGAACCCGGAACCACCCGAACATCTGCCTCTTTAAATTGTTCGGCGGTCCATTCTTCAAATTTTAAAGGTATCTTATCAAAAGCAGGAGAAGAGGGGTGATTCATAAGGAAAGAATCATTCAGCCGAAAAGAAAGAAGGATCGCTTTTTTGATCCAGTCGTGGGTAATCCATTTCCCTTCAATTTTCTCTGCAACTCTTAACTCTCCTCGATCAAGCTCAAAAAGAATCTCTCGTACAGCTTCTGGAATTTCTCCTATGTTTGTAGGCGTGAGCGCCTTGCGTTCTTCCCAAGCCTCTTCAATCACTTTTTTAAGATGGGAACGATCCTTAAACATGCCCTCTCCTCAAATTATCTAAAAGAAGGACATCTTTTTTTTAGGTTTCTGTCAAGAGAGGGTACGTTTATATGGGTTAACAATTTGTTATTCAGAACGCTCTTCGAGATATTTTTCTGTAAAATCTCCCTAATTAAGAATAGAGTTTCTTTCTATCTCAAGCTATTTTGTGATAAATACCGAGGATAAAATAGATGTCTCTTCTTTCTTTTTTATTAAATTCTTTACTTTTTTTAATTTTAATTGGAATGAGTTTCAAAGATCTAAAGGATGGCATTCTTCCCAACGTAGGAGTGGGTGCCTTAGCCATTCTTGGTTATTTCCGCTTTGGATTTGCGCATGCAATGAGTGCTACGATATTGGGAATTTTGGCGTATGGTCTTTATAAAATCTATCCTTTTCTGAGAGGAAAAGAGGGGCTTGGATTAGGAGACGTAAAACTGATGACTGCCGTAGGACTTTGGTTAGACCCTTTTCAAGTTCCTCTTTTTTTGATGATAAGTGGAGGCGTTGGTGTGGGGCTTGCTTATGTGTGGCGTATTTTAAAAAAGGGCCCCCAATTTCCCTTAGGACCCGCTCTTGCCCTTGCTCTTGGAATCTGTATGGTAGGAGACTATGTGCACTCAAATGGAGAAAATAATATGACCAAGACTTTTTCAGGGCCGAGCTTACTCCCAGCTTCTGGCGAAAAGCCAGACTCTCTTGTTGTTCTTATTCACGGATATGGAGCAAATGGGGACGACTTATTATCTCTTGGAAAGTCATGGGCTTCTCTTCTCCCCAATACTCTCTTTATAGCCCCGCATGGACCTGTGGTGTGTGAAGTGAATCCTTCGGGAAATCAATGGTTTGGGTTAAGAGATTGGGATCCTGAGCGAATCTTAAAAGAAATTCAAATTTTAACTCCTTCTTTTAATCGTTATTTAGATGGTCTTTTAAAAATCCATGCCATCCCTCCGGAAAAGCTAGCGATCGTTGGGTTTTCTCAAGGTGCTATACTCGGTATTCATGTGGCTCTTCATCGTCCCCCCTGTGCAGGAGTTGTCGCTTATTCTGGCGCTTTTCTGGATGATCCTACGAAACTAAAACTTGCGCGTTCTCCTATACTGCTGATTCATGGAACAGAAGATCAGGTCTTACCCTCGTCATTTTCTCAAGAAGCTGAAGAGAGATTGAAAGCCCTTAGAATTCCCGTAAACCTTTCTTTGCTTCCGGGGCTTGGGCATGGAATTGACGGAAGAGGTCTGGGAATGGGGGGAACTTTTTTAAAAGAACATCTTTATAAGAATGCCTCGTCTGACTTGTGGAAGCCGGCGAAAGAAGGTAATAATTAACCCAGTTAATGAATAGGAAAGACTCATGGCACGGCCCAAAATTGCCCTTATCGGAGCAGGACAGATCGGAGGAACGCTTGCGTACCTCGTAGGCCTTAAAGAGCTCGGAGATATGGTCCTTATTGACATTATGGAAGGGGTCCCTCACGGCAAAGCCCTTGATATTGCAGAAGCTTCCCCTATTGAGAGGTTTGATGGAACTTTCAAAGGCACGAATAATTATGAAGACCTTGAAGGAGCCCATCTCGTCATTGTCACAGCGGGTGTTCCGCGAAGACCAGGGATGAGTCGAGATGATTTGTTAGCAATCAACACTAAAATCATTCGCGAAGTAGGGCAAAAAATTCGTCAATATTGTCCTCAAGCATTTGTTATCGTCATCACCAATCCTTTAGATGTGATGGTGTGGATCATGCAAGAGGCCACAGGAATTCCACACGAGCGTGTCGTTGGAATGGCAGGCGTTCTGGATACTGCTCGATTACGTTATTTCTTAGCCCAAGAGTTCAATGTTTCCGTTGAAGATATTTCAGCTTTAATTCTTGGAGGGCACGGAGACAGTATGGTCCCTCTCCTTCGGTATTCAACCGTTGCGGGAATTCCTCTCCCTGACCTTGTTCAAATGGGGTGGACAACGCCTGACCGTCTTAACGCTATTATTCAGCGAACCCGTTTTGGAGGAGGAGAAATTGTAAACCTTTTGAAAACAGGCTCTGCCTTTTATGCACCAGCTTCTTCTGCTCTTGCGATGGCAGAATCTTATCTGAAAGATAAAAAACGTATTTTTCCGTGTGCTGCGTGGCTTAATGGGGAATATGGTGTCAAAAACCTTTATGTTGGTGTTCCTGTGGTGCTGGGAGCTAAAGGCGTTGAGAGGATCGTAGAAGTTCATTTGAATGCAGAAGAAAAATCCATGTTCGACACCTCTGTCAATGCTGTTCGTGAGCTTATCACCGCTGTTCAATCCTTTGATCAAAACACAGGTGTGGCCTAAGATAGGAAATGAGGGATGAACATTCACGAGTATCAAGCAAAATCCTTATTGCGGTCATTTGGTGTTGCCGTTCCTCAAGGAGGGATTGCTTTTACATCTCAAGAAGCTAAAGAAATTGCTGAAACCTTGAAAGGCCCTCCGTGGGTTATCAAAGCTCAAATTCATGCAGGTGGTCGTGGAAAAGGGGGGGGGGTCAAACTTGTAAACTCGCTAGAAGACGTTAGCACATTCGCTGATCAGATTTTAGGAATGACGCTCATTACACCTCAAACAGGAGCGCAAGGTAAATATGTCAAAAAAATCTATGTTGAAGAAGGCTGTTTGATCGCTCAAGAGTTTTATTTAAGTCTTTTGATAGATAGAGCATCGTCTCGTTTGACTTTTCTTGCCTCAACAGAAGGAGGTATGGAAATAGAAGAGGTCGCCCGAACCTATCCTGAAAAAATTATACAAACTTCTCTTGATCCAGTTGCCGGTTTCCAACCTTTTCATGGTCGAAAGCTTGCTTATGGGATGGGACTCAAAGGGGATCAGGTCAAGGAATTTGGAAAATTAGCAAATAGCCTGTATGAAGCTTTTATTCACCTTGATGCAAGCCTTATTGAAATTAACCCCCTGATTCTGACAACGGAGGGAAAGATTCTCGCTCTTGATGCGAAGATGAGCTTTGATGAAAATGCCCTCTACCGTCAACGAGAACTCGAAGACTTACGGGATCTTGATGAAGAAGATTCAAAAGAACGCGAAGCTGCTCTCAATGGACTCAGTTATATTAAGCTGGATGGTAACATTGGGTGTATGGTCAATGGGGCAGGGCTTGCTATGGCAACCATGGATATTATTAAACTTTATGAGGGTGCTCCTGCTAACTTCTTAGATGTTGGGGGAGGCGCTTCACGAGAAAGAGTTACAGAAGCTTTTAAGATCATTCTTTCTGATCGTCATGTCAAAGGGGTGCTTGTCAATATTTTTGGGGGTATTATGCGATGTGATATTATTGCTGAAGGTATCGTTGCCGCTGTTAAAGAAATACCCCTCAATATCCCTGTGGTTGTGCGCCTTGAGGGAACAAATGTAACTCTTGGAAAAGAAATTTTTGCGAAGTCTAACCTTCCTATTATTCTGTTAGATGATCTTTCGGAGGCCGCTCACCGCATTGTTACAGAAGTGAAGGAGGTGGCCTAATGTCAGTTCTCGTCAACGCCGTGACAAAGGTTATTTGTCAAGGTTTTACAGGAGCACAAGGGACTTTTCACTCTGAACAGGCGATAGCTTATGGGACCAAAATGGTAGGAGGAGTAACACCTGGCAAAGGGGGAACGCAACACCTAGGGCTGCCCGTTTTTGACACCGTTCAAGAGGCCGTTCAAACAACAGGGGCTACCGCATCCGTCCTCTATATCCCCGCTCCTTTTGCAGAAGATGCTATTTTAGAAGCGATTGATGCTCAACTTTCCCTTATTGTATGTATTACTGAAGGTATTCCTATCTTGGATATGATGAGGGTTAAGCGAGCCCTTTCTTCATCTCAAAGCCGGTTGATTGGTCCTAATTGTCCAGGTATTATCACACCGGGGGAATGTAAAATTGGCATCATGCCCGGGTATATTCATAAACGGGGCAGAGTGGGAGTCGTCTCTCGTTCAGGGACGCTTACTTATGAAGCTGTTGCTCAAACAACGGCTGTGGGATTGGGTCAATCGACCTGTATCGGTATTGGGGGAGATCCCATCAACGGAACAAGTTTCGTGGACTGTCTTGAGCTTTTCCATCAAGACCCTGATACGGATTCCATTATTCTTATCGGAGAAATTGGAGGAACAGCTGAAGAAGAAGCCGCTATTTTTTTAAAGTCATGTAAAAATCCTAAGCCTGTTGTCAGTTTTATTGCAGGAATGACGGCTCCTCCCGGTCGAAGAATGGGGCATGCAGGAGCTGTCATTTCAGGCTCTCAAGGGGGAGCTTATGAAAAGATTGAAGCTTTAAAAAGTGCGGGTGTTGTGATGGCTGATTCTCCCGCAAGAATTGGGAAAACTCTTTATGCTGTTTTGAAAAATGGATCTTCTAAGAGGCTGCGACTCTAAATGGTTGACTTTCAAAAGCCATCTTCTTCCTCACTGTGGTCAGATGAAACCAGATCCCTTCTCACCGGCGACAATGCTCTTTATATCGCCCGTATTTATGTCTCTTATCTTGAAAATCCATCTTCTGTAAGTCTGGAATGGCGCCATTATTTTTCTTCTCTTAAAGATAAAGAAACAGAGGTTTTGAAGGACTTTTTGGGCCCGACTTGGTCGAAAAGAGCTGACTTGCCAGAAGAAAGATCTTCATCCACTCCTCCTCTTGAAGAAACGAAGACTTCGGAGGATGTCCAAAGAGCCATTTTAGATTCAATTCGCGCTATCATGCTGATTCGAGCTTATCGCGCTCGAGGACATATGATTGCTGATTTGAACCCTCTTGGCAAGGAAGAGCAAGAAGGCTATCCGGAACTTGATCCTCGAACCTATGGATTTACACAAGAAGATTATGATCGTCCCATTTTTATTCATGATGTTTTGGGCCTTTCTTATGCTACCTTGCATGAGATTATTGATCGTTTACGTAAAACGTATTGCGGAACAATTGGAATTGAATTTCTCCATATTCAAGATCCTGAAAGAAAACTTTGGCTTCAAAAACGCGTTGAAGGAGAAGGGGAATTAGGCCTTGGAGAGCCTATCTATGATGTAAAATGGAAAAAACGTATTTTAAAAGAACTCACAGCAGCGGAGGCTTTTGAAGAATTTCTACATATAAAATACCCTGCTGCAAAACGGTTTGGCCTCGCAGGAGCAGAAAGTCTTGTGCCAGGGCTTGAAGAAATGATCCACAGGTCTTCTGAACTGGGTGTTGAAGAAATCGTCATAGGAATGGCTCATCGCGGCCGTATCAATATTCTCGCAAATGTCTTAGGAAAATCCTATCGAGCGATTTTCTCAGAATTTCAAGGAGCTAACCCTCAGCCCGATGAGGTTCAAGGTTCAGGAGATGTAAAATATCATCTTGGTACTTCAACAGATCGTTATTTTGAGGGTAGGAAAGTGCATCTTTCCTTAACCGCCAACCCTTCTCACCTTGAGGCTGTTGATCCCGTTGTGGTTGGGAAAGTCCGCGCAAAACAAACCCAATACAATGATACCGAACGATCCAAGGTTATGGGGCTTTTGCTTCATGGAGATGCGGCCTTTGCGGGTCAAGGAGTTGTTGCTGAAACCTTTTTGCTTTCCCAGTTGCATGGGTACCAAACGGGAGGTACATTTCATGTAATTATCAATAACCAAATTGGATTTACAACGGCTCCCGCTTTTGCACGTTCAACCGTCCACTGCTCTGATTTGGCAATGATTGTCCAAGCGCCCATTTTTCATGTGAATGGAGATGATCCTGAAGCCGTTGTAAAAGTTATGCGACTTGCAGCAGAATACCGCTCTACTTTTAAATCGGATGTGGTCGTTGACCTTGTTTGCTATCGTCGTTTTGGGCACAATGAAGCAGACGAACCTGCCTTTACCCAACCTCTTATGTATAAATCCATTGCTGATCATCCTCCTATTCTGCAGGTTTATACCCAAAAGTTGATTAAGGAAGGCCTTATAAAAGAAGACGATGTGCTGTTAATTGAGAGGACTATCGAGCACGAACTTCAAGAAAATTTTCAAGAGTCAATTTCTTATAAACCTTCGAATGCTGATTGGCTTTCGGGTCAATGGGAAGGGCTTACTCCTAAAACAGAAAGTGACGAGTCTCCTCTTACGGGCGTCAAAAAGGAAACTCTCGTTGCCATTGGTACAGCTCTTAGTCAAATTCCGGAAGGATTTCAGCTTCATCCTAAACTTAAGCGCTTTCTCTCAGCACGCCCACAAATGGTAACCGGTATGAATGCTATCGATTGGTCCATGGCGGAAGCTCTTGCTTTTGGTTCGCTTTTGGTGGAAGGACATCGTGTACGCCTCAGTGGACAAGATAGCGGACGAGGAACCTTTAGTCAGCGTCATGCCGTTTTAAGAAATCAAGAAACGGAAGAGAAGTACCTCTCATTAAACTATCTCTCCTCTCACCAAGCTCAGTTTGAAGTTTGGGATAGCCCACTTGCTGAGGAATCGGTTTTAGGGTTCGAATTCGGATACAGCCTGGCTGAACCTCGAGCTCTTGTTATGTGGGAAGCTCAATTTGGCGATTTTGCAAATGGGGCCCAAGTCATTATTGATCAATTTATTTCTGCCGGAGAGTCCAAGTGGCTTAGAATGTCCGGCCTTGTCATGTTACTACCTCATGGATATGAAGGCCAAGGGCCTGAACATTCTTCAGCTCGTCTCGAGCGATATTTACAGCTTTGTGCCGAAGATAATATGGAAGTCATCAACTGTACAACATCCGCCAACTACTTTCATGTCTTACGACGTCAACTTCATCGTGATTATCGCAAACCTTTAATTCTTATGACACCGAAATCTCTTTTGCGTCATAAATCTGTTGCTTCACCCCTTTCAGCATTTGAGACAGGGAAATTTTTCCAAGCCGTCATCCCCGATTCTTTAACACCTTCTTCAAATATTCATCGTGTTGTTTTGTGTTCTGGAAAAATTTATTATGAATTATTAGAAAAAAGAGAAATAGAGAAGATAAAAAATATTACCATTATACGCTTGGAACAGCTTTACCCTTTCCCTCATAAGAAGCTTATCGAGATCTTAAAATATTATAAAAAGGCTGATGTGGTTTGGTGCCAGGAAGAGCCCATGAATATGGGAGCGTGGTCATTCTTAGACCGTCGCCTTGAAAAAGTTCTCATTGAGGCGGATATCAAAGCGAAACGTCCTCTGTATATCGGACGCCCAGAAGCCGCTTCTCCTGCAACAGGCCTTGTTAGTCGTCATCTCTTTGAACAAAACTTACTTGTGAGTCAGGCTCTTAACCTTGTGAAATGAGAAAAAAATGAAAATGAAAAACTCTCCCCCAACACAAAAAGAAATTAAAATTCCTCCAATGGGAGAATCCATCACGGAAGCTACCCTTTCCCGTTGGCTTAAAAAACAAGGAGACGTTGTTAAGGTGGATGAACCCTTAATTGAAGTTGAAACAGATAAGGTCACCCTTGAAGTAGGATCGCCTGCAACAGGAATTCTCACCGAAGTTCTTGTCCCTCCGGGAGAAAGTGTTGCAGTAGGGACGATTGTGGGGAGAGTCATGGAAGGAGAAACGAACATCTCTCAAAAAGAAACGTCTTCTTCTCCTCTTTCAGAAGATATTCCCTTTTCTCCTGCTGTTCAAAAGCTTATCACAGAAAACCAAATTGACCCTCGTCAAATCCAAGGGCAAGCAAAAGGAGGCCGTCTTACAAAAGGAGATGTCCTTGCCTTTTTGGATAAGAAAAAAGCAGAAAAAGCTCTTGAGATCACCTCTCTTCCATCTAAAAACAAAGATTCACGCATTGAAAGAGTTCAAATGAGCAGACTCCGCCAACGGATTGCTGAGCGTTTGAAAGAAGCTCAAAACACGGCTGCTATTCTTACAACTTTTAATGAAGTTGATATGATGAACATCATGACCTTGAGATCTCACCTTAAGGAATCTTTTGAAAAGAAGCATGGGGTGAAGCTTGGATTTATGTCATTTTTTGTCAAAGCATGTCTTGTGGCTCTCAAAGAGTTTCCTGCGGTTAATGCAGAAATTGAAGAAGATGACCTCATCTACAAAAATTATTATGATATTGGAATTGCGGTCGGCACACCCCAAGGACTTGTCGTTCCTGTCATCAGGGACGCTGATCAAAAAGGGTTTGCTCAAATTGAAAAAGACATTGCCAATTTTGGTCAAAAAGCGCGAGATGGAAAGCTTGAGCTGCAAGATCTGCAGGGGGGAACCTTTACTATATCCAATGGGGGTATTTATGGCTCTTTGATGTCAACGCCCATCCTCAATCCTCCTCAATCGGGGATTTTGGGAATGCATAAAATCCAGGGACGTCCTGTAGCGGTGGACAATAAAATCGAAATTCGCCCTATGATGTACTTAGCCCTTTCCTATGACCACCGTATCATTGATGGAAGAGAAGCTGTCACTTTTCTCGTGCGTGTAAAGGAATGTCTTGAAGATCCAGAGCGAATTTTATTGGATGTATGACCATGGAAAAAAATAAAGTCGATCTTATTGTTATTGGCGCAGGGCCGGGGGGATATGTAGCGGCGATTAGGGCAGCTCAGTTAGGCATGACTGTTC
The DNA here is from genome assembly GCA_937967795.1 of uncultured Alphaproteobacteria bacterium. Lineage (GTDB taxonomy): Bacteria > Pseudomonadota > Alphaproteobacteria > UBA9655 > UBA9655 > UBA9655. The sequence goes on along the minus strand of CALBSK010000011.1, from coordinate 37,553 downwards.
TTTGCGTTGAAAAAAGAAAAACGTTGGGAGGAACCTGTCTGAATGTAGGGTGTATCCCTTCAAAGGCTCTTCTTTATTCCTCTCATAAGTATGAGGAAGCCCAAGATCGTTTAGCGGATTATGGCGTCAAAGTCGAAAAGGTTTCTCTTGATCTTGATCAAATGATGGCACGAAAAGATAAGGTTGTTGACCAACTGACAAAGGGTATTGATTTTCTTTTTCAAAAAAACAAGATCCAGAAGCTTTTGGGCGATGCACGTTTGCTTTCCTCTGAAGAAGTTGCGATTAAAACAGAAAAAGGAGAAGAAACGTGGAAAGCCCGATCTATCCTTATTGCGACGGGTTCTGAAAGTACTCCTCTGCCTGGGATTCCCTTGGATGAGAAAAGAATTGTGTCTTCAACAGGTGCTTTAAATCTAACAAAAGTTTACGAAAAAATGATCGTCATTGGGGGAGGTTACATTGGCCTTGAAATGGGATCGGTATGGCAGCGCTTGGGATCAAGTGTAACTGTTGTTGAGCTCATGGATCGCCTAGTTCCCCAGATGGACAACGAGCTCGGTATGGCTCTGCAAAAATCTCTCACGAAACAAGGAATGGAATTTAAACTTTCTACCAAAGTAACAGCTGTGAAGGAAAAAAAGGATAAACTTAATCTCACAATTGAATCTTCATTAGGTAAAATGGAGAGCTTAGAAGCAGACATCGTTTTGGTTGCTGCAGGTCGCAGACCCTTTACACAGGGTCTCGGCCTTGAAAAAATGGGGGTTGTCCTTAACGAAAAAGGGTTCATTGCTGTTAATGACCATTACGAAACGTCGATTTCGGGAATTTATGCGATTGGAGATGTTATCCCTGGTCCTATGCTCGCCCATAAAGCAGAAGAAGAAGGGATTGCTGCCGTTGAAATGATGGCGGGTCAATATGGACACGTCAATTATGATGTGATTCCTTCTGTCATTTATACCTCTCCTGAAGTGGCCTCCGTGGGGAAAAATGAGGAAGAATTAAAGGCCGCCCAGCGTCCCTACAAGATTGGAAAATTTCCCTTCCTTGCCAATAGCCGGGCTAAAGCTATAGGAGAGACAGAAGGGTTTGTTAAAATTCTTGCCGATCCTCTTACGGATCGTGTTCTTGGTGTTCATATTATAGGGCCCGATGCGGGTACCTTAATTGCAGAAGCCGCCATGGCTATGGAATTTTCAGCGTCTTCTGAAGATATTGCGCGGACATGCCACGCCCATCCCACATTGAATGAAGCGATAAAAGAAGCTGCTCTTGCTGTGGAGGGAAGGGCCATTCATATGTCTTAAAGATAGCGCCTGTTTTTAATTATATTATTCATCTTTTGCTAAATAAGGCACCCGTCCTGTCACTCCCATTGCATGGCGAATCATAAAATGTTTCAAGGGTGTGAGGTGTTTTGCCATCCCAAAACCAATAGAACGGGCATGGGCTAACGTGGGACTTTGATTGGAAAAGATACGTACTATCCCATCGGTGAGAAGGGTCATCGATAGAATGTCCATTCGTCTCCGCTTCTGATAACGGTTCAGGACAGAAGAGGACCCGAGATCAAGACCTAAAGAAAAAGCCTCTTCCACAACCTCAGCAAGAGTGGCTACATCACGAAGGCCTACATTAAGTCCTTGACCGGCCACCGGGTGAAAAATATGAGCCGCATCTCCAACAAGGGCTAGACGATGATCAATCAGCCGTTTTGGCAAACACACATCTAAAGGAAAACCCCGTCTTGGACTTGAAAGAGTGAAGGCTCCTAAAGAAGAACCAAAAAGGGCTTGAATTTCTTCAGCAAATTCTTGTTCCGAAAGAGAGAGGAGGACGTCAGCCTTCTCTTTTTCAACGGACCAGACAAGGCCTGATTCTTGTCCAGGTCGAGGAACAAACGCCAATGGACCTGAGGGGAGGAAATGTTCAAAAGCATGATAATGGTGGGGAAGGGTATGTGCCACATTACAAACGATAGCGATTTGATCATAAGGCCATCGAAGAAGAGGAATCTGGGCCCATGTTCTCACTGTTGAAAACTTTCCATCGGCTGCAATGCAAAGGGGTGCTTTAAGAATTTCTTTTTGATCCGTTTCGATAAGAGTATGGGTTTCTGTTCTTTCAAAGCGAACCACTGAGGAAGGCACATGTAAGTGGATATTTTTGTGAGACAAAATCTTTTCTGCAATTTGGGATTTTAAAGATGCGCTATCAACGACATACCCGAGAGGCCCGCCCTTGACATCATCTTGGTGATAATCAATCGCATGAAGAAGAACCCCATCAGACGTATGAATGGTTGTGATAGGTGTAACCTCTTTAGGCCACATTCCTAATTTTGAAAAAATGTTGTACGAACTTCGAGAAAGAGCGAACGATCGGCCGTCAGAGAGGATCGGAAGACGAGGATCGATTTGATCCACAAGGGCTACGTCTATCCCCTTTTGAGCGAGAGCATAGGCGAGGGTCCCTCCCGTTAGGCCACTTCCTACAAGGATCACATTTGTCATCAGAAGGTTCTCTTTTCGACTAGAAATATACCCCTAAGTTAGGGTAAGTTGAGTCTTACACGCAAGATAGGAAATAAAAGTGGTTCCTTCTCCTCAATCTTTTTCTTCCTCAAGGGCGAGCCTTGCTTTGTTAACGTCTCTTTTAGGTCCTCAGCTTCAGGCTGTTAATACATGCATCCTTGAGAAAATGCATAGTTCCGTGTCGTTGATCCCTCAAATTGCAAGCTATCTCGTTTCCCTTGGAGGAAAACGATTAAGACCTCTTTTAACGTTGGCGTGTGCTGAGCTGTGTGGATATAAGGGAAAGCGCCATATCCAACTTGCTGTTTGTATAGAATTCATTCATACAGCCACCCTTCTTCATGATGATGTCATCGATGGGAGTACTCTTCGTCGTGGGATGGGTACGGCTAATTCTCTATGGAGTAATAAAACGAGCATCCTTGTAGGCGATTTTCTTTTTAGCCGAGCTTTAGAACTGATGGTGGCTGATGGATCTTTGGATGTATTGCAAATTCTCTCGAGTGCTTCTGCTACCCTTGCCGAAGGAGAAGTCCTGCAACTCACCTCAAGTCATGATCTCACTTTAACTCAAGAACTCTACCTAAAAATAATCGGCGCTAAAACAGCACAACTTTTTTCAGCCGCCTCAGAAGTAGGGGCGGTTATTGCAGGAAATAATGCGTCACAGCGAAAGGCCTTATCAAATTTTGGACATAGGTTGGGAGTGGCTTTTCAGCTTATGGATGATGTTCTCGATTACGCAGCTGATCAAGAAAAGCTCGGTAAAGCGGTGGGTGATGATTTTCGTGAAGGGAAAGTCACCCTTCCTGTCATCTTTGCTTATGAAGAAGAGAGTAACCGAGCGTTTTGGCAAAGGTCTTTTGAAAAAGGGATTCGAGATGAAGATGCTTTCGCACAGGCCGTTCAGCTCTTAAAAAAGTCAGGAGCTCTTTTCAAGACCCAACACATCGCGCAAGATTTTGTCAATGATGCGCTCAAGTGTTTAGAGATTTTTCCGAATTCTTCTCTTAAAACAGCTCTTCAGGATTTAGCCCTCTTTTCCCTTCATCGAGAAATGTAGATTGGAAAACATCAAAATTTAGGATAAGATAAAAAAATAACAGGGATGACCATGAAGAAAATACTTATTGCGATACTAGGGCTATTTTTGCTTTGCGGAGAGAATACAGAGGCGACCTGCCAAAAGTGCGCTTCTGATCAGGATTGTTACATAACTCAATCCCCTCCTCCCTATAATAATATTTGCTTAACGAGTGGAAAGTTCCAAGGGTGTTGCGGTTGCGTTTCTTCTTCCGATTGTTGGGGAGTTAATGGAGGACAAGTTGGGGTAATCTGTAAGGCACATCCCTCCTCTTCTCCTCAATGTGTAGGGGGATGCAACAGTACTGCAGATTGTAACTTTTTCAATGGAGGCCCTCCCAATACCTATATATGCACGAATAACCAATGCGTTCAACCTTGAGCATATCTCTCCATTTTGGATGAGGAGCATACACAATCTTGTGTCCACAAAACCAAAGAAAGAGCAATCGCCCACATGACGCATCCAATGAGAAAATCGAGAATTTTCCAGGACAAAGGTTTTTGAAAGAGAGGAGCGAGATAAGACGCACCATAGCCTAACCCAAAAAACCAAATAAAAGAAGCCAGCATCGCCCCTAGGGCAAAAAAGAACCGCTCTTCTAACGGAAATTGAGCTCCAATGCTCCCTAAAAGAACAACCGTATCCAAATAAACGTGAGGATTTAAAAGGCTTAACGCGAGAACGGTGCCTATGGTCATTTTTAAATCGAGACGCTCAGAGCCTGACCTCAGTTTAAGAGATTCAGATTTGAAGACAGCCCGAAAAGATCGAAATCCATAATAGGTTAAAAAAGCAGCTCCTCCCCATCGAGCGAGAGATAAAAGGAGGGAGTTGGATGTTAAAATCGCTCCAAATCCTCCCACGCCTAAGCTTATTAACAAGGCATCAATGATGGCACAAATGAGAACCGTAATAAAAACATAATTTTTTAAGATTCCTTGCTTTAGTACAAAAGCATTTTGGGCCCCAATGGCTATAATTAAACCTGCCCCCGTTCCACATCCTTCCAGGAAGGGGGCCACACAAAATCCATCCATCAAAATTCAACCCTTTCACTCTATTCGTTCTTTTTTAAACGTAATTTTTGTTTAACCCTTATTTGCCCAGCTTATAAGCATAAACTTACTTTAAAAAATGGGGTCGAGTAAGTCTTAAAAAGAAAGAGTCTCTAAAAGAGTTTTAACTTGGGGGAGGTTTATCTTTTTACGTCGAATTTTCTCAGTAGGGGCGATGACTTCCGCCCTGCCTACAATAACTTCTTTCCCTGTTTGCTTGACACAAGTGCAATCAAGTTTTACATGATGTTTTCCTGGCTTTTTATCAGTGACTACGACATGTGCTGTAATCCTATCTCCCAAGAGGACGGGCCTTAGAAATTGCAAGGATTGACTCAGATAGATTGTGCCAGGTCCGGGAAGGCGCGTTCCCAAGAGAGTCGAAATTAATGAAGCGCCCCACATTCCATGGGCAATAATTTGATGGAACATGTCGCTCTTTGCATAATCTTCATCCAGATGCGCGGGATTAACATCGCCTGACATGATAGCGAATAGGAGAATATCTTTCATGGTCAGTGTGTGTTGAACGAAGGCTGAATCTCCAATTTTGATTTCATCGTAAGTTTTGTTTTCAATCCATCCCTCCATTTAATACCTCTCCAAAACATATACCCCCGGAGCATCTCGTAACACTTTATATCCTTTTGCGGGTTGCCCCATGGAAGGAGGGCTTACTTTCCCTGTTGAATGTTCACAGAGCCACTTTTCCCAAGCGGGCCACCATGACCCTTTATGGTGGGGGGTCCTTTCCAGCCACTCCTCCGGGGAAAGATGCTTATCAGACTTTTTATGAGTGGAGATTTGATAATTTCGATGAAGGTGTCCAGGCTCACTTATAATACCTGCATTGTGTCCTCCACTTGTGAGTAAGAAGGTGATCTCTGTGTCTGCAAAGAGGTGAATTTTATAAACTGACTTCCAAGGAGAAATATGATCTTTTTGTGTTGCTACAGTGAAAAGAGGGACTTTAATATCGGCAAGAGCAATAGGCCTTCCCCCTATTGTAAACTTACCATTGGAGAGAAGGTTATGAAGAAATAATTTTCTCAGGTATTCCGAATGCATTTTATAGGGCATTCGTGTTGCATCCGCATCCCAAGCTATGAGATCAGTGAAAAGAGCCCTCTTCCCTAATAAATATCTTTCAATCATTTTTGACCATATGAGATCATAAGAGCGTAGCATATCAAAAGTGCCAGCCATACGAGAAGAATCAAGATATCCTTTGTCCCACATCACATCTTCAAGAAATGTTATTTGACTTTCATCAATAAAAAGAAGAAGCTCCCCCGCTTCTTCATAATCGACTTGTGAGGCCAAGAGGGTTATTGTTTTTAAACGGTCATCCCGATCGCGTCCCATGGCAGAGGCTGCTATTGAAAGCAACGTTCCCCCTAGACAGTACCCTACAGTATGAATTTTTTTCTTTGGAATGATTGTAGAAATTGCTTTTAGAGCATCCATAATCCCCAAATGGACATAGTCTTCAAAGCCAAGATCTCTATCTTTCGAGTCTGGATTTTTCCATGAAATCATAAAAACCGTATGGTTATGTTCGAGAAGATATTTCACGAATGAATTATGAGGAGATAAATCCAAAATATAATATTTCATGATCCATGCTGGAATGATTAAGACAGGCTCAGCGTAAACCTCGTCCGTGAGAGGAGAATACTGAATTAATTCAATAAGACGGTTTTGATAAATAACCTTTCCTTTGGTTATGGCTAGATTTTCGCCGACTTTAAATTTCTCCATTCCAACGGGAGGTTCTTTCTTGAGATAGTGCATTATATCTTCTGCAAAATTTTTGGCTCCCTTCACTAAATTCATGCCCTTAAAATGAACTGTCGTTTCCAAGACTTGTGGATTCGTTGAAGGGAAATTCAAAGGTGACCAAATGTCTATATACTGACGCGTGAGAAAAGGGAGGATATCTGAGTGGTGTTGAGAGACTCCCCGTATAGTGCTCATCGCCTCGTTCCACCATTCCTCAGTTAATAAAAAGGCCTGTTGATAGATATTGTAGGGCCAAATTTGCCAGCTCCTATCTTCAAATCTTCTGTCATGTGGAAGAGGAGTGATGCAGTTTTCCGTTTTTATCCCGCTTGTTACCCATAAAGCATAATCGAATAAATTTGCGTTTTTGCGCAGAGCGCTTTCGATCAAAGAGAGCTGTTTCCCTGGAGAAATCGCAAGGTGTGTAAACCAGTCAAAGTAAGCTCCGGCAACGGATGCTGGAGAGAGAGCCCAAAATTTTCCCAGCCGTGCATGAAATTCTCGATCAAAAGCGGTTGTGAATTGGTGATCCGGTTGGGAGTAAGAATCATCAGCACATCGTGTATTTTCAGAAGAAGAGTTTTGAACGACTTCTTCAGAAGCTTCTGTTGCTGAAGAGCCATGATTATTGTTTTCATTTAAAGACATAATCTCCTCTCTTCCTCTATAATTTCAAAGAATTATTATGTTCTTATTTTATTAATTTTTTAATAATATGAGAAATGGGGAGGGCCCCTTGTTCTACTCCTCAGAAAAGTATATACTGTTGAATAACAAGAAAGAATGAGGGCAGCATGACAAAATCAGAGTTAGTTTATAAATTAACTCAACGCTTTCCAGACCTATCCTTACGGCAGGTAGAAAAAGCTGTTGAGGAAATTTTTGGAGAAATAGGTGTAGCCTTATCAAAAGGGGCCCGCGTTGAATTAAGAGGCTTTGGCGCTTTTTCAGTTCGCTATCGAGAGAGACGGGCTGGACGTAATCCACGTACGGGAGAAAAGGTTGAAGTTGAGGGTAAATATGTTCCTTTCTTTAAGGCGGGAAAAGGCCTTCGTGAGCGTCTTAATTCTAAAGGTACGATAAGATCCTGACGCTATTTCTCCTTGATAACCAAATAAAATCGGTCGATTTTTTTGTCCGGTTGTGATCAAAAATAAAGTATTCCTCTATGTCTCATAAGTCACCTCAAATTTATCTTGTGGATGGATCAGGGTATATCTTCCGAGCTTTTCATGCGTTGCCTCCTCTTACGCGTCCTGATGGGACGCCTATCGGCGCTGTGCTTGGCTTTACGAATATGCTGATTAAACTCTTAAAGGAAAAAAATCCTGATTATTTGATTGTGGTTTTTGATGCCGCTCGAAAAAACTTCCGCAATAAAATTTATCCCGCGTATAAAGCGAATCGACAAGAAACACCCCCTGAGCTTATTCCCCAATTTTCCTTGATTCGGGAGGCTTGTGAAGCGTTTAGTGTTCCCTATCTTGAACAAGAAGGATATGAAGCGGATGATTTGATAGCCACATATGCTCGCTCTCAACCCGGGGAGGTGACAATTGTTTCTTCTGACAAGGACCTTATGCAATTGGTGGGAGGGTCTGTGCGAATGCTTGATCCCATCAAAAATCGCATCATCGGGGTTGAAGAAGTTAAAGAGAAGTTTGGCGTTCCTCCCGACCAAGTGATGGATGTGCAAGCTCTTGCTGGTGATTCAACAGATAATGTGCCTGGTGTCCCGGGTATTGGAATTAAAACGGCAGCTGAACTTATTCAATCTTATGGAAATTTAGAAAATCTTTTAGAACACGCGCATGAAATCAAACAGCCCAAGCGGCGAGAAGCTCTTATGGTTCATGCAAATGATGCTCGAATTTCAAAAGAACTTGTGAGGCTTAAAGACGACGTTCCAAAGACGCAACCTCTTGAAACATTTGCTGTAAAACCCTTTCAGTCTGAAACGGCTTTTGCTTTTTTAAAAGAGCAAAATTTTCACGCACTCCTTCATCGACTTGAGAAAGAAGCGCCTTCAGCTCCTCAAGAAAAGAAAAATTATGAACTCATTCAGGAGATCAATCTTTTAAAGAAGTGGGTGGAGAAAATTCACACAGTGGGCTTGGTGGCTTTTGATACGGAAACAACCTCTTTAGATGGGATGGAAGCGCAGCTCGTAGGCGTTTCCTTAGCTACTGAAGCTTCGAAAGCTTGTTATGTCCCTTTAGGACATAAAGGAGAACAACGAGATCTTTTAAATAAGGGAGAAGAGCCCAAACAAATTCCACTCAAAGAAGCACTTGAGATTCTCAAACCTCTCTTAGAAAATCCTGCCATTTTAAAAATTGGCCAAAATATCAAATATGATGCTCTTGTCTTAAAAAAATATGGAATAGAAATGACTCCTGTAGATGATACGATGGTTATTTCTTATGTCCTTGAGGGCGGCCAACATGGCCATGGCATGGACGAATTGGCCAAGCTTCATCTGGATCATGAGACGATAAAGTATCAGGATGTGGTAGGATCAGGGAGGAGCCAGGTTACCTTTGATAAAGTTCCTCTGAATAAAGCTTTAGCTTATGCTGCAGAAGACGCGGATATCACTTTTCAACTGTATACTCTTTTAAAACCACGTCTTTTAACAGAACATCAATGTACGGTTTATGAAACGTTAGAGCGTCCACTTATTTCTGTTTTGGTTGATATGGAATATCGAGGGATTAAAGTGGACCCTCTTGTCTTAAAAAAGTTAAGTTTTGAGTTTGAAAAACGCCTTGAGGAAATCGAAAAAACTATTCAAACAGAAGTTGGAGAGGCTTTTAATGTGGGTTCTCCCAAGCAATTGGGGGAGGTATTATTTGAAAAACTAAAATTCCCAGGGGGAAAAAAGGGGAAGACGGGGGCTTATGGAACATCTGTTGATGTTTTAGAAAGTCTTTCTGAGCAGGGTTTTTCTATTGCTGACAAGCTTATGGAATGGCGACAGCTTGCAAAACTTAAAAGTACATATACGAATACACTCATTCATCAAATTAACCCTAAAACAGGTCGCGTACACACTTCTTATGCGATGTCAGCCACTTCAACGGGTCGTTTAGCGTCGTCTGATCCTAATCTTCAAAATATTCCCATTCGGACAGAAGAAGGTAAAAAAATCCGAGCGGCTTTTTTGGCCGGTCCCGGGATGAAACTTCTCTCTGTAGATTATTCTCAAATTGAGCTTCGTCTTTTGGCGCACATGGCCCCTCTTCCAGAACTTCAAAAGGCTTTTAAGGAAGGGAAAGATATTCATGCTGAAACAGCGTCTCAAGTCTTTGACGTTCCGCTTCAAGAGATGACTTCAGAGCTAAGACAACGGGCAAAAGCCATTAACTTTGGTATTATTTATGGCATCAGTCCTTTTGGATTAGCACGACAACTAGGGATAAGTCGAGAAAGTGCTGCTCAACACATTCAAACCTATTTTAAGTGCTATCCCGGTATTCAGGCTTATATGGACCGTATGAAACAGGAAGCACGTGAGAAAGGGTATGTGACAACCCTTTTAGGGCGTCGTTGTTTTATCCAAGATATTCACAGCCGTGATCCCAATCGCCGGGGCTTTGCCGAACGACAAGCGATCAATGCGCCTCTTCAAGGAGGGAATGCCGATATTATTAAAAAAGCGATGATTAAGTTGAAGTGGCTTTTAAAAGAAACTCACCTTAAGGCTCATATGCTTCTTCAAGTGCATGATGAGCTTATCTTTGAGGTTTCTGAAGAAGATCTCGAAAAAGCTCAACCTTTAATTGTGAAGACAATGGAGTCTATAGTTTCTCTTGCCGTCCCTCTTGTGGTGGAAGCGGATGTGGGAAATACCTGGGCTGAGATATAGTCTGCATGGGTAACTAAAATTAAGGCGTGTCGCCCTTCAAAATTGAATGTGGTCTTTGTGTAATTTAATACTTTATTTTTCTCCTATAAGCTCGTATTGTCTATTTTCTTTTGGTAAATTGTATTTCAACTTAGGCTTGAACACGCGACTAAAAAAGGAGTAAAGGTTGTTTCCTTCTAATATTATCTTAAACGATCTTCGAGAATGTTTTAAAAATAACCACGTCTGGCTCCTCCTTGCTTTTTATGATATTAAGACACGTTATAGAAGAACAGTTATTGGTCCTTTCTGGCTAACATTGGGAACAGCGATTACTATTCTAGGAATGGGGTTGGTTTGGGGTTCTATTTTTGGAACAAGTTTAAAAGAGTTTCTTCCTTATGTGGCTACCGGGATGGTTATATGGATATTTATAGCTTCAGTCCTTAATGAAGGGTGTTCTGTATTTATCTCTCAATCAATGATCATTCGTAACGTAAGAGTTTCTTATTTTACTCACGTTATGACGATGATTTCTAGGAATCTTATTATTATGATTCATAATGCGATTGTTATAATTGCTATCTTTATTCTGTGTAATAAAAACATTCATTTTGAAATTCTGTGGGTTTTCCCTGGCATAATATTGCTCATTCTTAATGGGTTTTGGGTAAGTATTTTTCTTGGAATTCTTTCAACACGCTATCGCGATATTACACCTATTGTAACTAACCTTTTAACATTAATCATGATGGCGACTCCCATTATGTGGAAAGCAGATATGATCCAAGGAAGCCGTAGAGCCATTGTGAATTTTAATCCTTTTGCTCATATGATTAGTATTGTTCGGGCCCCTCTGCTAGGGGAATCTCCCTCTTTTGAGAGCTATCTAGTCGTAATTGGAATTTTGCTAGTAGGATTACCAATTTCTTTATCTTTATATAAAAAATATATTAATCGAATTGTATTTTGGATGTAATTAAAATGACGTTTATAAAACTAGAAAAAGTTAATGTTGAATTTCCTATCTATAATGCCCAATCTTTTTCTATAAGGAATTCTTTTCTTAAGGCAGCAACAGGAGGGAGCCTTAAGAAAAAGGGGGGTAATAATTTATCTGTTTCTGCTCTAAAAAATATTTCTTTTTCTTTGAAACATGGAGATCGTTTGGGATTAATTGGGCATAACGGGTCAGGAAAAACGACTCTCCTTAAACTATTAGGGGGAATATATAGCCCTGCTTCTGGAAAGATTCAAATTAAAGGAAAAATAGCTACTCTTTTCGATATCCTTTTAGGAACTTATGAGGATATGACGGGATTTGAGAATCTTTATATTTCTAGCGTTGTTCGTGGAAAATCAATTTCTGAAACAAAGAAATCTTTAAAAACTATGGCGGAATTCACCGAGCTAGGAGACTATTTGTACGTTCCTATGCGTACCTATTCTGCAGGTATGAAAGTTCGAGTTGGGTTTGCGGTTGCAACAGAAGGCACACCAGAGATTTTACTTATTGATGAGGTTTTTGGAGCAGGAGACAAGCTTTTTACGAGTAAAGCCGTTAATAGACTGTTGTCTTTAATTGAAAGAAGTGGAATTCTAGTTTTTTCGACCCATTCAGAAAGTCTTTTAAGACAGCTTTGTAATAAAGTTATGCTATTAGAACACGGTGAAATTAAAGCCTTCGGAGAAACAGAAGAAATACTTTCATATTACAAAACCACCTCTAATGTAAAAGAAATTGCTGAAAAAGCGAGAAGGATAGGTTAATCTCTTGAAAAGGGGGAGGACTCAAAATGTAAACTTATTTCCTTCGAGCTCGATACTTCCATAAAAATCCTATAAGCACCAGAAGAAAGAGGCCAAAGGGAGAGAGCCATAAAAAAAGAGTTTTGCCTTGAAAGGGGGGACGAAAAAGAATGTCATCTCCGAAAAGGGTTCGAATTTCATCCCGAATCATTTCATCCGACTTACCTTCTTTTAATTGCTCTACTATAAATCCTTTCAAAGCTTTTGATTCGGGATCCTCTGATTCTACAATGGATTGCCCCGCACAGACTGGACAACGGACCTCTTTGTAGAGGGCAGAAGCTCTTCCTTCAATCGTTTCCCCGGCAAAAGCAAAAGTTGGGGAAAAAAGGAAAAGCAAAACTAAAATTTGCCTGCAGTTCATAAAAGAAAAAAAGGCGCCTAAAACCATGAGTATTCCCCCCCCCCAAATCCAAGGAGCTAAAGGAATGGAAGAAATTCTGATGAGCCATCGATTCTTTCCTTGATAAGGACCTAAGATAGCGTAAATGTCTTTAAAGCCATTCGTCCAGATGGCCGTTTCAGTTAGTAAAGAATTTTGAGGTTGATAAAATCTTTTTTCTGGGGTCAAACTACCCCGTGGAGATGTAAGGATGGCTTTTTCATAAAGATAGGTAGAACCTTTCCCTTGTTGAATGTCCTGAAAAGTGAATGGTGTTCCACCAACGCAGAGGCTTTCTTTAAACCCCAGGATGCGGCTTTCATCCATGCGGAATCCACCGGCAACGCTTACGCCTAAGAGGGAAATGGCAACACCGAGATGGGCCAGTGTGGGTCCTAAGGAAAGGCGCTTTTGGAAAAAAGCAATAGTTGTTCCCCCCAAGACCCAGATCCCCACTCCAATACCCATAAAGGCCCAAAGAGAAAGAGGATTAAGAACATAGAGAAGACTCACACTAACTCCTAAGGCTACGGTTAAAGGCATGATCAAGAGAGGGAAAAGGAGTTCTTCCTTTTCTCTTAAAAGAGAGCCCACCGGAATACAAATCAAAAAAGGAATCATCAAAGGAATAAATGTCCTTTCAAAATACGGCGCTCCTACCGCTACTTTTTCTCCCCACATCCAATCACTCCATAGAGGATAAAGAGTTCCTAAGATAACGATTGCAAGCCCTCCGCCTAAAAAAACAGAATTAAAAAGAAGCGCTCCCTGACGAGAAAAAAGCACGAAGGAAGATCTTTGAAGATGAGGCGTTTTCCAGGCCCACATGAAAAAAGAAAACCCCATAATTCCTCCTAACAGACAAAGAATAAAATATCCTCGTTCAGGATCTTGCGCAAAGGAATGAACAGAAGCAATAAGCCCTGAGCGCACTAAAAAAGTTCCCAAAAGGCTCATCTCAAAGGTCAGCAGGCTTAAAAAAAGGCTAAAGCGATAAAGTGTTTCTGTTCGAAGCGTATGAAGGAGAGCCGTTCCTGCAAGCCATGGCATAAATGAAGCATTTTCAACAGGATCCCAGAACCACCATCCTCCCCACCCAAGCTCATAGTAAGCCCACCAGCTGCCGAGGGTTATCCCTGCCGTAAGAGCTCCCCAGGCAAGAAGGGCCCAAGGACGGACGATAGGATTCCATATTTTAACGTTTTCTCCTCCCCACAAGGCTGCGAGAGCCAAGGAGAAGGGGGCAGAAAAACCCACATATCCTAAATAAAGAAGAGGGGGATGAAACAGAAGTCCCCGATCTTGGAGCAACGGATTCAAAGAATTCCCTTCAGGTAGAGAGAAAGGAAGAGATATAAAAGGGTTCGATGTTATGATGAGGAAGACTAAAAACAAAACGATTAATAGCCCTTGGATGGTCAATGTACGCGCCCGAAAAAGGGAAGACTGAAGAAGAGCGGCTTGTAGGACACTAATACCTGACAGAATGAGAACAAAAAGAAGAAGAGATCCTTCGTGATTTCCCCACGTTGCCGCCATTCGATAGGCCCAAGGAAGATGGGTATGGTCATGGAGAGCTACCGTTAAGATTGAAAAATCGCAGATCCAAAAAGCTGTCACCAACGTAAGAAAAGAAGCGCTTATCCATCCTCCTTGAAAGAATGCTGCAATCTGACCCAACTTCAAATATTTTGAGTTATTTCTCATAGTCCCCCAAAAAGAGGCTAAGACTTGCACACAGGAAAATCCGAGGCCGATGACCAAGAAGAAATTGCCCAATTCACTCAGCATTGCGCCAGATACCCTTCTCTTTTAATCGATCTGCAACTTCTTTTGGCATATATTTTTCGTCATGCTTTGCTAAAATTGATTTTGCTTCAAAGAGGTTTGGTCCTAAAAGATACCCTTCTGCAACAACTCCTTGGCCTTCTCGAAAAAGATCTGGCAACACCCCTTGATAATGAACTTGAATAGATGCTTTTTGGTCCGTAATCTCAAAACTTACCGTCTTGCCCGTGACATGGACCGAGTGGGGTTTTACGAGCCCTCCCATGCGAATGCATTGCTTTGAGTTCATTTTTTTTTGGCAATGATCAGAAGGTACATAGTAAAAAACAAGAGCCTCTTGAAAAGCCGAAAGGATAAAAAAAGAGGCCCCCCCCAAACCTAAGAAGGCCAAAATAATGAGGATAAGACGTTGATGTTTAGGTTTCATGAGAAGAATTATTTAATTGGTGAATCGATTTTTTCCATTGAAAAATTGTCCATCCTAAGAAAAGGCATAAACTGAAAAGAGTCACCCCATAGGCTCCTAAAATATAGGTGAGATAGGGGGTAGAAATACTCATTTCTTTGCCTCCAAAATAAGAAGTTTGCGTGTATTTAATTCTGTGCGGGTTCGGATCATAAGCAAGGTTATAAAATAAAAAAAATAGGCCCCTGCCATGAGTAAAAGTGGCGTAAGCATAGAGGGATCAATCGAAGGGCTCGAAAGCTTTATTAGACTCGCCGGTTGATGAAGTGTATTCCACCACTCAACGGATCCTTTAATAATAGGAAGATTAATGACCCCCACAAGGGCCAGGAGAGAGGCCGCCCGTATCCCCTGTTCAGGCCGAGAATAAGATTTATAAAGAGCCCAATATCCCCCATAAAGAAAAAGGAGAACCAACACGGATGTTAGTCGGGCATCCCACACCCAATAAGTTCCCCACATAGGTTTCCCCCATAAAGCTCCTGTGACAAGACTGAGCCCTGTGAAAAGAGCCCCAATCGGAACAGAACTTATTGCCAAAACTTCCGCTAAAAGATGCCGCCAGACGAACGCAAAAAAGCTCATAAGCGCTAAAAATGCATAAATTAAACTTGCGATCCAAGAAGCCGGTACATGAACATACATGATACGCATCCCATCCCCTTGAAGATAGTCGGGAGGGGACGCGATAAGACCTAAATAAAGCCCCCCGGTGAGGAAAAGAAGGGTAAGGATGAAGGACACGGGCAAAAGAGGTGTTGTAATCTTGAGGAAAAAATTCGGCCGTGCCCATCTGTATTTCATACTATTCCTCAACTGCAAACCGAAGTGCCCAACTTCCTGCACTGACTGAAATGATCGTCAGCAAAAGCGCTACTCCCATAAGGAGACAGAAAGGTGGTAAAGAATCAAGATCTAATCGTACCTTTTCCATGCAGATAAGAGAAAGAAGAAAAAGAGGCAATGTTAAAGGAAGAATCAGGAGAGCTATTAAAATACCTCCTCCTCGGGTATTCAATGTTAATAATCCCCCTAAAATTCCCAACGCGCTCAGGGCAGGAAAGCCAATTAAAAGCGTCAGTGCCAATGTAAGAGTTTCAGAGAAGGAAAGAGCAAAAAAAGGAGAAAAGAGCCCACCAAAAATAATTAAAGGGAACCCCAGTAAAAGAGACTCCGCTCCTATTTTGGAGAGGAGGGTGAAAGCGGGCAAAAGAGGTTGCAAAAGGATTTCATCTAAGAGACCTTGCTGAGCTTCATCCTTTAAAAGAAGAGGGGTTGAAAAAAGAGTTGTAAGAATAGCCAAAATCCAGCAAAGGGCAGGAGTGGTCAGTCTCAAGATTTTTTCCTCAGGTCCAAGGGCTAAGGAGACACAAAAAAGAGAAAGAGCAAAGAAAGTAAGTGTGGCAAAGAGAGTTCCTTTGTGAAGGTAAAGATGACGAACCTCTCTCCTTATCATAAAATAATCTCTTTTGAAGTGGAAACAGGATCATGGGTCGCGAGTATCACCAAGCCGTTCTTTTGCTGATGGTGATTGAGAATGTGATCGAGAGTTACTTTTCCTTCCAGATCTAATCCAACGTGAGGTTCATCCAAAATCCATAAAGAACGATTGAGCCAGCTACATCGACTCAAACTGAGGCGCTTTTGTTGCCCTTGAGAAAGATGAGAAATCTTTTTATTTTTAAAAGCAGCCACACCCCATATTTGTAAGGCATATTCAAGGGATGCTTTTGAAATGTTGTAAAGCCCTTGCCAGAGGCAAAGTTGATCGTTGAGAAGAGCGTCATGATGAAGACACAGTTTATGCCCAACATATAAAAGATTTTGTTGATAAAGGAGGAGATTTTGACGTTTTAATTCTTCCCCTTCCCAAAAAAGTCCCTTAACAGGAGGATGTATCAGACCGGTCAGAAGACGGAGAAACGTCGACTTCCCCGACCCATTGACTCCCTTAACCACCAACCTTTCTCCTTTTGTTACGGCAAAAGAAAGGTTTGAAAAAAGAGAGATGCTCCCACGCGTATACGAAATCTTTTTCCCTTCAAGCATAAATAAATCTTAGCGGAGGCAACCTTCTTTGGGAATAAAAAAAGGATACCCCTAAAAGATTTCTCCTTTAAAAGCCGGATACATAACGGATGCTTTATTCATCATGAGTATAGAAGTTATATTAAACCACCAATTAAAAAATTTGACTCTTGGAGAAGAATGCGTAAGAATCATTAAATGTAAAATAGGGGAGGTTTATCCTTAGGGATGGTATCGTAGGGAGACAAGTGGTGACTTTACTACAGCAAAGTTGATGAGAGAACAAGATCTTCGAAGGTCAGAGCCATAGAATATAAGTAAAAGTATATCTACCTCCTCTCATGGCGGGTCCACAAGTCAGGCTTCGCCGAGACGAGAGGGAGAGAAGCAATCCACATCTTTGTGACTTTTCTAGATTACGGCGGCGGCAAATGAGGCCTCTAATGATATCGAGTGTTTGTTTTCTATCATCCTTCTTAGAGAGCAAGAAATCTCACAAAAAATATAAGGAATAAGAGCATAAATGCGACCCATTCAAATTTCTCCCTCTCTGCTCTCCGCTGATTTTTCTCGGTTGGGTGAAGAAATCAAAGCTATAGAACCCTTTTCCGATATGATTCACCTTGATGTAATGGATGGACATTTTGTCCCTAACCTCACCTTTGGAGCCCCTGTCATAGGAAAGTTGCGACCGTGGACAGCCCTTCCTTTTGACGTCCATTTGATGATCTCTCCTATTGATGATTTTATAGAGGATTTTGCCGTGGCAGGGGCTGATATTTTAACCGTGCACCCCGAAGCAGGACCTCATATTTACCGGACTTTGCAGGTTATCAAAGAAGCCGGGTGCAAAGCAGGGATTGCTCTTAATCCTGGCACGTCTGTTGAAATCGTAAGGCCTCTTTTACCTATTGTCGATCTGATCCTTGTTATGACCGTGAACCCAGGATTTGGTGGACAGATTTTTCTTGACACCCAACTTCAGAAAATCAGAGAAGTCCGGAAACTGATTGACGACACAAATCGAGATATCCTGTTGGAAGTGGATGGGGGCATTTCTCCGTTAACAGCACCCTTAGTCATTAAGGAAGGTGTTGATATTCTGGTGGCGGGAAATGCTATTTTCAATAACGGAGATTCTCTTGACTATGGTAAAAATATTAAAGCTTTAAGAGGTACACATGGCTGAAAGACTTTCTCCTTCTGAGCTTCATGAAGCCCTTAAAAATCTTTCAGGATGGAAAGAAGATAAAAAAGGTAAAGTTATTACTAAAACATATGTATTTCCTACTTTTGCAGAAGCATTTTCTTTCATGACACGGGTGGCCCTTTTTGCAGAAAAGACAGATCATCATCCTGAATGGACTAATATTTATAACAAGATTTATATTACGTTGGAGACGCATGACTGTGGAGGAGTGAGCGTAAAAGATATCGCTCTTGCTCTTTATATGGATGAGGCAGCTTTTGCTTTTCTTAATCCCTGTACCTCGGATCAGACCGCTCTAATTTTCTAAGCAAAGCTGTCCAATCTCGAATTCCAAAGTCAGGCTCAAACTCCCGGAGATCTCGCGCTGCTTGCTCACAAACAGGGGGAGGAGGGATGATCATTTTTTGACCTGTTGCAAGAGCTGAGCATTGGACTTTACAAGCTTGTTCTAAAAAGTGTGCATAAAGAAAAGCTTCATGAATAGTTTCCCCACAGGTCAAAGTTCCATGATTTTGCAGGATTAATGCTTTTTTATCCCCTAAATCTTGAGCCAAATTTGTGCCTTGCCGTTGGTGATCAAGAGCAAGCGAGTCATATGGGTGATAAGCCAGGCGATTGTAAAAATGAAAGGAAAATTGACTCAAGGGAAGAAGACCGCACTCCATGGCGGAAACGGCAACGCCCGCTGTTGTATGCAAATGAAAAATAGCGTTTACATCTGGGCGATTTTTAAAAATATTCCCATGAATGACATATCCTGTTTGATTGTACTCACTCTCTTTTCCTTCTAAAATCTCACCTTCTAAGGAAACTTTGAGAAGAGTGGACGCCGTAATTTCCTCAAACAACAATCCAAAGGGGTAAATAAAATACCAATTAGCACCCGGCAAACGAGCAGAAAGGTGGGTATAGGTTAAATCATCCATATTTAGCATGGCGAGAATTCGATAAGCCGCTGCGAGGTTCTTTCGCACAAGATATTCGTCGGTAAGGGAATGTGAGGGGAAAAGAGATACTGCAGACTTCATTACTTACTCCTCTGTTTTCTAATCAATTTTATAGTTAAGAAGGGGGGAAAGATTGAACTATACCCACCGATCACAGAGAGGATCTTATCACATGTTATTTTAAATTCAATTTTTTTGATAAAAAAATATATTTTTATTTCACAGATTATGATTTCTTTCTTTAAGTCCAAAAGATAGGTTTGGGACGGATATCCACGTGAATAAAATTAGATTTGGGATAATATCCCACGCCACCGGCTTTAAGAGAACGTGCAGAGTGGCAGAGATTTTTCAAAGATATGTGTTCGTGACGTATATCAATAGCTTTGCCTTTTACATGAAGGCTATTGGCGGCAACTCCTTTATTTTTTTTATGGAGAGCGGCATTCGTTTCGGGAGAACGGTATCCACAAATCACATGAAAGGGATCGCGAGTGCCGAGGATTGAGTGAAGGTGATGTAAAACATCAAAAAGACGCGTATCAACGAAATATTGCTTATTGTTCCGTCTATCTCTTAAAAGATGAGCAAGGCGGAGGAGAGCTTCCTCATCATAGTGACCTTCTCTCCAGTAAACCCCCTCAAAGTCTTCTTTTGAATGGATATTGTAAAGAGAAAGCTTACGAGAAGAAAAGTGGGGTCGAGCAAGGGAGAGAACAGGCGTTGCAAAACTTGGTATGGCTGTAATAGTTATAAATGAGGAAGCTGAAATGAGAAACTTTCGTCTTGAAAAAGATGCTTCTCGCACAAAATTCCTCCATTTTTCTTTACAACATCATTTTTTAATACAGTTCCCTTCCGGAAATGACAAGAATAAACACGTTCTTTGAACGATAACTTTTTACATTCCTCATAGAGTGTCCTCCGGATGAAATCAAAATCTCCTCACTTAAAGACCAGGAATTCTTCATCAAAAGCCCATTTACACACGCGTTACACTTTGATAGGGTGCGGCAAAGTATAGTTTTTGGCAACTTTCATGAAACTTATTGCATGTAATAGCAACCGTCCTCTTGCTGAAGGAATTGCGCAATATTTAAAAATCTCCTTAACTGATGCAACAATTCGTCATTTTGCGGATGATGAGATTTTTGTGGAAATTTTAGAAAACATACGAGGTACGGATGTTTTCGTCATTCAATCCACAAGCAAGCCTGCAAATGACCATTTGATGGAGCTTTTAATTACCATTGATGCTTTGAAACGCGGGTCTGCTCACCGCATTACGGCGTGTATTCCTTATTTTGGTTATGCGCGACAGGATCGCAAATCGGGCCCACGAACGCCTATTACAGCCAAGCTTGTGGCGGATATCCTCACAACAGCGGGAGCTGATCGAATTTTAACATTGGATTTACACGCTGGACAAATTCAAGGATTTTTTAATATTCCTGTGGATAATCTTTTTGCCACCCCGCTTTTTCAAAAGGATATTCAAGAACAATTTCCTAAGGAAGGGTTGTTGGTTGTTTCTCCTGACGTCGGAGGCGTTGTAAGGGCGCGCGGGCTTGCGAAAAGACTGAGTTGTGGTCTTGCCGTGATTGACAAAAGACGTGAAAAACAAGGTATTTCAGAAGTAATGAACGTCATTGGAGAAGTTAAAGGGCTCCATTGTTTGATCACGGATGATATTGTGGATTCAGCAGGAACAATTTGTAATGCAGCCTATGCCCTCATGGAAAGGGGAGCGGCTTCTGTGCGGGCTTATGTCACGCACGGTGTTTTTTCTCCTTCATCCCTTGAGAGAATTGAAGACTCAGATCTTAAAGAAATTGTGATTACAGATAGCATCTTAGCCACGGATGAAGTTAAAAAATGCGCAAAAGTCCGTCAAATTCCCCTTGCACCCTTGTTTGGAGAAGCAATTGATCGTATTAATCATGAAAAATCTGTTTCAATTTTATTTGATTAGTGTATGACTACGCTATCTGACGTTTAAAGGAGTTATACTTATGACAAAAGCATCGCAACTTGATATTCAGCTCCGAGAACAAACGGGCAAAGGAGCTTCTCATGCTTTGCGTCGAAGCAATCGTATCCCTGCTGTTTTATACGGAGGAAAAGATGCCCCCGTTCATTTTTCTTTGGACTCCGTTCAATTGAATAAGGAAATTCATCAGACGGGGTTTTTATCAAAGGTGTTTGAGCTTCCCTTTGGGGGAAAGAAAGAAAAAGCCCTGGCGCGTGCGGTACAATTTCATCCTGTAACTGATCGTCCTTTGCATGTTGATTTTCTTCGCGTTTCAAAGGAAAGCCAAATTACAGTGGCAGTTCCTTTACATTTTATAAATGAAGGAGGATCTCCTGGCCTTAAGCGAGGGGGTGTTTTGAATATCCTTGTCCACAACCTGGAAGTTGTTGCTGATATTGACCATATTCCTTCCAGTATTGAGATAGACCTTACTGGTCTTGAAATACAGGATACCATCCATCTTAAGGATTTAAAATTCCCTGAAGGGGTACTGGCGGCTCATCCAGACCGAGATAGTGATATTGCTAATATCGTGGCCCCTACGGTCATGAAAAAAGCAGGAACTGAGGAAGAACCCTCTCAAGAAAATGTGGCTGAATCAGGAGGAGAAGGGGCGTAAGTCTTCTTTTTTGACTAAAACATGTATCTTTTGGTGGGGCTCGGAAACCCCGGGTATGAATATGCAAAGAACCGCCATAATATGGGGTTTATGTGTATCGATGAAATCCTCAAAAGTTATGGGTTTCCCCCGGACAAATCCAAATTTTCAGGGTTTCTGACGGAAGGGTCGATAGATCACCAAAAAGTGTGCCTTTTCAAGCCCCTAGCTTACATGAATCGATCAGGAAAGCCCGCTGCGGAAGTTTCACGGTTTTTTAAGATTCCTTCTGATCACATCATTGTTTTCCACGATGATCTTGATTTAGTGCCTGGAAAAGTACGGGTGAAACAGGGAGGAGGGCATGGAGGACATAATGGGCTTAAGGATTTAGATGCTCATCTGGGTCCCTCTTATTGGCGGGTGCGTATTGGGATTGGCCGCCCCTTTCACAAAGAAGCGGTGACCTCTTATGTTCTTTCAAATTTTTCAAAGGAGGAACACATTTGGCTAGATCCTCTTCTTTCTCTCTTAGCCGATGAAGTCCACCTTTTACTGACCTCTTCTCCGGAAGATTATGCGGCAAAAATAATGCAGGCGCTTCCTCCCCTTCAACCTAAAATGGAGCCCCTTCATGGGATTTAAATGTGGTATTGTTGGTCTTCCCAATGTGGGTAAATCAACTCTCTTTAATGCTCTAACAGCAACAGCAGCGGCAGAAGCGGCTAACTATCCTTTCTGTACGATTGAGCCTAATGTGGGGAGGGTAGGAGTTCCTGATCAAAGACTTGATGAGCTCGCGTGTCTTGCGGGTTCTGCCAAAATTATTCCAACACAACTCGAATTTGTGGACATTGCTGGGCTTGTGCGCGGTGCAAGTAAGGGCGAGGGCCTTGGAAATCAGTTCTTAGGGCATATTCGGGAAGTGGATGCGATTGTTCATGTGGTGAGGTGTTTTGAGAATTCGGATATTACCCATGTGGAAGGAGAGATTGACCCTTTACGAGATATTGATATTATTGAAACAGAGCTCATGCTTGCTGATATGGAAAGCCTCGAAAAACGTCTTCCAGCTCTTGAGAAAAAACGCCGGGTAAAAGATCTTCAAGCTTTGATTCAGTATCCCTTAATGGAAAAAGCGCTTGAGCTTCTCAAACAAGGGAAACCTGCCAGATTTGTTGAATGTTCTCCTGAGGAGAGACAGGAGTTGCAGCGTTTGCAGTTGATTACGACAAAGCCCATTTTGTATGTGTGTAACGTGGCAGAAGAGGAAGCAGCAACGGGTAATCGCTTTACGCAGCTCGTTAAGGAAAGAGCTGAGAAAGAGAAAAGTCGTGTTGCCATTATTTCTGCTGCTATTGAGGCGGAGGTAGCTTCTCTTGATTCAGAAGAAGAAAAAATGGGATTTCTGAAGAGCCTTGGATTAAATGAAACAGGTCTTACACGTGTTATTCGAGAAGGGTATGCTCTTTTAAATTTGATTACTTTTTTTACGATCGGCCCTAAGGAGGCGCGTGCATGGACTGTTGAGAAAGGAGCTAAAGCTCCTCAAGCCGCAGGGGAAATCCATAGCGATTTTGAGCGAGGGTTTATATGTGCAGAAACCATTTCATACGAGGACTATATCTCTTTTAAAGGGGAACAAGGAGCTAAGGCTGCTGGCAAACTTCGCCTTGAGGGAAAAGAGTATGGTGTTCACGACGGAGACGTTTTTCATTTTCGATTTAATGTGTAATGAAGCACATGGGATGTTCAGAAATGAGAGACAACCTTCTGAATAGGTCCAGTATTGCGAGCCAACTCCTAAAATCTCTTATAATATTTTCGTTTTATTGATGAAATCTGCTGTCTTGTGAGGATCAAAAAGGGGATTTTTGGGCAATTTATCAAAAGACTTCCAATGCTTTGAAACTATTAATTTTCTTTTATCTGTGGGATCAATAAGGTCACTCGCTTTTTCTTTAAAAATCTGCACTTTTTGCTTGAGTTTATCTAGGTTATTTAAATAATAGTTAATTATTTGAGGATTGTCTGTATGTGAGATAAAATTAAAATAATCAATGTAGTTCTGATTTCTTTCATAGATAATTAAATCATACCACCAATTGCAAAAGTCACGCCCCGCAGAAAATACCTTGTCCTCTTTAAACCCCGTCCATAAGGTATACTTCAAATCATTCCCAGGGGTATAAAATTCACAATGAGCAATGTCCTCATGCAAGCTATTATTTATGTAATGCTTGATCCATTCAGAATGGTCACAAAGATATAAACGCGTTCCGTTATTAAAAGTTCGACAGTAGGTAAAGTTAATAATGCCTACGTCGTTATCTATTATGTGTGAGCAGGCGTCCTCCATAGTCTTGGCAGATTCCAGACTAAATTGCACAGCGGAAAGATTCGTGGACTCTACGTAATTATTCATATGCCAACTCTCCTTTTAAAAATTTTTTCCCGCTATCGAATTTTATTTCCTTAAAAAAATTTTTTGCTTTTTCGGGATCTAAAAGAGAATTACTTTTTATCTCCTCAAAAAATTTCCAATTTTTTAAGACCATTAATTTTCTTTTATCTGAGGGATCAATAAGATCGATCGCTTTTTCTTTAAATTCTTGGACGTGCTGATCTAATGTATCTAAATTGTGTAAATAATAATTGATAATTTGAGGATTGTCTTTATATGAAATAAAGTCGAATAGATCGACATAATCTTGGTGCCGCTCATAAATGGTAAAACCATGCCATAAATTAAAATGATCGCGCAGTGAGGCAAAGACTTGGTCTTCTTTAAAGCCTGTCCACAACGCATATTTTAGATTGCCTGAGGGGGCATAAGATTCTTGATGTGCAACATCTTCTTGAAAATTATGGCTTATATAATGCTTAACCCACTCAGGATTATTGGAAAGATATAAGCGTGTCCCATTATTAAATGTACGGCAATAGGCAAAAGAAATGATTCCTATTTGTTTATCTATTATATGTTGACAAGCTTGCTCTGTAGCCGCAAAGGATTCTATATTAAATTGTAAAGCTGACAAATTTGTAGGGTCTAAATGATTACTCATGTGCCATTTCCATTTTGATACTTATGTTTTATGTTTTGATAAGAGCTTAAACAATCCGTGAAAATCACGGTAGTTTTTGCGCAACCTAGAGATAGCGAATAGAATTTTGTGTAAATAAACTCACAAGCTCTGACTTATTTGTACAATTTGACTTTTTTTTAACGTTATCTAAGTAACTTTCGACAGTTCGTGGAGAGAGCTCCATGGATCGCGCAATTTCTTTTACGGTCTTATTGGCACTTAAGTGAAACATACATTCTGCTTCTCGTTTAGAAATGATAATGACACCCCGATTGGTATTTAGAGAAAATCTTTGAACTGTGGTTTGATGCATGAAATTTTCAATTTGTTTTTCGACCCATGGTTTCTTGTCGGAACCATTTAAAGAAGACCGATCTTCTGAGACAATCAGCTTATCTGGATCTGTGGTATCAATAAGTTTTCCAGCTTTGTCTTTGAAATACAAAATAAAATGATGCAATAAATCCAACCTATTAATATAAAAGTTGACGATTTCATAATTTTCTTTGACTGTTGCAAAATGCCACGCCTCTACAGAGGTTTCATGTTTTTTATAGATCGTAAAGCCATGCCAAATATTATGATTACAACTATCTTCTATAAACCGCGCGTATTTTTCCTCCCTCGGTACGTCTAAACTATTATTCCATAGGACATATTGAGTGTCCCTCTCATAAACTTGTTTGATGTACGTTGTTATAAAGGAACTGCTTGCAAATTGTTCTATATAGTGTTGCTGCCATTGAGCATGGGTGCAGAGATCTAAATAAGTGCCATTATTAAGAAAATGAGAATATCCAAAAACAGTTAGGCTAAAATTATTAAATAAAGGCTCACACATTTTTTCGATTATATTTTTCACGCTTTCATTAAACTCTAACGCTAACCGATTTGAGGGGTTTAAAAAACGGCGCATAATTTTTTTGCCTTTTTATATTATCTAATAATTTCTTAAAAACATTTAAGTTAAGCACATCAAATTAAGTAGGACAATACCGGGATAATTCCGGCGGCCAAGAAGAATAATTTCTAATTACTTTAATAGACCAACACCTTTAGATCATTGTGTTTTTAGGAAATTTAGTGGCTCTTATTTTTAGAAACAGCTTCTTGTATTTTATAGAGTTTTTTCCCTCGTTTAAAAGCTGTATCAAAATCAACTCTTCTTTGGTATCAGGAGTGTGGAACGATGTTTTGAATAGACTTATTCAAAAAAACGTATATTTCATCTCAGAATTCTAAGATGAAATATACGAAATTTATGGCTTATTTATGTTTAGATACCAATGTTACTTAGCTTGTATGATTTTACCAGTGTCATCATCAGCTAGTTCTCTATACGTTTTTTGAAAGTGATATACCTTCTTTTTCTTTGGGTCTTCCCTATCTATAATAAAAAAATCCCGATCTTGAAGGTGCTCTTGAAAATACCTTTCCGCTAAAATTACGTGATAATAATTTTTCTCAACTTTTTGCACACTACCATAATCTTTGAGATATGCCTCTTTCTCAGGCCAATCTTCAGTTTGTTTATAATCATCCCAAAAATCTTGTATTTTTTTATTATAATCTATCTTCGCATCTATAATAAAATTATTTTTGGGTTTATTTTTCAACTTTAAAAAAGACAATCCCGCCTCTAACACATCACTTATATTTTTATAGCTAACACGCTTCTCTTCCCATGGTTTGTTATATTTTATCTTTATATCTCCTTCATATTTAGATCTTTGAATAACAGGATATTTGCCTATTGCTTTTTTTCTCATGGTTACTTGGGTACTTATTTTACCGGGTTGGGTTGTAGATTTATCGGTATCTCCCACATTAGTTATCTTTTCTATTTTATCTTCTTGTGCTTTTTTTCGGGTAATGTGCCCATCTATTCCAGCTTTTAGGTCTCCCCCACCTCCAAGTGGCGAAGTTGCCTGAGCGGAAGCTGAAACGGAAGGATTTAGAGACACTTCCGTGGAAACTTCTTTCCTATGGGTATCAGACTGACTTTCTTTATATTCTTTTATATTTTCAATGGGGTCACTTGCTTCTTCAGCATCAACCTTATCAATTTGTCTATATACGTCTGTGATAGTTTTTTTTACTTTACTCATAAAATGAATATCCTCATATGACGTCTTTACAATTTGCTGTTTTTTCTTCTTCTTATCCGCCTTACTGTCAGACTCATTAATGACCTTGTAATCTGCAGAGCGAACCTTTTTTGCCTTCAAGGAGTTGGCGCTCTTGATAACTTCTTTCATGTCATCTGGAAGAACCTCTCCTTTTCCTTGTTCACTTGACGAAAGAATAAGTGAAGTGCAAGATAAAAAAATATATGTAGATCTTTTTAATATTTGAATATTGTTCGTAATCATAGTATTCTCCATTGTTTGTGTTTACGTTTAATGGCTCTACCTTTTTCAAAAGGGGGCCATTAATTTTTTTTAGCCTTTTTTTTGGCATACCGAATCTCGTGAAGATTCCTGCTGGAGAAACCACTGTTGGAAAAATTACTTCCGGGAAAAATACGGGCCTGGAGATAGGCGCATTGCCTTATGTCTAGATCTTAAGGCATTCTTTTCTAAAGAATGATGGCGGGTAAGGTGAAGTTGGGAGGACTTACGAATGTTCTTTTTTCAAATCAAGTAACGATGTATAAATGGTCAAATCAGTCATTATTTTAATGAGCCTAAAAATGTTCGGTGGTGAGCTTAGACAATGACCCATTCCATCCACGTACGCGGAGCGCGTGAGCATAATTTGAAGAATATTGAAGTTGAAATTCCGCGAGATAAACTCGTTGTCATCACAGGTTTGAGCGGCTCGGGGAAATCATCTCTTGCTTTTGACACAATTTATGCGGAAGGACAAAGGCGTTATGTGGAAAGTCTTTCGGCTTACGCTCGTCAGTTCTTACAACTCATGCAGAAACCAGATGTTGATTCAATCGAAGGGTTGTCTCCTGCCATTTCCATCGAGCAAAAAACAACCTCTAAAAACCCTCGTTCTACCGTAGGAACAGTTACAGAGATTTATGATTATTTGCGGCTTCTATTTGCTCGAATTGGCATACCCTATTCTCCTATGACCGGTCTTCCTATTCAAAGCCAAACCGTTTCCGAGATGGTGGATCGTCTCCAAGAATTACCGGAAGAGACACGCCTTTACCTTCTGGCGCCTATCGTAAGAGGCAGGAAAGGCGAATATAAAAAAGAAATTTCAGATTTACGTAAGCAAGGCTTTCAGCGTGTAAAGGTAGATGGGACACTTTATGAGATTGATGATGTGCCATCTCTCAACAAAAAAGTTAAGCATGATATTGAAGTTGTGGTTGATCGCCTGGTGATGAAACCCGACTTAGGCCACCGCTTGGCGGACGCGATTGAAACGTGTTTAAGGCTTTCTGAAGGACTTCTTTATGCTGAAAATGCGGATACAGGAGAACGTTATACTTTTTCAGCGAAGTTTGCCTGTCCTGTATCCGGGTTTACCATTGATGAAATTGAACCACGCCTCTTTTCCTTTAATAGCCCATTTGGCGCTTGTCCGGGGTGTGATGGGTTGGGGGTGAAAATTGTTTTTGATCCTAGCTTAATTGTGCCGCATTCAGACTTGAGTTTAGAAGAAGGAGCCATAGCGCCCTGGGCAGGCGCTTTTTCCCATTACTACCTCCAAGCTTTGACGGCTGTTGTCAATAAATATGGGGGGCGAATTGACGAGCCTTATGCTGACCTTCCTCAAAGAACAAAGGATGTTATTTTGTATGGATCGGGAGGGGAGGAGGTCCCCACGACCTATCGGGATGAATCCCGTACGTTTACGCAAAATAAGCCTTTTGAAGGAGTCATTCCCACTCTGACGCGACGCCAGAGAGAAAAAAAAGAGCGTTATGGCCAACCTGAAGAAATGGACCGTTATCACAGCACATTGCCGTGTGAAGAGTGCCATGGCTATCGGTTGAAATCAGAGGCATTGGCTGTAAAAATTCAACAATTGCATATCGGACAAGTCACAGAAATGTCGATTACCCATGTGCAAAATTGGTTTCGCACGTTGATGGATAAACTCACTCAAAAGGAAAGAAACATAGCCGCTCGCATTTTAAAAGAAATTCAGGAGCGGCTGGGGTTTTTAGTTAGCGTGGGCTTAGGGTATCTTTCTCTTTCTCGTGCCTCTGGTACTCTTTCAGGAGGAGAAAGCCAACGCATTCGACTGGCCTCGCAAATTGGCTCCGGTCTTGTGGGCGTTCTTTATGTGCTTGATGAGCCTTCAATCGGTCTTCACCAGCGAGATAACGATCGATTGCTTGGAACTCTCATTCGCCTGCGAGATCTTGGGAATACGGTCATTGTGGTTGAGCATGATGAAGATGCCATACGAACAGCTGATTACGTGATCGATATGGGGCCTGGCGCAGGGGTGAAGGGAGGCTCTATTATTGCTCAAGGAACACCAAAAGAAATCATGGAAAACGCGGCAAGTCTCACGGGACAATATTTAAGTGGAATTCAAAAAATTCCTCTTCCCTCTAAGCGCCGTAAACCTAAAAAGGGGCAAGCTTTAAGAGTGATAGGAGCTCGATGTCACAATCTTCAAAACGTAACCGTCGAATTTCCCTTGGGCGCTTTTATTTGTGTGACGGGCGTTTCAGGGGGGGGAAAGTCGTCGCTTGTTATTGAAACACTTTATAAGGGGCTTGCGCAAATCTTGAATGATAATTCTGATATCCCAGGTCCACACGACCGGATTGAGGGGATTAATTTGATTAATAAAATTGTAGATATTGATCAATCCCCCATTGGTCGTACACCCCGCTCTAATCCTGCTACATATACAGGTGTTTTTACGCCTATTCGCGAATGGTTTGCAGGTCTTCCTGAGGCTAAAGTAAGGGGATATTCGCCGGGGCGTTTTTCTTTTAACGTAAAAGGAGGACGATGCGAAGCTTGCCAAGGGGATGGAGTTATTAAGATCGAAATGCACTTTTTACCGGATGTTTATGTGGAATGCGATCAATGCCATGGCAAACGATACAATCGCGAAACTCTTGAAATTAAATATCGGGATAAATCTATTGCGGATGTATTAGATATGACCGTGGATGAAGCCCTCCTTTTCTTTGAAGCTATGCCAAGTCTTAAGGAAAAGCTTGCCACCCTTTCTCAGGTAGGTCTCGGCTATATTCATGTGGGACAGCGAGCAACGACCCTTTCGGGTGGGGAGGCTCAGCGCGTTAAACTTTCCAAAGAACTCTCACGCCGAGCCACAGGGAAGACGCTTTATATTTTAGATGAGCCGACGACAGGCCTTCACGTGGATGATGTGCGCAAACTTTTGGAAGTTCTCCATACGCTTGTGGACCAAGGAAATACGGTTATTATCATTGAGCATAACCTTGAAGTCATTAAAACTGCGGATTGGATTATTGATATCGGTCCCGAAGGGGGCGATGAAGGCGGATGTATTATTGCCACGGGCGCACCAGAAGAGATCATTAAAATTTCTGAAAGTTATACGGGGCATTATTTAAAACCATATCTTACTTAATCCATTCTTCTTCAAACATAAATACGTGTGAGTCGGGGGCCAAAGCTTGTTGAAAGCTCTCGGGAGATGGTTCCCATAGAATGGGCCAGTTTATCGAGAGTAAGGGTTTCGTTAACAAGTTCTGCCCAGTCTCCCATAGAACACAGAGATTCAGGAATATTCGTGACATCCACAACCGTATAATCCATGGAGATACGGCCGACCACGGGGGCCTTAAAGCCTTGAATGTTTACATAAGCGTTATTGCTCAAGCGACGGTTATAACCATCAGCAAATCCAATGCCGAGAGTGGCAAGTTTGCTCTCACGCGTTAAAGTATAAGTTGCACCGTACCCTACACTTTCCCCTTTATGAGCTGTCCGAATTTGAAGAATACGGCCCAAAAGTTTAACACAGGAAGAAAGAGAAGGCATTTCTTTTGAAGGCGAAAAGAGGCCGAAAAGTCCTTTCCCAGGACGTGCTAAATGATAGTGATAAGGGGAACCCAAATAAATCCCCCCCGTATCGGCAAGGCTGGCTTTTGCAAAGGGGAATTGTTGCCGTAAATTGTCAAATAATTCTTTTTGTTGCCGATTAAGAGGATGATTGGGTTCGTGTGAAGAGATAAGGTGGCTCATAAGATAGTGGACGTTAAGAGCTTCTAATAAACTCAGCGATTCAAAGAGCTTGAATAAATCTCTTTGGTCAAATCCATTGCGCCGCATTCCTGTATCAAAATGAAGAATGCAGGGGAGTTTTCTTCGGCGCTTCTGAGCTTCCTTGACCCAGTTTTCGACCATTTCAAAATAATTGAGGACGGGAATGAGGGAATGCTCGACAAAAAGATCTTCTGTTTTCGGAAGAAGTCCCGAAAGAACGTAAATGAAAGGCTCTTTTAAGAGATTTCTGAGAAAAAGTCCTTCTTCAAGATGAGCGACAAAAAAGGACTGACACCCCTGTTGCATGAGAAGGGGCGCAATAGCTTTTATTCCAAAGCCATAGGCATCTGCTTTAAGAACGGCAGCACATGAACTATGAGGCAGCATGGATTGAAGTGTTCTGTAATTTTGAGCAATAGCTTTTGTATCAACTTCTAAACAACCCGTAATGGAGGAAGGGAGAGAGGTTGATTCAAAGGCTAACAGTGGCTGCACGTATGCACCTGCCGGGTAAGAAAAGGATATCGTTTGAGGCGTTCTGTGAGAAGATCAAAAAAGCCGGGTACATTCACTTTATTGACGACGAACGCATTGGGTTTAAAGCCCAATTTGCTATGCCAATCTACGATGGAACGGCCCGCCATAATGGTTGTTGAAACATCGATTTCGACATACACGTGGCGCCCTTCATAAAGATTTGGATTGAGGAGGTAGGCTATAATATTTGGGTCATGTAAAACCCCTCCTTCCACACCAGGTTCGAGAATAGCATGAGGACGGTGATAGTATGATAGCATGTCAACAACAGCTTGAGAGACGGATGTGCCCATAGTTTCAATTGTATGAAGCCAATCTTTAGATGTTTGCGTTTGACGGGTGACATCAAGTCCCATCATGATGATGGGAATACCCGATGTAAAGACGACATAAGCGGCCTGAGGATCGCAATAGAAGTTATATTCGGCCGTAGCTGTGATATTCCCCAGACCTATAGCTCCTCCCATAAGCACAATTTTTTCAATCTTATCCTTAATACGAGGCTCCATAATAAGAGCACAGGCAATATTAGTGAGGGTTCCAGACGGAGCTAATGTGATTTTCTCATGCGAATTTAAGAGGGTTTCAATAAGAAAACTCACAGCATCTTGGGATTGAAGAGGCATGATAGGAGCGGGAAGTTTGCATCCGCCAAGTCCTGTTTCTCCATGAACATCTGCACCTGTATAATTCGAATCAGAAGAAGATTTTCGAGCAAAAAAAGTACGGGGACATCCTTGAAAGATTTTTACATCAGGGTGGTCTGCAAGCTCACAAATGCGACGTGCATTTTCTTGAGTTTGTTTAACGGGGACATTTCCAACAACTGCCGTTATTCCCAGAAGGTTTATTTCTTCAGGGGAGGCTAAGGCAAATAAAATGGCAATCGCATCATCAAGCCCTGGATCACAGTCCATAATGAGGGGAATTTTTTTCATGCCTTCCCCTTGAGTGTATGTATTTGGAGCTTATTCGCATAGCGAGATAAAAGATCGGTGAGAAGATCAAAAAAACCATTCACATTAATTTTATTAACGACATGCGCATTCATAGGAATCCCCCTTTTTTGCCACCAATCTACAATGGAACGGCCTCGTGCAATTCCAAAAGATGTATCAATGTCAACGTGGACATCTTTTCCTTTAAAAAGAGAGGAGTCTAAAAGATAAGCAATAACACAAGGATCATGAAGGGCTCCCCCATCCGTTCCATTGTATTGGGTATCATATTCATGAATGGCGCGTAATAAAATTGAAACAGCATATCCTACGGTTGTTCCCGAATTTTCAAGCTGAGCAAGCCAACGCAGCGAGGTGACAGCTTGGTGAGTCACATCAATTCCGATAGTCGTGATCTTTTTCCCTGAAGTATAAAGAATATAGGCTGCTTCGGGGTCGACATAAAAATTATATTCTGCAGAGGGGGTGATATTCCCAAGCCCAATAGCCCCTCCCATGGTTACAATTTCCTCAATGTTATCCAAAATTCGAGGTTCCCTTACCAGAGCGAGTGCTATATTGGTGAGGGGACCTGTCGTTGCTAAAGTTACTTTTTGAGAAGAATACATAATGGTATCAATCAAAAAGTCAACGGCGTGCCTAGATTGTAACTGCATTGTGGGTATGGGGAGATCATATCCTTTAAGTCCCGTTTCGCCGTGAACCTCATCTGCAAGCACAATCGGACGGAGAATAGGTCCTGGACATCCTGCATAAACTTTTACATCGGGTCTACTTGCGAGTTCACACGCCCTAAGAGCATTTTGACTCGTGTTCTGTAGGGATACGTTCCCCCCAGAAACTGTAATCCCTAAAAGATTAAATTTTTCAGGAACAGCCAAGATCATTAAAATAGCAATGAAATCATCAATTCCAGGGTCGCAGTCAAGAATTAAAGGGATGGGTGTGTACATTAATGTCTCACCATATAGAAAGTTGACTCGTACTACCCCTAACTTATTCGTTTTTACTATGCAAGCGAAGAAGTTATGATGAAGTCAATTTTTATACAGAGTTTCTCTTCATATAAAAAAACACCACCCGGCAGAGGTGGTGTTTTCTTAAATCAAAATAAGTTCGATCAACTTACTTTATTAGTCCAAAACGGTGATAGCTACGCGGTTTTGTTGGTAACCCCACTCGCTTCCATCTTGTTCAACGATGGGGCGGTTCTTGCCGTAACTGATAACTTTGATACGCGCAGGATCAACACCAAAAGCAACGAGTCGTTCTTTCGCAGCATTTGCACGACGCTCTCCGAGTGCTAAGTTGTACTCGGTTGTTCCGCGCTTATCGCAATGACCTTCGATGGTTACAACATAATTTGGATAGGTGTTTAACCAAGCGGCTTGACCTTGCAGTGTTGCTGCTCCCTCAGGCCGAACATCTGATCTGTCAAAGTCGAAGAAAACGCGATCGCCGACATTATCAACGAAATCAGCGACTGATCCTGGGATACAGGCTTCAGCAGCAATTTCTGCTGCTTCTGCAGCGAGAGGGCCGCCTTGACCCATAGCTTCGACGCATTCTTCAGTAGATGATCCGCAAGCAGACAACAAAGATGCAGCCGCAAGAAGACTTGTAATTTTTAAACGCATTTCTTTTTTCTCCTTTTTTAGTTTTCATCCGCCCACTATAGCGGGAGAACGTTAAAAAAATATTAAAATTGTTTCTTTTTTTTGATGTCTTTCGTCCTAAGCAGCGCCGTATTTAGTCCACAGATTTAAGACATCGTGATCGTACTATAACCTATTGATGAAAAAGGATCAAGAGCTACCATGTAGGATAAGACCCTTCTCCTGGAATATTAACTTCTCGCTTGTGAATGCCCGTAATATCCACACTACAAAGCTTGACTTTACCCTTCGGAGAAGCCTGGCACGTATACATTATAAGGCGACCATTAGGGGACCAGGTCGGACCTTCGAGAAGGTATCCTGAATCAAGCATGCGTTCGCCTGACCCATCGGGGCGTATTACCCCAATATAAAAGGTGCTTCCGTTTTGTCGTGTAAAGGCGATCAAATCTCCGCGAGGCGACCAAACAGGATTGTCATATATGCCTGGACTAAAACTAATGCGCGTTCCTTCTCCTCCCGCTGCATCACGCACATAAATTTGAGGTTTCCCCCCTCTGTCTGAAATATAAACGATCTTCATTCCATCAGAAGAATAACAAGGAGAAACATCAATGGTTGCTGTTGACGTTGTGAGCCTTTCAAGTTTTTTACTTCCGAGATGCATTTTATAAAGAGAAGCTGCTCCTCCTTTTGCGCTACTCAAAATGATGTGGTCTCCTTCCTTTGAAAACCGAGGTGACATTCTCTGACCTTCGACCGCACCTAACACTTGAGATTGACCGGATTCAAGATCATAGATATGAAGATTGGGAGATCTGTCGTTTTTTCCAAAATCAACGTAAGCAATTTTTGTTCGGTCAGGAGAAAAACGGGGTGTTAATATTCTTGTTTTCCCGCTTGAAATAAACTGATGGTTTTCTCCATCATAATCCATGATGGCCAAACGCGTCTTGCGATCCATTTCGGGTCCGCTTTCTGCGACATAAACAACCCGCGAATCAAAGTATCCTTTGTCTCCTGTGATTCGCTCATAAATTTCGTCCGCGATCTTATGCGCAACACGCCGCCAGTTTGAGGACTCGGTTCCTAAAGAAAGTCCCGTCAGCTGAGATTCCGTAAATATATCAAACAATCGGAAATCAACTTGAAAATTGCCTCCATTGCGTTTTAAAAGGCCCCCCACCAAGGCTTCGGCGTTTAGAATTTTCCAATCTGCAAAGCGAGGTTGGACCATAACATCCCGAGCTGATTGAATATAAGCTGCAGGGTCAATCACTTTGAAAAGGCCGCATCCTTCCAAATCACTTATGATAACTTGCGTGATTTCTGTTGCAACTTTAGCGAGTTCAGGATCCCCGGTCCCTTGAAAAGGGGTAATCGCAATAGGAACGGGTTTAAATGTACCTTCCGTTACATTAATATGAAGCTCGGCAGTTGCTCCCAAAGTTAATGTAAAAAGAGAAAGTAAAGTAAAAATAAAGTTTTTTATCATGAAATGAATCCTCTAACCGCAGGCATTAAAAAATTAAGAAAATAATATACTTTTATGCCTCACATGACAAGTTAGCGCTCTAAGGGCCATTACAGCAGAGGTTTACGGCTCAACTATTCTTCCCTGAAGTGCCGCCGTTTTAACAGCTTTTTGAAGTTTTTCAAAGGCCCGGGCTTCAATTTGTCGCACGCGTTCTCGAGAGATTCCAAGAGATTCAGAAAGAGTTTCAAGAGTTCTGGGGGGATCTGTAAGGCGCCTCTCTTTAATGATCTGATATTCTCTCTCATTTAAAGATTGAAGGGCCTTGTTTAAGAGCGCATTTTTTTGTTGATTTTCATCTCGTTCCATAAATTTGGCTTCATGGCTTGAATCCTCATCAACAATCCAGTCCTGCCATTCTTCAATTCCTTCTTCTTTAAGAGGGACGTTAAGAGATTGGTCGGGGGAGCTGAGACGTTTGCTCATTTCAATGACTTCTTGTTCCGAAACATTAAGCTCGCCGGCAATGTCCTTGATGCTCTTAGCTGAAAGAATGGGCTCATCTATTTCCTGCATTTCGTTTTTGAGGCGCCTTAAATTAAAAAAAAGCTTTTTTTGAGCGGCTGTTGTACCGATTTTTACAAGAGACCAGGAGTGTAAAATGTACTCTTGAATATTGGCTCGAATCCACCACATGGCATAGGTCGAGAAACGAAACCCTTTTTCAGGATCAAACTTGCGCAGTGCTTGCATTAATCCGACATTTCCTTCGGCAATTAAATCCACTATGGGCAAGCCGTACCCCCTGTAACCATTGGCAATTTTGGCGACAAGCCGCAAATGAGAAGCAATAAGCTTTTCAGCAGCTTTTGGGTCTTGATGCTCTTGCCAACGTTTAGCCATCATATATTCTTCATCTGGCTCTAGGATTGGAAATCGCCTGATTTCGGCTAAGTATCGTGTAAGCCCATCTGCCATACTAGGAAGGGCATGGATTTCGGGAAGCGTTGGAAGATGGTCATTTGACACGCGAAAACCTAATATGTTTCACTCTCGATTAAGTTAAGTTTAGCATATTGATTAAGGTTAGTATATCCTCTGGAAGGTCTGTTGAAAAATGAATCTTTTCCTGAGTTACAGGATGCACAAATGAAAGTTCTTTTGCATGAAGGGCGTGGCGTCCTCGAAGCCATTTTTCATTAAAGAAATTTTTTAGCAGAGATGGTAAAGAGTATGGTTGTTTCCCATAAAGAACATCTCCTATAAGGGGATACCCTTTTGCTGTCATATGGACACGAATTTGGTGAGTGCGCCCCGTTTCAAGACGGCATTCTACTAGGGTTGCTAACCGTCCATAATTTTTTAATACCTTATAATGGGTTCGGGCAAATTTTCCTCTTGCTTGAATTGCCATACGTTGACGATGGCGCGGATCTCTTCCAATAGATCCTTCGATGGTTCCTTCAGACGGAACAACCACTCCCCATACAAGAGCCCAATAACGTCGCCCCATCATCCGAGTTGCAAGTTGATGAGAAAGGCTATGGTGCGCCTTGTCATGCTTAGCAGCAACCAAAAGACCACTGGTTTCTTTGTCCAAACGATGCACAATACCTGGTCGTTTCACACCATTAATCCCTGAAAGGCTTTCTCCACAATGGCTAAGGAGGGCATTCACAAGCGTTCCTTCTAGGTTACCTGGTGCAGGATGGACCACCATTCCTGCAGGTTTATTAATCACAATGAGGTCGTTATCTTCATAGAGAATAGAAAGAGGAATATTTTCAGGAGAAGGTCTGGCTTCCACGATAGGAGGGATAATGATTTCAATAAAATTGGTTTCCTTTATTTTAAATGAGGCATCATGCACACATTCATCATTGACTTTAACGCAACCTTCTTTAACGAGAGCTTGAAGACGTGAGCGGGACACCTCTTGAATTTTTGTGGAGAGAAATTTATCTAACCGCAGTCCATGACTATCTATTTCAACACTAAATTTAAAAGAAGGGGAATCCAAAGGTAAGGTAGACATCGAAGGGGTTAACTTTCTTTTTTATTTATAGATATGTTTTACTTTTTATTAATCACTCAGCTTTAATTGACAAAATTTTAATTTATACAT
>CALBSK010000010.1 GCA_937967795.1 uncultured Alphaproteobacteria bacterium | reverse complement strand
TTCTTCTATTTCCTGATCCTCGAAGGGTTTTTCCATCAATGGCTATAATTTCTTGGTCTGTATTAATCTCTAACGATTCAATCCATGCACAGAAACAGGACTCAAACTTGCTGGGATCAATAAGAGCAAAAACCCGTCCGAAGGTATCATGGGAAGGAATTCCATGAGGCAAAGACAAAAACGTTTTCAGCCATTCTTCTTTTGCAACAGCAAACTCATTAATTTCGGTCCACCCATCAGCACCACATATAGTTGCTAAAATTGTAATGACCAGAATGTCTGGGAGGTTATGTCGAAAATTGTGATTGTTTAATCGAGGGTCTTCTAATTCTTCAAAATGCTTAAGAAAGGTGTGGGATAAGTTCATCAGTTATACCTCCCAATTATTATTTTTTTCTAATTGTTAGGTATAGCTTAATTTAGGCCCTTAACCAATCGGCTAAAGCTTATTTCTCCTCACCTTTCAGTGCGTTTGCCATGGAGCTATTGTCAGTTTAGCCATTATAGATATCTCCATATCTTTGATGGTTAGCGGCGGGGGGATGCTTCGAATCATCCGCTCGTCGCGCTATTTCGGAATGAAATAGCTAATTTCAGGGTAATGCTTTCTTTTCTGTCCTGCAAGAAAAAATTTTCCTGCCGAATGTTGCAAATTTACACCTAGCATTTGTTTCATAGAAGTTGGGCGATGAAACACGTTTCGAGTCTCTTGTTTCATTTTTATTTCACTTTTTGTTTTAAAGAAGGCTTTGTAAACTAAGGCTTTCAACGAGGATGTTTCATGCTTGTTTCACTTTGTGTTTCACAAAGGAGAATTTATTTCATGTTTCACGCCCTAGGGAATGAAACATGAAACAAGACATTGACGGGGGAATGTTAATAAAAAATTTTCTGTAAGATCGATAAAATACTGTTCAACGTTCCTGGTGCTATGCGGCAGGGTAATAAACCTACAATTGGCTCGCTTTATTCCGGTCGTTGTAACCCCCCCGCCTATAAGCCAATCTTGGGCATCCCTTACTCTCTTCTCAAATCAGTCTTTTCCGTGGTTCTCTTCATAAGGCTTACTTTCTCTAAAGGGCATTCCTAAGTCTGCTGTTGAGAAAGAAAAAGATACACCAGCGAGGTTGCTTTTGCAAAAATAGCCCAGTAAAGAATGGAAAAGATGATCATAATTGGCAACAGAATAATCATTTCTATAGCAAATGTGATGTCAGAGAGAAAGTAGGTATACAAACCAGAAGCCATGACAATTGCGCAAATTACCAAGACAGGTAATAAGATTAATATGGTTAGACCCCACATTCTTAACACATTTCCTTTCATTAATCGCCAGCTTTCCCTTATTGGCATATCAATACCTATAGAAATTAGAGGCGATACTAGAGAAAGTCGAAACCATGAGTATAATCCAAAAATTGTTACCACTAGGAAACAAAACAAACCTAATATTGATGTAACCTTATCAAATAGAAAAATTTCCATGTATCCAAAAGAAAATATTAAAAGCCCAACTAAGATAGTATAGACGAGCATCAAGGAAAACTGGTTTATATTAGGCATGTTCCACCATTTTCTCCCGCCTTCATTAAGTATTCCATATCGATAGCCGTTAATCCAAAGACTAAATTGCCCAATTCCATAGAGAATGAGTAAAAGAAAAGCAACAAGAGTTTTTATTTGTTCTATATTTATTAATTTAAGAATATTACTGAAGTTTACAAAAAGCAAAAGAATCATAGGCGCAAATCCTACTTTAAACCAAGTTAATTTGTTTGATAAAACATTCACATAACTCTCTTTAAAAAATTTTATTATAGGTATTCTCAAAATGGGCTCCTTTAATGTGGTGGCCTTGTGAAGGTACTGTAAACGCATCATAAACAGAATCTTTGACTCAATCCAATGAAAATACACATTTTTTATTCCGGCTGCTCCATCCCCTGACTTACAAGCCACTCTTTTGCTGCCTTGATTTTTTGCTCTAACCAGTCTTCTTTAGAATCCCCAAAGGGGAGAGTCACTAAAACAGCAATAAACGCATCAACATAAGCAATACGCTGAGCCTGAGCGGGAGTTTGATGACCTTCATATTCAGCAATGGCAAGGCGTTCTTCGTAGCCATCTGAAAGAGATGACGGGTGAAAAAATGGATTTGTTAGATGATTATTTTTTGTTTCACAGAGAATAGGGTGTGAAACAGCGTGAGAGTCTCTTGTTTCACGTTTGTTTCGGCCCTTGTTTCTTTCTAATCTCTCTAAGGCTTTGAAAGCTAATGTTTTTAATGATGTTGTTTCACGCATGTTTCATCCTTTGTTTCAAAAGTGTGGGCTTGTTTCATGTTTCATTCCCTAGGACGTGAAACATGAAACAAAAAAAGAGTCTGTGTTTTATTCATGAATTAACCCCTTCCCCTGGGCTTCTTTAAGCCTCCGATTGATGGTTGCGGGGCTGAGTCCCGTTTCTTGAGCAATATCTCTTTGAGTAAGGCCTTCCTTCTTTAATTCAAGGACTCTATCCATTTGGCAATCCTCAATGGCGCGAATATGCCAAGAGAATTTTCCTTCTTCTTCTTTTAAATGGGCTTCGAAAGGAGAGGCTTCTTCGCCATAAAATCCTCGAGCTTTCTCATAATGGACTTCAAATCTGGCGCCTTCTCTAGGGTCATAGGTTTCTGGTTTGCGAAGAGTAATAATGGTATCAAGCAGATCTTCTTTTCTTGATGTGCCTCGTTGGCTCCCAGTTTTATTCGAGTGATGAACAAGAAGCACAGAAAGCCCTCTTCTCCGTAAGGTAAGAAACCATTCTTGCAATGGAATCCAGCTTTCGCCCTCATTTTCTCTGCCACTCCGGCAAAGGGATGAATAATTATCTAAAATGAGGAGCTTTACCCCCTCTAAATGTTCTTCGATCGTCTGTTGCCCTTGAGGAGTAGAAAGATCAGAGATGCCTCGATTTTGAAGATCTGGCGTAATGATGAGTAAGTTATCATCACCCGTCATTTCAGAATTAGCGCTGTTCACTATTTTAGCGAGCCGCTCTTGAATGACAACCAGTGGCATTTCTCCATCGACGAATAATACCTTATTCGAATTGTCACAGGTCCACTTTTGATCAAACATCTGCCCTCCCATTGCAACCGTATAGGCAACCATCAATGAAATATGAGTTTTTCCAATCCCTCGAGGGGCATGCATCATGACAAGCCCTTGCTCTGGAATAATGGGACTTAGAAGCATTTCTCGTGGTTGAATCTCTAGTGATAAAAGACCCCTTATATTCAAGGCCTTCAGTGTCTTATGGCCAAGAGTTGCACTGAGTTGACGATTGACTTCATCCTTTCCTTCTAGACGCATTAAATCGTTGAAATCTGTAGGATGAGTATTGACGTCTTTAAATTTTGGAAAGATCGTATGGCAACCATATTTTCGAGCCGCTTCTTCAGCTTTTTCTCGCCCTATGTTTTGATCTTTCCATTTATCGTCATCGCCTGCAATGAGAAGAGAGCTTTTCGGATAGGCTCTTTTTAATTCTTCTATAACAGGTTCAAGGTTGCCTGCGTCAAAAGCAATGGCAGTGGTTTGTTGAGTTGCTATATAAACACTGGCGCCTGTGGCATAGCCTTCCACAACAATAATCGGTTTTCCTTTTTCAAGGGTACCGATTGTATGAAAACAGCCCTTTTTACGACCACCGGTTAGGAATCGCTTCGTCCCATCAGGAGCTATCCATTGCAGGCTCCATAGTTTTCCTGAGGTATCCCTCAGGGGAACGATGAGGAAGTCGTTGCTGAAACGAACGCTAAACGCTTGAACTTTCTTATGTATTAAATAGGGAGAGGTGCCAGTGTTCGAAAAAGAATTCCATTTCTCTAAGGCTGTTAAGGCTGCTTCCTCCTGCTTTTGGCACCTTTCTTCCTCAGCTATTTTTTGAGATTTTTCAATTTGTTGGCGGAGAATTTCTTCATTAGCAAGGGATAACCCTTCTCCTATTGAACTCCACTTTTCATGAATATCTTGGCTCCAATCGCCAAAAGCTCCAGCTAATCCATAAAAAACATACCATCCGTCCTTATGACCTTTTTTGCCTGTAGCAAAGCGGTGAATAGCACCATCTCCTATGATATCTTCTTTAAAACTCAAGCCTGCGCACCGCATGGCTTGCATGAAGTCTTGGGCGTAGTTTCCGGGCAGGAAGGAATTGAAAGAGAGCCCAGGAAGCCCACTCTGTTCTTGATGGAAAGTTTGATTCATGGACCAACTCCCCTCTCAAACTCTTCTCGAATTATCGTTAGCAACATCTGGCTTATTCACCGTCTGTCGCTCAACAAACTCTAAAAGGTCCCCGTAACGGTATTTGGCAAGTCTCCCCACTTTCACAACGGGCAGATTATAGCGTTTCGTTGACTTCCAAAGGGCAAGGGTGATGGGGCTCACGCCTAAGAAGTCCGCAGCTTCTTCCCGTGTTAAAAGATGGTTTTTGTTTGGCTCTTCCATAATTTTTTCCTTTCTTTTTATGGAATGCGATTTCTCTTCCAAGAAACACCCTGAAAACTCAAAATGTATTCAAGTAAACAGAAGAAAAATCGTCATCATGAGGAAAATTATAGATAAGAAAAAATGAAATAAAAGTTCCGCATTTAACTTTCTAAGGTAACGTCTATGGAGGTGTATATTGGTGCTCAAAACTACTTAAATCAACTTAGATATACTTCACCTCCGCAATTCTTTTGCGGAGGTTCAATCGATAGAGATGGGTGTTGCTATTTTAGTTTTTGGGTCAATAAGTTTAGCATTTGCCCATATTTCTTGAACTTTCTCCTCAAAGGGCTCGATAGGAAAGGTGATATTTTCACTTTGAACCCAAGGTGGAAGGGGGCAAAGGTCTTTTTCTAAAAGAAAAACTCTATCTTTTACGTTACGTCTTTCAAGTATGAGAAGATTTTTTCTGAACCAATGGGCAATGCTTAAAAATCTCTCGATTTCTTCAACCGCGGGATATAAGCATCCCATGACCCTTTCCCAGTGTATTTCTTTTTTCCAGGTATCAAGAGCCGCTATGAAATGACAAACGGATGTATAGGATTTAAAGAGCCTTTCA
This sequence comes from uncultured Alphaproteobacteria bacterium, assembly GCA_937967795.1. Classification (GTDB taxonomy): domain Bacteria; phylum Pseudomonadota; class Alphaproteobacteria; order UBA9655; family UBA9655; genus UBA9655. Next base: position 172,249 of record CALBSK010000010.1, on the reverse strand, counting down.
TACTGCTTCTCTCCCTTCAGACGTTCCTCCTTTTTAAGTTTAACCACTTTGCTATTTAAAGGAATTTCTTCTAAAATCATTTTCAAGGCTTCGTTCATACTGGCTTCTAGCGCACCATAACAATGTTTATAGGTCTGGCCTAAACGCAAAAATGTCCATACCAGTTGAGTAATAATCTTAAAATGATCGTTCTCTTCTCGATCTTTCAATTCTTTCTCAATAACCCATATAGGATAAGCTTCCGGATATAGGTTTCTAAAAAAATGATCTTCCGGAATATGCCAAAGAGTTTTCATCGCACGTAAACGGTTAGGTTTCTCAGCCGTTCTGCGCGCCCTGTTATAAAAATGTGTATTTAACGCCAGGATGGCCTTCTTCCTCCATTCAGAGCATTGGCAGGAATCGTCGCAAGAACAGTTCGGAGGAAAGAGCAGGAATGCTTTGATATGATGAAACACACCATAAAGAATAAGATCGTGATGTTCGGTTAGAAACTCTGAGGAGCAACCTTTATGCGGCTTCCATATCATCATGAGCGTCACCTCTTTTTATTGTTTGTAGCATAGCCTGCGTGGCCTTCTCAACCGAATCTCTTACAGGATCAAGATTAAGCCGTGCATAGACAGCTGTAGATTGAGAGCTTTTATGGCCTAAGCTATGGCCAATCATAAAGCTATTAGCTCCCGTCGCCGCTTGCCAACTTCCCAATGTTCGTCTTAAGTCATGAAGTCTTAAATCTTTGATACCGGCTCTTTCCAATATCCTTTTCCATCCCATTTTGGGCTCCATCAAATGGCCGGTTCTTCCTGGCCCTTCAAAAACCCATTCACACCTTCCGTACTTTTCCAAACGATCCTTTAAAACCTCAAGCACTGTTTCCACGAGATGAACTCGTAAATGTTCTCCATTCTTGGTTTCTGGCACAAGCCACTCCCGCCGTTCAAAGTGAATCTCCTCCCACCGCATGGCAAGAACATTTGATTTTCTGACTCCTGTGAAAAGGGAGACATAAATATAATCCCGAATCGTATCGTTTTGTTCTTTATCCAAGCTTTCAAAGAACCGAGGTAGTTCATCGGGGTGGAGAAACCGATCGCGCGATTTCTCTTTAAATTTTTTAATCCCCTTGGTTGGATTCACCCCCTCCCAGCCCCATTCGATAGCTTTGTTATAGATAGCTTTAATTCTATCGAGAAGACGATTAGCTTGATAATGTCCGTTTTCTTCGCCAATTTTTCCATGAAGAACTTGGATTTCATGTTTGGGAATAGCTGAGAGTTTTCTTTGAAATAAATGACCTAAAAATCGAGGCACATCACGTTCGTCAGATTTCCATGTTTTATTATTGTTTTTACTGTGGCGATTCATATACAAGGAAAATATTTCCCCAAGGGTAGTTTCTGCGCGAAGTTTCTTTTTTTCTTCATTGGGATTTTTGCCTTTGAGCATTTCTGTAATGACCTTTTGAGCCGCAAGTCGAGCTTGTTCGACAGACATTTCAGGGTATTTACCCAAAGTTACGCGAATAGGTTTATCATTAAATTTTCGGTATACTTTAAAGGATTTGGTTCCTTGGTCCGTTACCATGAGTTCAAGACCTCTCACCTTGGTATCATAAACATAAAGACGTTTCCCAGACTCAGAAGAGGGAAGAGCATCTAAGCTTTTCTTCGTGAAGTTAAAGTTTTTATCCTGCTGCTTCATGGTGATTTCCTTCAGTTCTATTGTCCTCGTTCTCGTATCCCCGGGTATACTCCGGGTATACTTTAGAGAGCTATTTTGACATAATTTGGTAAAATTTTATAGAAATGAAGATATCCATTTTTCTAGCTTTTGTAAAGATTCTTTTAATTTGAGATAGTAAGATAAAACTTGAACTCTCTCGTTTACACCGAGAGGGTCGGGGGTTCAAATCCCTCATCGCCCACCAGGGATCACAATGTCCATACCGGACATAAGCATAAAGTTTATTTTTTGCCCTGTTTTTTTATATTTCTTTCATTTTCTTGTCTGAAGTTACATTATTAAGAAGATCCCGGGATCCCTTGCGTGGTCTTTAAAAGAAAGAGGGATAATTTCCAGCAGGTTTTTGGGGTCGAGGGTAAGAATATTTGCCACCCAGATTCTCACGAAATGATCAATTAGAGACCTGGAAGGCTATCATTGAAACAGTTCCTCTCACGTCAAACTCATCCGGACCGGAATGATTGCATCCCCTCCGGTCCAGATTAAGAAATTAAGATTTCACCAAAAATTGGGTTTTTGTATTATTTCCAATAATGGCGTTCGCTAGATTTAAAACGAAGATGTTGCCCCGTTGTTACGTTTTGTGGCTTAACGACCATAGGACCCGTGGTAAGCTTTTGCGATAACTCTTGAACCAATTTATTTGCGGCTCCTTCATTAGAGCATTTAAGCTGTCCTCGAATCCACTCTGAATTTTCCTCCTGCACCAAATATGCAGAATAGCTTTTCATCGCAGATGCTATTTTCGCCTGACGGTCCAATTCCTTATGTCCAGCATCCATCCCCTGGCTCTTTTTTATAGAAAAAGTCTGAACTCGAAAAGATTTAAGAGCATCTTCATCCATGGCATGACCTTTTTCTGACATAAGAATAAGGCACCCTATTGTACTTAAAAGATAAAAAGAACTTCTCATTGTCATCATAACCTCCTTTTTATTTGTTCCTTAGCCCATAACTATAACAACCTATCCAAGTTGACAATTTTAATTTTTGTGATTCTTTCAACTATTTTTAAAAGTAACCCTCCTATCAGGCTCATTGGTCCGGGTGTTTGAGGAAAGATTTGGCGCTGTGCGAGAGGTAAATCACAAAAAAAATCGTATACGCAAGTTTAAAAGGAGGGAATGAAGTGACCTGAGTTTTAGAGAAGACCTCAGTTTTATATCTAGAAACGGCCTATTATTGCTACACTGGTGAAGAATAGAAGTGCCAATGCAATTCAAGAGTGACGGGTGTTGAGCGAACTTACTTCTACATGGTATGTTACCAATAAGGTTCTCAGGCTGTTTGAATTTCAAAATTCTAAATTCATGCATCTACGTTTTTTCTCTTGCCTTTTTAAATTAAGGTCTTAAATTATAGTAAGTGTCGGCGTTTAAAACTTTGATTAAATATAAAGAAAGAAGGTTTATAATGAAAAAATTTAAAGAAGTAGATCTGAAGAAATTACTACTTAGTAAAAACCCGCTTTCGACAACCATACATATTAAGATGTCCGAAGATGTAATTCCTCATTGAAGGTAGATTTTTTAAAACCGGATCCGACTTTTTCTAAAAAATTAAGTCTAGAATTTACGGAGGCCCTTAAAGCAAGCCTTCTTTATTTACTTCAATATTTTGAAGAATATCTGTACGAGGTAAATTTTGAAGAGGCTCACGCTGCTATTAAAGGAATCTCTGATGCCCACTCTGAATATTGGTATATATGCGCTATAAATAGACGTCTTTGTGATCTTGCCCTTAAAGCAAAAGGGACAAGTTCTATTTTTTATTTTAAGCAAATATGTTCTTTTATAAAAAAGAGCAATATGTGCTCCGAATTAATACCCATTAATAAACTTACTAAAATCCAGCGTTCTCTTTTTACATCCTATGCCACAGAGCTATCTTATAGTGACAAAAATATTTTTCATCGTATAACAGAAATGGATTACCGGGAATCAAAAAAAGCCCTTGATGCGGCTGTTAAGATTCTAAATAGATACATTCCTAATTTTTATAAAGAACACGAAAATCTTGTTAATTCCTTAATACTTTTTGATGGCGATCATATCAGTTCAGGTTCGACCTTTAGCTTAGGAAAATGTGCGTATCTTAAATCGGTAAAGAAATTTAACAAACGAAATATTTTTATATTTATTGACAGAATCATTCATGAAACAGCGCACTTATTTCTTCATTTTCTAAGTAAAGATGATCCTTTTGTCATTAATCCACCTGAAAAACTTTTTAAATCTCCCTTTAGAGATGATGGGCGTCCTATGATAGGGATTTTTCATGCGCACTTCGTTTTATTTAGACTAATCATGGCTTTTTCAGTTTCTCCTTTAAGAAATGAATTGAAAGATACAGGAATTGAAGAATCTCTTCTTAAATATCGGGCGGCATTTGAGGATACAAAAGCTATCCTCTTGTGCCATGGGGAGTTTACTGAATTGGGTCAAAATATTTTTAAGGGAACGCTTTCTTACTGAAGAAACGTACCCATTCTTTTCCTCGCAAAGCGGTCCAAAGAGAGAGTTGTAAACCTGTTAAAATACCTCCTATGATAATAAGAATAATTCCTATAGAACTGAAAACTGTCCATCCATATCCTTCACAAAAGGTGGATAAAGCTAAGCTAATCGCTGGAGACGCAATCCAAAGATAGGATGCAACGCCTGGCCCGTATTTTTTTATGAGATATCCATAAAGCGTATAACTTGCCGCTGAAGAAATGATCCCGAGATAAAGAAGACTTGTCCAAAACGGGACAGCATGGGGGAAAAGAGGAATCCCGTCTTTAAGAAGAGATACACCAATACTCAAGAAAGCCCCTATCAGGAGAGCTCGAGAAATAGAGAAGAGAATGGGAATCCCTCTTTTTGCAAGTTTGCCTGACACTTGCGTTCCAATAACGGAAAAAAACGTGCTCGAAAACGCAAGTAAGAAACCCGTTAGAAGATTTAGCCCATCGGGCAGCGTAAAAACTTCTTGAATAAAAAGGATAAAAACGCCCAGAATTCCGAGAAAAGCTCCCGCTACAGTTTGATAACGAAGGGGAATCCCTAAGAATATTTTTCCAAAGATTAAATTAGGAATAATCATCGTGGAAACCGTTACAGCAATAAGGCCGGAAACTATATAAAAACTTGAGTAATAACAGAGCCATATATTAAGAGAATACAGAAAAACGCCTTGCAAAACAATAAGTTGAATGTCGCTTAAAGTAAGCTTTACTTTTTCCGAATCAAACAAGCGCCTGTACCCTTCAACAACAACACTTGCTATTAAAAAACGCAGACCTACAGAGAACTCTGCTGTCATAGAAGAGATTTGATATTTCACCAGCAGCCAAGAAGGAGCTCCCAAAATTAAAACGAGAAGAAAACACCCATATTTTAAAATTTTCTTATCCTCCCACCCTCTCAATCAAATGATGTTCTTTGATCAAAACACATTCTATTCATTGTTTAAAGCCATTTTAAAAGAAACATTCATTAAGGACTTTCTTTGACGAGTAGCTTGGTAAAAATCCAAAAATTTACAAGTCAATAATTCTGTGGTATACGGGTAAGTCTTTTATTTATTATATTTTTAATAAATGGATTATTACTTAGAGTAGGGTTATAAAAAATGTAGAGAGTTGAAGAAGGGCTTGTTAGTTTTGGTAGAAGAGGAATAAGGTTATGGGAATAGATCCAAGGATTATTATTGGTTAAAGCAGCTATCCCTAATCCACTGGCCACACATTCCCCTATTCCCATCATATTGTTCACAATAATAAAAGGCTTTCGGGGATCAGATAAGGACCTTCCCACTCTTAAATGCCAATCAGGATCACCGCGGTAAATGTTGCTTTGGTGATAGAAGGAAATTAAACGATGATGGTCCAATTCTTCTGGCGTTTGAGGAATTCCAAATTTGCCTATATATTTTTGAGAAGCATACAATTTTGTTGTAAAAGATACAGCAGCTACTTTCTTATAATTGGGGATATCTAAGTTTTGAGGAAGTGCAATGATATCGAAAGAACTATCAGAATGAAACATACTGTCTTCAGTTGTATGAAGGCTAAAAGTAAAAGGAGGATCTTTTTCTATAAAGGCATTGATTTCTGAAATAAGCCATAGGAGAGAAGCTCCTGTAGACGTAAGAATTTCTAAGTGGCAATTTTTATTTCCTTTTTTAAAAGAGGTCAATTCCATTTCGATGGCTTGAAAATAGGTGTACGTTTTCTCAAATAACTCACAAGCTTCTTCTGTTGGGTCGAGGGTCTTTTTTCTTTTTACGAACAAGACGGATCCTATGCTCTGTTCGAGTTTTTGAATTTTTTGATTAACATTAGAAGGTGTACACCCAAGCACCACCCCAGCTTTTGTATAAGATCTCAACTTATAAACAGCAAAAAAGGCTGTTAAAAGATTTAGGTTCATTTTTTCCATCCTCTCCCACGAGTCTTTTAAATACCACGTATCAGCCTAACATTTAGACTTTTCCTGATCTAGGATGAAGGCATTCAAAAACGAAGAAATTCCACTTTCATTCAACAGTTCATTTAAATGCTCTCAGAGTTTCTAATTTTAAGTTTTTATAAAAAACATAAATCGATTTTTAAAAAAATATTGACGATATGGTTTTCAGAATTTATTTTTCTTGAAACAGGAGACTTTAAAAACCACCAAGGGAGAGAACATGGTAAAAACAATTGAGCCCCCCCATCATCATTTTCATCAATCAAAAATTGAATCCTTCTTGAACTTAATGAAAGTTTATCAAAATGTGCTGCTTTCAGACGAAGAAAAGAAGAATGCGGTCTTTATCATTGCTCAGAATGCGCAAGAAGGAGTTTATGGAGGGGCTGTTCTTTATAAAAAGAACCTTTATACGCTGCATGAAAAGATTAGAAAAGTTTTGTTAACTTTTCTTCCCCAGCAAGAAGAAGTATGGACAGCAACAACCGGCTACTATGGAGCAAAGACAGAGATTACCCCATTAAAGGGCATCGCCGATTTAAATTTAAAATTTTACAGCATCCTTTTTGAAAAGTTTAAAGAAATAGGATCTAAAAAAAATATTAACTTCCTATGTCTGACCTTAACATCGCAAGAATATATTAAAACAAAAAACAAAGGATTTTGGCCTTATATTATGGAGGTGAGCCCTGAGTCTTCCCATGACCTTTTTCAAGGAATGGTCACTCTCCAATAAGGCTGAGAGACAAGAAATTCCGTCATGAGCAGGAGAATAACAAAGTCCTGCCTTCTTCTTTTCTCACTCACTTAGGTGAGAAAAATCGCAGAGAGTCGTTCTACTCCCCTGACTCTCTGCGAAACTTTTTAGCTGATAACGCGTACGTCGAAAATACGAAAGTGATTTTTTGCAAGTTTAAAAGTGATAAATAAAAAAACAAGGTGTTTTCCTTAAGTTAAGACATAATTAATAGATCTTATGTATTATGATTTAGTATGAACAGCGAAGGAGAAGATGATGAAATACTTATTAATGACTGCATTTGTTGGAATGCTGGCTGTAAGTGGAGCGAATGCCTATAGCCCTTATGGCGCGTATATTGCACATTATCACTATTACCATGGTTTTGGCCTTCCTTTTGAAGGCGCAGGCATCACAAGACCGATCCACCGTCATGAGGTTGATATGGAGCGGCTAGGGGCGGTGCATCCGGAGGCTTTAAGGTGCAATGAGTATTCTGGCAGTTGCTATTAATTCGTTCTTAAAAATTTAAAAAAACAAGGTTAACCCAGAAACCCTATTTTCCTTTTAAAAGAAATAGAAAAGTCAAACTACTTTTCTATTTCTTTTGTTCCTAAGTGAATTCTTGCACTAAATCTTTTTTTCATCCCCTCCGCTTTACACGTTCTCATCGCTGGATGAAGATCCTGAACGAAAACCATTTTCTTCACTTTCAGAAGAAACCTTTTTTCCTTTTAAAAGGCGATCGACTTCAATCAAGATATCTCCTCTTAAGGTTTTAAACAACCCTCGTAATTCCCGTGTCATACGTAAAAGTTTATCCTTCTTGTATCCCACTGTTTTATATAGAGGCGAAAGAGCCATATTAACCCCTGTTACAATATCTCCGTACGAGTTATTAAAGGTCATGGCTTTTTTAAGAGCGTATCCGAGGATCGGAAAGATTAAAGAGATTATTCTTGGTGCCAAATTCCATCCATTTGTAGCATCGAGTTCTAATAAGGCATAGGGAAGGGTTATACAGGCAGCAACAACTACATAATTGAAGATCTCAATGGCTGTTCGAAGATAGGGCTGACTTGTGGCTCTTGGCACCTTTTTCCCATGAGAAAATTTATAGGCCGTATCATCCACTCCCGCTTTTTCCATTAACCCTTGAGCGATCGATCCTGCCACCGCTCCAAAAATATAAGAAAGGGCCATATTAGCAGGTCCCATTATGTTGATGCCTTCTAGAAGTTGGCTGATGGAATAGAGGAGAGCTATCGAACGGCCAGGACTTCCTAAGATCACTTCTGTCCAAGCAAACCGGGAAGACCACGTTTTTTTTGCCTCTTCTTTAAATTCGGGCATTGCTTCTTCTTGGTTAGCGCTATGAAAACGCTTTAGAATATTAATGACACGAAGAGCATCTTCCATTTTTAAATCTTCAATTGGATGATCTGCTGTTTTTGCTGTTCTTTTAAGGCCATTGTCGAAAACACCTTCATAAAGATCGCCCATTTCATATTCATCGAGGCCATATATAAGCCATTTTATTTCTTTAAATTGGCGAAGATACTGTTGCCGGAGGGGCAATGTTTGCTTATCCAGTATCTGGTCTGCAAAGCGTCTGTAAAGAGACTTTTCTGCCGGAATAGAAAGGCGGCTCGAGTTATTGAAAAGAGTATCAAGGGCAAGAGGCGGGCCAAGGCATCCAAAAAAAATCATAGTTTGTAAACTGGGCAAAGACCCATCATCTATCTTTGCTTTTTCTACTTTATAAAGGAAATAAAGAGGCAAGAGACCAGAAAGCCCGCCTCCTAGGTAATGAAGACCTTTCATGGTTCCATAGCCCGTCTTATAAGAGGTGCTTTTAGGAACAGAAAAGGCACTTGTATCTGGTCCCAGAAGGTTACCTAAAATCACTGAATTCCGCGAAATGCCATCTAGTCCAAAAAAAACTGCTGTTATTACAATTAATCCGGTGGCTAATGAGGTTGTTCCATAAAGCTGACCATGGAAAAGGCCATTCAAATCATCTAAACTGTTAATATAAACTGGAGGCATGGCATTCCCAACACCAATCCCGATAGCTGTTCCCAGAGCCCACCCCAAGATTTGCCATCCCGTAGGCTTACCATCAATCACACGATCTTTCACATGATGGAGAAAGGCTTGAAGTCCTTTTTTGGTCTCCTCGGGAAGATCCTCAACTGATTGAATTTTATAGCTTCCTCCTTCGAGGGCCCCTTCATCCGCCGCCCCTGCATAAAGAACCTTCTTTTGAGAATTATTAGCGAGGTTTTGAAGATGCACCGCATTTTTTAACGAACCGTAACCTTCCTCATCCCCATTAATCGAGCCGCTCAGGGCCCTTGTAAGTTCCTGAGAAGCTTCAAAAAGCTTATCTCTAATGACTGGATCCTCAAGAGCCCGATCTTTTCGTATCAGGGGAGCTTTCTCTCCTGTTTCACGCTTACGTGAAGAGGAAGCTCTCATAACGGAATACCCCCCATTTTGTTTAAGAGAAGAGGACCTTTTGTCAACAGAGGTACCCGAAGAATTATAAATCGTTCCTGTGTTATAAGGATTAGGAATTACCGTATCGCCCGTATAAACGACTATCTCTTGAGGGGGAGTACCGCTACCTCCTCCCGTAGCCCCGTCGTCAGACGGAGGTTTTCGCGATCCAGGTATAGAGGAGAGGGCAGACGTTAATTTTTCTGGGGTTTGCGCGAGAGGGATAGGAGCGTCAGATTGTTCCTCAGGAGAAGAGCCACTGCTACTGCCTCGATTGGTAGGGGAACTCCCCGATCTCAGTCTTTTTGGTGAACTTGAGGGCTCTCTCCGAACGTCCTCTTCCATCGCATAAGCGGGCCAATAAGGGGCCAGGGTACCCAGTCCAAATGACATGAGAGTCGTATAAACAACGAGTTTCCTGCAAAATTTAAACATAGTACCTGTATTTACCTCACCTCATTAACAATTCGACAAAAGAAAGCTTACTTAAACAGAAACATTTTATAGACTTAAATTACTTTAGGGGAAGGCGTCAATTTAAAAATGAACTACAATTAAACTTTAAAATATATTAAAATATTGTTTAACATGTTCCTCATTAATATTTTCTTTATTGTTTTCAAAAAGAATTCACTTCTTGTATAAAAATCAACATCACGCGCGGTTTGTTATTCCTCCGTTAAAAAGACGCGTTGGAGTGTTCAAAAATTATTAATTTAAATAATCCATGTAAAAACGAGGAGACATTGAAAAAGCGTGGTTTTCTTGAATATAAACAGGGAGAGATTTGTTTTCCCTTTCTAATTCTTTTCCTGTATTGCCAGACAGAACCAGCAAGGAGTCGATTCCGAATTGATGGGCACCCTGAATGTCTGTTTCGAGAGAATCCCCGATCATGATCATTCTCTTCTTCTCAAAGAGAACAGCAGGGAACAAAGAAGGCAAACTCTCAAAGATGATTTTGTCTGGCTTTCCTGTATATATCACGTTCCTTCCTCGAGAGAGGAGGTGGTCTGCAAGGGTGCCTGCACATAAACGTATTTTATCTCCATGGGGAGCTCTTTTGTCAGGATTCGCACATAAGACAGGCAATTTTAAGCGTACGGCTTCTTCTAAGAGAGGAACATGCTGGGATAAAGATTCGTCAGGCTCAAGAAAAGCGGTGAGTAAGAGAAGGTCAGCCCGGCTTATATCCTCTACAATATGAAGGTTGAGCGAATGGGTAATCTCTTCATTTCTTTCTGCCCCTAAGTGATAGATCCTTTTATCTTTAAATTGAGTGGATAAAAGCGCTCTTGCAATATCTCCTGAAGTGACCACTTTAAACGGCGGGTTAACACCCCATGAGGAGAGTTTTTCCCTTGTAAGCGTTCCGGGACGGGGATTGTTAGACAAAAAAATAACGGTTTTACCGCTTGAAATAAGATGATTAACGCCCTCAATGGCTTTTTCATAAGGGTTTTTCCCATCATGTATGACGCCAATTACATCTATCAGATAAACGTCATAATGATCAGTAACTAATGTAAGACTTTTTAACTTAGAAATATTCACAGGACGGGATAAAGAAGGAACCATAGGACCAAAAATAAAGAACAAGAAATGAAGGGTCAATAAAAAAATGTTGTTAGAAAGAGATTTTGAAGGTATTGGATTTATTAAAGTGTCAGGAATGTTTATGGAATCTTTTCTTCTTGAATACCTCCCCTCCCTCCTCAGCTTGGCAGGATTGGTGATGGTCTCCCTCGTAAGCCCTGGACCAGATTTTGCGATCGTTGTGAGAAACAGTTTGGTTTATTCGCGGAAAACAGCTCTTTTGACAGCTCTTGGCATTGCCCTGGGAATCCTTGTGCATGTGACCTATATTTTGTTGGGATTGGGCTTTGTTATTGCGGAAACATCATGGCTTTTATTTTCCATTAAATGTTTGGGAGCGGGCTATTTATTATATATAGGATTTAAAGGCCTTAAAGCAAAGAAAACAATTTTAACTTTGGGAAACATCCATCACAAACATGATATTTCCCCTTTTTCCGCGATTCGTTCTGGCTTCTTAACGAATGCCCTTAATCCTAAATGCATGCTGTTTTTTCTGAGTTTATTTTCGGTTGTTATTGATCCGCATACCCCTTTTGTCATTATGCTCATCTATGGGATTATCATTTTTATCGAAACGTTGGCTTGGTTTGGTTTTGTCGCTTTTTGTTTGTCTGGACGGCGAACCCGAGAAAAATTTAACACTGTGGGACATTGGATTGAACGGATCACAGGGGGTGTTTTAATGACCTTGGGAGTATGGCTTCTTTTTACCGTATAAGTTATAACCAGATTCACTTCTATCTGAACTCATCAGCCGTTTCTTTGTAATAATAAAAGGAGGTACTCTATTCTCCAAAAGCAGAGAGATTTGTTTGGGCACGGCCCAAAATCAAGGTATGGATATCAAACGTTCCTTCATAAGTATTGACAGATTCAAGATTCATCATATGGCGAATCACATGATATTCATCAGAAACGCCATTTGCTCCCAGCATATCGCGTGCCGTACGAGCCACGTTAAGAGCGGTGCGGGTGTTATTTCGTTTAAGGAGAGAGATAAGCTCAGGCGAGGATCGCTCTTCATCCTTTAACCGTCCTGCTCTTAAAACACCTTGTAAGCCTAGGGAAATATCCGTTTGCATCTGAACGAGTTTCGCTTGAATAAGTTGATTTGCGGCAAGAGGCCGTCCAAATTGCGTTCTTTCTAAAACGTAAGCGCGGGCCTGATGCCAACAGAATTCGGCAGCCCCGAGAGCTCCCCAAGAAATGCTATAGCGAGCATTATTCAAGCATTGCATCACGGCTTTCAATCCTATCGCTTTGGGAAGAAGATTTTGTTGAGGAACAAAAACGTCATTTAACACAATCTCACCCGTAGGCGATGCTCTTAAGCTAAATTTTCCTTCAATTTTAGGAGCTGAAAGCCCTTCCATTCCTTTTTCTAAGAGGAATCCTTTGATCTCCCCATTAATCTTTGCCCATACAATAAAGACATCGGCTATGGGACTGTGGGTAATCCAAGCTTTGGAACCATTCAGAATCCATCCTCCACCATGCGCTTTCCCATGGGTTTCCATAGAACCGGGATCAGAGCCATGATTGGGTTCCGTAAGGCCAAAACACCCGATGAGCTCTCCTTTTGCAAGCAAGGGAAGATATTTTTGTTTTTGGTTTTCATCTCCAAAAAGATCAATAGCCGTCATCACAAGGGAGGATTGAACACTTAAAAGAGAACGATAACTTGAATCAACGCGCTCTAATTCTCGAGCCACAAGGCCATAGGACAGATAAGAACTTCCCGCACAGCCATACCCTTGAAGGGTCATGCCTAAAAAGCCAAGAGCCCCCAGTTCTTTAAAAATGAGGAGGTCATAGGTTTCATCCCGATTTGCCTTTAAAATGCGCGGCATGAGTTTTTCTTGGGCATATCGATAAGCTGTTTCTCGAATGAGCTTTTCTTCTGCCGTTAATTGGTCTTCAAAAAAGAAGGGATCCTCCCATTGGAAGGGGGTCATGCTTCACCTATGTCAAAATGGATGCCTTGAGCCAGAGGAAGCTCGGTTGAATAGTTAATGGTGTTTGTGGCACGGCGCATATAATTTTTCCAGGCATCACTCCCTGACTCCCGTCCTCCCCCTGTGTCTTTGTCACCGCCAAAAGCTCCCCCGATTTCAGCCCCACTCGGTCCAATATTGACATTGACGATGCCACAATCACTCCCCATTGCTGAAAGAAAAATTTCCGCTTCTTGGACATTGTTTGTGAAAATACAAGAGGCCAGTCCTTGTGCCACATCATTATGCATTTTCAGAGCATCCTCAAAATGATGATAGGACATGACATAGAGAATTGGAGCAAAGGTTTCTTGACGCACAATTTCTGTTTGTGCGGGCATGTGAACAAGAGCAGGGTGGACGTAATACCCTTCAGGATAAATATCTTCGAGGATGCGTTCCCCTCCGAAAACGTGCCCCCCTTGGTCTCGGGCTCTTTGAAGGGCCTGTTGCATCTTCTCAAAACTCCCCTTGTCAATAAGAGGGCCTACAAGGGTTTGAGGGTCAAGGGGGTTTCCGATGCGGACTTGGATGTAAATTTTGCGAAGGCTCTCAATAGTGCTTTGATAAAGAGAATCATGAACAATGAGACGTCTTAAGGTGGTGCACCTCTGGCCTGTCGTTCCGAGGGCTGCAAATGTAATGGCTCGTAAAGCGAGTTCAAGATTTGCTGAAGGGGTTAAAATCATGGCATTGTTGCCGCTGAGTTCAAGAAGTGATCTCCCAAAACGAGCGGCAATACCAGTCGCGACGGCTCGTCCCATGCGGGTGCCCCCTGTTGCAGAAATCAACGGAAGATGGGGGCTTGTAACGAGGGCGTTACCAACATCTCTCCCTCCCAGAATCACTTGTAAGAGATGAGGACAAGCGTTTGAAAATCGGTCTAAAGCTCGTTCAAATAGATGGGCTGCGGCAACGGCCGAGAGAGGTGTTTTTTCAGAAGGCTTCCAAATAACAGGGTCTCCACATACAAGAGCAATGGCAAAGTTCCAACACCATACGGCAAGAGGGAAATTAAAGGGGGTGATGACGCCTATGGGACCTAAAGGATGCCATGTTTCCATCATGCGGTGTTGCGGCCGTTCGGAGGCGATTGTTAATCCATAGAGTTGCCGAGAAAGGCCTACCGCAAAGTCGCAGATATCAATCATTTCTTGAACTTCGCCTCGACCTTCTTCTAAAATCTTGCCGTTTTCAAGAGTGACAAGAGTGCCGAGCGCATCCTTATGAGTTCTCAATTCTTCGCTAAAAAGGCGTATGAGTTCACCTCGTTGAGGCGGCGGAATCAGACGCCAGGTCTTAAAACTCTGGGCGGCTTGGAAGATCATTTTTTCGGTTTCTTGCTGGGTGTGCGCTCGCACAAGGCCCAGCTTTTGTCCATCAATAGGAGAACAGACTTCAATTTCTCCTTCCTGAAATCCTTGAGGGTCAAGTTCTAGCGCTTGAAAAATTTTTTTCTTATCCATAGGTTTTTTCTCCCTCTTTCATTATGCCTGAAAATAAAAAGAAAGACGAAAATTTTTTAAGAAAATCTTAGGGAACTTTTGTTAGAACAAGAGAAAACAGAGGAAAGAATGATGATGAAAAAAACAATCTTTAGAACTTTAGCTGTTATCCTTTTGTTTCTCACTTTCTCTCTTCATGCTGAGGAAAATTTACTTACCCCAGAGATCAGACACGCCATCTCTGATTTAATTGAAGATAATACGGCTTTTGTTAAATCAAAGTCGCCTGCACATTTTGAAGGATTCCTCGATATTCAAAATCCTCGAGTGACTATGGTTTTATGCTCAGATTCACGCGTTCAAGTAGATAACTTTTCCAATGAGGCAGAGAATGACATTTTTGTGGCGCGTAATATCGGAAATCAATTTATAACGACAAAGGGATCCGTCGAATATGGCGTGGACGTGTTAAAAACCCCTGTGCTTATTTTTGTAGGTCATTCCCATTGTGGAGCTGTAAAAGCAGCCATGGGTGACTACAGTCAGGTGGCGCCCGCCATTCAAAAAGAACTTGAAACTCTAGATCTAAAATCGGCTTCTGATGATAAAGAAGGCGTGGTATTGAATGTGCATCACCAAGTCGAAAAAGCGCTTGCTGACTTTCAAGATAAAGTCAATTCAGGAAAACTTGCGATTATAGGGGCCGTCTATGACTTTCGAAATGATTATGGCTATGGGAATGGCCAACTGATTATCGTTAATCTGAATGGGAAGAAAGACCCTATGGACATTCGAAATTCCCATTATTTCGATGGGATTCAGCGGGTGACGATTGGTATAAAAAATTAAAACGCTCAAATACAAATTAAGAATATAATAATCATTTCATGTTAATTTATTATGAGTACTAACAAGAGAGAGAATTCTTATGAAAAAAAATATTTTACCAATCACATTGGCAGTAAGCTTGAGCGCTTTGACCTTACCAGCTTCTGCAGCCTTGCGTTGCCCCGATATTCGTGTGAGCGATTTTCAGCGCCCTAATTACATCTCTACAACAGTTGGAATAGGTACACCTATTCCTTATACGCAGAAATGGGATTCAGCGCCTTTTTCTCTTAAGGGAGATATACACGACATAAAGGAAATAGTAAAAGATAAGACTTATGCTAGTTTTTTATCATGTAAGTATAAACTAAAAATGGATAATGGCACGGTTACTCCTATTGAAATGAGAATGTGGCAGGTGCAGGATATAGGGCCTTCGCGAGAACTTTTGAATCAAAAAATCAGAGGTATCTATGAAAAAATTAAGTATAATAAAGGTAGCGCGACATTAACAGATGATAGAACAGGAATTACGTGGTATTTCACTAATCCCTCTCATACAAAACTTCCACCAACGGCAAATATAGCACACTATGCAAATATTTTTAGGGCAGACCCCGACGGTAAAAGGTACGCACTATTCTCTAACAGTCTACATATGATTTTTAACGGTCAAAAATTTTCACTTCGTATGGCGGGCGACTTCAAGAGCTATTAATTCTTCGTAGAAAGAAAATCAGCTTGAAAACTTTGGTTATGTCCTCCTCTCATTATGAGGAAGACATAGCCAAAGCTCCATCCTCAATTGTTAACGTCATTTTCGATTGACCTCCCCACGTGTCAAGCTTAGGAGAAGCTAAAAGATCGAAAGGACGCTTGCTGCGGTCCATGAGGGCTTGGCCCAGTGGAGTGTCTTTAAGGCGAAACCCAATGCCTTCTATCTCAACACCATCTCCTTGAGAGAAGCGGCAGCGAATATGCTGATCTTGAATGAGTTGATAAGATTCAACCATCACATCAGAAAATATGAATTTAGGATGGGGATTTCCCATCCCAAAGGGGCCAAAAATCTCAATTTCTTTGAGAAAGTTTTTATTTAAAGAACGAAGATCTAAATAACCATCACATAATATGAGGGGTTTTAAATCGATTTCATTTTCAAGGCGAGTCAACTCACTCATCAAAAAATCAGTGAGAAGGGGGAGTTGGTCTTTTGTGAGGGAAAATCCAGCTGCCATAGCATGGCCGCCTCCTTTTAAGACATATCCTGAATGATGGGCCTTATGAATCAGTCGACCAAAATCAAACCCAGGAATCGAGCGAGCAGAAGCCTTTCCAACCCCTTTCTTATCCCAAGCAATAACAGCTGTCGGTTTGTGATATTTTTCTTTGAGGCGTCCCGCTACAATACCAATGATTCCTTCGTGCCACCCTTCGCGCCCAACGATAATAAGAGGGGATTCAGGATTAACCTGTAAAAAAGCTTGTTCAAGAGCGTCGGCTTCCAGGAGTCGACGTTCTTGATTATATTGATCCAATTGTTTTGCAATTTCAGAAGCTTCTTCAGGATTTTCTGTTGAAAGAAGACGGGCTCCTAAGAAGGACTCTCCCACGCGTCCGCCCGCATTGATGCGAGGGCCCAATGTGAAACCCAGATGGTAAGGAGTAGGGGGTTCATTAAGTGAAGTGTGGTCTGCAAGGGCTCTCAGTCCTGTATTTTTGCGTTTCGCCATGACCTTAAGGCCTTGAGCAACAAAGGTTCGATTAAGCCCCGTTAAGGGCATGACGTCGCAAACTGTACCGAGAGCGACCAAATCGAGAAGGTCCAGAAGATTGGGTTCTTGTTTATCTTTATAAAATCCTTTCTCCCGTAAAGCGCGGTTGAGGCCTATGACACATAAATAGGAAAGCCCTACGGCAGCAAGGTGGCCTAACGTTTGGGTTACTTTCTTTTCTTCATCGAGGCGATTCGGATTTACAATGGCATACGCCTGAGGAAGCTTGGCTTCAGGCGTGTGATGATCCAAGATGAGGATGTCAATTCCTTTGGCAGCCTCTATGGCTTCAAAAGAAGTTGTTCCACAATCAACAGTCATCATAACTGTATAACCTTGACTCATAAATTTTTGAATGCCAGGGGTATTAGGGCCGTACCCTTCTTTCATACGATCGGGAATATAAAGGGCAACGGGGATATCAAGAGCCCTAAAAAATCGATAAAGGAGGGCGCTTGAGGTCGCTCCATCAACATCATAATCTCCCCAGATAACAATTTTTTCATGAGAGATGATCGCTTGAAGAAGTCGCGTGATGACCTTATCCATATCTTTCAGAAGCAAAGGATCAGGAAGGTGATGGCGGAGGGAGGGCTCAAGAAAAAGAGGCGCCGACTCCAAAGTTTGTCCTCGCATGGCTAAAAGGCGCGCAAGAGTAGGGGAAATATCAAGTTTTTGTGTAAAAGTAAGCGTATGTGAATCTTCATACGGTCTTAAAACCCAGCGCTTTTGGGAGAGAGAATGAGAACAGACTTCTTTCATGAAGAGAGGGTAGCCGCTTCCTCAAAGAATTTCAAATCCCTATTGAAAGATGTTTAAATTCTAAACCTTTTCCCTCTCTTCCCTCATTATGCTATATTCTTCTAAAATCTAAAGCAGGTCGTTATCATTACATGATTCAAGGTCGCTTCATTGTTTTTATCCTCGGCATTTTTCTGGCCATTTTGGCAATTGCCATGACCATTCCTGCTGGGATGGATCTTCTTCATCGGGATCCTGATTGGGTTTATTTTGGAGAATCGGCGGCTATTACCGGATTTATTGGTGTTTTGCTCACTTTGAGTTTTCGACCTGAAGGAGAGCCCATCTTTGAAGTGCGGGAAGCTTTTGTTTTAACCGTTTCAAGTTGGGCGGCTATCTCTATTTTTGCGTCTCTTCCGTTTATTCTTTCAAGTGCAGCCCCTACTTTTACGGATGCCCTTTTTGAAGCTATCTCCGGCCTCACAACGACGGGAGCCACGGTTTTTAAAAACTTAGATTATGCCCCCCCTGGAATTTTATTGTGGCGTGCTCTCTTGCAATGGTTGGGAGGAATAGGGATTGTGGTTATGGCTATGACAATCTTACCGGCTCTTAAAATTGGAGGCATGCAGCTTTTCAGAAGCGAATTTTCAGACCGTTCAGAAAAATATTTCCCTCGTGTTTCTCAAATCGCTTCTGCCATTCTCTCTACCTACCTTCTTATGTCAGCCATTTGTGGCGTTGCTTATTGGCTTGCGGGCATGACCCCTTTTGAGGCCATTACCATCATGATGTCAACCGTCTCAACGGCTGGATTTGCAACGTCAGACGCGTCACTTGGTTATTTTGACAATGCTTGGATTGAAATGATTGCCATTGTCTTTATGGTTATGGGAAGTATAACTTTTCTCTTGTTTACGCGCTTTTTACAAGGAGACCCTAAGCCTCTTGTGAAGGATTCCCAAGTTCGGGTTTACTTTTTATTGATCACTATGGCGTCTCTATTTATGGCATTGTGGCTATGGTACACCGCTCAATATGATGTTTTAAACGCTTTGCGCCATGGGGCTTTTGTTGTTGTATCGATTTCATCAACAACAGGATTTACAACGGCGGACTTTAATACGTGGGGGAGCTTTGCTCTTATTTTCATCTTTCTTCTGATGTTTGTGGGAGGATGCACAGGATCAACAGCCGGCGGAATTAAAATTTTTCGTTTCCAGATCCTTTTCAAAGCTGCCAAGGCTCAAATTTACCAATTACGCCGCCCTCACGGCGTATTTGTTCCCCTTTATAATAACCAAAAACTGAAAGAGACTGATTTTATGTCGGTTCTAGCCTTTTTTGCGCTTTATATTTTTTGTTATGCGGCTTTGGCTTTGAGTCTTTCCCTATGTGGCTTAGATGTGGTTTCGAGTCTTTCGGGTAGTGCCACTATTTTAGGAAACGTAGGACCAGGATTAGGAAGTCAAATAGGCCCTTCCGGCTCTTTCGGCGATCTTTCAGAAATAGCTAAATGGATTACCATATTTGGCATGCTATTGGGTCGTCTTGAGCTTTTAACATTGCTCATTCTTTTTACGCCCAATTTCTGGAGAACTTAAGGGTTTGCCAGTTATTTGTATGTGTTATGCTTTGGGTTATACTGACTCAGAAAAAAGGATCTTACACTCCTTGCACAATTCCTTTAACGGCTAAGGGAGTGTCAGTTGTGTCTTAGGAACATTCTGTTACCTATATCTCCAGAACAGACCAACGTGTTAAAAAAGTTAATTTCTTCAACTTCTATGTCTCCTTTCTTTCTTTTAATCTGAAGAGCGACAGAGGCAGTAGTTTTCTCCTCACCCAATTTTCTTGACCAAAGAGATAGAGCTCGCCTATTTTAGGGGAAATCATTTTTTGAGTTTGGAGAGATTTTAATGACTGCATCATCGTTAATGAATGGCAAACGAGGCCTTATTATGGGCGTTGCTAACAATTACTCAATCGCATGGGGAATTGCACAAGTCCTTTCTGCCCATGGGGCTAATCTTGCATTTACCTATCAAGGAGAGGCTCTTAAAAAACGCGTGGAGCCTTTGGCCGCCTCTTTAGGCTCTTCAATCGTCATTCCTTGTGATGTAAGTGTAGAAAATGGAGTTAAGGAAACTTTTGATGTGCTCAAAGAACAATGGGATTCTCTTGACTTTGTTGTCCACGCCATTGGTTTTTCTGATAAGGAAGAGCTTAAAGGAAAGTATATTCAAACCAGTCGTAAAAACTTCCTCAACTCTATGGATATTTCTTGCTATTCCTTCACAGAAGTTGCGCGTTATGCGGCCCCTCTGATGACAAACGGGGGAAGTCTTCTAACCCTAACCTATTACGGTGCTGAAAGAGTTATGCCCCATTATAACGTCATGGGACTTGTAAAAGCCGCACTTGAATCAAGTGTTCGCTACTTAGCCGTTGATTTAGGGGGGGATAATATTCGTGTCAACGCGATTTCAGCAGGCCCTATTAAAACCTTGGCTGCTTCTGGTATTGGCGATTTTCGATATATTCTCAAGTGGAATCAGTATAACTCTCCCCTCAAGCGCAATACGTCTCTGGAAGATGTTGGAAAATCGGCCCTTTATTTTTTAAGCGATCTTTCAGCCGGTGTTACAGGAGAAATCTTGCATGTGGATTCGGGGTATCATGTCGTTGGTATGAAATCTGTGGATGCTCCCGATATAACCCTTGTTAGTGACGAGCATAATTAAATTACAAAGGAAGTCATTATGATTCGCGGCTTTTTTAGATTTATTTTTTCTACTCTTTATGGGATTTGTGCGTTCATAGGATTTAGCATTTTTGCTCTTATTTTTTCTCTCTATTTAGGTCATATAGGGCCTTTTTCCCCTCCTTTAAAGCCTTTAAAGCAGGATACAGTCCTTTCCTTAACTCTTAATGGGACTTATGTTGAGCATGCCGATGCAAAAGGAATCGAATCTTTGTTTTTGGGAAAAAACGCGTCTCTTTATGATCTCACGCGAGCCATTCTTTATGCGGCTCAAGACCCTAAAATAAAAGGACTTATGGTTCGCATTGAATCGCCTCATTTAGGCATGGCACAGCTCCAGGAACTCCGTGAGGCTCTTTTAATTTTCCATAAAACGGGAAAGCCTAGCTGGTGTTTTGCAGAAACCTTTGGTGAAACTTCATCAGGGACAGGTATTTATTATTTAGCAACAGCATGCAAAGAAATCTGGCTTCAACCCATAGGAACCGTAAATTTAATGGGGATCAATATAGAACTCCCTTTTGCTAGGGGAGCTTTTGAAAAATTGGATATCAAACCAGAATTTGCTCAGCGAAAAGAATACAAATCTTTTATTGAAATGTACACACGCGAAGAGTTTTCTGAAGCAAATCGGGAAGCCTCTCAAGCCATTGCCGATTCAATTCTTAGTCAACTTGTGGACGGTATTGCAAGGGAGAGGGCCCTCTCCCATGATCAGGTGCGCTACCTCATCAATAATGGTCCTTATCTTACCCAAGATGCTTTGCGAGAAAAACTCGTCGATCGTATGGACTCTCGTCAAAATCTCGTTCCCATTATTCGAGAAAAACTGGGTCAACATATTCATTTTGTAAGTGTAGGCACTTATCTTCATTCCCTTCCCCACGCAACGAAAAGAGATAAAGTTGCCGTGATTTTTGGATCGGGGATCATTCAGCGGGATGGAGAAAGTTCGGTTTTAGATGATTTAGTCATGTCTGCTCATTCCATTTATAAAGCTTTCCAGCTGGCGGCAAACGATAAAAATGTCAAAGCCATTGTCTTCCGCGTTAATTCTTCAGGCGGCTCTCCTGTTGCCTCAGAAACAATTTATAGTATGATCAATACAATCAAAGAGAGGGCTCGAAAACCCGTCATCATTTCCATGAGTGATGCTGCAGCATCAGGGGGATATTGGATTTCACTTGCTGGTTCTAAAATTGTGGCGCAGCCAGCGACTCTCACAGGGTCTATTGGTGTTTTTGGAGGAAAATTTGTTCTTTCGGGACTTTGTGAAAAATTAGGAATTAAATTTGGTCATGTAACGACAAGTGAAAATGCCACTCTATGGAGCTTTATTGAATCTTTTACGCCCGCTCAATGGGTCAAACTCAATGCGTTAATGGATGATGTTTATGAAGGTTTTACGAGTCGGGTTGCAAAAGAACGTAAGATGTCGCGTGAGCAAGTCGAAAAAGTCGCTCGAGGGCGGGTCTGGACCGGAGAGCAAGCCCTAGCCTTAGGCCTTGTAGATCAGTTAGGCGGGCTTCAAACTGCCATTGATCTGGCGAAAAAGGAAGCGGGCCTTTCTTCTGGCGCAGATGTTGAGGTTTACCCCCAGCCTAAAACCCTTCTTGAAACTCTTGCCTCTTTGCTTGAAAACGAAGGAGAGGACTCTCATCTAGAATATGGGATTTTAGGTGCCTTTTTGCAGCCTTTTAAGAAGATCATGTCCATTTTTACGCTTCTCCTTTCTTCTCAAGAGATGGTTTATGCTCCTTTGGGAGATGTGAGATAAGGATATGCGTGCTTAAGAAGCTCCTAAGAATCTCCTTAAAGGTCCTTGGCTAATAAAAATTCAAGGGCAAGAGATCGGGCTTCGGTTTTATAGCCCGCCTTACAAAGAGCTTTTAAAATAGGGACCAATTTATCTACGGAAAGGCTCTTAAAGGGCTCCTCTCCCATCATAACCAAAACAAGAAGGAAAACTTCGCCCTTTCGTTTGCTATCAGCGGCCGACTCTAAAAGAACCATATCTTTTTGATCAAAAAAGCTTTTTTGCTGACGCCACGAAGGAACCGCAGGCTCTCCTTTCATCACAGAACGTGGAGTCTCTCCTAAAGCTTCAAACACACGCCTTAACAGGTAGGAATTTTGAGCAGCACTTTGCGGGTGCACACGACTTTGATAAGCTTGCCAGACTTCGAATTGTTCGTTTTTCCACATGTTTTGAGGAAAGGCTAAATGAAGAAGAGGAAAAAGAGAAAGAGCCTCATCAGGAGATTCCCTCATAAAAAAAGCTCCCCATTTTTTAGCATGAGCTTTTTCTCCCCTTTCTAAAAAAGCACGAATCATATAAGGCGCGAGAGAAAGTGTTGGGAGAGAAGGCTCAATTTTAGAAAGCTGTGCATTAAAAATATCTATGATCACTCCTAGTTTGTATTCATCCGTGGCCTTTTGAAAAAGAGGAAGTAAGATTTCAGTCTTTGATGCTTTAAGCGCTTCCGAAAAATTTTTTAAAAAATCTTTAGTCGGAGCGTTCTTAAGGAGGGTGAATACGGCATCGCCTTTTACAACACCTTCTTGAAGAGCACGTTCAGCAGCTAAGAGCCGTGTTTTAAGAAGCATATTCTCAGAATTTGCTATAAGCGCAAGGGATGAAGGAGGGATATCCTTCAAACTTTGTTCGGGAATTTCTCGTCCTATGGCGCACCAGACAGTTAGAAGGAAAGGAGATCGTGCAATTGCGTCATCAAAAAGCGGCAGGGACGAAGAATCAAAAAGGGCATTAATGAGAGAATGAGCGGGACATGGTGACTCACTTAAAAGTTCAACGGCTATTTTCGCACGCTCTTCTTCTCCATTAAGAATAAGACAATAAATATTTTGCTTTTTCCATTCAGGATCAGAAGAGGTTCGAATAAGGTTTGAAATTTTTTCACAAACTTTTTTCGATTTTCCTTCCAACCATTGTACATTGATCAGTAGGGTTTCTTTATCGGAAAGATGAGACTCCAGAAGAAACTCTTTGGCTTTTTCAATTTGTCCTGTTTCCCTTAAAAGGGAGAACAGCGTTTGTTCATAGGACGTATTCTGAAGAAGAGGATAATATTTTTCTTTTAAGAGATCGTCCCGCATCGTCCGCAAAACACGAGAGGTCAGCTGCAGGGGAAGTTTTGAAAAATAAGTCTCAATCACAGAGGGGGGAGTCCCCTCCCAAAAAAGAGCCGTCTCCTGGGGAGTCAAGGAGAGAGGAGAATCCAAAGAATTATTTTTATGAGAGATGAGTGGAATCGGTTGACTGTGTAACGTTTCACTCCTTAGAAAAGCAAGAAGATTTCCTAAAAGGATGACTTTATTGAGGGAGTTTTTCATTGGGAATAATTTTTTCAATACGCGTCGCAGGGGCAGGAATTCCCCACATCGAAAGGGCAATGATTCCTGTCAGTAACAAGAAGGCCATGACACCCCATAACGTACGAACCAAGGTCATATGTTTCTCCTTTTATTTTTCCACTTCATCTTTATTCCGAATTTCAAAGAATCTCAAGAGAAAGCGCACGGGTGTCCGGGGAAAAAAGGTCGTCATCCCCGAATTTAGGCTTGTCCCCGCGGAAGTGTGGATGACCCTTAGGAGGGTAGAGAGGAATGTTCACGAAAATTTTGTTCAGGGAGCTTATTCCCGCAAAGAAAAATATTTATCTAAAAGCGTCTCCGCTTCTTCTTCATCGATTTCTATCAAGAGGTGTTTAATGCGCCTGGTTGTCCCCCGAACGAGAGAAATTCGGGCTTTAGGAACTTGAAGAGTTGTGGCGAGAAGCTTAATTAAAGCAACATTAGCTTTATTTTTTTGAGGAATGGCTGAAATTTTAACCCTTAGAATTTTACGACCATCAGCATCCAAAGCCCAGCCTTCAATTTTATCTAGCGAGGAGCTAGGAATAAGATGAACAATTACGCGCATGGACCAAAAGGACATGTTTTCTGCAAAATTATATCCACTTCTTCCATGGCTACAGAAAGTCCTAAATCCGATAAAGAAGTAACGCCATATTGGTTGATGCCGCAAGGAACAATATCTTGATAAGCACTCAAATCTGGACTTACATTTAAAGCCAGCCCATGGGAAGTTACCCATTTTTGAACCCTAATCCCTAAAGCTGCTATTTTATGATCATATCCTTCTTTTTGAACCCATATCCCTATTCGGTCTGGACGACGTTCACCTTTGACTCCAAAATAGGATAAGACTTGAATAATCCAGGTTTCTAACTCACCAACATAGCGACGAATATCTTGATAATAGGTCTTTAAATCAAGAAGGAGATACACAATCCTTTGGCCAGGACCATGATAAGTGATTTTTCCTCCTCTTCCCGTTTTATAGAGAGGAAGCTTTGTAGGTCTCAGAATATCCTCTTCATGAGCGCTTGTTCCAAGGGTATAAAGAGGAGGGTGCTCAAGAAACCAGATGCATTCGCTGCCTTCGTTGTTCTGAATGGCTTTAACTTGGGCTTCCATGAATTTCAAAGCCTCTACATACCCAACAAGACCTTTTTGGGACTTCCATTCAAAAATATTTAATGCCTTTGGGCTTGTCCTCATCCTCATTTCCGTGTAAAGACGATTGCAGTAAGGAGATAGATTTGTTATCTCAAGATACCATCAAGACTTAAAAGGTAAAAGCCAAAAGTCATGCGGTCGTGGCGGAATTGGTAGACGCGCAGCGTTGAGGTCGCTGTGGGGGAGACCCCGTGGAAGTTCGAGTCTTCTCGACCGCACCATATCTATTTATGATTAAATAGGGTATACTTACGTGTTCTAAGAGAGGGAACAGCATGGAAGAAACTCTTTATCAACGAGCACTTGATTATCATCGTTATAAACCTCCCGGTAAATTAAAGATTGTTGCAACAAAGCCCCTTTCAACCCAAGAGGATTTAGCTCTTGCCTATTCTCCTGGAGTGGCTGCGGCCAGTGAAGCTATTCAAGCTGATCCCCAGGAAGTTGCCTCTCTTACAGGTCGTGCAAACCTTGTCGCCGTTATCAGCAATGGAACAGCTGTTTTGGGGCTTGGAAATATTGGTCCTCTGGCCGCAAAACCGGTCATGGAGGGAAAAGCCGTTCTTTTTAAAAAGTTTGCAGGGATCGATGTATTTGATATTGAAATTAATGAGCCAGACGCAACGAAGCTGGTTGATATTATCGCAAGTCTTGAACCGACTTTTGGAGGAATTAACCTTGAAGACATCAAGGCCCCGGAGTGTTTTCAGGTTGAACGAGAACTTAAAAAACGTCTGCAGATTCCCGTTTTTCATGATGATCAGCATGGAACTGCTATTATTGTGGGAGCCGCAGTTTTAAACGCTTTGAAACTCGTGAAAAAAAACATACGAGACGTCAAGCTTGTTACTTCTGGAGCGGGGGCTGCTGCTATTGCGTGTCTTGATATTCTTGTTGGCTTAGGACTCAAAAAAGAAAACATTATTGCAACCGATCAAGCCGGTGTTATTTATAAGGGTCGCTCTCTCAAAATGGATCCATTTAAGGAAAAATATGCAACGGATCAAAAGGCGCGTACCCTTATTGAAGCTCTCAACGGAGCTGATATTTTTTTGGGACTTTCAGCGGGAGGAATTTTAAAGGGTAAGGATGTGGCCGCTATGGCAGATCATCCTCTTATCCTTGCCCTTGCGAATCCTATTCCCGAAATTTTACCTGAAGAAGTGCGCGCTGTACGGTCGGATGCCATTATGGCAACGGGTCGGTCCGACTATCCCAATCAAGTTAATAATGTCTTGTGTTTTCCTTTTATTTTTCGGGGAGCTCTTGACGTTGGAGCAACCACTATTAATGAAGAAATGAAGCTTGCATGCGTCTATGCTTTATCAAACCTTACTCTTCAAAATCCGTCTGATGTTGTCACCTCCATTTATCCTCGTGAAGATTTAAGATTTGGGTCAAACTATATCATCCCCAAACCTTTTGATCCTCGCCTTATTACTGAACTTCCCCCTGCGGTTGCAGAAGCAGCTATGAAAACCGGCGTTGCAACACGCCCTCTTAAAGATATCGATGCTTATAAACAGCAACTCTCAGAATTTGTTTATCGTTCAAGCCTGATCATGAAACCTATTTTCAGCCGAGCAAAAGCCACACCCCTTCGTCTTGTCTATGCTGAAGGGGAAGATGAAAGAGTTTTACAAGCCGTCCAGCGAGTCCTTGAAGAAAGGATTGCTTATCCCATCCTTATCGGTCGCCGGGAAGTGGTAGAAAATCGTATTAAGAAATTGAATTTGCAAATGAAAGGGGAGAAAGATTTCGACCTTGTTGATCCCCAAAATGATCCTCGTTACCATCAATATTGGACAGAATATCATCGATTGATGGAGAGAAAGGGGGTTTCTCCGGACTCTGCTAAAATCGTTCTTCGCACAAATTCATCTGTCATTGCCAGTCTTATGGTACATTTTGGAGAGGCAGATTGTGGTTTATGTGGTCCTACCGGACGCTATGGTCATCATCTCGACTCCCTCCTCGATATCGTAAGTCTTCAGCCTGGCTTAGAAGTAGCTGCATCCATGAGTATTATGGTTCTTGAAAAAGGATCATTTTTCTTTTGCGATCCTTATGTCAATTTGAACCCAACAATTTGTCAATTAGCAGAAATGGCGGTCATGGCTGCTGCTCAAGTTCGTAAATTTGGAATTGTTCCCAAACTTGCTCTTTTATCTCATTCAAATTTTGGAACCTATCATGATGAATCAGCGTTAAAAATGCGTCGTGTTCTTGAAAAAATCAGGTGTATTGCTCCTGAATTAGAAGTTGAGGGAGAAATGCATGCTGACGCAGCTTTAAGTGAAATGATTCGTCTGAAAACTTTCCCCCATTCTTCTCTTAAAGGACAAGCTAACCTTTTGATTATGCCTAATTTAGACACAGCAAATATTGCCTTTAATATGATTAAAGTGATGGCGGATGGACAACCCCTTGGGCCCATTTTATTGGGGCCCTCAAAACCTATTCACATCCTGACACCTTCTGTGACCACCCGAGGTATTTTTAATATGTCGGCGATTGCCGTTGTCGACGCACAAAAAACAACCCGTTCCTTTCCCGCTTAAATCCAGGAGGACTCATGGCCGAAAACGAGCACCTCCAAACTCAAGAACAGGAAGAGAGTGAATCGCTCTATGGCGTTTCGCAAGAGACGATTCGAGCGCTCGAAGATGCTCTCGAAGACGGCCAGGAAACACAGATCGCGCAATTAATCAAGCCGCTCCATGCTGCTGATGTGGCCATGGTTATTGAATATCTTTCGCCTCATTTGCGGCAAAGATTCATTGAAATTTTGCGCTCTCATTTTGATCCCGACATTTTAACCCATCTTAACGAAACCGTTCGAGAAGAAGTCGTCGAGCAACTTGGCACCCGTGATATCGCTGAGGCAATTACAGGGCTTAAAAGCGATGATGCCGTTGCCCTTATCGAAGATTTAGCGGAAAAGCAACAGAAAGAAATTCTTGAGTCCATCCCCATTGGAGAGCGGGTTATTTTAGAAGAGGTTCTGACCTATCCGGAGGATAGTGCCGCTCGCCTTATGCAGCGAGAAATTGTGTGTGTCCCTAGTTTTTGGTCCGTTTCCGAAGCCATACATTACATCGCTGAAGACAAAAGTCTTCCCGAGAAATTTTATGATCTTTTCGTCGTGGATCCAAAACATACGCCCATTGGGGGAGTTCCGCTTAGTTTATTACTACGCCAACCCCCCTCTACTAAAATCATGGATATTATGATGGGGGACATCAAACGCATTCCTGCTCTGATGGACCAAGAAGAAGTTGCGCTTCTCTTTCGAAAGTATGGTCTTGTCTCTGCCCCTGTCATTGATGAAGGAGGCCGCATTGTAGGGATGATTACAGTTGATGATGTGGTTGATGTGATTGAAGAAGAAGCTGAAAAAGATATCATGCTTCTTGCTCGTGTGACTGAATCTGACTTTTTTGAACCTCTCTTAAGCACGTCTTATGCGCGGATTCCTTGGCTTTTGATTTCTCTGTTGAGTACGCTCATGGCAGCCACTGTCATCTCCCAATTTCAACACACTATTGAAAAAATGGTGGCTCTTGCTGTTTTAATGCCTATTAGTGCGGCCATGAGTGGAAATGCGGGTATGCAAGTTGTAACGGTGACGGTACGTGCTCTTGCAACCCGTGAACTGGGGGGAGCCAATATGAGCCGTGCCATTTGGAAAGAAATTCTTGTGGGTCTCATCAATGGTATTATTTTCGGAGGGGTGATGGGCGCCATTGCAGCATTTTGGTTTTCGGATCCTGCCTTAGGAATGGTTTTGGGGGGAGCCCTCATTTTTAATATGATTTGGGCGGCTGTTTGGGGTGTTATTCTTCCCATCATCATTGATAAAATGGGAATGGATCCGGCTTTGAGCGCCGGCCCCTTTTTAACGACAACCACAGATTTATTGGGTTTTGCAACCTTTTTAGGACTTGCCCGGTTTTTTTTGATTTGAAAGAAATCTTTGAATCCTTTTTATAGTATTCAGATAGATTGATATACATTAGCTCACTATGAGTGTCATTCCCGCCTCCGCGCACTCGTGTCCAGGGAAAAATAAAAAAGGTCGTCATCCCCTCAGGGTGATGGAATACAAGATATCATAAATTAAGATTCATCATTTTTTCTATTTTCATACAGTTTTCAAAAAGTATTCCTTTTATTGATGGTAGTTGTTTCGAATGATATTAAGAGCAAAGCTGATACAGGTTGAGAAAACAGTGGGATTAACGTGACGTTTGGACGCGTCCTCGGAGAAACTAACGTCTTTGACATAGTTGAGGCCGTTCTCAATCAACCAGTTTTTTCATCAAAGTTTATTAAGCTCGACAAGTGCTTTGAAACTAAGTTGAAGACGTTTACCATTAGGGTAGTAAGAATCGTAACTTGCAAGTGCATAGCCACTATCATCGGAAACTCGGGAAAAAAGTGTATAACGTCCTCCATCGGGATCTCTCGGGGTAAGAGGAACGTCTTTTAGTAGGGGGCCAGAATGGTGGTACAGTTTCCATGTATAGCCATTAAAATTTACGGAAGGATTTTTACCCATAGAAAGATCATCGATAATTCCCTCGATATATATAGCTAACTCGTTAGCCGGTGGGGCTATATTCTCTATGGCCTTAATCGGTATTTCGAGCTCATAGTCCTCTCCGTTGTCAGGATGCATTTTTACTCTGCAATTAAAATTATCCATCGTGGTAACAGTTACAACTTTATCGTGAGAATACGGGTGGTCGGAGTCGTGAACATTTTCATTCCAAAAAACTATCACATCTCCTATGTGCCTTTCTCCTTTTATATTCACCCACGGCATGTAACGTTCAATATTGAACTCTTCCGGTGTTGGGCACTTAAGGGTGGCCATAACCGAAGAGGCTCCTAATAAATTAAGAGTTAGTCCCATGAGTAAAATGGTGCGTTTCATTTTTTTCTCCTCTATTTTATGAATAAAAACTTGTTTTATAAATTCATTATAAAAAAATAAGTTAACAATTTCTTAATGTTACATATATTGTTTAAAAATTAAGAAAAGATAATTTAGAGATTAGAAATAACAGAAAGCTCACATTTCTTTCTCCGCTTTTTAAAGTATTAATATTCCAAAAAACTATGCTATACTCTGCTTCACACAGTGTTCATAAGGATAGTGTAAAAATTGATTCAGTCGTGGAAAGAAAGTCTTTTAGCCTTTTGGGATAGGCGAATTCTTTCGATTTTCTTGTTTGGATTTTCGAGTGGATTGCCATTCCTTCTTACTTTGTCAACTCTCACCATTTGGCTTAAAGAAACAGGGGCTAACAATACAGCTGTTGGTCTTTTTGTTATTGTTACAATCCCCTATACTTTTAAATTCCTATGGGGCCCTATGGTGGATAAGGTAAAACTTCCTTTTCTTGCCCATCTCTTGGGACAACGACGAAGTTGGGCTCTTCTTTCCCAGGTCATTCTTATTTTTATGTTAATAGGTCTTGGGTCTTCAAATCCGAAAGATCGTATCTTTGAAACAGCCCTGTGGGCTTTGGGAGTTGCTTTTGCGTCTGCTCTCCAAGACATTGTTGTTGAAGCATATCGTATTGAAATTATTGATGATCATCAAAAAGGGTCAGCAGCCACATCCATTACTCTTGGGTGGCGTCTCGGGATCATGGCCTCAGGCACAGGCGCTCTTTATCTTGCTTCCCTTTTTTCGTGGCAGAGTGCCTATATCCTTATGGCTGTTCTCGTTGGAATCGGGCTTTTTACAACTCTTTTGAGTCCTTCTCCCGAAACCTTGGTTTTTAGTTCCGCTCCCCATCTTTCTTTAAAGCACATGACTTCTCATAGTCGTTTCTGGGAGTGGCTTAAATCCACTTACGGTCCGCCGCTCGGGGAGCTTTTGCGGTCTTATGACTGGCGTGTCGTTCTTGCTTTTATTTTCTTTTATAAAGTGGGAGATACAACGCTTAATGTCATGAATACCCCTTTTCTGGTGGAACTAGGCTTTAGCAAACTTGAAATTGCCCAGGTGGCTAAGCTTTTTGGCATTTCTGCCATGATTGTCGGTGGCTTTCTGGGAGGGCTTTTTTTGAACAGATTTGGTATTCTTTCCAGTCTTATGCTCTGCGCGAGCTTGCAAATCGCATCCAGTTTAATGTTCGTCATTCAAGCCTTAGTTGGTTATAATCTTAGTGTTCTTATTCTTTCAGTTGGGATTGAAAATCTCACCTGCGGATTGGGAGCGGCTTCTTTTATTGCCTATCTTTCAAGTCTTTGTAGCGTCCCTCATACGGCAACTCACTTTGCTCTCCTTTCGTCTTTTGGATCTTTTGCAAGAATTATTCTTTCTGTAGGCGCGGGATTTTTAGCAGATTTAGTTCCTTGGTCTGTCTTTTTCACCTTAACAGCTGTTGCGTGTTTGCCGTGCCTCCTCCTTTTAATGCAAGCTTCTCACCATTTTCCTTATAAATATTCCTTCTTAAAACGCATTCCTCAGTCTTAAGGGTTGTATTTTTAAAAAGTAGCTTTATATTAAGGAATGAGTTTAAGACTCCTTTTAGGATAGAAACCGTAGAGATTGAGTGCTCTGCGTAAGAAACTAAGATAGACGTCATGCCTTCTTCTTCTTACCTTCAGCTCCTCCTCCGTATGTAATTAAAATTGTATAGGATGGAATTTTTACGCGTCTTGTTTAGAACTCACGTAGTTAACGCCTGATCAAAGGATATAAAGATGAAAAACGGCACAGTAAAATGGTTTAACCCCACAAAAGGCTATGGCTTTATTCAAATGGAAGACGGTACACGAGATGTATTTGTTCATATAACTGAGCTTGAGCGCTCGGGAATTTCCAATTTGGCCGAAGGTCAAAAAGTCAGTTTTGAATTGGCGAGCAATAAAGGCAAAACATCAGCTGTCAACCTCAAGTTGCGGTAAGCTTGATTAGATCTTCTCTTTTAAAGTTTTTTATTCCCACCCTCAAAGTTAGGTGATTTCCATTTTAGAAATCTCTATGAGAGGGTGGTTTTTTTTGAGCGGCTTATTACATTGACTTGTAAAAATTGATAAGGTAAATACTTCAGCTCTTAAGAATATACGGGAATAAAATGAGAACTAGAGGCAATCTGTGATTTTAAAAATAGTTTCTTTAAACATTCAATATTATCGGCACTTCGATCGTTTTATTCCCTTTCTTAAAAAACATAAGCCAGATGTCGTCCTCCTTCAAGAAGTGCTCCGCAAAGATGTATGTTATCTTGAGAAAGCTCTTGGGATGAAGGGCACGTTTACCATACTCAGTCGGTTCCGCTTGGAAAACGTTTTACAAGATTTTGGAATCGCCACATTTTCGACGTTGCCCATTATCAAACATTATAATCTTTATTATAGAGGAGATGGGGAAAATCCGCCTATTCTCCGAGACATACCCCCTTACAATACGGCACGAGCTCTTTTGGTAACAGAAGTTACAAAAGATCGTAATAAATACTGTTTGATAAATACACATTTTACTTGGGCTTCTGAGGGTAAGCCTAATGAACTCCAGTATCATGACTTAGACATTCTCCTTCAAATGCTCGCTACGATCCCGGAGTTTATTCTCTGTGGAGATTTCAATGCTCCGCGGGGTACGCCTGTATTTAATGCCATTTCTACGAAGTATAAAGATAATATTCCTTCACATATAACCACAACAATCGATAAAAATTTACATAAAGCAGGTGATCTCCAATTAGTTGTAGATGGTTTGTTTACAACTCCAAACTATCAAGTCGAATCGATAGAACTTGTTAACAATCTAAGTGATCACTGGGGGATTTTAGCTGAGATCTCTTTATAGAGAGGGGCCTATCCTATATTTAAAAACACTTTCCTTCATAAAGCTCTCGCGTAGAGCATTTTTTCCCTGATGGCAATTGGCACTGACTTTCATTTTTTAACACGTCCCCTCCTAGGAGAGCGCAATAGATAGCTTGAGGCGTTAAAAAACCTGTGATTTTAAGTCCTGTCGGGGGACAGTTGCCACGAAATAAAGCCCATTCTTCACATTGACGATTATCTGCAAAAATACAAATTCCATAGGCGCCTCCATCTCCTCGTTGAGCGATTTTCAAGAAGCCTCCTATTGCCACACAATTTTGAGAAGCCGGATTGGCAACTCCTCTTTTTTTTTCTTTAACGCATCCCACAATAAGACCTGAAATTCCAAACAAAAACAGAAGTGTCTTGCACTTTTTTATAATCATCTTCATATCTCCCTATAATCATAAAAGGATGTTTTAAATGATATCATATCCTATCTATCGAGGAATGGCTGCCATGCTTTTAGCAGTTATTCTGTATAGTCTGAGCGATGCCCTTATAAAATGGTTGGCTGAAACTTATCACCCTATGCAAATTGTATTTTGCCGACTGTTCTTTACTTGGCTGCCTCTTGGGAGAGGGGTTCTTCAAAAAACGTCATGGCAGAGCTTAAAATCTGATAAAAAGAGCTCTCAGGCCTTACGAGCTGTGATTATGGCTCTTTCCTTACCTTTTTATTTCTATGCCTTTAAAAATTTACCCTTGGCCGATGTTTATGCTGTGGCGTATGTCGCTCCGCTTCTTATGGCCATTTTCTCCATTCCTATCTTGGGAGAAAAAGTGGAAAAGCACGCATGGATTGCTATTTTTATGGGATTTTTTGGAGTTCTCATTATGATGCGTCCTGGAAGCATTATTTTTAGCTTAGGGGGATTTTCTGCTTTGGTCGGGGCTTTACTCTGGGCACTTGCACTTGTTATGGGGAGAAAGCTAAGTCAAACTGAAAGTCAATTTTCACTGACGTTGTGGTTCCTCGGTGCTTGTTTCCTTATGAGTGTCATTTTTATTCCTTTTTGCTGGCAAACGCCGTCGCTTTCAGATTGGATGTTTTTTGCCGCATCAGGAGTCCTTGGAGGTTCTGCTCTTTTAGCGATAACCTATGCTTTTAGTATGGCACCGATTTCTATTATAGGTCCTCTCGATTATTTGATTCTGGTTTTCGGGGCCTTGTTCGGGTATTTACTGTGGGGAGATATTCCTGATGCTTTTGTCATTATAGGTGCTCTTATCTTGGTTTCAAGTGGTCTTTATCTTATCTACAAAGAAGCCCAAGGTAAGCCTTTGATTTTTTTTCCTATAGTAGAATAGGAAGAAAACTTTGCAAAGCATTTTCTACAATAAGGACAAAGAACCTTCTCTTCTGTTCCTAAGTTAAGAAAAACGGCGGGATGACCTAAAAGGCCCTCCCCCCCATCACACCGGACAACCGTTGTATTTATTTCAATTGACGCGCGGTCTCTCTTCATGACTTTACCCCCATTGCATCTCATTTAAGAGAAGTATATAACCCCTTTGAAGACTTGACCATAGAGTCGGCGCCCGTAGCTCAGCTGGATAGAGCGTTGCCCTCCGGAGGCAAAGGTCAGGGGTTCGAATCCCTTCGGGCGCGCCACTTTTTGTCCTAACATTTAGGATTCGGGTTATTGACTTTATTTAATTTATGTTTTAACAGCTAAATCATGAATGCCCTTCTTATATGGGCAATAGTTTAGGCTTTTCGGTAAAGGAAGAACATGAAAAAGGCTATGGAAAGGTGGGTTGTCACCCCTCGGCAAAGATGTGACTTAGAAATGTTACTCGGGGAAAGTTTTTCTCCTTTGTCTGGCTTTCTTTCACAAGCTGATTATGAGAACGTCTTGCACAATACACGCCTTAAAAATGGGCAACTTTGGCCCATACCTATTACTTTAGATGTGGATGAAGCTTTTGCTGAAAGAGTGGACTTAGAAGATGAAATTGGGCTTTATGATCCTGATAATACACTTTTAGCACGAATGCGCATCACTGATAAGTGGAAACCAAATAAATCTCTTGAAGCCAAAGAAATATTTGGAACACAAGATACAAAACATCCTGCTGTTGATTACTTATTTAATAAGGCAGGCGCATGGTATCTTGGGGGCTCTCTTCAGATGACGCAATTCCCCAAACATTATGACTTTTCTGAATTGCGCCATACACCGCAATTACTCAAACAGTTTTTTCTGGAAGCAGGATGGGAAAAAATAATTGGCTTTCAAACGAGAAATCCTCTTCATCGTGCTCATATGGAGCTTACCTTAAGAGCCGCCGACCAAATTGACGGGCATTTGTTAATTCATCCCGTTGTAGGGCTGACAAAACCAGGTGACATTGATCATTTTAGTCGTGTCCGCTGCTATCAAAAAATCTTACCGTATTACCCAAGCAACAAAGCTGTTCTCAGCCTTTTACCACTAGCGATGAGAATGGCTGGGCCTCGAGAAGCTTTGTGGCACGCAATCATCCGTAAAAATTACGGATGTACCCATTTTATCGTTGGTCGTGATCACGCAGGCCCCGGGAATGATTCTCAGGGTACTCCCTTTTATGATCCTTATGCCGCTCAGAATATGGTGGAAAAACATCAGGATGAGATAGGGATTCGAATGATCCCTTTTCAAGAAATGGTCTATTCAAAAGAGCGTAAAAAATATTTTACGAATGATGAACTCAAACCAAATGAAACGACTCTGGCGATTTCAGGGACTGAACTCCGCAATGCGTTGCTGAATGACCAACCTCTTCCTGATTGGTTTTCATTCCCTGAAGTTCTGGAGGAACTCCGTTGTACTCACCTTCCAAAACATAAGCAAGGGGTAACTTTGTTTTTTACGGGGCTTTCGGGAGCTGGAAAAACAACATTAGCACAAGCCTTAATGGCTAAATTGATGAGTTGTGGTCAGCCTAACGTGACGCTTCTTGACGGTGACGTTGTTCGTCGCATTTTAGCAGGGGAGCTTGGGTTTTCTCGTGAAGATCGCGATTTGAATATTCGAAGGATAGGTTACGTTGCCTCTGAGATTACTAAGGTAGGGGGAATTGTATTATGTGCAGCAATTGCTCCCTATGCTGCCGGTAGAAATGAAAATCGCCGTTTAATATCGCAACTGGGTGGGTATATTGAGATTTATTTATCAACCTCCCTCTCCGCATGCGAAGGAAGAGATCCAAAAGGGCTCTACAAAAAAGTAAGAGAAGGGGAAATCAAGGGGTTCACGGGCATAGATGATCCGTACGAACCGCCGGAAAACCCGGAAATATCAATTGATACCTCTAAATTAACCATTGAAGAATCTATAGAAAAAATTATAGACTTTTTATCTCATTCAGGTTATTTGAAGTTGCCTTATTTTGACGGGAGTAGTTCAGTTGATTCAAAAGATAAAATTGAAGAACCTCTATTTAAGAAATATAAATGTGCTTAATTCATGGCGAGAAAGTAAAATATGAGAGAAACTCATGCCAGAAGTGTGCTAAAAGCCTTAAGCTGGCGAATCTTTGGTACAATAATGACGATGATAGTAAGCTACCTTATTACCCGTAAGCTTAGCTTTTCCATTTACATTGGCTTATTTGAGTTTTTGTCTAAAATGATCCTTTTTTATCTTCATGAGCGAATTTGGAATATAATCCCTATTGGGTTATTGAAGAGAGAGTCAAGAATATCACCTGATTAGACTTCATGCACGTGCTCACAAAAGAAAATGAATATCTCCAAATAAGCAGCCCGATTTCACGTGTAAAATCTATACCAGCAATATCCAATTCAAGAGTTCTCTTCGTGTAGCCAAAACTTGGAGTCAGAGTTACATAACAGTGGGTACCAAATGCGGGAAAGTGAGCATCGGTTCACCCAAATCTAAAAAGCAGCGCGGAGTCCCAATGAGAAGGATAGTTCTGCAAAACCTGTCTGAACTTCAGCACTCAGGAAGTTCCCTCCTAAAGTCAACGACTTTTGGTAAATGAGGAAAAGCTTATCGCTTGAAAAACATCACGATGCTTAATATATATCAAGGCTTGGGTGGCTCCTGCGATTCAAACAGTTGTGGGCGTAAATGCATATGGAGCAAAAGCGGAGCTGAGACCGTAATAGATGAAATTGTCCCAGCAACAATTCCAACAATAATAGGAAGGCTAAAAGCGGCAATCACAGGGCCACCAAAGAAATAAAGACCAAGAAGAGATAGAAACGTTGTGGTAGATGTCAAAATAGTTCGAGAGAGTGTTTCGTTAATACTACGATTAATAAGTTCTTTTAGTGGCATCTTTTTGAATTTTCGTAAGTTCTCGCGAATGCGATCATAAATTACAACCGTATCGTTAATCGAATAAGTGACTGTAATAAGCACAGCAATAATGGCAGTTTCATTAAACTCGAATTGAAAAAGAGAGAAAAGACCCAGCACAATGATCGCATCATGAGCAAGGGTAATTACCGAGCATACTCCAAATTGCCACTCAAAACGAAACCAGATGTAAATAAGCATCGCAACTAACGCCCACATAATTGCGTAAATTCCATTGTGGATAAGGTCTTCACTGACTTTCGGGCCTACGGTTTCGACTCTTCGGTACTCCACACTTGCGCCGAGCTTCTCTTTAATTTTATTAAGAGCAACGACTTGAGCTTCGTCTCCCCCCGGTTGACGTTCGACACGGATGAGGACATCATTTGGAGATCCAAACTCCTGAAGAGTAACTTCACCTCGGACGACCTCGCTTAAGTCCGAACGCAATTTAGGGATATCTGTCGCGTCTTTTGTCCGAATTTCTAATAAAAGACCGCCCTTAAAATCAATGCCATAATTAAAGCCACGGATAAAAACTGAGCCTATACACAAAAGAGAAATCGCCATTAATATCGCAAAAATAATATTCTTTTTACCAACAATATCATAATTTGTATTGTAAGAAATAAGCTGTAACCCCATGGAAGACCTCTCTTTATATGGGAAGACGGGTAGGACGCTTCCACCGAATCCACCACGCCACAATTTGTTTGGTAAGCGAAATAGCTGTAAACATGGAAATCATGATCCCAAGCGCGGTTGTAACGGCAAACCCACGGGTCGGGCCCGTCCCAAAATAATATAAAATCCCAACACCTATCAGCGTTGTTAGGTTGGAATCAACGATCGTTGTCATGGCTCGGTTATAGCCTGCATCAATGGCACTCAGCATTTTTCGCCCCATGCGCAGTTCTTCTTTAATGCGTTCATTAATCAAAACGTTGGCATCAACTGCCATTCCAATCGTAAGCGCAATACCCGCAATTCCTGGTAGCGTAAGAGTCGCTTGGGTAAGAGAGAGGGCGGCAAAAAGAAGGATCAGGTTAAAAATGACGGCAATATTGGCAATCGCTCCAAAGAATGAATAGGCGATAAACATAAAGGCAACCACAAGAAGGATTCCGATGATGGTCGCTCTTTCTCCGGAAGCAATCGAATCGGCTCCAAGACCAGGCCCTACTGTCCGTTCTTCAAGTACTTTAAGAGGTGCAGGGAGAGCGCCCGCGCGCATGAGAAGGGCGAGATCTTGCGCCTCTTGAACGGTGAAACTTCCTGAGATAGATCCTTCTCCTCCTAAAATAGGCTCATTAATACGAGGTGCACTAATGACCTTATTGTCTAAAACAATAGCAAAAGGTTTGCCAACATTGTGTTTTGTTGCCTCTCCAAATTTCCTGGCCCCAAGAGAATCAAATTTAAAGCTGACAATAGGTCGGTTAAACTGGGGATCAAAAGCAGGCTGGGCATTGACAAGGTTTTCTCCACTCACAATAACTTGTTTTTTGACTGCATAATAAACAGGTTCACCTTCATATTCATCTTGGGAAGGTAAAATATCAACGCCTGGAATGACTTTCCCCGGTTCGGCTGCAATGGAGGTATCGACAAAGCGAAACTGAAGTTTAGCTGTCTTCCCAAGGAGGTTTTTAATTCGAGTGGGATCTTGAAGGCCGGGAAGTTGAACGAGAATGCGATCTTCCCCTTGTCTTTGTATAAAAGGTTCTGCGGTTCCCATTTCATCTACACGTCGGCGAACAATTTCAATGGATTGTGCAAGGGCAGATTTTTTTCGTTCTGCGATAGCAGCCTCACTCAGCTTTAATGTTAATTGTCCTTCAGGTGTGGAAGTTATTTCAATCTCTCGATCGGTTTGTTTAATAAAGTTGATAGCTTTCTCCGAATCCACAGAGTTTCGCAAAGTTAATGTCACAAAATCTTTTTTTGCAGAAAGCCCCATGTATCCAATGCGCTCTTTGCGAAGAACAGTACGCACACCATCTGCAAGGCTTGTCATTTGTTCTTTAATAACGGCATCAACGTCAACCTCAAGAAGCAAATGAGCGCCTCCTTGGAGGTCAAGACCCAAAACGATCTGATTTTTAGGAAACCAGCTGGGCAAGTGATCGAGTTGTGCTTGAGTAAAAAAGTTAGGACTCACAAATAGAATTCCTAAAAGGCAGATCCCCAGCGTCAGCAGAGTCTTCCATAATGGTATGTGAATCATGTTCTTTGACCTAATAGTGTATGAGCCATCACATCCAACGCTTTCATCTTGAATTGGTTTCGGGATCTCTTTACCCAGGAGATCCTCAGTTTCCCTCGCGCTATGCGAGGGAGCTTAGGGTGACACTTCAGTGATAGGGTATTTGGCAAATAAGTGGAAAAGTTCATTTTTTCTTCTTTGTTATGGAACTTTTTGTGGTGGGTTTAGATGGAGTCTTCTTTTCCTTAGGAATAATTGTCTCTTCCACTACTTCAGGAACGGGTTCTGTTTTAGAAAGAAGATCGGCAACCATTGCACGAGCTACCCTTACTTTTACTCCTTCTGCAATTTCAACTTGGAGTTCCTGATCATTAATCACCTTCGTAATGATGCCAATCAGGCCGCCATTCGTCAGAACACGGTCTCCTCGTCTTAAGGAAGACAGAAGCTCTCTTTGTTGTTGAGCTTTTTTTTGCTGAGGACGAATTAAGAAAAAATAAAAGACAACAAAAATTAAAAGGAGAGGGAGTAAAGACATAAAGTCAAATCCCAAGGCATTGCTAATAGCAGCTTGGGCATTTGCAGGGGGAATTAATAAATTCATAGGATCCTCTATTGTAGGTGTTTATCTATCTTTCCTTTATGACCTAAGTTTGGTCAAAGGATCAATGGGTTGTTTTCCTTTTCTGATTTCAAAATGGAGTTGTGGCTTACCTGCATCACCTTTTGCTCCTTCTTCTTTGATTCCTGATTTGGCAATTTCTGCTCCTTGTTTAACCTTATCTCCCTTTTTAACAAGGAGGGCAGAGTTGTGAGCATAAGCCGTGACCCAACCCCCTTCATGTTTAAGGAGGAGAAGATTTCCAAATCCTTTCAATTCGTTTCCAGCATACATGACTGTGCCATCGGCAGCTGCTTTGACAGATGTTCCTTCTGGTATCTTAATATTAATACCATCATTTTTACCGCCAGGTCCAAACTGACTAATGATTTCTCCTTCAGCAGGCCAAACAAAGAGGCCTTCTTTGATCGTCTCTTCTTTTTTGCTTTCTTTTATAATTTCTTTTTTCTCGGGTTTCTTTTCTTCTTTTTTAGATTCTTTCTTAGGTTTCTTTTTTTCTTTGATGCCTTCAGAATTCTCGGGTTGTCCTGTAGATGCACCTGCATTTCTCTGGGCTAAATTACCCATAAGCATAGGCTTGGATGAAGGATCAGACACCGCTGTTGCTTGACTCATTCCTTTCTCGCGTGCGAGCTCTTCAGCAAGATCATGGGGTAAGGACGACGTTCCATGGGAGGAAGCTGATTTAAGAAGAGGTAGCGGTGTTAAAGAAGAAGGAGAAGCAGCAGGCGCTGACGCTGACTTAACAAGAGGAAGCGGCGCTAGAGCTGTTGTAGAGATCTCTTCTTGAGAAGGTGGTTTTAGAGCTTCATTAAGGGGAGCCGTGTCACGAGGAGGAATGGTGAGGTGATCTCCTGGCCTTATAAAAAAGGGAGGCCGTATATTATTTTCTTGTGCAAGAACATCTATATTAATACCATAGACTTCAGCTATATTTTCAAGGGTTTGTCCTTCCCCTACGATATGTTCACTGAGTAAAGGAATCACCAATACTTGACCTTTTTTAAGGGTATAAGGAGGTTTAAGATTATTGGCGGAAATAACAGCATGAGTGGGAATACCGTTATTATAGGCTACCCCATAAACCGTATCATCTGCTCCCACTACAATTTGCCGAGACGGACCAGCTAAACTTTCTGCTCCCAAATAAAAAGAGCATCCTACAAACAGTGTAAAATATATATTTTTCATCACTTCACCTTGTGCGCTTTAATCATGGGTTCTCCTCCCATATAAGGTTTTAATACATCAGGGATAATAACAGATCCATCTTCTTGTTGATAGTTCTCTAAAATAGCAACGAGCGTTCGTCCAACGGCAAGGCCAGATCCATTAAGGGTATGAACGAACCTTGTTTTCTTATCCTCATCTCGAAAACGTGTATTCATGCGCCGCGCTTGATAGTCACCAAAATTAGAACAGCTCGAAATCTCTCGGTATGTATTTTGCCCCGGAAGCCAAACCTCAATATCATAAGTTTTTTGCGGACATGTCCCCATATCGCCCGTACACAGAATAACTGTTCGATAGTGAATTTTAAGACGTTCAAGGATGGATTGGGCAGCGCTCAACATACGTTGATGCTCAAGCTCAGACGTTGCTGGATTGACAATGCTCACAAGTTCAACCTTATGAAATTGGTGCATGCGGATCATGCCACGGGTATCTTTGCCTGCTGACCCTGCTTCAGAGCGGAAACAAGGGGTGTAAGCCACAAATCGTAGAGGAAAATGATTTGCTTCCAAAATTTCTCCGGCAACTAGGTTGGTGAGAGGCACTTCTGCTGTAGGGATAAGCCAATAATCATTCGTGGTGGTAAAGGCATCTTCAGAAAATTTTGGCAATTGCCCTGCGCCATACATGGCTTGCGAACGAACAAGATAAGGAGGAGAAATTTCCAAATATCCATATTCTTGTGTATGAACGTCGAGCATAAACGCTCCTAGAGCGCGTTCAAGGCGTGCCAGACCTCCTTTAAGCACGGCAAAGCGAGCTCCTGAAATTTTAGCTGCTTCCTCAAAATTCATTAGCCCCATGGCTTCCCCGAGGTCAAAATGTTGTTGGGGTTCAAAGGGAAAAGATGGTTTTTCGCCCCAAAGACGAACGACTTTATTTTCATCTGGCCCCGCGCCAATGGGAACGTCGGCGGCGGGAACATTGGGTAAGATGTCTACAATTTTTCTAAGATCTTCTTCGCGAGTTTTAATATTTTCTTCTTCTTGAGCAAGAGTTTCACGTAAATGACTGGCTTCCTTCATCAGAGTCCCTGCTTCTCCTCCTTGGCGTTTAACCTCTCCAATTTCCTTAGCTAGTATGTTACGGCGATTTTGCATATCTTGAACGATTTGTATCGCTTTACGACGCGCTTCATCGAGTGCGATGATCTGTTGTGTCACAGGCTCAAGTCCACGATTTTTTAAAGCTTTATCATATACTTCTGGATTTTCTCGAATCCATTTGATGTCTAACACGATGAGATCCTTTCCTTTTCAAGGACATTTTTACCAAACCTATAGAAATTTCATAGAGGGTATAAAGAGGAATAATCAAACTTAAGGGACTAATGATATCAGGAGGCGTGAGGATGGCTGCCACAATCACAATCATTAAAAATGCATACTTACGGTTACGTTTTAAGCTTTCAAGAGTAAGAAGTCCTAATTGGAAAAGCCCCAAGAGAATGAGAGGCAGTTGAAAACAAAGGCCAAAGGTCATGATCAATTTAACCATAAGGGATAGATACTCGCTCATGCGGGCTTCTAGTTGAAGGGAAAGACCATTCGGGGAAGGTGGCATTTCAAAGCTTAAAAAAAACTGCCAAGCCCAAGGACAAACGATATAATAGGCAAGGCTTGTCCCAAGAAAAAA
The DNA here is from genome assembly GCA_937967795.1 of uncultured Alphaproteobacteria bacterium. Lineage (GTDB taxonomy): Bacteria > Pseudomonadota > Alphaproteobacteria > UBA9655 > UBA9655 > UBA9655. The sequence goes on along the minus strand of CALBSK010000010.1, from coordinate 129,263 downwards.
TAAAAGAGGGCTGAGCATAAGAAAAGGCCATAAGGCTTTTTTCTCATGCTCGTAAAGACCCGGTCCTACAAAAATCCACCCTTGCCAGAGGATAAAGGGAAAAGTCAAAATAAAACCACTCCAAAAAGCAATTTTAAGATAAGTGAGAAAAGCTTCTGTAAGCCCGGTGTAAATGAGTCGCCGTCCTGTCTCTTCACCCATGGCTTCCCATAGAGGGGTCGTCAAAAATTGAAAGAGAGAGGGAGCCAAAGGATAACACACAATAACCCCTATCCCCAATGCCATGAGGGAATAAATGAGCCGACGTCTTAGTTCGATCAAATGTTCAAGAAACGGCTTTTGCATACACTTCATTAACTTGAATTATGGATAAGGACAACAATCTTTTGTTTTTTGTTATAAAAACACACTCCGTAATTCCTCTCACCAACCCGTATCATTGTTAGTCAAGAAAAGATAAATACCACCATAAAATTTTCTGAAGTGACGCTGGTTCAGGAAATAACTGGCACAGGGAAGCAGTTCGGTGTATGTTAGATAAATGAATATCACGTAGATGAGGATCCATGTTTACAACACTTTTTCGGAAAGTTTTTGGTTCAGCTAATGACCGCTATATCAAGAACCTTAATAAAATCGTGGAAGAAATTAATGCCCTTGAAGGTACACTCGAAAAACTTTCTGATGCGGCCTTGCGCAATAAAACGGAAGAATTTCGAACGCGCCTTAAAGAAGGAGCAAAGCTTGATGACCTTCTCGTAGAAGCCTTTGCTGTTGTGAGAGAAGCCTCAAAACGTACCCTTGGTCTGCGACATTTTGATGTCCAGTTGAAGGGAGGTATCATCCTTCATCGCGGGATGATTACGGAAATGAAAACGGGTGAAGGAAAAACGCTTGTATCCACCCTTCCGGTCTACTTGAATGCTCTTGAAGGCAAGGGTGTCCACGTGGTTACAACTAATGATTATCTCGCAAAACGTGACTCGGAGTGGATGGGGACCGTTCATAAGTTCTTAGGCCTCACGGTTGATTGTATTGTCCACGAACTTGATGATCTTGAACGTCAAATCGCTTATCGGTGTGATATTACTTATGCCACCAATAATGAACTTGGGTTTGATTACCTGCGGGATAATATGAAGTTTCGTCTTGAAGAAATGGTTCAAAGGCCTTTTCATTATGGTATTGTGGATGAAGTGGATAGCATCCTTATCGATGAGGCGCGCACTCCCTTAATTATCTCCGGTCCTGCCGAAGATTCATCTGACCTTTATGTTCTCATTGATAAACTTATGCCCGCTCTTCTTCCTGAAGACTATGAAAAAGATGAAAAGGCGCGCGCGGTAACCCTTACTGAACAGGGTATTGAACATATTGAGCAACTTTTAAAACAAGCTAATATGCTGGGTGAATCTTCTCTCTATGATGTTCACAATGTTGCGATCGTGCATCATGTCAATCAAGCCTTGAAAGCGCACAAGCTTTTTACACGGGATGTTGATTATATGATCAAAGATGATAAAGTATTGATTATTGATGAATTCACAGGTCGTACCATGGAAGGGCGCCGTTATTCGGAAGGACTTCATCAAGCGCTTGAAGCTAAAGAACACGTGGAAATTCAGCAGGAAAATCAAACGCTTGCTTCCATCACTTACCAGAATTATTTCCGTCTTTATCCTAAACTTGCCGGCATGACAGGAACAGCTATGACGGAAGCTGCTGAATTTGCAGACATTTATAAGCTTGAGGTTTTAGAAGTTCCCACGAACGTCCCTGTCATTCGAAAAGATCAAGATGATGAGGTTTATCGAACAGCTCAAGAAAAATATGCCGCCATCATTAAATTAATCGAGGAATGTCGTGATCGCCAACAACCTGTTCTTGTTGGAACGGTGAGTATTGAAAAATCAGAGCTCCTTTCTTCTCTGTTGAAAGAAAAGAATATTCCACACAATGTTTTAAATGCAAAATATCATGAGCAGGAAGCCAAGATCATTGCGAAAGCTGGTGTGCCTGGAGCTGTAACGATTGCCACCAATATGGCAGGTCGGGGAACGGATATCAAACTAGGCGGCAATGTGGAAATGCGTATTGCGGAAGAAACTATTCACATTGAAGACATTGAAAAAGCTGCCCTTCGTGTTCAAGAAATAGAAGCTGAAGTTGCGCAGAATGCTGAAATTGCCAAAACAGCAGGAGGGCTTTTCGTCATCGGAACAGAACGCCATGAAAGCCGGCGAATTGATAATCAGCTTCGGGGAAGATCGGGGCGTCAAGGCGATCCAGGAGCTTCTAAGTTTTTCCTTTCTCTTGAAGACGATCTTATGCGTATTTTTGGGTCAGAGCGTCTCGATAGTTGGCTTCAAAAATTGGGCCTTCAGGAAGGGGAGGCCATTATCCATCCTTGGATTAACAGAGCCCTTGAAAAGGCCCAGCAAAAAGTTGAGGCCCGGAACTTTGATATCCGCAAACAGCTTTTAAAATATGACGATGTCATGAATGATCAGCGAAAAGTAATTTATGAGCAGCGCCGAGAAATCATGGAAGTTGCTGACGTCTATGAATTTATTGAAGCGATGCGTGAAGAAATGATTGATGAAATCGTTAAGCGCTTTATTCCTGAAAACGCCTATGCAGATCAATGGGAAACAGGGGCTCTTCATGAAGAATGCTTGCGGATTTTTGGTTTAAATTTACCGATCAAAGAATGGGCCGATGAGGAAGGTATCGCAGACATGGAAATTAAGGCTCGCATCCAGCAAGCCGTTAACGATCTCATGGAAAGCAAAGAAAAAACCTATGGAGCGGAAATGATGCGCATTGCCGAAAAATCCCTCCTTCTTCGCATCCTTGATCAACAATGGAAAGATCATTTGCTTTCGCTTGATCATTTACGCCAAGGTATCAATTTGAGAGCCTATGCGCAGCGGGACCCTCTGAATGAATATAAAGGGGAAGCTTTTGAAATGTTTCAAGACATGCTGGTTCGTTTGCGAGAAAACGTTACAGGCGCCCTGGCCCATATTCAAATGGGACAGCACGCCACCCCTGAACAAATTGTGGCGGATATTTTTGAGCCGGAGATGGAACAAGAAATGACTCTTAATTACCATCAAGATCCCTATAATCCGGGAGAAAACGAAGATGAAACATTGATCGGGCTCGAGAATTGGAGCCGTACACCGCGTAATGCTCCTTGTCCTTGTGGATCGGGAAAGCGCTATAAACAATGTCACGGGCGGTTAGAATCTAAGAAGAATTAATAGCTTTACATCACAGAAGGTCCTGCAAAAGGTCTTAAATTCTTTAAATGAGACTGTCATGAACTTATTCTCAGGATCTTTTTGAATATTATCAAAGAGATGCCGGAACACGTTCGACATGACTTTTTGAGAAAAGACCCTTTTACAGTGCTCGCTCAACTTATCCGAGAACTACTATATTTAAGAAATTCTTAACTTGTTTCTTTTATTAGGTGTACTATGGATATATTTAAATAGAGGAGATAAAAATGAAATCCACACTTTTACTGGTGACTTTAACTCTCGGTTTGTTAGGATGCTCTTCGGCAATGGCCAATCTTACGTGCCCCAAAGCAGATGATTTCAAAATCAGGCAGAATGCTTATATTTCGGGAAACAAAAAAATAGGGAATATATATATAAACTGGGTTGGTGCTTTACCCTCAGGAAATCGTGAAAGGGCTAAAGTTATCTCTGTTAGCCCCATAGAGGAGAAATTTTTCTGTTTGGTAAAAGTGCGTACCGAAAAGGGAGAAGACTACGATATCAAAACACACATAGATACGATACAAGGGTTAGCTCCCCGTGCTAGCGATCTTTCTTCTCATATGCCGGAAATTATGGGTGCTTTTGAGAGAAATAAAGACTTTCACATATCTCTGAATGGTTATAAGTGGAGAGCTTTTCGTTTGGGAGGTCATCTGGATAGGGGTATTCCTATCTTGGCCATTGATATTAGGGACCCCCAGGCGATGTATGAGCGACTAGACTTGACTAGTGGTTTTGTGACTTACGGCTACAGGGTTACTAATACGCGCGGGCAGCATATGCAGATGGCCCTTACAGCGCTCATCGATCCTAATAAATTTGAATAGCAGCGCTCATCAAGTAGCATTGTTGGGTGGAATACCAACAGCGGAGACGGCCTTTCAGGGGCAGGTTACGCCCAACAAGTGCTTGAGTTAAGGGTGCTAAGATGCTGAGACGCGGAGACGCCCTTTTACGCTGTCTTTCGAACCAATGGCTTATATTTTAAACGGTGAGGTTGATTCGCATCCATTCCTAAGCGGCGTTTATGATCCTCTTCATAGGCTTGGTAATTTCCTTCAAACCATTCCACATGACTATCGCCTTCAAAAGCCAGGATATGGGTGGCAATACGATCAAGAAACCACCGATCGTGACTAATGACGACCGCGCAGCCGGCAAATTCGAGCAAAGCTTCTTCAAGCGCGCGCAAAGTATCAATATCCAAATCATTGGTAGGTTCATCAAGAAGAAGAACATTGACACCTGACTTTAGCATTTTAGCTAAATGAACACGATTACGCTCTCCTCCTGAAAGTTGCCCCACTTTTTTTTGTTGGTCGCTTCCTTTAAAATTAAAGCTAGCGCAATAGGCGCGGCTGGGCATTTTCCGTTTTCCAAGCTCAATTTCGTCATGACCTTGAGAAATTTCTTCCCAAACGGTTTTCTGAGGATTCAAAGTATCACGTGATTGATCCACATACCCCAAAACAACTGTTTCTCCGACACGGATCTCCCCCTCATTAGGGTTCTCTTGACTTGTAATGAGTTTGAAGAGGGTTGATTTTCCGGCTCCATTGGGTCCAATAACGCCGACAATTCCACCCGCGGGAAGTTTAAAATTAAGGTCGTCAATTAAAAGACGATCGCCAAAGCCCTTTGAAAGACTTTGAGTTTCAATAACAACCGATCCTAAGCGAGGACCGGCAGGAATAATAATTTGAGCTGTCTCTTGAGATTTTCGCGCATCTTGTGCCAATAACTCTTCATAAGATTGAATGCGTGCTTTGCTTTTAGCTTGGCGAGCTTTAGGAGATTGGCGAATCCACTCAAGCTCGCGCGCGAGGGTTTTTTGACGCGCACCTTCTTGCTTTCCTTCAAGTTCAAGACGTTTTTGCTTTTGTTCAAGCCAGGCAGAATAATTGCCTTCGAAAGGAATGCCCTGACCTCGATCCAATTCCAAAATCCAACTCACCACATTATCCAGAAAATAACGATCGTGGGTGACCAGAATGACAGTTCCTTTGTACTCTTGGAGGTGGCGTTCAAGCCAGGCGACCGATTCAGCGTCCAAGTGGTTTGTGGGTTCATCAAGAAGTAAAATATCCGGTTGTTGGAGGAGAAGGCGACACAACGCTGTCCTTCGCTTCTCTCCTCCCGAAAGGTTTTTGACTTCCGCATTTCCTGGAGGGCAACGCAAGGCATCCATCGCAATTTCGACTTGTCGATTGAGATCCCAAGCACCAACAGCTTCAATCTTTTCTTGAAGGTCTGCTTGTTCGGCTAAGAGAGCATTCATTTCATCATCGGTCATAGGCTCGGCAAAGCGTGCACTAAGAGCCTCGAAACGATCCAAAAGGCCTTTGGTTTCAGAGAGAGCTTCGAGAATGTTTTCTTCAACTGTAAGATGGGGGTTAAGTTCTGGTTCTTGAGATAAATAACCAACGGTTGTTCCTTGAGCGGCCCAAGCTTCTCCTTGGAACTCTGTATCCAGGCCTCCCATGATTTTCATTAGGGTAGACTTACCCGCTCCATTGACACCAATAATACCAATTTTCGCGCCAGGATAAAAGGAAAGCCATATATCCTTAAAGACCTCACGGCCACCTGGATAAACTTTGGTGAGTCCTTTCATCACATAAATATATTGGTTAGATGTCATGATTTCTCCTGAAAATAAGGTGGTGGGCCCGGCAGGATTCGAACCTGCGACAGCTCCGTTATGAGCGGAGAGTTCTGACCACTGAACTACAGGCCCTTAAGAACCTCTCTAAAATACCGAAAATTGAGAAGGGGTCAATGAAAAAAACTTATGCATTTGAAGCGTTCTACAAGCTAAATAAACTTAGCCGTTTTTTTAAGAAAAGAGAGGGTTAGTCAAGTTTTCTTTCCTCATCGGCAAGCTTAAGCCTTTCCCTGATTTGTTCTTTCCTTTTTCGCAAATTTTCTCGCAAGGCTTGGGCAAGGCGTTGCCTTCGTGCTGCAACCAATTTTTTCCGTTGAGCAATTGAAGGGTGTTCAATAGGCTTAGAATTTGAGCCAGGTTCTTTCATATGTCTTCTCTTACGTCTTTTTTTTCTTTTTGTCACTTGAGAATTTTTTTACTGGTCTCTTGATTGACACGGCCTCCTATGGCATCTTGCGCACACATGGCCGTCATAGCTCAGTGGTAGAGCACACCCTTGGTAAGGGTGAGGTCGAGAGTTCAATCCTCTCTGACGGCACCATGCGTTTTTATAATCAAATAACTTATACCCAGGGGAGATTTATGAAAAAATAAGTTTGCTTTCCTTTCTATTTACCATTCCATCACACTCTGGGACTAAACACTCCCCTAAAGACGAGGCTATCGTGGATCTCAGCTGAGGGTGCCTTAGCTTTTCGAATAAGGCCTTTTTTTGTCGTTGAAATGTGGGCCTTGTAACCATAAGTGGACCGGCCTCTTTTTCGCGTTCATCCGGCTTCAGGGTCGGTCCATTATAGGGAGGGTGTCTCTCCAATGAACGGCTCAAAAGTTTCTTGAGTCGATACCGAAATCGATCCCACCGAATCAATTTCTTCATCCTATCAAGTTCACTGATACGACGCTGATTCACCAAAAGCTCTGCAAATGATATACTCTAACCTTTTCAACATGCTAACATATATCATCTTAGCATATCTCTCTTACTTTTGCAGTAAGTTCAATCTATAAAAAAGAGATGAAAAAAAAATCAATTGCCAAAAGTCATTTTTGGTGCCAAGTTTTTGAGGGTTGGAAAATCATCGCCTTGATGAAAAGCCCGCCTCTTTATAGACTTCGTCACCAACTTTTGCGATTAACTCCGACTGAGCCCAAAATCTCGTTCACGAATGACAGAGATCGTGGCTTTGCCATAGGTTGGGTTTTCTCGTCGAAGCCTAAGGATGAGCTGACTTTCAGCTTCTCCCCACAGAGGCTTTCGAAGGGACTTAGGTTTTTTTGAAGGAGGGAGAATGCCTTTGTTTAACTCTATTAAGCGGGCTTTATAGCGATAGTAAGTGGGTTTGCTAATGCTGATAATGTCCTGGCAGGGTCTTATCGCACACTCTTTCAGACTTTAATTTTCTCCATTGTTTAACTTGCTATAGGAAGAGAATTTATAAATGTTTTTGTGCAGTCCAATTATGTGCATAAAGGCCTCCTTTGGATTAGGGTTTTGAACATTCCTATCCTAGAGGCCTTTTTTGTTGGCTAAAAGGGGGAGTGTAAAATGGGGATAACGCTACCCGTTACCCTCCCTTTCACACTCCCTACAACAACTTCCTTTTTGTCTCACTTCTGTCTGAACTTCTTCAGGTGAACTGTGTTACGTATAGGGGTAAGGGGAAGTGCTATTAATCTTTTTTCTGACAAATAACCCCCTTGTCCTCCTCAATCTCCGCAACCTTACAGTTTTCATAGGTACTCGTAGGAAGGAAAACAACTAAATGAACGTGCTTGCTATCATCATCCGAATAGTTACAAGAAATTTTCCAATTTTCTTCAGCCACTTTGGTAACAGAAGGGGTCGTATACAGCAGATCATCGATATCTCTTCCTTCCACCTTAAATGTGGTCCCTTCATAAGAAGTAGTTAAGCCCGATGGGAAGGTAGGGCAACGTATCTCTTTTGTAGCGGAGAAACAATAAGAAGGAAGAAGAGCCATAGAAAGCGCAAGTCCTAAAATTTTTCTTTGTAAGCTCATCTTTTAATCCTTTCAATTTTTAGAGTTAAGTCAATTATTTTATGTTTAATACCATAACACAGAAAATATTACTATTTTGTTAAATAGACCTGTTGCGGAAATAGAGATTGAAGGACGAGGTAGATGAAACCCCAAGAGAACCTAAAATCGTTTAAATTGTAGAAAAACCGTTTTTGAGATTAACGATTTCGGCGATTATATTGAATTTTAAGTGGTGCCTCTTGTTCGTATTACGATAACGTTCTGAAAGACACGATTGGAGACTTTATCTTCTAAATCTAGAGGATTCTTTTTTGAAGCCTTAAAAGGAATTTCACTCTTCGGCAAGACGCTCCTCCTCCATTGGAGGAAGCGACGATAAATAGCAAAACCTATGAAAGGGCTCAAGCGCGTTTAAAGGAGCTGAAAGAGGGGAAGAAAGATCTAACCTAGAGAGAACACCTACAAATGATAAATAGTGGGGTGCGGGGGTTGAGAGGGTGTGGAGTTTCTGTAAGGGGGAGTTTAAATAAAAGTAGTCATGGAGCTCTCCTGGCGGCTAATGAAACTCTACCTCATCATCGAGCTCCTAAAGGACAAAGTATTCCTCGCAAAGCAACTTTTACGCTGTGTCAGGATCTGTTGAAGAAATACTTTTCTCAGCTTAAGCCACAGGCTAATTTAAATAAAACTGCCCTCTCTGAAGATTAAAACAGTTGATGCCTAAATCATTCTTTTAACCCTCACTTATTTGGGTAAGACTTGCCCAAATCCATCGGTTCCTGGTTCTTTAAGAAAATTAAGTTCATCAGGCGTACTTTTTCTCCCTAAGATTTCATTACGGTGAGGAAACCGCCCAAAACGAGCAATAATATCCCGGTGCTGAAGAGCATATTCCAATCCTTCGTCATTGCCGAGTGTCTTAAAAAGCGCAACGGAGTTCTCTTGATCTTCAACATTTTCACTATGCTCAAAAGGAAGGTAAAGAAACATTTTGTGAACGGGCAAGAGGCTTTGATCAAACCTTTTTTCTAAAGCATGCTTGGCGATTTCAAGAGCTTTTGCATCTGAAGCAAAAGCTTGCGGTGTTCCGCGGTACATATTGCGGGGAAATTGATCGAGTAAAAGGATAAGAGCTAAACTGCCTTCTGGCGATTCCATAAGCATATCAAGCTCGCCCTTGGCTGCCTTTCGATGTAAGTCTTCAAATTGATCTCGAATCTCGCGATCGAGGTGGGGTGTGCTTTGAAACCAAAATGTTCGTGGAGCACCGTAGTCTGGCGCTTGTGGGTCCCCAAACCAAAATGAAAGAATGGGAGAGATATTAAAACTTTTCAACATCACCGGCCATGCGAATAAAAACTTTCCTCCCGATTTTACCATAGGGATAAAAATTCTCTCTCATTAAATTTCTCCTGGTTTTTGAATCTTTACATCCTACCATCCTTTTTGAAAGGATTAAACTTTTTGTGAAGTCGTATTTAATTCTCCCTTGGTGACAAGATCCTTCCTTATGCTATAAAGAATCAGAGTTTTGATAAAGGATTTCTGATGGATAAGATGGGAGAACTCAAAAGCCAAGTCCTGACCGAATTGGAACAAGTAGCGACTCTTCAAGAGTTGGAAGACCTACGTGTTCAAACGCTGGGGAAAAAGGGCCGGGTGACGTTGCTGATGAAGGAGTTGGCCAAGAAGACACCTGAAGAACGTAAGGTTATGGGAGTCGAGCTGAATGCGCTTAAAGAGGCTCTGATAACAGCCTTAGAGGTGCGAAAAAATCAATTAGAGGAAGAATCCTTGACTATTCGCCTCGGCTCTGAAACCCTGGATGTGTCTTTACCTCCGAGGCCATTTGTACCGGGAAAGATCCATCCTTTAAGTCATGTCATGGACCAAGCCATTTATATTTTTGGACAAATGGGGTTTGTGGTTGGGGAAGGGCCCGATATTGAAGAAGATTTTTATAACTTTACAGCTCTTAATATTCCTCCCGAACATCCGGCAAGACAGGAACAAGATACCTTTTATCTCCCGCCCATGGAGGAACAGCCTCTTGTTTTAAGAACTCACACGTCACCTGTGCAAATCCGGACCATGTTGAAAGAGAAACCTCCTCTTCGTATCATCGCACCTGGGCGAGTTTATCGTTCTGAGTACGATGCAACCCACACACCTATGTTTCATCAAATTGAGGGACTTGTTGTGGATAAACAAACCCATATGGGACATTTAAAAGGGTGCCTTGAAGAATTCTGTCGTCTCTTCTTTGAAGATCCTGATCTAAAACTGCGCTTTCGGCCGGGCTATTTTCCGTTTACTGAACCTTCAGCAGAAGTTGACATTATGTGGAAAAATGGGGCTTGGCTTGAGATTTTGGGATGTGGCATGGTCCATCCTAATGTTTTACGTAATTGCAACATTGATCCAGAAATTTACCAAGGTTTTGCCTTTGGCATGGGGCTTGAGCGAATCGCGATGTTGAAATATGGGATTGAGGATTTACGTCTCTTTTTTGAATCCGATTTAAGGTGGCTCACTCATTATGGATTTGCCACAGAGGCACGGGAGTAAGGGATGAGATTTACATTATCTTGGCTTAAAGAGCATCTAGAGACGACGGCGTCTCTAGATAAAATTTCAGAAAAATTAACCAGTCTCGGTCTTGTCGTGGATAAAATTGAAAATAAGACCGAGATGCTCGCGCCATTTACCATTTGTGAAATTGTGGAAGCTGAAAAACATCCCAATGCGGATCGTCTCAAAGTGTGTCGCGTGAATACAGGAAAAGAAATTCTCCAAGTTGTGTGTGGCGCGTCCAATGCGCGTAGTGGATTAAGGACCGTTCTTGCACATCCTGGCGATATTATCCCTTCTACAAAGCAAGTTCTGAAAGTGGGGAAAGTGCGAGATGTGGAAAGCTTTGGAATGATGTGTTCTGCCCAAGAGCTTCTTTTGGGAGAGACCTCAGAAGGCATTATTGAGGTGGATTCAAAAGCTCCTCTCGGAGAGTCTTACGCCAAATGGTTGGGTCTTGATGATATTTTTATTGAAATCGAAATTTCACCCAATCGCGGTGATTGTTTAGGCGTTTATGGTATTGCGCGCGATCTGGCAGCCACAGGAATCGGAAAACTTAAGCCTTTCAAAGAAGAGAGACCACGTATCTCTTTTCCTTGCCCTCTTATACCCCGAGTAGATCCTGAAGCGTGCCCTCATTTTACAGGTAAGGTGATTCGTGGTGTTAAAAATGGCCCTAGTCCGCTTTGGCTTCAGAAAAAACTGGAAGCTATTGGCTTGCGCCCCATCTCGGCTCTTGTGGATATCACCAATTTCTTTGCATACGACAGGGCCCGTCCTCTTCATGTGTTTGATGGTGATAAAATCCAAGGAAATCTTCATGTTTCCCTTTCACGAGGAGGAGAGACTTTTAAGGCTCTCGACGGAAAGGTCTACACCTTGACCGAAGATATGATCGTGATTAGAGATGCCTCAGGCGTTATCTCTTTAGCGGGCGTAATGGGAGGAGAAAGCACAAGCTGCGATGAAACAACTCAGACAGTCTTTTTAGAAGCGGCTTTTTTCGATCCCATTTGCATTGCCATGACGGGGCGAATCCTGGGGATTTTGAGTGACTCTCGTTATCGGTTTGAAAGGGGTATTGATCCCGCCTCAACTCTGCGTGGGCTTGAGGCTGCAACCCAGATGATTCTTGACATTTGCGGAGGAGAGGCGAGTGACGTAGTTGTGGCAGGGAAAGAACCTGATTTAAGGGGCTCCATCACATTCAGTCCTTCTCGCATTCAAAGTTTGGGAGGAACAGAGGTGAGCTCTCAACGTGCTCAAGATATTTTAATAAACTTGGGCTTTGAAATAAAAGAGAAGAGAGAAACATGGGATGTCCTTCCTCCGACGTGGCGATTTAATGTGGAACACGAGGCGGATCTTGTGGAAGAAATCTTAAGGGTTGAGGGCTATGATAAAATTCCTTCAACACCTTATAGAGAACGTCCTCAGCAAAAACCATTAACGCCTTTTCAACAAAGGCGCTTTACCATAAGAGATCGTCTTGCTAATCGAGGGCTTATAGAAGTGATGACGTGGTCTTTTGTTTCCAAAGAACATGCTCAACTTTTTGGGGGAGGGGAAGAAAATTTAGTCTTGCTCAGTCCCCTTAGTCAAGACCTTAATACCATGCGTCCTAGCCTCGTGCCCCATTTGCTTAAAGGGGTTCTCTATAATCAAAATCGAGGCGCTGAATCTGTCTCGATATTTGAAATTGGACCTCAATATTCGGCACCTACTCCTCAAGGTCAAAGCCTCATGGCAACGGGTCTCAGAGCAGGGACCTTTCATACGGATCATTGGAGCGAGAAAAAACGCCTCGTCGATATTTATGACATTAAAGCGGATGTATTTCAGATTCTCGAGGGTTTGTCCCCTCAATGGGATCGTACGGCTCCTTCATGGTATCATCCGGGTCGTTCAGCTGCTTTAAAATTGGGCTCTCAAGTCTTAGGGTACTTTGGCGAGCTTCACCCTCGTATTCTTAAAAACTTTGATGTGAAGGGTCCCGTGGTTGCCTTTGAAATTTTCATAGACCGCATCCCTCTGCCCAAACGGAAAACAACTCTCAAGTCTAAGCTTACGCTTTCCCCCTATCAAGCGGTTGAACGGGATTTTGCGTTTGTTGTTGAGAGGGATGTGCCTGCGGATAACCTTATTAAAGCCGCTATGAAGGTCGATCCTTCCCTTATTGAAAATATCATCCTTTTTGATGTCTTTGAAAGGGGTGAGAACAAAAAATCTTTAGGAATTCGGGTTCGCTTTCAACCCAAAGATCGCACTTTAACGGATGAGGAGATTCAAATTCTTTCTCAAAAAATTATTTCATCGATTGCTCAAAGTACAGGTGGAGTGTTACGTCAATGACGGATTTAAGCCATATTCGAAACTTTTCCATTATTGCCCATATCGATCACGGGAAGTCGACCCTTGCTGACCGTCTCATTCAGTTGTGTGGGGGGCTTTCCGAACGTGAACTTAAAGAGCAAGTCCTTGATACAATGGAAATCGAACGGGAGAGGGGAATCACGATTAAAGCTCAAACGGTTCGCCTGAAATATAAGGCTAAAAATGGGGAAACCTATCAACTTAATTTGATGGATACGCCGGGACACGTGGATTTTGCTTATGAAGTGAGCCGGTCTTTAGCCGCGTGCGAAGGATCCTTACTCGTTGTGGATGCAAGCCAAGGGGTTGAAGCTCAAACATTAGCCAATGTCTATCAAGCCATTGATAATAACCATGAAATCATTCCTGTGTTAAATAAGGTCGATTTGCCTGCAGCCGATCCAGATCGGGTTAAAGAACAAATCGAAGATGTAATTGGTCTTGATGCGAGTGAGGCTATCCTTGTATCCGCAAAGACAGGTATTGGCGTTCCTGACGTTTTGGAAGCTCTTGTTCACAAGCTTCCTCCTCCTAAAGGTGACAAGGGCGCCCCTCTGAAGGCTCTTTTAATTGATAGTTGGTATGACCCCTATTTAGGCGTAATCATTCTTGTTCGGATCGTTGATGGTATTTTAAAGCCTGGCACGAAGATTAAAATGATGTCAACAGGATCGGTGTATCCTGTAGATCAGGTGGGTGTTTTTACACCAAAACGTGAAACGCTTGCAGCTCTTCATCCAGGAGAAGTTGGCTTTTTTACAGCTGGTATAAAGGCTGTGAGTGATTGTAATGTGGGAGATACCATTACGGAGGAAAAGCGTCCCGCTGAGATTCCTCTGCCCGGTTTTAAACCGAGTATTCCCGTCGTGTTTTGTGGACTTTTCCCAGCGGATGCGGCTGATTTTGAACATTTGCGGGAAAGCCTTGGGAAACTTCGTTTAAATGATGCAAGCTTTATGTTTGAGCCAGAGAGTTCCGCTGCTCTTGGCTTTGGTTTTCGTTGTGGATTTTTAGGTCTCCTTCATCTGGAGATCATTCAAGAACGTCTTGAAAGAGAATTTAACCTTGACCTTGTTACCACAGCGCCGAGCGTTGTGTACAAGCTTTACATGACCAACGGGGAAATGATTGAGCTCCATAATCCTGCGGATATGCCTGATGTGGTCCGAATTGAAAAAATGGAAGAACCTTGGATTAAAGCCACCATTCTTGTTCCTGATGAATATTTAGGATCGGTTCTGACTCTTTGTACGGAAAGGCGTGGGGTTCAATTAGATCTTACCTATGTGGGAACACGGGCGATGGTGGTCTATCGCCTTCCTTTAAACGAAGTGGTGTTTGATTTTTATGACCGTTTAAAATCAGTGAGTCGTGGCTACGCTAGTTTTGACTATCAGATGGATGGCTATGAAGAAGGCCACCTTGTCAAACTTTCCATTCTCGTGAATGGAGATCCTGTCGATGCACTCTCAACCATCGTTCATCGCGCCCATGCAGAAAGCCGGGGAAGAGCACTCTGTCAACGCCTCAAAGACCTTATTCCTCGTCAGCTCTTTAAAATTGCTATTCAAGCTGCCATCGGCGCAAAAGTTATTGCTCGTGAGACCATCTCAGCGCTGAGAAAAGATGTGACGGCCAAGTGCTATGGCGGAGATATCACACGTAAAAGAAAGTTACTTGAAAAGCAAAAAGCAGGAAAAAAACGAATGCGCCAAATTGGCAACGTTGAAATCCCTCAATCAGCGTTCCTTGCGGCATTGAAAATGGGGGATGAGTAAGTAACAGATTGATATAGGTTAGATTTTCTCGATCGTCATTCTCGCGAAGGTTTTGGACATTCAGCTTTCATTCTGATAATGTATTAAAATATAAAATGAGGGTAGGGGATGAAGATCGTAAGTTCTGCATTCGGAAATTTCGAAGATGTACCTATTAAATATACCGGAGAAGGAGAAGACATCTCTCCTCCTTTAAGATGGCAAGATATTCCTGAGGGAACGCGCTCCTTGGCTCTCATCTGTGAAGATCCGGATGCCCCTCATGGGACGTGGGATCATTGGCTGCTCTATAATATTCCCCCCTCCATCAGTGTGCTCGCGGAAGGAATTAAGCAGCTTCCCCATGGCATTCAAAGTTGTCCAAATAGTTGGGGAAAAACAGGCTATGGAGGGCCTAACCCTCCGAGGGGGAGACACCGTTACTTCTTCACACTTTATGCTCTCGATACCGTTCTTCAACTGCCCGAAAATGCTACTAAATCCAATCTCTTAAATGCTATGTGTAGCCATATTCTTGCTGAAGCTAGCCTTGTAGGAACTTATGAACGCCACCATGGCATGGAAAAATGAGGATTAAATCTATTAATTAGAATAAAGAAATGGCTGGGGCGGTAGGATTCGAACCTACGGATGGCGGTACCAAAAACCGCTGCCTTACCACTTGGCTACGCCCCAAGGAAGATCGTCTGTACCATAAAAATAATTAACAAGGATTGCAACTGTTTGTTTGCGATATTTATATCCTCACCTTTCTCAAGCGAATGAACAATCAGGAGTGGTTTAATTGAATACCTCTCTCTTTAAATCTAATTTAGCTCTCATGTATAGAGTCTTATGCTGATTGCCTTTCTTAATTTCGAAGAGGGTTAAGAATTTTTTTTCTCAAGCTAGAATAGAAAACAATTGTAAAAAAGAAGAAAAAATTGTAGCTAACGAAGGAGTGGCATGAATATATAAATAATGGGTCCTAATTTTAAAATTTGGGCAGTCTCTCTCATTCTGCACTGTATTCTAAAATGACTAAGGTCAAGTGATTGCAAAAGAATGAAAAATGAGATTGCTGGGTTTGGAGCATAGATAAATTAATGAAAAAAAGAGCACTTATCACGGGTATTACAGGAATGGTTGGCTCACATTTAGCCGATTTTCTTTTAAAACATACCGATTGGGATATTTATGGATTATGTCGATGGAGGAGTCCTCTCGATAACATTTCTCATTTGGTTCCTCTTATTAATGAGAAGAAAAGAATTTTTCTTCTTTACGGGGATTTAAGAGATTATATTTCCATTAATGATGTCATAAAACGTGCGGATCCTCATTATATCTTTCATCTTGCCGCTCAAAGTTATCCCAAGACCAGTTTTGAATCTCCATTAGATACTTTTGAAACAAATATCCAAGGGACTGCGCGCATTCTTGAGGCCATTCGGCTTAATCATATGAAAGAGACTCTTGTTCACGTATGCGCTTCTTCAGAGGTGTTTGGCCGTGTCCCCAAAGAAAAGTTGCCTATTGATGAGGAATGTACTTTTCACCCCGCATCTCCATACGCTATTTCAAAAGTAGGGACAGATCTTGTAGGAAGATACTATGCTGAAGCTTATGGGCTTAAAGTAATGACAACGCGCATGTTTACCCACACCGGCCCTCGGAGAGGAGATGTTTTTGCTGAGTCTACATTTGCAAAACAAATTGCAATGATTGAAAAGGGACTTATTCCTCCGGTGATCAGAGTGGGTAATCTTCACTCCCTAAGAACCTTTGCTGATGTCCGTGATGCCGTGAAGGCCTATTATATGCTTTTAACGATGAATCCCATTGCAGGAGAGTATTATAATATTGGGGGAACCTATACCTGTAGCGTAAAAGACGTGTTAGATTTTCTTGTATCTTTATCTTTTAAAAAAGATGATATTCGAATTGAAGTGGACCCTGATCGTCTTCGTCCCATTGATGCTGATTTACAAGTGCCCAATACAGACAAGTTTCGAAAACATACGGGATGGTATCCTGAAATCTCTTTTGAAACGACTATGAGTGATTTGTTAAATTATTGGCGTGAAAAAATAGAGGAATCTCCTCATTATTTGCAAAGATAGGGTCTAAAAAATGATACATCTCATCAAAAATGAAATTCAAAAAACTCAAAATGTTATAAATCATATAATGAAAAATGATGTCATTTTAAATGAAATTGAATCTATTATTAACTGTTCTCTCGATGCGCTTCGAGCAGGGAAAAAGATTCTTTTTGCGGGCAATGGAGGAAGTGCAGCAGATTCTCAGCATTTAGCTGCTGAGCTTGTGAGTCGTTTAAAATTTGATCGTCCCGCTCTTCGTGCACTTTCTCTTACAGTTGATACCTCAGCTTTAACAGCTATAGGAAATGATTATGGCTATAAAGAAGTGTTTGCTCGGCAAATAGCAGCGTTGGGAGATAAAGGAGATATATTTTTTGCAATTTCTACTTCGGGAAATTCAGAAAATATTCTTGAAGCGCTTAAGGAAGCGCAGAAAAGGGGACTTATTACCATAGGATTAACGGGGGAGTCGGGAGGTAAAATGAGAAATATGTGCGATCATATTTTATGTGTTCCTTCTTACGAAACGCCCAAAATCCAAGAATGTCATATCATTATAGGGCATATTATTTGCGAGTGCATTGAAAACGCTTTGTTTGCGCATCTTACTCAAGAGGTGGCGTAATGAAAGCCATTGTTCTTGCGGGCGGCTTTGGAACGCGCCTTGCAGAAGTGGTTAAAGATGTGCCAAAACCTCTTGCCCCTATAGGGGAAAGGCCCTTTCTTGCTATACTTTTGGATACATTACAACAGCAAGGAGTGAGAGAGCTTGTTCTTGCTGTTTATCATCTAAAAGAAAAAATCATCGATTACTTTGGTTCTTCTTATAAAGGGATGTCTGTTCGATATTCTGAGGAAGAAAAGCCTTTGGGAACGGGGGGAGGGCTTCAAAAGGCGCTTTCATTTTATCCAGAAGATGAACCTATTCTTTGTTTAAATGGAGATAGTTTCTTAGACATTTCTCTTCAACACTTGTTTCATCTTTATCGTGAAGAGAATCTTGATCTTATCGTTGCCTTAAGAGAAGTTGAGAATTGTGAAAGGTATGGCCAAGTTCAAGTAGATAGAAATCGTATCCTAACATTTCAATATCCTGGGACAGCTTTGCCGGGGCTTGTTAATGCGGGTATTTATGTTCTTTCCAAAAAATTATTTGATAAAATGGATTTAAACGGCTCTTTTTCCTTTGAAACAGAGGTACTTCAATGCAGGCTTAAAGGTATTAAGTGTGGGTATTCAATTGCAGAGGGGAAATTCATTGACATAGGTACTGTCGACTCTTATAAAAAATCAGAAGCTTTTTTTGTAAATTTAACCTCGAAATCAGTTGAAGCATTTCCGTGATCATTAGTAGGACACCTTATAGGATATCTTTTTTTGGAGGAGGAACAGATTATCCAGCTTGGTTTGAAAAATATGGAGGGTCCGTTCTCTCAACGACTATCAACAAATATTGTTATATAAGTGCACGGGTGCTCCCCCCTTTCTTTGAGCATAAGAGTCGTATCGTGTGGGGAAAGGTTGAAAAAGTTTCTTCAAATGATAAAATTGAACACCCTTCCGTCAGAGCTGCTCTTCAGCATTTAAACATTACTCATGGGGTTGAAATTCACCATGATGGAGATTTGCCCGCTCGATCGGGCCTAGGATCAAGTTCATCCTTTACAGTTGGGTTACATCATGTTTTACATGCTATGAATGAACGCATGATTTCAAAATATGACCTGGCACAAGAGGCAATTTATGCCGAAAAAATTCTTCTTAAAGAGGAGGTCGGCGTCCAAGATCAGATAGCAGTCTCCTTTGGGGGGTTCAATAAAATTACGATAAATCCAGATCATAGCTTTGCGGTTACGCCAATTATTTTGCCAAAAGAACGATTAGAATCCCTGGAGAAAAGTATTATGCTTTTTTTTACCGGTATTTCCAGGACTGCTTCGACTATAGCAAAAGAAAAAGTCTCCTCTTTTTCTCAAAAATCTCAAAATCTTCATGCGCTAAGGCAAATGGTTGACAGCGCTTTGGAAATTCTGTCTTCCACAGGAGATATATGTGAGTTTGGAAAGCTGCTTCATGAAGCTTGGCTTTTGAAACGAGATATTTCTAAAGGTATTTCATCGTCCTTTATAGATGATATTTATGAAAAAGCTATTCGAGCAGGGGCTTGTGGGGGCAAAATCCTTGGAGCAGGAGGGGGAGGCTTTATGATGTTTATTGCTTCACCTGAAAAACAGAAAGCGATCCTCAGCGCACTTCATGATTTTTTATACGTTCCTATAAAATTTGATTTTTCAGGATCTCAGCTTATTTTTTATCAAAACGAGGATTATAGTAATTATGCTTTGAGTGATTCCTTTTTTGCTCATCATAATATCGATGCACTTAAACAAAAGAGGAGTTGTAGTTGACTTTCTATCAAGGAAAAAAGGTTTTAGTAACGGGTGGAACAGGACTTATTGGACGACCTCTCGTTGAAATGCTTATTGATGCCGGTGCTGAAGTTACTGTTGCTTCACTTGATGATCCCTCAAGATCTCCTCCAGGTGCAGCTTTTCAACAAGTTGATTTGCGCTCTTTTGAGGATTGCTTGCAGGTTTGTAAAGGTATGGAAATCGTTTTTCAGCTTGCAGGTGTTAAGGGCTCACCAGCTATGACAGCTAAGCGTCCAGCAAGCTTTTTTGTCCCTACCCTAATGTTTAGCATTAACATGATGGAAGCCGCTCGCCGAGCAGGTGTTGAAAGGTTTCTTTTCACAAGCAGTATCGGTGTTTATGCGCCAGCTGAGATTTTCTATGAAGACGATGTGTGGAGTACATTTCCTTCACCAAATGATCGTTTTGCTGGTTGGGCAAAACGAATGGGAGAATTGCAAGCAGAAGCCTACAAAATTGAGTATGGTTGGGATAAAATTTCTATTGTTCGTCCTGCTAACGTTTATGGTCCTTATGATAATTTTGATCCAAATAATGCAATGGTTATTCCGGCACTTATTCGGCGTGTATTGGAAGGGGAAAACCCTTTAGTTGTGTGGGGAGATGGGACACAAGTGAGGGATTTTATTTATGCGAAAGATGTTGCCAGAGGCATGATGTTAGCAGTTGAAAAAGGAATAAATGAACCTCTCAACTTAGGAAGCGGGGAGGGAGTAACCATTCGAGAAATTGTAGAAATTATCACAAATAACGTTCACCACTCTCCAAAAGTTCAATGGGATAAATCAAAGCCTTCGGGAGATGCCAAAAGGCTTATGGATATGACGCGCGCCGAATCTTATGGCTTTTTTCCTAAGACGTCTACACAAGAAGGAATTAAAGAGACAATAAACTGGTATATCAATAATATTGCGGTGACACATAAACGTTATAATGCTTTTACTGATCCTCTAATGATTCCCACAAAAACTGCAGTATAAACTTATGCTGCGCAACACCACAATTATTGTAACAGGAGGAAGTCGAGGCATAGGGAAAGCTATTGTTCTGGAAGCAGCGGCTTGTGGGTATAATGTATGTTTTAGCTACTTAAATAATCCGCAAGCTGCTGAAAACGTTGCGGAGCAGGCTCGTAATCATGGCATTGCTGTAGTCGCTATTAAAGCAGATATTTCTAAGTATGAAGATGTGAATGCTTTATTTCAAGCGGCGGAAAATCTTGGAGCTCCCCTTCATGCTCTTGTAAATAACGCAGGTATTTCTGGAGAACGGAAGAAATTTGAAGATATGTCTCCTTGTGAGTGGGAAGATGTTTTTAAGGTCAATGTATTTGGGACGCTTCTTTGTTCACAAAAAGCCATTAAAAAGCTGAATAGGGGGGGAGTTGTTTTGAACATTTCCTCTCAAGCTGCTGTCTTTGGGGGCAACCTTCTCCTACCTTATGCTGCCTCAAAAGGTTCTATAAATACAATTACTATTTCTCTTGCAAGAGAGGGAGCTAAAAAGGGAATACGCGTTAATGCCTTAAGCCCCGGAATTATTGCAACCGATCAAAATTCTTTTTCTGACCCGGAAAAGATGCAAGAGATAGCCCAGTCAATTCCTCTTGGCCGGCTCGGAAAATCACAAGATGTTGCCAAAGCAGCACTGTGGCTTCTCTCTGACGAAAGTTCTTATATAACAGGAACTATACTTCCTGTAACTGGCGGACGTTAATAAAAAAGAAAGATATTTTAATGAAACAAAAAATTCTTATATGTGGAGCTACAGGATTTATTGGCCGAAATATGGTTGAGAGATTTGCTTTAAACAACAATTTTGAAGTCGTCGCTATTTACAACAAGCGTCCTCTTTTTCAGTGTGAAAATGTGAATTGGATAAAGGCAGATCTTACAAATCCAGTGGATGTTGAAAAGTGTTTAAAGGGAGTAAATATCGTCGTCCAAGCTGCAGCAACGACCTCTGGATCAAAGGACATTTTAACTAAACCTTATATTCATGTTACAGATAATGCGGTGATGAATTCTCTTTTATTGAGGCAAGCTTATGAAAATAAAATTGAGCAATTTATCTTTTTTAGCTGTACCGTCATGTATCCTTCTTCTGATAAAGCCCTGCGAGAAGAAGATTTTGATGAAAGTGCTCCTATGCATCCTCGTTATTTTGGGGTAGGTTCTACAAAAGTTTATATAGAGAGGATGTGCGATTTTTATTCACGTATTAGTGATACCAAATTCACCGTCATTCGCCACTCTAATATTTATGGTCCTTATGATAAATTTGATCTTGAAAGAAGTCACGTTTTAGGAGCAACGATTACAAAAGTTATGTCAGCGCCTTCTGAAGGAGAGATAGAGGTGTGGGGAACGGGCGAAGAAGAAAGAGATTTTCTTCACGTCAAGGACCTTGTCAATTTTGTAGAATTAGCTATTCAAAAACAGACCTCTTCTTACGAACTTTTAAATTGCGGTATTGGCCATCCCACATCGATTAAAGATTTGGTGCAAACGATCGTCCAGCTATCTGAAAAAAAGCTTTCTCTCAACCATAATCTCTCTAGCCCCACCATCAAGACAAATATTCACCTTGATTGCAAGCGTGCAAAAGAAGCCTTTGGATGGGAGCCTAAAATTTCTCTCGAAAATGGTTTGCGGGAAACAATCGAATGGTGGAAAGCTTACAATCTCCCGGCCAAGAAGATCGCTGTTGGTTAAAACATGGAAAATACTTCATCTTCTTTACTTTCCCTTGAAGGGAAACGTATCTGGGTAGCCGGTGGTAGTGGCATGGTAGGCCATGCTCTTTTAAAAAGATTAAAAGATGAAAATTGCTCTGTCTTTGCTCCAACGCGTACGGAATTAGATCTTTTTTCTAAGATAGCTGTGGAGGACTGGCTCAAAACTAATAATCCTGATATTGTTTTCCTGCTTGCCGCACGTGTCGGAGGTATTCATGCTAATAATACGTATGCGGCTGAATTCATATTTCAAAACCTTACAATTCAAACGAACGTTATCCATGCCAGTTGGCAACACGGAGTAGAAAAACTTTTATTCTTAGGATCGAGTTGTAGCTATCCTAAAGAGGCTCCCCAGCCTGTAAAGGAAGAAGATCTATTAAAAGGTCCTCCAGAACCGACAAATGAATGGTATGCAATTGCTAAGCTTGCTGGCATTAAGATGTGCCAGGCCTACCGGAAACAATATGGATGTAATTTTATTGTTGGGATGCCAACAAATGTGTATGGGGAGTTTGATAATTTTGATCCCGAGCAGTCCCATGTTATTCCAGCTTTAATGCGACGTTTACACGAGAGCAAAAAGGCAGAAATAAAAAGCGTAGAGATTTGGGGAAGTGGTAATCCTCTACGTGAGCTTATGTACGTAGGAGATTTGGCTGATGCCTGCATCTTTCTTATGAAGACATACTCCTCCTCTGAAATCATCAATATAGGTTGTCAACAAGAAGTATCTATTAAAGAACTCGTTAAAGAAATAGCAGCAACCGTTGGATATCAGGGGGGGTTTATTTTCGATACATCTAAACCGGATGGGATCATGAGAAAGGCTCTGGATAGCAACAAGATTCTTTCTTTAGGATGGCACCCAAAAGTTTCTTTATCCGAAGGGTTAACCCGTGCTTATAATTGGTATTGTGAAAATTATGAATGATTTTTAAGGTGCCATATGATAATTGTATGCGGAATTTATGAGGAGATCAGTATTTAATGGAAAAAACACCAGATTATCAACGTTTTTATGAAAAGCTCTATCTTATTAGACGGGTTGAGGAAGAAATCATTCGTCTTTATCCCTCGGATAAAATTAAAAGCCCGGTTCACCTTTCCATAGGTCAGGAATTCATTTCAGTGGGTGTATGTGAAGCATTAGATCCTCATGACGTGGCCTTCGGGACCTATAGAGGCCATGCTCTCTACTTAGCTAAGGGCGGCGATATTAATGAGATGATAGCGGAGCTTTATGGGAAAGAGGCAGGATGCGCTCGTGGAAAAGGTGGATCGATGCACCTTATTGATAATAAGGTAGGAATGATGGGAACCTCTGCTATTGTTTCAACTTCCATTCCCCATGCTGCAGGCTATGCTCTTGCTCTTAAAAATCAGAAATCTTCTTCTCTTGTTGCTTGTTTTTTTGGTGATGGAGCAACAGAAGAAGGCGTTTTTTACGAAACCCTTAATTTTGCGGCTCTTAAGAAGCTTCCCGTCCTTTTTATCTGTGAGAATAATCAATATGCTATTTATACGCATATCAAAGATCGAATGGCCAATACAGATCTTTGTACGCGTGTGAAATCATTTGGGCTTCAGACTGAACGGATAGAAAGTGGGAGTATTCTTGACGTTTATAAAACCGCCCAGAATATGGTTGAGCGCATTCGTCAAGGAGAAGGACCTTTTTTCCTTGAAATTGATACCTATAGATTACGTGATCATGTGGGGCCTCTCGAGGATTGGGGTTTAAGAAAGGGGTCAAAAGAAGACGCGCTGAAATGGATTGATAAGGATCAAGTAAGCGTCCTAGGTGGCCTTCTCGATGATTTTTCAAAAAAACGTATTGAAGCAGCGGTTGAGAAGAAAATAGAAGACGCGATTCAGTACGCTGAAGTTAGCCACTTTCCTGAAAATGAGGAGTTATATAAACATGTATTTAGTTGATAAGACTTCTTCTCGTTCTATAACGTACGGAGAAGCCATTTATGAAGCAACTTATCAAGAAATGGAACGGGACGAAAACGTAATTGTTCTTGGATTAGGCGCCGATGATCCGAAAGGTCTTTTTGGCTCAACTAAGGATCTTCATACTTTTTTCGGATCTCATAGAAGCTTTGATACTCCGCTTTCAGAAGATGGGATGACTGGCGTTGCCATCGGAGCGGCTCTTGCGGGTCTCAGGCCGATTCACGTACATCAGCGTATGGACTTTGTCCTTCTTTGTATGAACCAGCTTGTCAATTTAGCTGCTAAAACCTCTTATATGTTTGCGGGGAAGCAAAGTGTTCCTTTGGTGGTTAGAAATGTGATTGGAAGAAGTTGGGGGCAAGGTGCTCAACATTCTCAAGCATTTCATTCCTTTTTTATGCATGTTCCAGGCCTCAAAGTAGTGGCGCCAACTACGCCTTATGACGCTAAGGGAACCCTCATATCATCCATTCGTGAAAATAACCCTGTTATTTTTGTTGAGCATCGGATGCTTTATGAAATAAAGGGTATTGTCCCTGAAGAGCCTTTTGCCGTGCCTCTGGGGAAAGGCCGCATTTTGGCTGAAGGAGATGATATTACGATTATAGGAATTAGTCATATGGTGGCTGAAGCTTTGAGAGCTGCAGCGCATCTAAAAGAAGTAGGCATTACCGCTGAAGTGATTGATCCTGTCACGTTGTACCCCATGGATATAGACTTAATTGCTTCCTCTGTTCTTAAAACGGGACGTTTACTTGTAATTGATTGCGGGTGGCTTAATTGTGGGGCAAGTGCGGAAATTATAACTCAAGTCTTTGAAAAGCTTCAAGAAGAAAAATCTTTTAGAGCCGCTCGAATGGGGTTTGCAGAAACACCCTGCCCTACGACTAAGAATCTTGAAAATATTTTTTATCCAAGTGCAAAGACTATCGCGATGCGGGCCTATAAGTTGATAAATATGAAAGAAGATTGGATCCCAGTTAGCGAAGAAGCCAAGGAGATTGTTGCCTTTCGAGGCCCATTTTAGAATTATATTACAAAGGAGAGACTGATGACTCAATTAAATCCTACTTTAAAAAACAAACTAGGCCTTCTCATAAAAGAAAGCTTTGAAGAGATGAATGATTTCTCATTTAATCTTAAAAATCCAAAAGTCCGCTTACATGAAGCTACGTTTGGGGAAGAAGAAATTATGGCTGCTCTCGAATGCATGCTTACGACTCAAGTGACCATGGGTCCCAAAGTCAAAAAATTTGAGAGAGAATTTGCCAATTACTTCGGTTTTAAGCAGGGTGTCATGAATAACTCTGGGTCTTCGGCCAACCTTTTAGCTATTGCAGCTTTGACGAATCCTGCATTAGAAAATTATCTAAGACCAGGAGATGAGGTAATTGTACCGGCGTTGTCGTGGTCTACAACAGTTTGGCCTCTTATTCAATGTAATTTAACTCCTGTGATCGTAGATATTGACCCCATAACTCTCAATGTTGATCCTATGGAAATTGAAAGAGCCATTGGTCCAAAAACACGCGGCATAATGATTGTCCCTGTTTATGGAAACCCTTGCAATATGGATGAAATTGTTGATATTTGTCGTGCCAAAGATTTAGTTTTAATTGAAGATTGTTGCGAAGCTTTAGGGGCTTATTACGATGGGAAGCCGGTGGGGTCTTTTGGAGCAGTAGGTACGTTTAGTTTTTATTTCTCCCATCACATTAGTACGCTTGAAGGAGGAATTACAGTCACAAATGATACTGAAATTGCTGAACTTATGCGCATATTGAGAGCTCATGGTTGGGTTCGGGAAGTAGAGAATAAAGATAAGTATTTAAAAGAACATCCAGGCTTTGATCCTCGCTTTTTATTTGTAAACCTTGGATATAACCTACGTCCTACAGAACTTCAAGGAGCTATGGGTTCTTTTCAACTGCCAAAACTCAAATCATTTGTTGAAACACGTCGTCGCAATGCTCACGCTTGGGCAAAAGACTTTGAAGAATTTAGAGATATTTTCAGAGTTCAAAATGAAACTCCTAAGGGAGAGCACTCTTGGTTTGGTTTTCCTTTAACGCTTACACAAAAAGCACCTTTTTCTGTCTCTGAAATTCGCTCTTATTTAGAATCTAATGGAATAGAAACCCGGCCCATTATTTGCGGTAATATAGCAGCTCAACCTGCTATGAAGCTTTATAAGCATAGGGTTGTAGGTGATCTTAAGCATGCTAATAATGTGATGTTGCGCAGTTTTTCTTTTGGGAATCATCATTTCGTGGGTGAAGATGCACGCAGTTATATTTCGGAGTCCATTAAAAAGTTTGTGAATTTATCTTGCGTTGCAAAAGGGAGCCATGCTGCATAAGCGGTTAAATAAAATTCTTGAGTTCTGGGCATAAAGGTCCGCTGTCTCTCAAACGTCCGGATAGGGATCCTAAATCTCTCCTAATCCGAGAGAGAAAATTTTAGTAAATACATAAAAAAATTCCCCCAAAAATGGGGGAATTTAGAGCTTAACTTAGCCCTCTCGCTCAGTGCGTTTGCGGGCGAGTTTGCGGGCTCGTCTAACGGCTTCAGCTCGCTCGCGGGCTTTTCGCTCGGAAGGTTTTTCGTAATATCGACGGAGCTTCATCTCTCGAAAAATACCTTCTCGTTGCATTCTTTTCTTGAGAACACGAAGCGCTTGATCAACATTATTGTCGCGGACAATAACTTGCATAAACCTTTGACACCTCCTTCCAAAATTAATCTAAAAGTTGAATAAAACCATTTAAACATAGTATATAAAAATTATTAAGAAAAGGGAAAAGTATGGATTCACGGAATGAGCTTAAAAAGAAAATTTTAGAACGCGCTCTTATCCACGTTCCATTTGAGGGATGGTCTCAAGATCTTTTGGAAAGAGCGGCAAGTGAGATAGGTGTAGATCCCTCCTATTCATGGAGGCTTTTCCCACTGGCGCCTCTTGAAGCCGTTTCTTATTGGAGCCATCTTCTCGATCAAGAGATGCGAGTCAACCTTCCTTCTTCTGAAGGGTTTAGGGTAAGAGAAAGAGTCGCGTTGGGAGTTAAAACGCGCTTGGCCCTTCTTATTCCTTATCGAGAAGCGGCACGCAAAACGGCTGTTTACTTAGCCTTTCCTTCTCATCTGAGTCAAGCAAGTCAACTTCTTTATCAAACCGTTAATGAGATTTGGTATTATGCGGGAGACACGTCAACCGACTATAATTTTTATACCAAGAGGGCTCTTTTAAGCTGGGTTTATTCCTCTACATTTTTGTATTGGCTTCAAGATAATTCGGAAGAGTTTCACAAGACTTGGAATTTTCTCGATCGTCGGATCGATGAAGTTTTATCTTTACCCAAAATTCCCCAAAAAATAATTCAAAAAATTTTCTTATGGAGAAGCCATGGCTGAACGGCTTTTGCGAGATTTCTTTAATCGCCCGACTCTTATCGTTGCTCAGGAACTCCTCGGAAAAGCGCTTGTGTTTAGGAATTTTTTAGGGATTATTACTGAAACTGAAGCTTATATCGGGAAAGATGATCCTGCATGCCACGCTTTTCGAGGGAAAACGAAACGCACCGAGGTGATGTTTGGTCCACCCGGATTGACCTATGTTTACTTCATTTATGGTATGTATCATTGCCTTAATTTCGTTACAGAAGAAGAGGGAATGCCCGCAGCCGTCCTTATTCGGGGAATGATATTAAGGGAACCTTCTTTACTTTTTTTGAATGGTCCAGGAAAGCTTTGTCGTCACTTAGGCATCACCCGTGAACACAATGCTATTGATCTGACGGAAAGTGAGACCTTTTATGTTAAACCTTCTTCTTTTTCCTTTTCCTATGTAACCACACCCCGCATTGGCATTCGTCAAGGACAGGAAAAGTTGTGGCGGTTTATTGTAGAACAACCTCAATTAAAAGTTGTTCTTAAAACGTGAACCTAAGATTTCATCCTAACAAAATTTATATCCACACATTCAATACGTTTTGTTTTGATAAAAAAGAAAGCTGGAAAAAGAGAGACCGAATTGCTATATGGGAAGTCGGGTGCCCTTTTTGAGAGGTAAAAGTTTAAATCTATGACCGATGTGTCTACAACTCTACCCAGTGTTGCAAATAGGGGTTTTTGGGAAAAATGGCGTGATCCTGCAATAAAGGGTGCCCTTTTTAAAGTTTGTTCTTGTCTAAGTTTTTCAGGAATAAATGGGTGCGTTCGCTATTTTTCTTTAACGGCTAAGGAAGCTGGTCTGCCTCTCATACCCGCACAGGAGCTGGCGTTTTTCGAAACCCTTTTCGGTCTTTTGTTTATTCTTCCATGGATTTTATCGAGTGGAATAGCCGCCTGTAAATCCAAGAATTCTTTTTTTCTTAATGGGGCTCGAGGCTTAGCGGCGTCGATGGGTATTGTTCTGTGGTTTGTGGGTCTTTCGAAGATGCCTATTGTTCAGGTGATAGCCTTTAAATACGCAGCTTCTCCTCTTTTTACAACAGTAGGTGCCAAGATTTTCTTAGGAGAAAAGTGTGGATGGGCCCGTGCGTTTGCTATTGGAACGGCAATTGCAGGTGCACTCATGATTACAGGCCATGAGATATTTAAGAGTGAAGCCAATTGGATGGATATTGGCCTCCTCATTTTTTTCCCCGTAATGGCTACTGCTTGCTATGCAACGTCCGCCGTTCTTGCAAAGAAACAGTTGAAGAATGATACGCCTCAAACGGTTTGTCTTTACCTTTTTCTTTTCTCCTTACCCATTTTAGGTTTTGCCTCTTTTTTTGAGTGGGTAACGCCCCTTTTCTGGCAATGGCCATACCTTATTATGATGGGAGGATTTTTAGCTGCTGCTTATATTTTCTTACAATATGCGTATGTGATTGCGGATATTACTTATCTTATCCCTATGAGTTTTACTCGTCTTATTGCAGGGGCTGTGATTGGGATGATTTTCTTTAGTGAGTGGCCAACTCACTGGACAGTTCTTGGATCCTTCTTTATTCTTTTAGCGACGATTAGCCTATGTAAATATGAGGTTCAGCATATGAAAGTAAAAAAACATTCTTCACCTCAACCCGCGATAGCATGATCACGCCCGTCATCATTTTTTGGAAGGCTTCACCCCATTTTCGAGGAGCTTTTTGGAAAATATCGTCTTTTTTATGTTTTTCGGCAATTAATGGTATTGTTCGATATCTTTCCTCCACGGCTGAAGCGGTAGGGCAACAACCTCTCCCCGCTTTCGAGGTCGCCTTTTTTCAAAATTTGTTTGGTCTTATTTTTCTGGTGCCTTGGATTCTTCAGAACGGTCCTGAATCCTTAAAAACAAGGCGTCCTTTTTTGCAAGTGTGCCGTATTGGCCTTTCGGCCATTGGCATTGTGTTATGGTATATGTCGCTGGCTTATATGCAGCTCGCTCAAGCTGTGGCGTTGATGTTTTTAGGTCCTCTTATTACAGTCGTGGGCGCGCGTATTTTCCTTAAAGAGAACGTGGGAATGGAGCGTAGCTTCTCTATTTTAATTGGTTTTGTAGGAGGGGGGCTCATCTCTCAGACAATGTTCATTCCTGAAACTTTAAGCTTGATCGCTCTTTTACCTGTGTTGGCGGCCAGCTGTTTCTCAGGAGCTACCCTGATCATACGTCGCTTAACAAAAGAGGATTCTCCTCAATTGATTGTCATTTATCTTCTTCTTTTTACGGCACCGGTTCTTTTCATCCCCACTCTTATCTATGGCGTGACTCCCACTTCCTGGCAATGGCCATGGCTTTTGATGATGGGGGGGCTTGCAGCAAGTGCACATCTTTGTCTTAGTAAAGCTTATGCATCGGCTGAAGTTAGCTATCTTATCCCTTACGGGTTTACAAAGTGGTTTGCGAGCGCTCTTATTGGTTTAGCAGCCTTTGGTGAAATCCCTTCCTTTTGGACATGCTTTGGGGCGTTTGTATTGATGGCTGCTATTGTTTCTCTCAGTTACGGAGAAACACGTCGACGAGCGCTCAGCTACCAGTAATCAGAGGCTCTATGCAAACGATCCTACGTTATTATTAGCAACACGTGCATAAGCGCCCAGAGCACGTTGATGGAGATGAATCTCTTGAACTTGACGTTCAAGATTTTCTTGTTGTTCTTGCAACAATGAGGAAAGTTTGAGGAGGGTACTTTGAAGGCTATTTATTTCTTTCTTTAAGGTTTGATCGGAGGCAAGATCCAGCGTCTGGACCTCTTGACCTAGGTGAACAACCGTTTCCTCAAGATCTTCTAGTTTTACTAAAGTGGTTTTCTCATAAGATTCACATAAAAATTCAAGCTTTAAGGTAGTTTGTTTAAGAATGTCCTTTGCGGTCATATGATTCTCCTTCAGGATGAATAAATGTGTCTTTATGTAGAAAATCTAAATCGGTTTTGGCCTATCTTCAAGAAAAGAAATGTGGTGTTCATAATATGAATGAAGACCTTTATTTTGCATCTCGTTTCAAAAAGGGAAAGGCTCTTTTTAATATTCCTAAGATCTTTTTCTCTTATAACAAAAGAACAATTTTTATTATATAAGAAAAATAAATAAATACAAAGAAAAAAATCTATTATCTTTCAATATAACAATAAATATTGAGAGGTGATTTTAATTGTGCTATATTATGTGAAAAAGGGAGAAAAGGGGAGTTGTATTTATGCAACTTTTCAAAAAAATAGAGCAGTTTTCTCTTTGATTTTCTTGATTTCCTAATAAAGGAAAGCATAAGTTGTCGCAATTGAGTGGGAGTAGTTAAAAAATGATGAACCAAGCTTTAATGAACGAAGTAAATAAGAATGAACTTGAACGGGTCGAAGCTAAAGTAAAATGGTACAGTCCAGAAAAAGGGTATGGCTTTTTAGTTGTTGATGATGATTCAGCTGATATATTTATGCATTTTTCCGTATTAGATGCTGCTGGTTGTCGACGTGTAGAGGAAGGAGATCGCCTCGTTTGTGAAATTGGACCAGGAAGACGCAATGTTGAGCCCGGAAGTGATGGGCGGCAGGTTTTTAGAGTTTTAGAGGTTAAATTTTCTCCTCGCGAGCCACGGTTTTCACCCGCTTTTTTGGGGCCGCGTTCTCCGGCTTTTGATCCCGAAAGTCTGGAGGAAGTTGAAGGGGAAGTGAAATGGTTTAATCCATTGAAAGGCTTTGGATTTGTCTATCCAGATGACGGAGGAAGAGATATCTTCTTGCATGCATCTGTTCTTCGAGCAGCTGGATACGAGTCTCTTGAGCCTGGGGTTCGTGTGTTAATCAAAGTTTCAAGTTCTGAACGAGGTCGAGAAGCAAGAATTCTTAACGTAATTCGTTAAGATAATTTGTTAAGAAAGAAATGGGGAGGCGAAGCTTTTCTCCGCTCTTTTTTGAGTTTGAAAAAGAAGGTTGTATACCTTAATTTCACAGCCGCTTGTTTAATTAATCACGATTATATTCATCATGAATGCCACGCAAGAGTTTTTGAACCTTTATTACCCCACCGCTTGTCATTCTCATTGGCGTGTAAGGAAATATGAAAAAGGATATGTATATTTTCTTATAATGACTCATTTAGGGGCTTATGTTTAAAGAAAGTAAAGGATTTTATTATGACTTATGTCGTCACAGAAGCCTGTATCAAATGTAAATATACAGATTGTGTTGAGGTTTGTCCCGTTGATTGTTTTTATGAAGGGGAAAATATGCTGGTTATTAATCCGGAGGAATGTATTGATTGTGGAGTCTGCCAGCCTGAATGTCCAATTAATGCTATCCTTCCAGATACAGAACCCCTCATGGAAAAATGGGTTGAGCTGAACGCCCAATATGCTGCGCGATGGCCAAATATTACACGTAAAAAAACGCCACCCTTAGATGCTGACTCATGGGTTAATGTTCCTCATAAATATCCTGACCATTTTAGTCCTGAGAAAGGTGGATGAGTGAGCCACATTTTAAGCTACAGGGAAATTAAAATATGTATCTGGATAGGGCTCGTTCATTAAACCAAAATGCCACCATTCTTTGTGGTAATTTTCAAATCCATGTTTTTCCATTAAGGTTTTGAGAAGCAGGCGGTTTCCTTTCACTTCAAGCGGCAAAGCAGAATTCATGGTATGAGAAAGTTCATCAAGATAATCAAAGCCTGTTCCCATATCGATTGAATTATCAGGAAATCTTTTATCCTTAGAAAGACCTCCATCCACAAGAGAGTCTCCAGGTTTCCAAGTGGGTTGATGGGGGACAGGAAGGGGGACAAGGGTTAAATCGACCGCACTGCCCCGTGTATGGGAAGAACGCCTTGCGATATAGCCAAGGTCAAAAACATCTTTTTTATGAATATGAGGATAAAATTCAGCTTTCATAAGTTGATCCATCGGATTCTGTGCCCATTGATCAAAAGCATCTACCGCATCTTGAGGTCTATAAGCATCATAAACTTTGAGTGTTAAAGAAAAAGGCTTGAGTTCTTCTTGTACAGCCTTTAAGGCAAGGGCGAGGGGTTCTGTTGTGATAATAACAGAAGAATGATAGGAAGGAAGGGGGCGCCCTACAAAGTTGTGAAATCCTGCATATCGAACTTCTTGTAAAATGGAGTTGTCAATATCGTGAAGATAAACAAATCCATGGGGGAGTATTTGGGTTTGGAAAACAGCTTGAGACATTTCTTTTCCTTTCCAGAGGTTATGAGTTCTCCTTCATCTTCTTGAACTCTTCACGTGTAATCAACTCATTTTCAGGGACATGGTTGATAAAGAGAATTCCATTCAGATGATCAATTTCATGTTGAATAAGGCGCGCTAAAAATCCTCTAGCAGTACCTTGAACTTTCTGGCCATCAGATGTCCAAGCTTCATAAGCAATCTCTGTAAATCGAGGAACACGAGCGACTAAGTTAGCAACCGAAAAACACGCTTCCCAATCAGTTGTTTTTTCGGAAGACAACGGCGTAAAAGAAGGGTTAATCCAAATGGATTTAGGGAGTGTATCAGAGAAATCAGGTCTAAATTTTTTGATTTCTTCATCCTCTTCCGCTGCTAAAATAATGATGCGATAGCTATACCCAATTTGAGGAGCAGCAAGACCCGCACAATTTTCTTCTTGGTCAAATTTGGCTTCTAACCGCTGGATGATTTTAAGGATCTTTTCAGTCAATGGAAAAGCTATAGTTTTCGCAGGCTTTGTGAGAACGTCCCTTTTCTCCGAAAAAGGATCGTTAATGATAACATAAGAAGGCAGTTGAAAAGGAGACCAAGCCATTTAAATTAAGTCCTCTCTTTTTAATATGCTAAACTAATTTTTCCTTTTTTGGAAACGATCTTTTAATAACTTTCTTCTATATTTTCTCAAAAAGGAGAAAATTCAGTGGAAACTATCTTTCCGTGGATAGGACTTGTTGGCCTTATCCTCATTTTTGTTATTTTAGATTTAGGTATTTTTAACCGAAGACCGCATATCATTTCGGTGCGAGAAGCCTTTAAAACCAGTGTTGCATGGATCACTCTTGCCTTACTTTTTAATTTTTTTATTTGGTATTGGAAGGGAGAAGAACCGGCCCTAGCTTTTTTCACAGGCTATCTTCTCGAAAAACTTCTCAGTCTCGATAATATGTTCGTCTTTATTGTCGTTTTTAAGTTATTTGAAATTTCTCCCCGCCATCAACATCGAATTCTATTTTGGGGTGTTTTGGGAGCTATTGTTTTTCGTCTTCTCCTCATTCTTATTGGAATCAAACTTATCGACTCCTTTGATTGGATTTTGTATGTATTTGGAGGTCTTTTGATTTATTCAAGTTATAAAATTTACAACGAGCGGCATGAACCCGTTAACATCGAAGCAAATTCCATTATTCTTTGGGTAAGAAAATGGATTCCTCTAAGAGAAAATTATAAAGGTCGGCGATTTTTTCTTTATATTAATGGAAAATGGTTTGCAACCCCAGCTTTCATCGTTCTGTTAACGATTGAAATCTGTGACGTTGTCTTTGCCATTGATTCAATTCCTGCTATTTTTGCTATTACTCTTGATCCTTTTATCGTATTTACGTCTAATATTTTTGCTATTTTGGGATTACGGGCTCTTTATTTTTTATTAGCCCATATGATTCCTCGTTTTTATTATCTTCAACATGCCCTTTCCGTCATTTTGGGATTTATAGGTTTCAAACTTATTGCAACCCATCACATTCAAATTCCACTAGGCCTTTCCTTAGGAGTTATAATTTTTATTCTTTTTATATCCGTTCTCGCCTCTTTGTGGAAAAGTAAACATATAAATTCTTAGGAATTTACTTCTGGTAAAAATCCACCCACCTGTGCTTCCCACATGGAGAGATAAAGCCCCTTCTTGGCAATCAAGGAGGCATGATCGCCCTCCTCAACGATTTTGCCCCGTTCAAATACAAGGAGTCGATTCATACTTAAAAGAGTTGAAAGTCGATGGGCAATAACGAGAGTCGTTCTGCCTTCCATAAGAAGAGAAAGACTTTCTTGAATTTGATTCTCGGTGATGGAATCGAGGGCGCTTGTGGCCTCATCCAAAATAAGAAGAGGTGCATTTTTTAAAATCGCGCGAGCAATGGCGATACGTTGCCGTTGACCTCCCGAAAGCCGCATGCCACGCTCGCCTACAAGAGTGTGGTACCCTTGCTGAAACTTCATGATAAACTCATGAGCATGGGCTTTTTGAGCTGCCACGAGGACTTCTTCATCAGAAGCTTCAGGACGCCCATAACGGATATTCTCCATAACCGTGCGATGGAAGAGAGTTGGATCTTGAGGGATAAGTGAAATTGCTTTTCGAAGGCTTTCTTGCGTTACCATTGCAATGTCTTGGTTATCAATAAGAATACGTCCTGTTTGGATATCAAAAAGACGTAAAATAAGATTAGCAAATGTTGTTTTCCCGCTTCCCGAATACCCAACAAGCCCTACTTTTTGCCCCGGATGAATGACAATTGATTTATTGCTAAAAAGAGGCGTTGCATGTTCGTATTGAAAATGTACTTTTTGAAACTGTATCTTCCCTTGATCTACCTTCAGTTCTCGAGCTTTAAGAGCGTCTCTAAGGAGAATGGGATCTTGCAGAAGGGAAAGGGCTTGTTGGCAAATGCCTATTTCTTTAAAAAAGTTTGGTAATTCAACACTAGACCACCATAACATCATGATAATATTCCAAGAAGTATTGAAAACAAGAACGACATCTCCAACAGAAATTAAATGATGGACCCAACACCAATAAGCATAGCCATTAAGAGCAACACCGGGGCCAAAAAAGGTTAAAATCCCTAAGGTAACACGGACCTTCTCGATATATAAAAGTTGCTGTTTATTAAGTTTTTGTTCTTGTTTTTGTGCGATCCCCACATGCTTGAGCTCATATTTTTTATTCGCAAAAATTTTAACGGCAAAATAATTCGTGAGGCTGTCTACAATACGTCCATTAAGTTGGCTGCGTGTTTCAGAATGTATATGGGAATAATAAGAACAACGAGAAGCATAAGCGATTCCAATTCCAATATGGATTAAGGCCCAGCCCAGAAGAACAGAGGCAAAAAAAGGGCTTAATTGATAAAATAAGAAGGAAGCAATGACAACAGCTATAAAAGTAGGAAAAAACATCGTTATTATGAGTTGAAGAAGGTGACTTACATTATCAACCATATCTGAAATTTTGGTTGATATATTTCCCGCAAAATGAGTTGAAAAATAAGCATGGGATTGATCTTGCATATGAGAAAACATATACATGCGGATTTGTTTTTCGAGTGTGGGGAAAGTCAACGCTATAAAAACGCCGCCCAGTCGGAAAGCTATTTCAAGCCCAATCCACAATCCCATAGCTGCAAGGATAGGGGTTTTTAAAATATCCCAGGCATAATTTCTGTCTCCTATATAATTCGTGAACCCATCGATGATCTTTCCAAAAAGAAAGGGAAAGATGGTTTGATCAATAGCCCATGCGAGCCAAAAAACTTGAATAAAAGCAAATTTAATCCATTGTTTTTTTATGAAAAAAACAATAAACCCAAAAAGGGTCTTCGGGGGAGCGACATCGTGCGACTTGCGCATGGCTAAATCCTGCATAGCGAGAAAGACGAAAAGAAATGGAGATAAATTTCTTATGCTATCATTGACTTATACCTAAAATTCCTGTTTTTGGCAAGGGGGAGATTATAAGTAAGAGCGGACAATACATTTATATGCAGCAATTTTGTATAAGTAGAAGTTTCTCTAACACTGAAAATATTCATCCATCCGAATGAACTTGAAGAATAGGGATCATTAAGTATCCGTCTTGTGTGAGATGCCAACAGGGAAGATGACACTATTGGATAGAGTAAAAGTACGCCTTTTGAAGGGGTAGAGAAATCAAGTACTCTTTTCCCAGGCCCCTGTATCCGTTTGCTTCCAATAGGTTATTTGATGCCCTTGGTCTTTATATTTTTTCCATCGTGTGCGCGCCTTTAAAACGGCTTCTTCATCATTCCCGTCAAAAAGGTCAAGACATCGTTCATAGGTGGAGAGGGAAGGGGACTCAGTTCCCTCGGTTAAAAAGAGAAATTGTGCTCCGTTAGGATTTTCGTCTTCGGTGGTTAACCAGATGGGTTGATCTTCAGCAAAACCGTCTTTAATGCCCCCATGGGGGATAAAGCTGAGTTTTCCAACAGTCCATAAGCTTCCATTTAGGAAATCGAGTCTCTCGTTGCTTGCGCACAAGATCACCGCCCGTTTGCGACCCTCGAGAGTTTTTTCAAGCAACCGAGGGAGAACCCGTTCAAGGGGCGAGGTCGTAAGATGATAAAAGCCAATGTCGGTCATTTTAACTTTATCGTTTATGGATTGAAAAGATGATGCACAGTTTACATTTAATATTTTACAAACCCATTTCACAAAGTCAAATTTTTTAATTGGCCATATATGGATTTTCTTGATTTTTTTTGTATTTTGTGAAAAAGTCACCGTAGATAGCGAGAGAAGTTTCTCTTTTTTGGGTAGCCCCCAGGAAGGGAAAGCCTCTCCCGGTATCGAGAGGGTACGGGTTAACCTTTTTAGGGGAAGGCCAGGATCTATGAAAAATGCTAGCTTATTTCATGGATTCTTTTCTTGAGAGGAAGATCAGTACAATCGGGGAGAAAGAAAGGTGCTGCTGGAAGTTACCAATCTTTCTTTTAAAGACGGCGTAAGGGATCCCGGGATCTTCTTAATATAAAAATAAAGCTAAGCCTCTGGAATTTGGGTCGCCACAAGTTTCCAGTTAGGATCAGAACTCGCAAGAGAGCGAGAGAATGTCCATATATCTGTGACTTCTGTATATCGATCAGGATCTCCTTCAAGGAGCTTTCCTTTTGCATTTCGTGTGAGGAGGCATTGTTCTGACACAAACCGAATAGTTACATAAGCGATTCCCTTTTCTTCTCGTTTGTCAATGATTTCTGAGGTGACAATACGAGAGATATCGACTTCAAGGATTTTCTTTGCTTTATTTCTCTTTGCAATAGCATCTTCGAATGTTTCAAGAAGAGGGCCGTCTAAAAGCTTTTCAAGTATTGGGGTATTTCCCGTTGCGTACGCTTCAACAATTTTGCGAAAAGCAATACCCGCACCTTGCAAGAACCGGTCATCATCCATAGTCTTTGGCTCCTCCTCTATAGGAGTAGCTTGTGCTTTGGCTGTTGTAGCGGCGCGGCTCCTGACAGGGATAACTACGTCATCTTCCGGGGATTGTCTTTTTCGGATAGGACGGTCTTTCTCATGTGTGCCCAAAACGAGCCACAATCGATATCCTAAAAAAACTGCAATAGCTGCAAGAAGGATGAGATCTAAAAACGCCATAATTTTATCCTTTCATATTAATTCTTTTATACAGATAACCTTTTCTCTTGTCATCTTAGGCTTGCATCCTTTGAAAAAATTGTTAATATGGTGAAAAATTATGGATGGTTAACGGGAGTGGGTTATAACCCACTTTTTTTATTGAATAAACAAATGATGGATTTAGGGCAGCACATTGATGATATTATTGCACCTGCGCTTCTTAATAGGGGGTTCAGGGTTGTACGTATACAGTTGCAAGGAGCTAAACGAAAAACGCTTCAAGTGATGATAGAGCGCATTGATGAGGAAAATATGAGTGTGGATGATTGTGCCTTGGTCAGTCGTGCGGTTTCTGTCTTGTTAGATGTAGACGATCTCATTCATGAGCCCTATATTCTAGAAGTAAGTTCTCCTGGTTTAGATAGGCCGCTTGTTCAGAAAAGTGACTTTATGCGCTTTTCTGGGTCATTCGTTAAAATCGAGCTTAAAGTTCCTTATAAAGGAAGTCGCCGATTCCAGGCCCTTTTGCTGGGAGTAGAAGGGGACTTCATAAAATTTGAGCTTGAGCCCCAAAAGGAAGTTGCAGAGTTTGCCTTTTCTGACATACAAAAGGCTAAGCTTATTCCTGAGTATGAAATGTCCAGGTCAAGTTGAGGAAAAGATGACGGAAATATTTACAGGTCCCGGAAGTCGTGAACTTTTAATGGTTGCTGAAACAGTTGCCCGTGAAAAAGCCATCGAAAAGGACCAAGTTTTAGAAGCTATGGAGCAAGCTATTCAAAAGGCTGGTCGCTCTAAATATGGTTATGAGCATGATATTCGGGCCAAAATCGACCGAAAAACGGGGGAAATCACCCTGATACGTTGTCGAGAGATTGTGGAAAATGTTGAAAATCCTTCAACTCAAATGACACTGGCGGAAGCCCAAACAATTGATCCAACCTTAAAGGTGGGAGACTTTTTAACGGAAATTTTGCCCCCTATTGATTTTGGGCGGGTTGCAGCCCAAACAGCAAAACAAGTTATTTTCCAAAAAGTAAGAGATGCTGAGCGTTTCCGCCAGTATCAAGAATACAAAGATCGTATTGGCGATATCGTTAGCGGAATTGTCAAGCGTGTGGAATTTGGAAATGTTTTTATAGAATTAGGACGGGCTGAAGCGCTTTTACGTCGAGATGAAATGATCCCACGCGAAAATATTCGTGTTGGAGATCGGGTGCGAGCGTACATTTTTGATGTGAGAGAAGAACCTCGGGGAGCCCAAATCTTTGTGTCCCGTACCCGTCCTGAGTTTATGGCAAAGCTCTTTATGCAAGAAGTTCCTGAAATCTATGATGGCGTTATCGAAATTAAATCAGTGGCTCGTGATCCGGGAAGTCGTGCGAAAATTGCGGTTACGACCTCAGACCCTTCTATTGATCCCGTTGGATCCTGTGTGGGTATGCGAGGAAGCCGTGTACAAGCCGTTGTTTCCGAGCTGCAAGGAGAAAAAATCGATATTATCCCGTGGTCTGTTAGCCCGGCTACCTTTGTTGTCAATGCGTTAGCTCCTGCAGAAGTTGCAAAAGTTGTTGTTGATGAAGAAAATCAACGTATTGATGTGGTAGTTGCTGATGATCAACTTAGCCTCGCTATTGGCAGGCGTGGTCAAAATGTGCGTTTAGCTTCAGTTCTTACGGGTTGGAAAATTGACATATTAACGGAGGCTCAGGAATCTGATCGGCGTACTGAAGAAGTGAATGTCCGCTCCAAGCTTTTTGTCGAAGCCTTAGATGTAGACGAGATGATTGCTCATCTCTTAATTGGAGAAGGATTTACAAAAATTGAGGAAGTGGCTTACATTTACTTAAATGAATTAGCCTCCATAGAAGGTTTTGACCCAGATCTAGCTGGGGAACTTCAAAATCGCGCTAAAACATATTTGGAAGCCCAAGAACGTCATTTGACAAAACGTTTAAAGGAGCTCAAAGTAGCAAAGGATTTAAGTTCTTTGCGTGGATTGGATCTAGATATTTTGGTTGTGCTCGGTGAAAAAGGGATTAAAAAACTCGATGATCTTGGCGATTTAGCAGCTGATGAACTTCTTGAGCTTTTACCTCAAGGACGTCTTACCGAAGATAAAGCCGAAGAAATTATTATGGCAGCCCGAGCGCATTGGTTTGAGGCTGAGGATAAATCAACTGAAAGTTAGCTATAATGACGGATACGGATGCAAAAACGAGCAGTAAAAAACCACTGACACTTTCTGCAAAAACCCTTACCTTAAAAAAAGGGAATGAAGGCGTCCATGTGCGCCAAAGTTTCACTCACGGACGTTCAAAAACAGTTACGGTAGAGGTGAAGAAAAAGCGCGTTGTTCTTCCTGGACAGCACAAATCAGAACAAAAGCTGAGTGAAGAAGGTAAATTCGTTGGCAGTACTGGCCTTACTTCTCAACAAATTGAGGAACGCCTCAAGGCCCTCCATGGAGCTATTAAGACTCAAGCTGTAGAGGCAGAACGAACACGTCAAGAAACGCAAGAAGATCAACCCCAGCAAGAAGAAAAGGAAAGTGTTCCTTCAGAGAAAAAGAAAGCCTCCTCTTCTGAGGCGCCTTCGCCAATCTTACAAGAACCTGAAGTGCCTGCACTTATGGAGGCCTCTTATAAAAAGAAAACGGTTTATTCTTCCTATGCTGATGAAGAAGATGAATTAACACGTCGTGGCAAGGGAGAAACTAAAGTTAAAGCTCCTCTTGT
This sequence comes from uncultured Alphaproteobacteria bacterium, assembly GCA_937967795.1. Lineage (GTDB taxonomy): Bacteria > Pseudomonadota > Alphaproteobacteria > UBA9655 > UBA9655 > UBA9655. The sequence goes on along the minus strand of CALBSK010000010.1, from coordinate 88,820 downwards.
TAAAAGAATAGAACCTCGTAGGCGTAGTAGTAAGCTTACCATCGTTCAAGCTTTAAGAGATGATGAGGAAAAACCCGGGCGTAGTCTTGCCTCAATGAGAAGGCTCCGGGAAAAGCGTAAAATGGCGGGAATGGAAAAGCCTCAGCAAAAAGTTATTCGCGAAGTCATTATTCCTGAATTCATCACGGTTCAAGAACTTGCCAATCGCCTTGCGGAGCGTGGTGCTGATGTTATTAAGGCATTGATGAAAATGGGTGTTATGGCAACCATCACCCAGTCCATTGATGGAGATACAGCAGAACTGATTGCAACTGAGTTTGGCCATCAAGTCAAACGCGTATCTGAGTCAGATATTGAAATAGGTCTCCATGTTAAAGAAGAACCTTTAGATCAAATGAAGTCACGTCCTCCCGTTGTAACGGTCATGGGGCATGTGGATCATGGAAAAACATCTCTTTTGGATGCTTTGCGAAAGACGGATGTTGTGGCAGGCGAAGCAGGCGGAATTACGCAACATATTGGAGCCTATCAAGTTATTTTAAGCTCAGGAGATAAAATAACTTTTATTGATACCCCCGGCCATGCAGCCTTTACGGAAATGCGTGCACGTGGTGCCCATGTGACAGATATAGTGGTTCTTGTTGTTGCTGCTGACGATGGGGTTAAAGACCAAACCATTGAAGCGATTCATCACGCAAAAGCCGCTAACGTGCCTATCATTATCGCTATTAATAAAATTGATAAGCCTGAAGCTAATCCTGAACGGGTACGCAACATGCTCATGCAGCATGAAATTTTCCTCGAGAAAGTCGGGGGAGATATTATGGATGTGGAAGTTTCCGCTAAGACAGGAATGAATCTGGATAAGCTTGAAGAAATCATTCTTCTTCAAGCTGAAATTTTAGATCTTAAGGCCAATCCCAATCGTCTTGCTGAGGGGGTTGTGGTTGAATCAAAGCTTGAGAGAGGAAGGGGCGTTGTTTCAACGATTCTTATTCAAAAAGGGACGCTTAGGGTTGGAGATCTTTTTGTCGCAGGAGCTGAATATGGTCGTGTACGAGCACTCGTTGATGATCGTGGAAACCCTATCGAAGAGGGAGGGCCTTCTGTTCCTGTTGAAGTATTGGGCTTTAATGGTGCTCCCATGGCAGGCGATGACTTTGTTGTTGTGGAGAATGAAAACCGCGCGCGTGAGGTTTCTGAATTTCGGCAACGTCGGATGCGAGAAGCCAAGACAGCTTTATCTGCTCGTGGAACGATGGAGCAAATGTTCTCTAAGATTGCTGCTGGAGAGATCAAAGAATTACCGCTCATTATTAAATCCGACGTGCAAGGCTCTATGGAAGCTATTACGGGAAGTTTGGGCAAACTTTCGACGGATGAGGTAAAAGTAAACATCCTTCACTCGGCTGTGGGTGAAATTACGGAAAGTGATGTGACTCTTGCAAAAGCGTCACAAGCGATGATCATTGGTTTTAATGTGCGGGCGAATCCCCAAGCGCGAGAAACGGCACGACGGGATGGGATTGAAATTCGTTATTATTCAATTATTTATGATGTTGTCGATGATGTAAAAGCGGCCCTCGGAGGTCTCTTGGCTCCGACCTTGCGAGAAAAATATTTAGGGGCCGCAGATATTCGAAATGTATTTACCATCTCGAAAGTAGGAAAAATTGCCGGTTGTATGGTGACGGAAGGAATTGTTAAGCGAGGAGCTAAGGTTCGTCTTTTGCGAGATAATATTGTTATTCATGAAGGAACTCTTAAAACCCTTAAACGCTTTAAAGATGAAGTTAAAGAAGTTCGCGAGGGTTATGAATGTGGTATGGCATTTGAAAACTATAACGATATTAAAGTTGGCGATACCATCGAATGTTTTGAGATTGAAGAAATCACACGGACACTTGATTAATGAGGGGATCCAAAGGACCTACACAACGCCAGTTGCGCGTCGGTGAAGAAATTCGTCATATTTTAGTAGACATTCTCTCTCATAGGCATTCGGGAGATGAACTTCTCGATCGATCCTCGATTACGGTAACCGAAGTTCGAGTGAGCCCGGATCTTCAAAATGCCACGATTTTTGTAGTACCCCTGGGAGGTCAGCATACGCCTGAAATTCTAACGGCACTTAAAGAAAAAGCATGGTATTTTAGACGAGAAGTCGCTCATCACCTCAAAACCCGTGTGGCGCCCCGTCTGACCTTTCAAGCTGATTTGTCCTTTGATGAAGCAGAGCGTATTGAAGCTCTCCTCAGTTCTGCTAAAGTTAAGCGGGATATTGAGGAAGGTTTGTAAGGACCTTAACCAAATAGTAACTATCATAATATATTTTAGAGAATACCAGTGGATAGCAGGGGAGGCTAAAATGGAGAAACTTATGATAATGATACGCGGTTTTTATATTCTGGCGACCATTGTGTTATTGAATCCTGAGGGTATAAAAGCCCAAAAATATGAATGTGGGTGTGTAAATTGTCAAAATCCTTCTACATATAAAATAGTTGGGACTATCTCCAATGTACTTGATACCAACCAGAATCTTGAAGAAATGGGTAAATGGTGTGCCATTAAATTTCCTTCTGAGTGCTCTTCAAAAAATGAAAAAGGACAAATGATAAATATTTGTGATCCCATCTGGGATAGTATGGATACGGGTGCTTGCCCTCCTGATACTTGTAGATGATATGCAAAAATGATTCTATTTTGGACTTTCTGTAGTGGAGTCGGTGCTTTTAAAGGAAGAGAAAGAAGGTGGAGACCTATTTTTCTGATTTACAAACAATTTTTCATAAATTTTCCTTTTTATTCTTTTATTTCAACATAATAAGAAAGCTTCACAGTATTATAAAATACTTGACTTCGAGACTCAAACCCGCAAAGTTAACCTCAAAGTTTCCAACAGTCTTTCGGAGTCAATGAGGCAGATTTCACCTAAGCTCATAACCATTATTCTGTGCCTTGTGATTGCTTACGGCCTGATGTTTTATGTCTCCATCAAAGATTCTGCTGAGCAAGCCACAAACGTGCCTTTGCCTGTCGCGCAATTACAACCAGACCCTGAAGAATTAGTTGAGGTTAAAGAAGGCCCGTATGATGAAACTTTGCGAATCCAAGAAGGAGATACGCTCGCCAGTATTTTAGGGCGATGGGGTATTCCTGCAACCCAAGCCCACGAAGCTATTTCTGCCCTCACAAAAGTTTTTAATCCGAAAGACCTTAAGGTTGGGCAAGAGATTTATGCTGTCTATGATACGCAGCCTGAGGGAGAGGGGTATGATCTAAAATTTCTTCGACTCAGAGGGGATATTGATCATGATGTGGAGCTTGTGAGGACGGGCAGTGATGTCTTTGAAGCGAAAAAATACAAAAAAGAACTCAAGCATGAATACTCTGATATTCAAGGCACGATTAAAATGAGTCTTTATGCAGATGCTTTAAAAGCCGGCGCTTCTCCTAAGATGCTTTATGATATGATTAAAGCTTTTAGTTATGATATTGATTTTCAAAGAGATATTCAGCCAGGTGCAGAATTTTCCCTCTTTTATGATAAATACAAGGATGAAGAATCGGGATTGGAACGCTCGGGAGAGCTTTTATATGCTCGGCTTATTTTAGAAAGTAAACCGTATGAAATTTATCGTTTTCAGCCGGCAGGAGGCGTGCCAGGGTTTTATACCTCTCGAGGAGAAGCTGTTCAGAAAGCCCTTCTACGCACACCTATTGATGGGGCACGAATTAATTCAGGGTTTGGAAATCGGAAACATCCTCTTAAAGGGTACACTAAAATGCACAAGGGTGTTGATTTTGGAGCTCCCAAAGGAACGCCCATTATGGCTGCTGGAGACGGGGTGGTTGAACGGTGTAATCGTTATGGGGGGTATGGGAATTATATTCGTATTCGTCATAATGGGAATACCAAGACTGCTTATGCTCATCTGAGCCGTTATGCCAAAGGTGTGAAGGGTGGGAGCAAAGTACGTCAAGGTCAAGTCATTGGATATGTGGGAACAACAGGAAGTACGACGGGTCCTCACCTTCATTTTGAACTTATCCAAAATGGAAAACATGTGAATCCTCAGAAAGTGACTCAGCTGCCAAAAACAAAGCTAACAGGCGAGGTTTTGAAAGAATTTAAAGCTTTCATGGCTAAAATTGAAAAAATGAGAAAAGAAAAGGCACAAAATCTAATGGAAGTTGCAGGAATTTAGTCATTGGCGTCCCCAGCGGGATTCGAACCCGCGTTGCTGCCGTGAAAGGGCAGTGTCCTAGGCCTCTAGACGATGGGGACCTTATGACGTCCTTCTTTACAAGGAGTTCTTCTTAAAATCAAGAAAGAAATACAAAAATGACTCTTAAAGAAGGGGACTCACTGCACAAGGCGGTCTTGCCCACTGTGTGGGCTTACAAGGATGAGAGCCGGTTCTTTCTCAAAGGATATTTGAAGGTATCGCGTGGGTGGAATAGTTCCGGAACTTTCTCCTAAGAATGAGGAAGAATAGTATTCTTGAGATAGCTCTCTAAAGCTTCCGAAACAATTGTATTCAAGTTAATATGTCGTTCATAGGCCGTAAGGGCTGCTTTACGATGAAGTGCACTTGAAAGGCGAACATTAAAGGTCCCTTTAAAAGGTTTTTCAGGCGTAACATTTTGGCTTTTACAGAATTCTAAATAATCATTAACAGCATCTTCAAATGCTTTTCGCAGAGAGAGTACATCGGTTCCTTCATAGGTTACAAGGTTCCGAATATATTCAATTTTCCCGTAAAAAATTTTATCATCATCGCTATAATGAACAGAACCATAATAATTATTATATTCCATCATATCTTTCATAAAAACTCCTCGGTTTCCAAAATTTCAAGGATAAGCTCGAGTTGATGTTTCTTTAGAATTTTTTTAGGGTGAGGTTCGGGAAGATTAATCATTGATCCATTCGGGTGAATAAACCGACGCCGTGATCCGCCGGTATTCCCACTCTTAACCTGTTCATATCCTAATGATGTGAGCAAGGTTAGTAACTCATCCCATGTAAAATCCTTTGGTTTTTTATAAAACCTATTAAGGAGCTTTTCTCTGCGTGTCATGAAGCTTTCTTCTTTTAATAAGAGTATAATGAATGGGAATACAAAGTGCAACTATTTTCAGTTGCTTGCGCAAAAGAAAAGCGAGCATGTAAATCCCATTTATTTTTTTATTGCAATTATATTTTTTGTGAGAGAATATAAGTCATTGTCTAAATTTTTAATTCTTCTTTTATAGAAGAGAGACTTTTATACCAGACGTACATGAATGTTAATCTTTAGAAGAAGATTTATTGTTATGTTTAAAAGGAATTGTTTATCACATTTTTTAACTCTAATGTTAAGTGTCATCGTCTCTACAACTCTTTTCTTTGGGCAGCCGACCAGAGCGATGGAGGAGCGGGATGAGAATCAAGGGGGCTCGTCTCTCCAGGTCAGAGGAGCCTTTTCTTCTGTTCCGAAGGAACTAATTGTCCATATTTTTTCATTTTTACCTATTCACGATCTTTATATGAACGTAAGGCCTCTTTCAAAAGACTTTAAAGCCATTGCAGAAGATCCCACCCTTTGGAAGAAGACCATATCTATTCAAAGCTCTATTAGGCGTCCTATAAAAGTCTTTCTTGCCTATAAAGATAATCAAGGATTTCATGATTTAAGCAGTGCGCCTCCCGGTTCTTTAGATAGAGTGTATAACTGGGCAGACTCTTGTCCGTCTTACTCTTATAGTGAGAAGTGTGATGTCCGCTCAATAAGTTGTCAGCTTCAACAATCCAAGCAAATGCTTCTTTTCCCAGCAAAGGATCGGGGGGACAAATTCTTAGGGATTTATCATCTCTCTGATGACACTGAAGAAAGAGAAGGCGAACCTTATCGTTCTACGCTTTTTTACGATCCAACTAAACAAGAGATTGGATATAAGTATATCGTGCCTCCCGGTTCTCACTTATTTGTGGGAGATATTCATGATGGGTTCTATACCTTCAATTTATGCCTTATTTTACGAAATGAAAACATGGAAAAAACGTGGAGTGAGCTCGTAGAGCAATTACACCAGGCTTGTGCAGCTAAAGAGAGCGTACTTTTTCATTGAATTCTATTCGCACGTTTACTTTTTAATTATTCTTTTTAGTTATGTTTAAGGTGGTTTGACATGAATGCTTTAAGATCTTTTTTTCTTTTTCTCCTCTTTTTATCGCTTACGTCTGCCAACGCTATGAATGAGGAAGAGGTCCTCTTTGGGGATAAGACAAAAATATGGTTGGTCCATGTGGCAGGTCCCATGTCAAGCGATAATACAAAAGTGGCAGGCTCTCAGATTCGAACATGTATCGATAGCGTTCCCCGTATCGAACCTATGGGAACAAATTTACGCACTCGTATTACCCTCCATCATTGTTTAGGGGGCGTGACTCCGTCCTCTAATCGCCAAATACACTTCATGGGAATCCCAATAAAAGCGAGCCATTTAGATAAGAATAGCACGAAAGACCTGTGCGCATACGTTGATCATTTGGGTTCTTTTAATGGAGAAGTGTATGGAGGTCTGCCTGAGGATTTTATGACAATTGATCGTCATTATTATGGGCCCTCTTCCATAATTATTGTCCCCGAGCATAGATACGATGAATTTAGAAATAACAACCCCTCTTATGAAGGAACATTGATTAAGTTTGAACCAGCTAAAATCTCTTTAAGGAAAAAAGTAAAAGAAGTTATTAGTGACAAAAAAGGCCTTCCTTTTACTACAATTGATGATGTTAAACATTTCACCCATTATTCCTCTTTTTGTGAACAAAACAAGTATTCTTATACCCCTCATTGTTTAACGAATTTCTCCTTATTTGAGGAGATGGTTACACAATTTAGACAAACCATCTATGATATCAATAACAGGCAAGATAAACCATCACTTCTCCCTGCCAACCAAGTGAAACCTATGTGTTCCCTCATTCAAGTCTTACTCACTGAGATTTACCAAAGCGTAGGCCCCCGTTTATCTCAAGAGAAAAACGATGCTTTGCGCAACTGGGTTTCTGAAATAAAAGAGTGGCTCACTCTCTTTGAAGTAGATGCAGAGCTGCGCCTTGACCGAAAGAAAAGCTTATTCTTAAACAATTCTCAGATTAAAGAATTCATAAAAAATAGAAGTAATAAAAATTATCTTTATACTCATGGCGAATCTTTACTTGAGCAAAACCTAGCCGTATTAAATACGGAGGGAGAGTTTCTCTTTGCCGAGGAAGCTCTTCGGGAAATATTTACAACTCGCTCACCTTTAGTTTTTCAATTTCAAAATGCGTTGAAAAGAGATGGGTATCCAGTCCATGCAGCTGGTTTGATGTTATCTGACTTTGCATGGAAGGTTGGTCTTAATATGGGAACAGGTAGAACTTTCTGGTCCTCAGAAGATGAAGAATTATTTTTTAAGACCTGCAATGATTTGGTCCCTTCTCCTCAACTTCAAAATCATTTGAGAGCTGAACTTCACACTCTTCTTAATAAAGACGAAAGCTTCCAAAATCAAATCGTCATTTCCTGGTTAAATAGTAGACCTGGGAAAATTTTACGCAAAAGCATTTGGGGAAATGATTCATCTCTTAATTTTTGGCAAATTCTTAGGATAAGTCCGCCAGCAAGGTTATTGCTTGAGGGGGTGGAGCCACGCGGTTCTTCCTGGTCTCCAGAAGTAAAGCGTTTTGTTGAACGCCTTCGTCCATGGATCTTAAGTAAATGTGCCTTTTGTGAGGGTTTTAATTTTGAAAGCCAGGCTTGTGTGCCAGTATCAGGAAAAAATCCTCATGAAGAAAAACACTTTTCTTTATTTAACTACCGTTGGGTAACAAACACAGCCTCTATAATTCATGATTATATAACGGAATTACTTAAGGATATTACCGATCCGAAAAATGAACTTCGGATTCTTATTCAGGAAGGATGTTTTGCATCTTGGCGAGATTTATTCGACCATATGTATTGCCTTGATGACCAAATTACACGAGAGGACGTAAAGAAAGCGTGCGAAGCTTCTCGCTTCTATTTGCTTCCCCGGGCCACCCTTACTTTCGGCCCAGCACTCAAAAAGGTTATCCAACAGCGCCAGGAAGATCTCGAGACTTTTAACAAATGTATACCTATTTATGAAAAAATAGCTCATAAGATTCAAACTGCAGGAGAAGACATCGATAGAGGGAACTTAGATTGGTATATAGATGTACTTCTTGAGCAATGCGTTAAAGGTGTTACAAGCGAATTTGGTGATAACAGAATAATTATTGACCCTAATCGGGAAAGGGCGGAAATTCTTTATAAAAAACTTATGGAGGTAAGAGAGTTAAGTGAGGAGCAGAAAGAAAGGTTGGAAGAAAAGTTTAGGAAGCTACGGGGATCCTCAACCTTTAAAGAGAATTGAAAGTTTTTCCTCCTAAGTTTAAGGGTTCTTTTTTACGATGAGCTTAGCGCTCATTCAGTTTTCTTCCCTCTACACCCATTAAATTGTCTGCAAAATCTTTGGCCGAAAAGTCATGAAGATCTTCAATCGTTTCTCCCACCCCAATGGCATGAATGGGTAGGCTAAATTGTTGAGAAATAGCTACGAGTACCCCTCCTTTAGCGGTGCCATCAAGTTTGGTGATAATCAGGCCCGATACATCTACCGCCTCTTGAAAGACTTTTACTTGCGTAAGGGCATTTTGTCCCGTGGTGGCATCCAAAATAAGGAGAGTTGCATGAGGCGCTGTGGGATCCACTTTTTGGATTACCCGATGAATTTTCTTAAGCTCATCCATAAGGGCTGTTTTGTTGTGCAGTCTTCCGGCCGTATCAATCATAACAATATCATCCCCTCGTTCTTTAGCCTTGTGCAGGGCGTCATAGACGAGACCCGCCGCATCTTTCGTGGGGGCCATTTCAAGAGGGACATTGGCTCGTTTGGCCCAAATATCAAGCTGTTCGATGGCAGCTGCGCGAAAGGTATCCCCTGCTACGAGAGAGAGTCGGTATCCTTGATCGCGCCATTGTTTGGCCAGTTTTCCGATCGTTGTTGTTTTGCCTGACCCATTCACTCCTAAAACAAGAACAACAAAAGGAGTTGTAGACCCTTTGGGGTGTAAAGGAAGTGTATAAGGGGAAAGTAGTGTTTCGATTTCTTCAGCGAATATAGAGCGAATTTCTTCAGAAGAAATGCTTTGATTATACTTTTTTTTACCCAGCTTTTGAACAAGATCACGGGCGGTGCTGACTCCTAAATCACTCGTGATGAGAAGTTCTTCAAGTTCTTCGAGTGCCTCATCATCGAGTTTGCGATGAGTAATAAGGGTGGTAATGTTTTCTGATAGTTTGGAAGAAGATTTTTGAAGTCCTTGCTTAAGACGTGTAAACCAATTGGCCATTTAGATCACTTCTGCTTCCAAAGATAACTCTTTAACTTTCACGAGCCGGGCGTTAACAAGACTACCGGGCAGATGGGGTGTGGTAAGCTGAACTTTAAGAAAATGCTCGCTATGTCCTTGTGTTTCTGATTCGAGCAGAATGCGGGCTTCACTTCCGATGAAACGTGCTAACGTTTTCTCAAGATTTTTTTGCCCCGCTTCTCGAAGGCGTGTGGCACGTTCTTTAATGACTTTCTTTTGGATTTGGGGCATACGGGCAGCGGGCGTTTCCTTTCGGGGGGAATAAGGAAAAACATGAAGAAAAGTTAAATCACATTCGTCGATGATGCGGAGAGTGTTTTCAAACATCTCTTCCGTCTCTGTAGGGAAGCCTGCAATAATGTCTGCTCCAAAGAGCACATCCGGCCGAAGGGATCGCAATTTTTGACATATATCAATGGCATCCTGCCGGATGTGGCGGCGTTTCATCCGTTTTAAAATCATATTATCTCCCGCCTGAAGACTGAGATGAAAATGAGGCATGAGGCGCGGGTTGTGTTCAAAAACGTGAAGAAGATCTTGATCGATCTCAACAGGATCTACAGAGGAAAGGCGAAGTCGAGGCAATTGAGGAACTTGCGCTAAAAGTCGTTTAACAATTTGCCCCAATGTGGGAGTTCCGGGGAGATCTTCGCCATATGAAGTAATGTCGACGCCTGTAAGAACAATTTCCTGAAAACCTTTTTCCAAAAGGAGGCGGACCTGATCCACGATGATGCCCAAGGGAACGCTACGGCTGTTCCCTCGTCCATAGGGGATGGTGCAAAATGTACAGCGGTGATTGCATCCATTTTGTACTTGAATAAAAGCGCGGGAGCGCCCATCAAAACCTGCGATGAGATGTTCGGCTGTTTCGCGTACAGACATGATGTCATTAACGATGACACGTGCATGGTCGAGGTGAGGATTAAAATACTTTTCCTCAAGTTTTTCCCTGTTTCCGAGGATTTGATCCACCTCAGGCATTTGCGCATACGCATCAGGATTAATCTGAGCGCCACAGCCTGTTACAATAATTTTTGTATAAGGATTCTCACGACGATACTTTCGGATAGCTTGACGGGCTTGGCGTTCAGCTTCGGCGGTGACCGCGCACGTATTAAATACAATCGCATTCTGAAGGCCTGCTTTCAGAGCATTTTCACGGATCACTTCTGATTCATAGGCATTCAGGCGACATCCAAAGGTTACCACATCTGTCGTCATGGGAGATCAATCGTTCCTTCAAAACAATAATGAGCCGGCCCTGTTAAAAGAGGGGGAAGACCGACTATCCAATCAACTTCTAAAAGTCCTCCCTCCATTTCAATAAAGACAGGAGACTTTTGAATAAGACCTAACTTTAAACTGAGGATTCCTACAGCGCAAGCCCCCGATCCACACGCAGAGGTGATTCCTACACCTCGTTCCCAGACATTCACTTTGACTGTGGTAGGAGAAATAACTTGAGCAATTTCTATGTTTATCCCTTCGGAAGGTTGAAAAGAAGGCGCATACGTTGCAAGCGGGATTGATTGGAGGTCTGCTGTGAAGATGACGAGGTGAGGATTTCCCACATCTATGCGATGTCCCTCTGGAGAAGAAGGGAAAAAAGAAGGTTCCTTCATGGAAATTGTTATGTCGTCTCCTTTTTTTTGAAAAGTGGAGAGAAAAGAAGGCGTTTGAATGAAGCCTGCGTCTTTCTCTAAATATTTGGCGACGCATCGTGTTCCATTTCCGCAAGCCGACGCTTCACTGCCATCCGCATTATAAAAAGAGAGGTCCGCATCTGCTTTTTCTGAATCTTTGATGACGATTACCTGATCACACCCAATACCTTGATGGCGATCGGCGATCAAACGGATACAAGGAAGAGAGAGGGGAGACTTAAGATTTTTTTCTTCGATCAACACAAAATCATTTCTTAACGATTGCATCTTTGTAAAAGGAGTTTTTGAGAAAGGCATCTCATGTTCCACTCTATTTATAAATAAGTACTCATATTAACTTTATTTGTGACAATAAAGAAGAAAAATAACATAGATAAGGCTTCCAAAAAGAATAAAAGCAAATCCTTGGTGAACGAGGGCAAGGCTCAGCGGAACGTGGTAAAGAAGAGTAAGAATACCTAAAGAAAGTTGGAGAAGAGCCGTAAGAGCAACTCCATTAAAAGCATAGGAAAGGGGGGAAGGAATATCAAGATTCCGTTGGTACATCCAAATTCCCCAACAGAACACGGTCGTTGTAACTGCAAAAAAGCGATGGAGAAACTGAACACTCGCGGGATTTTCAAGAAGATCTCGCCACCAGGGAGTATAACGCAAAAGCTCATAGGGGATAAGGTTTTCTCCCATGAGGGGAAAAGTATTGTAGACAAGACCTGCTTTAAGACCGGCCACAAGCGCTCCTAAAAAGGCAGTCAAAAGAACAAGAAAAAGAGCGCAAGAGGAAAGTTTTATAAGAGCTCGAAAGCTTTTTTGAGAAAGTCTTATGTGGAGAGAGTAAAGGATAAAAACCATCCAACAAGCCACCCCAAAAATGGCAAAGCCAAGGAAAAGATGGGCAGCTAAACGATAAGGGCTCACATGAGGATCATGAACAAGTCCACTTTTGACCATAATCCAGCCCATGATTCCTTGCGCGAGACCCAATAGCCAGAGAAGAGTTATCAATAGCCAAAGTTCACGGTGCTGTTTTTTAAAGATCATCAAAAAAGTGGGAATGAGAAGGACAACCCCTAAAAGACGTCCCCAAAGACGGTGAATATATTCGAGCCAAAAGATGGATTTAAAGTCTGCCAAAGTCATTCCAAAATTAACTTTTTGAAATTCAGGGCTTTGTTGGTACTTGCTAAACTCCAAGGCCCAATCGACAGCAGTGAAAGGGGGAAAAATGCCGAAGAGTGGCTTCCATTCAACAATCGAGAGCCCCGATCCGGTCAAACGTGTCACCCCTCCAATGACAATCATACCGAAGATCATTATGACAAGCGTAATAAGGCTTCCTTTAAAGATAGAACACGGTTTAAGGGACATGAGGGGTTTTATTTTCTTACGTGTGTTTAAGTAGCAAAAAAACTTTAAAAACTATTATAAATGAGTTAAGTCAAAAAATTCCATTGTTTTTTGCAAGAAAGCTTCCTATTTTGAATTTTATGAATAAAAATTATTTTTATATAATGATGGCTTTTCTCCTTACGGGGTGTGTGGGGACATGGATTTCAGGGAAAACAGGATATCTTGGGGATGAATATCCCGATATTCGGGCTGTCCCTGAGAAAGAGGAAGCGAAAAAGCCTCGTGGTCAGCATGAGAGAGATGAAAAATTATCCCGGGCTGCTGATTTTAAAACCTTAGAGAAAGAACGAGAACAACTTCAAGCTCGAGATCAAAATCTACGTAAGGAAGCTTTTCCTAATTCTGAAACTTCTCAGAAAAGCAAACTCCAATCTCAGTCAAAATAATCTGGAAAATCACTCCCGATGATAGGGATGGCCTTTGAGGATTTGTTGGGCTCTATAAAGTTGCTCCATCAGCATTACACGCGTTAAGAGATGCGGCCATGTCATCCGTCCAAAGGAAAGAGACCTGTGGGCTTTGGCCTTGACCTCGTTAGAGAGTCCATCTGCTCCTCCAATGACAAAGAGGGCTTTGCCTTGATGATGAAGTTGGATCTCTTTTATAAGAGATGCAAATTCATCACTTTTAAGGGTGTCCCCCCTTTCATCAAGTATGAGAACATAATTGGCAGGAGAGAGAGTGCGAAGAAGAAACGCGTCTTCTTTAAGGGAAGGGCCTTCAAATTCATTTAAAGTGACTTTCCAATCAAGGCGTTTTTTATATTCATCATAAAGTGATTTTAAGGCAGGCTCTTTGAGCTTTCCAATGACAGAAAGAGTAATGTGCATTTAAAAAAAAGAAGTTTTTGGCGTATCTTCAGAGATGTCAATACCCCACATTTTTTCAAGATTATAAAACACCCGCACTTCAGGCCTGAAGAGATGAACGATGACATCTCCTGCATCCAGTAGCACCCAGTCCCCTTGAGTGAGCCCCTCGATGTGAATATTTTTTATACCCTTTTTTTTGAGCTCTTCCCGCAAGAGTTCGCCCATTGAGGCGACTTGCCGTTGAGATCTTCCCGAAGCAATAACAAGAAAATCCGCAATGGATGACTTGCCATGAAGATCCACAGTCACAATGTCTTCGGCTTTTTTAGAATCGAGAAAATGAACAATAAGTTCTTTTAGACGTTGAGGAGATAATGATTGTGTCAGTTGAAACACCCTTTCTACTATTATGACTTTTATATAAAAAAATACTCATCAAAACGCAATAGGGATGTTTCTTATGTCAAAAGATGCTAGAATAAAAAGTTAAAGCCATAAGAAGTAAAAATTAATGAGATTTCTTTTTTTCTTTTTCTTTCTTTTCTTAGGGGGGGCATCGGCGCATGGAGCGGAGCCTTTGAAAGTAGGGGTAATTGTGAATCCTCCCTTTGTTATCAAAAATGGCACTGCCTATTCGGGAATTGCTATTGATCTTTGGAATGAAATTGTCCAAGGACTCGGGCGGCCCTATTCATTTGTGGAATATAAGTGTCCAGATGCCGATAAAGTCTTTGATCTCTTAGAAAAAGGAAATCTTGATGTTCTTGTAGGTTCCCTTTCTGTGACCTCCGATAGATATCAAAAAGCAGATTTTACATTTCCGTATTTCATCGACAAGGTAATCGTCATTTCACCTACGGATTATATGCACAACATTGTTCTTTTTGCAAAAATGTTTCTTATTTCAGTAGGCGGTATTATAGGCATACTCGTTTTATTTTTTATAATATACATTCATCTTTTGTGGTATTATGAAAGATCTTATACTAAAAATTTTCCAAATAGTTATCGAGAAGGTGTTTCTTTCTTATTTTGGACGCATATTTTAAGTGGAAGACATATAGAAGTTCCCAAAAGTTTTGAGGGGAGGCTTTTGATTCTGTGTCAAAAAAGCGTATTTTATATTATTCTTATTACGTTAAATGCAACTTTGATTTCTTTTATCACAGTAACATTGGTTAAATATGCGAGCCCTATTCAAAGTTTTGCGGATCTGACGAAAGAAAAGGTAGGAGCCGTTCGAAACTCTAAACCCTACAAAGCGGGGATGGCAATGGGGTTGAAGATTGTTCCTTTTGGATCACTTAAAGAAGGAATTAAAGCTATTGAAAAAAACGAAATAGAAGCGTTTTTGGATGACCAATCTACAGCCGAGATTTTTCTTAAAGGAATGGATAAGACAAATTTGAGTATTAGCCATTTTGAATTGAAACGTGATCTCTATGTTTTTGCAACAACGAAAGGGGGCCCCCTTTTAAGAGAGATTAATACTCAAATGCTTAAATTAAGGAAACAGGAAATCCCTCAGAAAATTTGTAAAGAGTATCTTCCTATGAACGTTAGAAATAGTGACCTTTAAGAAGAAAGGAAATTCATGCTGATTCGGAGTTTTTTGATTCTATTTCTAACTGCGCCTTCCCTCAATGCCCAAGGCGGAATATTTGGCTTTCATTCCTCTCCCTGTCCCGAAGGAGGAACCTATAGTTCTGAGTTTCAGCATTGTTTTTATTGTCCTGAAGGAGCTCAACCCTTAAACGAATTATTTTCAAAAAATAAGAAATGTGTGGGCATTCCTGTTCTTGGAGATCCTTGCCCGCGCGGGAGAGATGTGTGGTTTGACGCCGAAGGCAACATTTGCTTATATTGCCCTCCAGGGTATGTATTTTCACATAATCATAAGAATTGTTATCAATAAAGAGATAGGAGGACACCTATGTTAAAAATAATATCTTTTAGTCTCATATTAACAACCACAACCTATGTACACGCAAGTCAATCCCAAGAAGAGATTAACCAAAAAATGTGTGGGTCGACAGAGTATCGTTTTGATTCGTTTTCAAAAGAATGTATTTATTGCGCTCATGGACTTAAGTATGACGACAATTTAAAGTGCATCGGCACACCGGATGTGCTTGGAAAATGTTATGCCGATCATCATTATCATGCTGCAACCCAAGAGTGTATGTTTTGTGCTTTAGGATACAATTTCAATGAAACGTCTCGTAAGTGCGGGAAAGAGAAATAAAATGCTTTTAGGTTCTGTTATTTTGAAAAATGGGGCTATGAAGGCTCATTGAATGAGTCTATATTTCAAGATGGAAGAATTTTTGGAGCTTTTGGCTTCTCTTCTTTCATTAACAATGTAAACAAATATTCAATGGTGATGATAATGAAAAAATATTATTTAATAATACCTGTCTTTATAGCTTTTTTTAGAATTGGCTTCTCGCCAATTCAGGCTGACCCTATAGATGATTTTTTAACTCATGTAGGGGAAAAATTTGAGAAAGCATCAACGATTTCTGCTAAATACGCCCTTGTTTCTCGGCCTATAAGTCGTTCTTATTTGAAAAACTTAAAAGAAGGAGAAACAATCAACCGAAAAAAACTGCATATAATTGTAGACCATTATGATAAAAGCTGTGCTTTAAACTTGGCTATCGCTCGCGGCCGCAGTTCCCTTGTAGACAAATTTCTGGCGGTGGTAAAGAATGTCAACGATCTAGAACTTACAGCGTGGGGATATCGCCAGCCTTATACTTTAGCTCATATAGCTTTAGATCCTCAATATCCCGCCCCTTCCCATGTCCCTCTTGAAAATCGGCTTAAGATTATTGATGCATTGGGTGAAAAGGGAGCGGATTTTAATCGTCTACTTTCCTTAGTGGAGGGTGCATGTCCCTATTCAAATCCGCCTTTGGCAGCGGGCTGGCCTTCTGGAGGGCCAGTAAAAAAGCATAAGGCACTTAGAGCCCGCGCTTTGCTTTATGGTGCGATTCCAAGTCAAAAGGGTACTTCTTTCCATGGAATTAAATTAGAGGAAGATCCAAAGTTACTGAAGTTGACTCTCGATTATTTTATTGAGCGAACCAAAGCGGGAGTTACGTTGAGACCAATTCCTGAGGTTATGGAACTCCTCAAGAAAGAAGCTGCGAAGACAGACTTTGACCTTGATAAATTGACACAAAAAATGGCCCCTATAAACGCTCAGCGCTTTAAAATAGAAAGTCAACTTCAACGGTGTACCACTGAACTTGCAACATTCAAGTCTCAAGGAACAAAAAAAGCAAAACGCAAAGCTTCCCATATGCAGCTAGTTATCGAGACACTACAAGGTGAATTTGAAAATCTTAATCGTAAAGCGAAGAAACTTTAAAGATTCTGGCTGCTGTAGATTGTAGGAGTTCATATGAACTCCTACAAAAACGCCTTGACAGGGAAAGGGGAAAAAGGTAGTGGTGATGCGTATTTGGATGGCGTTTCCAGGTGCTTTTGCCATGAGCGGCCTATTAAGTAAGTGAGAGAATCATATGTTTGCAATCATTAAAACCGGCGGGAAACAGTATAAAGTTACTGAAAATGAGATTATTAAAGTCGAGAAGTTGGTCGGTGCTTTGGGCGACTCCATTATATTTTCCGATGTTCTGATGATGGGAGAAGGAAATTCTGTAAAAGTCGGAGAGCCTTTGGTTTCCAATGCCAAGGTTTGCGGAACAGTCTTAGAGCAAATTCGAGATGATAAAGTCATCATTTTTAAGAAGAAGCGTCGTCATAACTATCGACGCAAGAATGGTCACCGTCAATATCTGACAGTTGTTAAAATTACGGATATTTTAGCAGAGGGAGAAAAACCCAAAGCCTCACCTGTAAAGACTGAAGGAAAGGCTCAGAAACCGGTGAAAGAGGCGACTCCTGAAGTGAAGGCTAAAGCACCTACGAAGAAAGCCGCTCCTGAAACGGAAACCCCTGTAAAGAAGGCGGCTCCAAAAGCTGAAGCTAAGGCGCCTGCAAAGAAGGTAGCCCCTAAAGCTAAGAAACCGTCTAAAGAATAAGGAGATAAGGAAATGGCACAGAAGAAAGCGGGAGGAAGTTCTCGCAACGGTCGTGATTCCGCCGGTCGACGCTTAGGCGTGAAAAAATTTGGCGGTGAAGCGGTTCTCCCTGGAAATATCATTATACGTCAACGCGGAACCCAGTATTATCCTGGTCAACTCGTAGGAATGGGTCGAGACCATACTCTTTTTGCGCTTGCAGAAGGTCAGGTGCAATTTTCACGAGGAGCTAAAGGCAAAACTTTTGTGTCTATTGTATCCTCGGGGAAGTAGATCCCCTTCTTTGCCCTTCCCGCCTTCGTGGGATGATAACAAAATAAAGCTGTCTTATAAGGGGGAGATTGTGTTCCCCTTTTTGTATGAGAGAGTCTTATGAAATTCCTTGATGAAGCAAAAATATTCCTTAAAAGTGGAGACGGCGGGGCTGGATGTGTTAGCTTTCGCCGAGAGAAGTTCATTGAATTTGGTGGACCTGATGGAGGAAATGGGGGGAAGGGAGGAAACATTATTTTTGAAGGTGTTTCTAACCTTAATACGCTCATCGATTTTCGTTATCATCAACACTTTAAAGCGGAAAAGGGCCAACATGGCATGGGATCCAGCCGTACAGGCTCTTCTGGTAAAGATTTAGTGATTCGTGTTCCTTTAGGGACCCAAATTTTGGCTGAAGACAAAGAAACGCTCCTTGCAGATCTTACGGAAAACAATCAACGTCTTGTTTTTTTAAAAGGAGGCGATGGCGGATTCGGGAATGAGAATTTTAAATCTTCAACCAATAGAGCGCCTCGCAAATCAACGCCTGGTTGGTCAGGTGAAGAAATGTGGGTTTGGTTGCGTCTTAAACTTATTGCTGATGTAGGGCTCGTAGGATTACCCAACGCAGGAAAATCGACTTTTTTATCTATTGTATCGCGCGCGAGACCTAAAATTGCGGATTATCCCTTTACGACATTGGCTCCTAATTTAGGTGTTGTTTATGTGCATGGCAAAGAATTTGTGATTGCCGATGTTCCGGGGTTGATTGAAGGGGCTCACGAAGGTGTCGGTTTAGGGACTCGCTTTTTAGGGCATGTGGAGCGGTGTAAAGTTATTTTACATCTTATCGATGGAACGCTTGAAGATGTGGTAGGATCTTATAGAACCATTCGGCGTGAACTTGAACTTTACGGTCAAGGCCTCATCGAAAAGCCTGAAATTCTAGCGCTTAATAAATGTGATGCTCTGACGGAAGATGTCATTAAAGAAAAATCCAAAGCCTTAGAAAAAACTTTAGGAAAAGAGGTTTTTATTCTTTCTTCTGTGAGTCATCGAGGTGTTCCTTTAATTTTAAAGGAACTTCTCACAATTCTCGATCAAGGAGATTAGGTTTTCAATCAGAGAGCGAAGAGGGAGAGGGTTGAAGTCAAAAACAACTTGTGTCAGGATGCTCTTCCCGTCTCGTGTTGAAACAGGGACGTTTAGACCACGACAAAAGGAGAAGAGAGATGAAAATTCTTTCGACAATTAAATCACAGTCTAGTGTTTGGAATGAACTCATGGTTGTTTTGGGAGGCGTTATTCTCCTCTTTGCAGCCTCACAAATTGAAATACCCCTGAAACCTGTCCCCATTACTTTACAAACGGTAGCGGTGATGCTGATTGGCTTGACCTATACGCCTCGCCGAGCGGTTGAAGCCCACCTGATTTGGCTGGGACTTGCTGCTGTAGGACTTCCCGTACTCTCAGGGTTTGCAGGGGGATTAGCTTATTTCGGTGGTCCCACGCTCGGATATTTGGTGGGATTTGTTCTCTCTGTCTATGTCATGGCCATGCTTAAGGAGAAGTACTCTCTCAATTCCTGGATTTCTGATGCTCTGCTCTGTCTTTTAGGAACGGTGATTGTGTTTTCTTTAGGAGTAGCATGGCTTTCTCAGCTGATTGGGTTTTCCAATGCTCTGATGCATGGGGTTGTTCCCTTTATTCTTCCAGGCCTTGTAAAGGCAGGGCTTTTGTGTACAGCTTTGCAGATCATTCGGCATTATAAAGCTGGATGAAATTTTCGTTCCGGCCTCATCATTTCCTCTGTACTCTCGGGTTTCAGGGAAAGGGATATTCGCCTGGATTTATTGAAAATTACACCCACCTTGTGGAAGCTCTTCACCAAAATGAAGAGCTTCCCCTTGAGGTTGTGACGGATCTCGATTCTATTTGTGGTCCTTGTCCGCATCACGCAGGAGGCATGTGTAAATTTGAAGAAAAAATTCAGAGTTTAGATGACCGTCACAGTGCTATTTTAGATATTAAAGTGGGAGATGTGCTCACCTGGAGAGAGGCTCAAGAGCGTTTTAAAGAAAAAATGACACTCGCCGCTTTTCATCAAGCCTGCAAAGGGTGTAGTTGGAAAGCTTTTGGTGTTTGTGAGGCGGCCCTTAGAAAGCTGAGGGGTGAGGCCTTATGAAAGAAAAGCTTACCCCCGAAGATATTCTTTTATGGCAATCCCATGTCAAAGATGTGAAGCCCCTTTCTAAAATAAAACCTAAACCAAAAAAAACAGGGGGGGATCAAACTTCTCAACCCCCTCGCATCCAGGTTCGTGTTTTAGAAAAAAAGGCGAGAAAGATTATTTCTCTTCTTCCCCTCCAACCTCTGGGACGAAAAGAATTACGTCACGTTAAGGTGGGGGCGCAACTTGATCTCCATGGGATGACGTTAGAGCAAGGGTATGATGCTCTTGAGAGATTTTTGCGGCAGGCTCAAGATAGAGGATTGAAAACGGTTCTCATCATCACGGGAAAAGGGGCAGTGAATAACGAAAATACCATGCGTCACCAATTGCCTCGGTGGCTTCAGGAAACGCCGTTGCGTTCCCTCATTTCTTCTTTTCATTACCCTGCCCAACCGCGAGACGGAGGGCATGGTGCTTTTTATGTTGGTATAAGAAAGTTTAGCCATGGAAAATAATAATGCGCCTTTATGGCAACCCTCCCCTTCTCAAATTCAAGGAACCAACCTTACGGCTTTTATAAGGGAAATTAACAATCGTCATCAACAAAACCTTTCAAGCTTTTCCGATCTTCAGCATTGGTCGATCCATAATCTCCCAGAATTCTGGCGTGCTGTGTGGGACATTTGTGGATTGATAACGTCTTTTAAAGGAAAACGAGAGGTTCATTTACCTCAAGGGATTTTTAAACCCCAGTTTTTTGTTGATGCTAAGCTCAATTTTGCTGAAAATTTACTTTCTCCTCGCAGCGCTGACACGCCTACTCTTATTTTTTGGGGGGAAGACAAAATTAAACGAACCTTAACTTTTAGAGAAGTATATCAAGAAGTCGCCCGTCTTGCGGCCTATTTAAAATCTCTTGGCGTTGAAAAGGGGGATCGCATTTGTGGATATGTTCCTCATGCGCCCGAAGCTGTGATAGCCATGCTTGCTACTACGTCATTAGGCGCTATTTGGTCCTCATGTTCCCCTGATTTCGGGGTCGCCAGTCTTCTTGATCGATTTAGTCAAATTACTCCTAAAGTTTTATTTATGGTGGAGGGGTATTATTATAATGGCAAACGATTTGATTGTTTAAAAAACGTGGATGAAATGGGCAAAGGCCTTCCCAGTTTGGAAAAGATTATCGTTTTTCCTTATGGAGATCAACCTGTGTTCCTTCCTGCCCATTCCACTTTGATCGAATGGGAAAAGGCACTTCAGCCGTTTAAAGAGGTTAACACCATTGAATTTGTCCCGGTTCCCTTTAACCATCCTGTTTATATTATGTATTCATCAGGAACCACCGGTATGCCGAAATGTATTGTCCATGGAGTTGGGGGCACGCTTTTGCAGCATCTGAAAGAACATCAACTTCACTGTGATATAAAGCCTGGAGATCGGGTTTTCCATTATACAACGTGTGGCTGGATGATGTGGAATTGGCAGGTTTCCGCCCTTGCATCAAAAGCAACGCTTTTGCTTTATGATGGATCGCCTTTTGCTTCTTCCGGCCATATTTTGTGGGAGTATGCGGAAGCAGAAAAAATGACCTTTTTTGGTACAGGAGCCAAATATATTGAAGCCCTTCGCAAAGCCGACTTTCATCCTAAATCCATCTATGATCTTTCGCACTTGCGGATGATGACCTCAACGGGATCTCCCCTTGCTCCTGAAAGCTTTGATTTTGTCTACAAGCATATCTCATCCACTCTTTGCTTGGCTTCCATTTCCGGAGGAACGGATATTATTTCTTGTTTTGCTTTAGGAAACCCCACGGGACCTATTTGGCGGGGAGAATTGCAAGCGCCAGGACTTGGAATGAACGTCCAAATTTTTGATGAAGAGGGCCGTTCTATAAAGGAACAAAAAGGAGAGCTCGTTTGCACCACACCTTTTCCTTCCATGCCTGTCTTTTTTTGGGGAGATGAGCGAGATCAAAAATATCATCAGGCCTATTTTGAAAAATTCCCTGATGTGTGGTGTCACGGAGATTATGCCGAGCTTACAGGTCATGAGGGATTCATCATTTATGGACGATCAGACACGATTTTGAATCCGGGCGGCGTGCGGATTGGAACGGCTGAAATTTATCGGCAAGTCGACCAAATTCCTGAAGTTTTAGAAAGCGTTGTCATCGGCCAAGAGTGGCAAGATGATGTGCGTGTGGTTCTATTTGTTAAACTTCGAGAAGGACTTACCTTAACGCCAGAGCTTATTCAAGTTATCAAGAATAAGATTCGGTTGAATTCTTCTCCACGCCATGTTCCCGCTAAAATCATTCAGGTGGCAGATATCCCGCGCACACAAAGTGGAAAGCTTGCCGAGCTTGCGGTTCAAGAAACAGTTCATGGCCGTCCTGTCAAAAATGTCTCAGCTCTCGCTAATCCGGAGGCCCTTGCACTCTATGAGAATATCAGAGAACTGACACACGAGTGATTTTTTGATTCGCTTTAAACAGTGCATAATCCCCTCTTGCTATTCTCCTTCCTTCTCCCTAAAAATTTTCTTATGACAAAAACGCCGCCTCTTCTTGCCCTCAGTGAAGCGTCACTTTCCTTTGGAGCACGTGTTATTCTTCATGATCTATCTCTTTCTCTCTTTCCCCGTGATCGGGTGTGCCTTGTAGGGCGAAATGGAAGCGGTAAATCAACCCTCTTAAAAGTTCTTGGCGGACGTTTTGAGCTGGATAAAGGACAGCGGTTTGTTAAACCACAACTTAAAATAGGGGTTTTGGATCAATCTTTGGCACCTTCTGAACAGTGCTCTATTCTCGCGTTTTTAGAAAATCAGGCTGAAAAAAAGGTAGAAACCTACGTACTTCAAGAAACGCTGAGTCATTTGGAGTTGGATTCTCAGAAACTCCTTTCTAACCTCTCTGGAGGTGAATCGCGGCGCGTGATGCTGGCCAAAGCTTTTGTAGGAGAACCTGATGTGTTATTGTTGGATGAACCAACAAACCACCTTGATCTTATCACCATTGAATGGCTGGAAGAGACTTTAAAAACCTATAAAGGCGCGCTTTTGATGATTAGTCATGATCGGGCTTTTCTCTCGGCACTTTCTCGAAGAACCTTTTGGCTTGATCGAGGACAACTGCGAATTCTGGAGAAAGGCTATCCTTTTTTTGAAGAGTGGGCCGAAGATATCTTGGATCATGAAACCCGGACCCAAGAAAAGCTCTCTCAAAAAATTGCCCAAGAAATGGAGTGGCTCCATCGGGGTGTGACGGCGCGTCGGAGGCGCAATCAGGGGCGATTGAGGAATCTTCTTGTTTTAAGACAGGAGCGGCGCCAACATCAAGGGCCTCAAGGAAATATAAGCCTCACGTCTCAAGAAGCCCCTATGGGAAGCAAGCTCGTTCTTGAAGCTAAACACGTTTTTAAAACCTATAACGATAAACCCATTATTAAGGACTTTTCTTGCCGTATTTTAAGAGGGGATCGAATCGGCATTATTGGCCCCAATGGCTCAGGGAAAACAACCCTCATTAAGCTTTTAATCGGTGAGCTCCCCGCCGACCAAGGACATATTCGGCGCGCCAAAAATCTTGAATTTGCCGTTTTTGATCAAAATCAAGCCTCTCTTGATTTAGAGTTAACGCCCTGGCAAACCTTGTGCGAACAAGGAGGAGATCAAGTCTTTGTTCAAGGAGAACCGCGTCATGTCATGGGGTATCTTCAGGACTTTCTCTTTGATCGAAAGCAGGCGCTGACTCCTTTAAAAAATCTATCTGGAGGAGAGCGCAATCGCCTTCTTCTGGCAAAAATATTGGCAAAACCCAGCAATCTCTTGGTTCTTGATGAACCCACCAATGATTTAGACATGGAAACTCTCGACTTGCTCCAAGAATACTTGGC
The DNA here is from genome assembly GCA_937967795.1 of uncultured Alphaproteobacteria bacterium. Classification (GTDB taxonomy): domain Bacteria; phylum Pseudomonadota; class Alphaproteobacteria; order UBA9655; family UBA9655; genus UBA9655. The sequence goes on along the minus strand of CALBSK010000010.1, from coordinate 65,125 downwards.
GGATTATCAAGGAACCCTTCTTTTGATCAGCCATGATCGAGATTTCTTAGATCGAACCACAACTCATATTTTAGCTTTTGAAGGTGATGGGCATATACAAATCTATGGGGGAGGCTATACAGATTATGCGGCTCAGCATGTTCGCCCCGCAACGCCTAAGGTTGAAAAAAAGAAGAGCCCTTCTCCGAAGAAGTCTTCTTCACAAGAAAAATTGACTTATAAGGAGATGCGAGAGCTTTCTCTGCTTCCGCAAGAAATTGAAGCTTTGAGTCAAAAGATTCATCAACTGGAACAAGAGATTTCCGATCCTTCCTTCTACCAACGCGATCCTCAAGGATTTGAAAAGGTCACCCTTTTGCTTCAAACCACGCGCCACGATCTTCATCATAAGGAAGAACGGTGGCTTGACCTTTTAGAAAAGGAAGAATCCCTTGAGAAGGAAAAACCAAATTTATCATGAATGAAAATAAGGGTTTCTTTCAGACATTTTCTAAATCTCAAAAATCAGCTATACTTAAATATAATCTCGGTAGAACGGTAAAAAGAGGTCCAGAGGAAGAAATGATGTGTACAAATGTATAGAGACGACATTTTAAGAACACTAAAAGCTCATGAAACTGAATTACGTCAAATGGGTGTTGATCATATTGCTCTCTTTGGCTCATGCGCTCGTCAAGAGGAACGACCAGGGAGTGACATTGATATTCTAATTGATCTAAATACTAAAAAACCTATTGATCTTTTTGCTTATGCAGGGCTTAAGAATCATATTACAAGCTTCTTTGACCGCTCTGTCGACGTTGTTGATCGAGCCGCTCTTAAAAAAAGGTTGAAAGGCGCTGTTGAAAAAGAGGCTATTTATGCCTTCTAAAGACGCTACTCAAGCTCTGGAAGATATCCTTGATAATATTCTCTTGGCCTCTTCCTTTTTAAAAAACACTACCTATGAAATGTTTCTTACGGATAAACGCACGATATATGCGGTTATTAGAGCTCTTGAAATTATTTCAGAAGCAACGCGTCGTTTACCAGAGGAGATCTGTAGCAGACACCCACAGATTCCTTGGGCAGGCATTAAAGGGGCTGGCAATATTTATCGCCATGATTATGAAGATGTTTTGGAAAGTAGAGTTTGGGCAACAGTGATCAACGCACTTCCTCCTCTTGAGAAGGTTATCAGAGAAGAACTCGAAGAATTATATACTCATCATGAATAAAAATAGGGTTTTTTCTCCTCATTTTAATGAACGGAAGCTACCCATTGACTCTATTATCCTCCATTATACGGATATGCCGAGTACGGATGAGGTTCTTCGTTGGTTCACCAATCCCCACTCCAATGTTAGCGCCCATTATCTTATTGATGAAGAGGGGCAGATTTATCACCTCATCGAAGAAGACAAACGGGCCTGGCATGCGGGAGAAAGTTATTGGCAAGGATGCACGGATTTAAACAGTTGTTCGATTGGGATTGAGCTTTCCAATCCAGGCCATAGCTACGGATACAGACCTTTTCCTGAAGCACAGATTGAAGGACTCTTGAAACTTTCTAAGGAAATTCAAATACGGTGGGGAATTCCCCGCTCACGTATTTTAGGCCATTCGGATATAGCGCCACGCCGCAAACAAGATCCGGGGCATTTATTCCCTTGGGAAAGATTAGCGATAGAAGGGCTGGGTTTATGGCCTTCTCCCTCTTCTAGAAAATTTTTGCAAAAGTTTCCCCTAGATGATGCGCTTCATAAAATTGGCTATGAAATTCTCTCTCTTTCCCATGCCCTTACGGCCTTTCAGCGACATTTCCAACCTCATAAGTGGGATGGAGAGGCGGATGAGCAAACCTATGCACTTATTGATGGGTTGTTAGAGGCTCAAAAAAAGCTTATATAAAAAGTGAAGAGGGTCGGAGAGGTGCTGCGCCTTGCGCAGAGGAAAGTCCGGGCTCTCCAAAGACACGGTGCCGGATAACGTCCGGCGAGGGCGACCTTAGGGAAAGTGCAACAGAAAGCAAACCGCCTGACAACAGGTAAGGGTGAAAGGGTGCGGTAAGAGCGCACCGCGTCTTTGGTAACAAAGGCGGCACGGCAAACCCCACCGGGAGCAAGACCAAATAGGGATGACACATGACCTGTCTTTGGGTCGTTATCCGGGTCGGTCGCAAGAGGCGTCAGGTAACTAACGTCCCAGATGAATGCCTCTCCCCTAGGATCCTTGCGAAAGCAGGGACAGGGACAGAACCCGGCTTACAGACCCTCTTCATTTTACATCTGCTTTTAGGCCTCATTCTATTTGAACTCGCTCAATACGTTAAAAAACTTTACATAAAACAATTATAAGCATATTATTATATGATAATGGTGAGTATGGAGAATCACAAATGACCGCATTAATTGAAAGATCAGAAGAGGCAATTTCTATTACAGATATGATTAGATCCACAAAGGATGTGATTAATAAGCTTACCTCGGGAGAGCAAGATCACTATGTGATTATGAAGAATAATTCACCTGCAGCTGTGCTTCTGAATATTCAATCTTATGAGGCTCTCCTAGACGAATTAGAAGATCTTCGCATTGAAATTGTTGCCCGCAAAAGACTTCAAGATTTTGATAAAATAAAATCTATCTCACATGAAGAGATGATTAAAAAATTTGAACTTCTTCCTCACTGAAAATGTGGAAAATTATTTATCATCAAGATGTCGAATTTGATTTAGAAATGCTCGGATATGCAGAAGCTCGGCGGATTCTTAAAGCCATAGATGAGAGAATATTGAAAGGTGAACCTGATAAAATAGGAAAACCTCTGAGTGGAGATTTAAGAGGATGTCTACGTATACGTGTTGGAAACACACGTATTGTTTATCGAATAAACAAAAAGGAAATCGAAGTGTTCATTATAGCTGTGGGAATCAGAAAAGATGATCTCATTTATAAAATGGCGAAAATAAGGAAAAAATAAGCTCTTTAGAAGGTGCTGCAAAAGGCCTTAAATTTTAAACGGGGCTGTCATCCTGAACTTGCTTCAGGATCTTTTTAAACATTATCAAAGAGATGCCGAACTTGTTGGCGAAAGACCTTTTTGTAGCAGCTTCTTATCTGCATAAAAAAACCTCCATTCATAGGGTTTAACATCCCTATTTGAGAGGCTTTTTTTGTTGCCTTAAAAAGTCTATAACACCAATTAACAGATAAAATTAAATTGTAAATGAGCACTTGCCACTAAAACCATCCACACACATATTGGACCGTTGTCTACTTCTCAATTTATGATTATATAAGCTCAGGAGGCATCGTCAAGTTAGTTTTAGACATCCTAATTTATCCTTCCGAAACTCTTCATTTGTTATTCTTACGAGTTTTTTTAAAGATTCTTTTTGCAGGATGATAATTTCTCTGATTCCGGCTCGGGCAAGACGCATCATTTCAAAAAGAGCCGTTTCTTCAAAAGGCTTTTCTTCAGCCGTTGTTTGAATTTCGATGATGGCCCCTCCATCTGTCATCACAAAATTGGCATCCACCTGGGCAGTGCTGTCTTCTTCATAATCTAAATCGAGCACAGGAATGCCATCTACGATGCCGCAGGAGACGGCAGCCACATGATGATTCAAAGGAAGAGATTCTAGTTTGTTATCTTGAACAAGGGTTTGAAGGGCTCGATGAAGAGCCACGTAGGCTCCTGAAATAGCTGTTGTTCGTGTTCCCCCATCAGCCTGAAGAACATCACAGTCTATAATGATTTGTCGCTCGCCAAGAGCCTTTAAATCAACGACAGACCGTAAAGCGCGGCCGATCAATCGTTGAATCTCTTGCGTTCTTCCCGTCTGTTTGCCGCGGGCTGCTTCACGATCTATTCGAGTATGGGTTGAGCGGGGAAGCATCCCATATTCAGCCGTAATCCATCCGGTTCCTTTATTGCGAAGGAAAGGGGGAACTTTTTCCTCAACAGAAGCCGTACATAGGACATGGGTATTTCCAAATTTAGCTAAACAGGATCCTTCTGCATGTTTGGCATATCCGCCTTCAAAAGAAATAAAACGGAGCTGATCGGGGCGACGGTCAGAGGATCTCATAAAATTTTTCCTTTTAAAATGGGTGCCTTCTTATGGGCTCTACATTATTCCAGAAGAGGGAGAAAGAGGAAGAGGCATTTCCTTCTTCTTAACCCAAAGTTAACCTTTTTCTTTTATAGTAAAGAAACATCATAACATCAAAGGAGAAAATTATGAATCTTAAAGTCACAACAACATCTATTATAGCAATGGTTTCTTTTTTCATAGGATTAGAAAAACCTGTTGAGGCGAGGAACTGCCCTGAGATGGGAAAAGACTTGCGTCAGCAAATTGCTAGTGTAATAAAGGATGCTGGGAAAAAATATTTTAATGACTTTTCCGTAACTTTGAACCATCAAGAGTGTCGCGACGATAAATGCGTGGTTCAGCTTATGAAAACAACAAAGGACGCGCCAGCTCCCTATGAGGCTCTTATAAGTGATGAGGTGACTTTTCAGCCTCCTCAGCAAGTGAGTGCCCTGTGCATGTATCAGGGGGAGAAAAAGGGTACGAATGTCATTTCTATGATGCTATATCCTCTCAAGGGTGGAGATTAACAGAGCTGTTAACTCGAGAAAGTGGAATAATTATATTTATATAGAGGCCTCAAAAGAGGCCTCTCTGCTTTTGATATGATAGTCTATCTTAAATGATCATTAAAAAAGATGAGGAAGATAATAAGAGTGAATGATGCAGGAAGAAAAACCAAAGAACGAGCCGCCTTAAACACAAATTAAACCTTTTCTAATATGTTTATACGATAGAATAAAAAAGGGAGAAAAATGGTGACTTTCAAACAATCAACATTATCTCTCATTGCAGCCTTAACCCTCTCCACAGCAGAGAAAAGCTCACTTAAAGCTGATTGTCCTTATATCGATAAAACAAGCATCCATGACATTTATTTAGCCGCACAGACTATTCCTATTTACATAACTTCATTTCCCACGGCCACATGAAATTTTTCACGGATTTGTAACCTTACTATATAAGGTTCTATTTTTATCATTCGTAAGCCGTGAGCCCCCTCCTCAAAAAGAAAAAGATGTGATAAAGTCCGCACCGAATGAGGAAATGATTGAAGGAGATAGAATGCAGCTCACTGTTTTAAAAGAACGAAGGCCTTATGAAACACGTGTTGCAGCAACACCTGAGACAGTAAAAAAGCTGATTGGCCTTGGGTTCGACGTGGTTGTTGAAAAAGGAGCAGGGGGGGAAGCCTATTTTTCCGATGAAGCTTATCAAGCGGCTGGGGCCAAAATGGCTGCAACTCCCGCAAAAGCACTTGCAGGGGCGGACGTGGTTTTAAAAGTTCAAGCTCCCATGACTAAGAAAGATGGGGGGGAAGATGAAGTCAGCCTTTTGCCTGAAAATGCCCTCTTATTAGGCATTCTTCACCCTTATACAAAACCCGATCTTTTTGGGGAGTATAACAAGCGAAAAGTTACAGCTTTTTCACTTGAACTTGCCCCGCGGATTACCCGTGCACAAGCCATAGATGTTTTATCTTCTCAGAGCAATCTTGCAGGTTACCGGGCTGTGATTGAAGCTGCAAATGCTTTTGAGCGCGCTTTTCCTATGATGATGACAGCAGCAGGAACCATTGCTCCTGCGCGGGTATTAATTTTAGGCGCAGGCGTTGCAGGTCTTCAAGCCGTTGCAACAGCCAAACGCTTAGGCGCTATCGTGAATGTTTTTGACGTAAGGGCTGCTGCCAAGGAACAAGTCGAAAGTCTTGGCGGATCTTTTGTTGAAGTTGAGTCTCAAGAAACGGGTGAGGCTTCCGGCGGCTATGCAAAAGAAATGAGTGACGATTATAAAGCACGCCAGGCAGCTAAAATTAAAGAAGTTCTTCAAAAATCGGATATCGTCATTACGACTGCTCTCATTCCAGGGAAGCCTGCGCCCCGCCTGATCACCGCAGATATGGTTGAGGGAATGAAGTCGGGCTCGGTTATTATTGATCTTGCTGTTGAATCAGGCGGCAATTGTGAGGGCAGTATTTTAGGTGAAGTCGTTGAAAAGAAAGGCGTAAAAATTGTGGGTTATGCCAACATGCCAGGTCGAATTCCAACGGATTCCAGTGCGGTTTATGCGCGCAATCTTTTGAATCTTTTGACTTTATGCGTGGATAAAGAGTCAAAATCTCTCAAAATCAACTGGGATGATGAAATCATTCAAGCGATAGCGTTAACTCATGAAGGAAAAACGTTGCGTTCAGAGAAAAACGTATCTTCCTCTTCTGTCATTTTAACAAAGGAATAAATAAATGGAAATGATCTCTCCCTTTGTCCTAGGCCTTACGGTTTTTATCCTTGCCGTATTTGTGGGCTATTACGTCGTGTGGAAAGTCACACCAGCCCTTCATTCGCCCCTGATGTCGGTTACAAATGCGATTTCGAGCGTGATCATTGTGGGAGCCGTTCTGGCAGCGGGATCCGCTCAAGATATGCTCACTCAAATTTTTGGGTTTGCCGCGGTTGTTATGGCTTCAATCAACATTTTTGGAGGGTTTGTGGTCACGCGCCGCATGCTCGAAATGTTCAATAAAAAGAAATAGGAATCTTCTCGTGAGCGCAAATCTTTCAGCTTTAGCCTATCTGGTTTCTTCAGTTTTCTTTATTTTGGCCTTACAGGGGCTCTCCTCAGCCAAAACCTCTGAGCGGGGTTTAACCTTTGGGATTCTTGGAATGATTCTCGCCATTGGGACAACTCTCGCTTCCCCCATGGTGACAAGTTATGGGTGGATCATTTCGGGAATCATCGTAGGGGGAATCATTGGAACAATTATTGCCAAAAAAATTCAGATGACCGCTTTACCTCAATTGGTTGCAGCTTTCCACAGCTTAGTGGGTCTTGCGGCTGTATGTGTTGCAGCAGCCGCTCTTTTTGAACCTCATGCCTTTAACATAGGAGACGCGGGATTTATTGCGGCTGGCTCTCTTGTAGAAATGGGACTGGGCGTTGCCATTGGCGCCATTACTTTTACAGGATCTATTGTGGCTTTTGCGAAACTCCAAGGGCTTGTGTCGGGTAATCCTTTGATCTTTAAGGGACAACACCCTTTGAATGCAGCCTTGGGTCTGGGAGTGATCCTTATGATTGCTCTTTTTGCTTTGAGCGAATCTCATCATCTCTTTTGGGCCATAACGTTTGTGGCTCTTCTTTTAGGGTTTTTATTGATTCTTCCCATTGGGGGCGCGGATATGCCCGTTGTGATTTCTATGCTCAATTCTTACTCAGGATGGGCAGCCGCAGGCATTGGATTTACCCTTGCTAACAGCCTTTTGATTATTACAGGAGCTTTGGTTGGCGCATCCGGTGCGATTCTCAGCTATATCATGTGTAAGGGGATGAACCGTTCCATCTTCAATATTATTCTTGGAGGATTCGGGGGAGAGCAGGCAGCGCTCACTCAAGGAAAAGGCGAGCAACGCCCCTATAAAGCAGGAAGTTCAGAAGATGCTGGCTTTATTATGAAAAATGCAAAATCTGTGATCATTGTGCCCGGCTATGGAATGGCTGTAGCTCAAGCTCAACACGCTCTCCGTGAAATGGCCGATATTCTGCAACAAGAAGGGGTTCAAGTACGCTATGCTATTCACCCTGTCGCTGGCCGAATGCCGGGACATATGAATGTTCTTTTGGCTGAAGCAAACGTTCCCTATGAGAATGTGCTTGAACTTGATGACATTAACAGAGACTTTGCTCAAACAGATGTCGCCTTTGTGATTGGGGCCAATGACGTCACCAATCCTTCCGCTAAAACGGATCCGAAAAGCCCGATTTATGGCATGCCCATTTTAGATGTGGAAAAAGCAAAAACTGTCCTTTTCGTTAAGCGCTCCATGTCTCCTGGCTATGCGGGCGTAGACAACGACCTTTTCTATAAGGACAATACGTTGATGCTCTTTGGGGATGCTAAGAAAATGTGTGAGGAAATTATTAAAACCCTTGAAGAGTGAAGAAGATAATGCTCTTTTTATAAAGATCTATAATTATCATCAGGAAACTTAGTGCGTAAATAATGTAGAAAGTTTTGAGTACTTTTCTTTTGTCCTCACCGATAACGTCATACCCTTTACTTTTGTTTAACGGCAGTCTCTCCTTTCTTTCGTATTTTCCGCCACAAGGCATGATTTTTTTGATGTTCTTCAAGGATGATAGAAAACACATGCCCTCCTGAGCCATCAGCGACGAAATAGAGATACGGAACATTTGCAGGGTGAATAACCGCTTTTAAAGAATCAAGACTAGGATTTGCAATGGGGGAGGGGGGCAGACCAGGGTTGAGGTATGTATTATAGGAATTCTTGAAGCATAGATCTTGCCGCGTGAGCCCTCGCTCTAAAGAGCCCTTTCCACAGGTGAGGCCATAAATAACAGTCGGATCCGCTTGAAGGGGCATGCTTTTCTTGAGGCGATTTAAAAACACAGCGGCGACAAAAGGTTTTTCTTGTAAGAGTGCCGTTTCTTTTTCCACAATGGACGCTAAGATCAGAAGTTCGTGGGGAGATTGGAGAGGAAAGTCTGAGGGACGTTCGGCCCAAACCTCAGCAAGGGCTTTTTCCATTGCTTTTTGCATGCGGTTAATAATTTTTTGACGTTCCGTATTCCGAGGAAAAGAATAGGTCTCAGGAAGAAGGCTGCCTTCAAGGGGGATTTTACATGAACCTTGAAAGCGAGAGTCTTCTAAAAGTTTCTGAGTAAGCTGATAACTCGTTTCGCCTTCGATAAGAGTTATGGAATGAAGAATAACTTCTCCCGACTTTAAGATGTGAATAAGTTGAGCAGGCGTTACCTTTGGGGGGATGAGATATTCTCCCGCTTTAAGTTGACGCCAGCCGCCTACTCCGTAGAGAATTCCTTTAAAGAGAAACGGAAAATCCAAAACCTTTTGTTGATGAAGAAGAGAGGAAATTTGAGAAAGAGAAACCCCTTTTTCAATGAGCACAATGGTGCCCTCATTTTTTTGAGGATGCTGGAACCAGTAGGTAATGGCTATTGCAAGAGTGAGAAAACTCCCGAGAATCCCCCAAAAAGTATAAATAAGCATTTTTCTCATAGGAAGAACGTAATTTTTCTTTCTTGATTTCGCAAGAATAACGTTCGCTATAATGGATTAAACTTCGCCCATAACCAAGGATGCATTCGTTCCGCCAAAACCAAAGGAGTTAGACATAACATAGCGGACCTTTTTCTCTTTTGCCTTATGAGGAATAAGGTCAATATCTGTACATCCTTCGGAAGGAGTGTCTAAATTTAAGGTAGGAGGTAAGATTCCACTTTTTAAAGCAAGAATCGAGAAAATAGCTTCTACACCACCTGCTGCTCCCAGCAAATGACCAATCGCAGACTTTGTCGAAGACATACTGATGTGAGACATGTTTTGATCAAAGAGACGTTTAACGGCGTTTAATTCAATCAAGTCCCCAGGAGGGGTTGAGGTTCCATGGGCGTTAATGTAGCCAATATCCTCTGGATTCAATTTGGCGTGGCGCAAAGCTCCCCGCATGGCACGATAGCCCCCACCCCCGTCTTCCGCAGGAGCGGTAATATGATGAGCATCACCTGCAAGGCCATACCCTAAAATTTCAGCGTAGATTTTTGCTCCACGCTTTTTGGCATGCTCAAATTCTTCTAAGACAACAATGCCGGCTCCTTCTCCCATGACGAAACCATCCCGATCTTGATCCCAAGGGCGAGAAGCTTTTGAGGGAGTATCATTAAAGTTTGTGGAAAGAGCTCTTAAAGCCGCAAATCCTGCAACGCCAATTTCACAGACAGACGCCTCAGCTCCGCCTGCAATCATGACATTTGCATCTCCCCATTGAATGAGACGGGCTGCATCTCCAATGGCATGAGCCCCTGTGGCGCAGGCCGTGACCACCGCATGATTAGGACCCTTGAAACCATGACGAATGGAAACTTGCCCAGAAACGAGATTAATGAGGCATGAGGGGATAAAGAAAGGGCTTATTTTTCGCGCCCCTTCTTGTTTTAAGGTTATGGAGGCCTCATAAATCTTAGGAAGACCACCGACGCCAGAACCAATCATGACGCCTGTCATTTCTTTCTGTTCTTCAGTTTCTGCAACCCATCCTGAATCTTTTAACGCTTCTTCAGCTGCAGCAATTCCATAGACAATAAAATCATCCACTTTTCGTTGCTCTTTGGGCGAGAGATAATCATCAGCATTAAATTGGCCGGCCTCTGTTCCTTGGGGAACTTGACCTGCAATTTTTGAATTTAAAGCTTCTGTATTAAAGGTATCTATACGCCGAATTCCTGATTCACCGCGCGTTAACCGCTCCCAGGTGGAGTGAACTCCATTTCCTAAAGGGGTGACGAGACCTAAACCAGTGACGACAACACGACGCATAGATATGACCCTATAATTAATTTATTTCGATGCGCGGTCTTGAACGTAACCAATAGCATCTTTTACGGTTAGAATTTTTTCTGCTGCTTCGTCAGGGATTTCGCATCCAAATTCCTCTTCAAAAGCCATAACCAATTCAACCGTATCTAAACTATCTGCGCCTAGGTCGTCAACAAAGCTTGCGCTCTCTACGACTTTATCTTCATCAACGCCTAAGTGATCAACGACAATTTTCTTTACACGTGCAGCAACGTCACTCATCTTAACTTCTCTTCCTTACGTTGTTGATAATTCCATATAGGTAAAAACATCTTTACCTACTCTCTAACTATGGGTTGCTATCATACTCTTTTCTATTTGGCTAGCCAAGAGTGTAAAAAAATATGTAAACACCGTTTTTTAATGTCCGATTTTCTATGTTAAGTCTTGACAGTTATGGCAAAAAGGGTATTCTAAGCTCAATTTTTTAAGGGTGAGTTAAAGCAATGGCAAAGCAAAATACAATTACGATTAAAATGGAAAGTAGCGCTGGCACAGGTTTTTTTTATGTTAAGAAAAAAAACCCGCGGAAGCTCACTGAGAAACTGGTTATGCGCAAATACGACCCAAAGGTCCGTAAGCACGTTGAATTTAAAGAAACAAAGATAAAATAAGCGGCTTTTCTCTCGGTATTCATATTAATGGAGTCCTTGTAAATACAAAGAAAACATGTGATATTAAGGTATCATTTGCAAGAAGGCTTGTTTGAGTATGCTAACGAAGTTTTTAGATCCCAAAAACGACTTGGCTTTTAAGCGAATCTTTGGTTCTGAAAAAAACAAAGATATTCTGATTCATTTTCTGAATGATATTTTTGCGCGCACAACCAACCCTATTGAAGACGTTACGTTCCTTAAAACAGCTCAAGACCCGGAAGTGGCCGCTCAACGGGTGAGTATTGTGGATATCCTTTGCCAAGATAGTGAAGGAAATAAGTTTATTGTGGAAATGCAGGTCGCGCATGAACCTGGCTTTGAAAAGCGCGCCCAATACTATGCTGCAAAAACCTATATTCAACAACGGAACAAAGGAACGACGTATAGAGACCTGAAGCAAGTGACCTTTCTTGCGATTACGAATTATCCTCTTTTCCCAGATAATAAGAGTTATCTTTCACATCACCATATCATGGATAGTGAAACCTATGAGCGTCATCTCAAAGATTTTTCTTTTTCCTTTTTAGAGTTGTGTAAGTTCGATAAAGCCAAAGATCACCTTATGACCATGACGGAAAAGTGGGCGTATTTTTTTAAGCATGCCCCCGAAACAAGAGAAGAAGATTTGAACGTCATCATTGGCAGCGACCTTATTATTAAACGTGCTTATGAGGAACTGGATCGCTATTCTTGGTCACCGGAAGAGCTTCTCAATTACGATGGTATTGATATGAAGCAGTGGGCGGATAAAGCTGTTTTGGAAGGTGCGTTTACGCGAGGAATAGAAAAAGGAATAGAAAAAGGCAGAAAAGAAGAAAAAATTGAGATTGCTAAAAACATGCTTGCGAAAAAAATAGACAGCGAAACCATTGCGATGGTGACGGGCCTTTCCATTCAGGAAATTAGCCTCTTGCCTTGATCAATGGAGCTTGAACATTTTTCTGAGTATTCTGGTTCGATCGTCATTCCCTCTTTCGCGGGGATGGAGATACCGTGTTTGTTTCAGCGTTCATAGACAGGGGATGAAACGCTGAAATATGAAACAGACCGGATAGTACCCTTTTATGTAACTGTTTACTCTCTCTCCATACAAGATCATAAGGGTATAGTTCTTTTAATCCTCACTTTTTTTATTTTCCTTAAGAGATTCCTTAAGACTCTTTTCTTTTAAACGCTTTTCTGCAGACCCTACAATTTTATTTAAGAACTTACCCATTAAACTATTAACCTGCGATGCAGGGATTTTTCGATCCTTCTTTTTTCTATGTTTGGGGATCAGCGTCATCCCATCTCCCTCAAAATGGAAATTTTGATGAGAACCTACGGTATTAAGAGTATCTCCATCGATTATTTCGGAAAGCAGGGATTCTTGCCCTGCAAAGGTCTCTTTTATACCTGCGTTGATAAGCGCAAGCAGGTGTTGATAACGAGAGCGAGCTGTCTCCTTGTTGGCTTGAAGATAATCGTGGGCTTGTTTTTTTATTGCTTCTATTGCTTGTTGATCTGGACCGGAAAGGATGGGATCTTCTTTTTTTTCCACTTTTTCTTTAACAGGAGGCAATTTAGGTTTTGTTTTTACTTTCCATTTATTCTTCTTCTCTTTTCCCCTCCTTCCATGATGAGGTTGCTTGTCTGATTTTTTTTCCTCCACAGCCTTAGTTTCCGCTTGAGAAAGAAGTTTTTGCTCTGTCTGAGTCTGAAGCTTTTCCGTAATGTTGGCTTGTAAAATTTTGGCATCGGAGGTCCTATCTTTTCCGTCAGTTTCGACCTCTTCTTTTTCTAAGATCCACTCTAAGGCTTTAACTTTAGCAGGGTCCGGTGCTTCCGAATTTAGATTTTCTATAAGATCTTCGAGCAGGAGGATGTCTAGATAAGTCCTGTCTTCATCCGTTGTGGGAAGCGCTATAAAGTCTTTATCCTTTTTCTCATTAAACTGACAGCTCTTAATAAGATTGAGGATCACCCAAGAAAGAGAAGAGTTTTTAAGAAAAAAAGATAGACCTTCTAAATTATCCAGATTGTTTAATAACCTCTCCATCACCTCTGGATTTTCAAACGACGGGATAAGGGCCGTCTTCCCCATTACAAAAGGAAAGCTTGATTTTTCTCCATAGAAAAAGGTCATTTCAACTGAATCATTATTAAGCTGCTTAAGGAAAATTCCCGATTCTTTTAAAAGCTCTTTGGTATCGTTTATAATAAGTGCTCTCTGACCTAATGTTGCAAAAATCTTATCTCCGTAAGGGATAAGAATATTATTCCAGGGAGATAAACTGAATGTCACAGGGATAAAACCCTCCTGATTACGAACGAAACCGACGTAAAAAAGTTCCATAAAATTGACATCTTTTAAAAACCCAACACTGGGCAAGAGTTGTTCCAGGTGTTGGTGTTGATAGTAAGAAAAGAAAATATTGCTAAGATTTTGAAAAGCTTTAAAAGTGTCTTTTTCATGTTTCTTAGCCTCGTTCCATGCTTTTGGATAATCAACAAAGGGAATTCCAACCATCGAGCTGAGTAAGGAATCCTTCTGATTTAGTTGAGTATTAATTCCCTTGAAACGCCACATGTGCTCAAACATGGCTACAAAAAGCGCAAACATATTCTTAGAAGAAAGAGACATAGAAAAGTTTAATGAGGGATTTTGTATAAGGAGTTGAGAATCAAAAATAGAGTTTTTCGTTTTTGTATTGAGTTTATCAATAAAGTCCGTGAGTAAGGGGACGAAGGTTGAGTAATCTATTCCATCTTTTTCAAGATCTTTTATAAATGCCGGCTCAGGGTTTTCAAATAACATCTTTTTTAAGGCGGTCATGGCTTTTACAGATACAGGACTTGTTTTATAAGTTTGAGGGATCCCCGTTTCAGGAAACCCCAAAGGCATAGCTTGGGGATCACGAGGTGAAGAAGCAATCGGACTTAAGAATGGAATAAGAGAACGATCTTTTTCTTCGTTTTCTTTCTCCATTGACCAAAGGGGAGAGGATACGCCTCCTAAAAGTGTCATTAATAATACAAATACTTTTCCTTTTTTAGATATCATCGAATTACTCCTTTTATTAACATCATTCTCATTATTTAATGAACCATAGAAAACAATAACTTTTTTAAGATGTATCCCTCTCTTATCTTGTTTTCAATAAAAATTCCACAAGAATTTGTTGATCTCAAGTGTTCTTTTCCCTATATAAAAGATAATCAAGTGTGAGTGACACTTCATGAATATTTTGTTATATATTTTGACGGTAGGCGTTTGGGGTTCAACATGGTTTGCTATTACCTATCAAATTGGCGTTGTACCCATTGACCTTTCTATTTTCTATCGTTTTGGACTGGCCTCATTTCTTATTTTCGGGTGGTGTTTTTTTAAAAGGCATTCTCTCAAATTTTCCTGGAAGACACATCTTTTCTTTATGGCTCAGGGATTCTTTTTATTTTCAATGAACTATATGGCTTCTTATGCGGCGACGCCCTATATCTCTAGTGGACTGAATGCCATTGGGTTTTCGATGGTTCTTGTCTTTAACATTATTAATTCAGCCATTTTTTATCGAACTCCTTTAACATTTCCTATTGTAGGAGGTGCGATCACGGGCATGAGCGGAATAGTGATAATTTTTTGGCCTTCTCTTTCTACCTTGGATCTTACGAATGAAAGCCTGATCGGTGTTCTTTTGAGCCTTTTAGGAGGAATTTTAGCTTCTTACGGAAACATTATTTCGGCAAGGAATCAAAAACAAAATATTCCTGTGACAGAAAGCAATGCCTATGCGATGGGCTATGGGGCTCTCTGGATGTTGGGGATGATCGAGGTCAAAGGAATCCCCATTGAATTTGATTTTTCCTATTCTTATGTGATTTCTCTTCTGTATCTTTCCATTTTGGGGTCGATTATTGCCTTTGGGTGCTATCTTACCCTTTTAGGACGTATAGGACCGAGCAGAGCAGCTTATGCTCTTGTCATGGTGCCTGTGGTGGCGTTAGGATTTTCAACTTTGTTTGAAGATTTTACGTGGGAGCCTCATATTTTTATAGGGGTTGGATTGATACTTATGGGAAATATCATCATATTAACGCGAAAGAAAGAAAAGAAAATTATAAATGAAGAACTTCCCGTCTTAAAAAAAGCAGCGTAACGTTAGGTCTTACCGAAAAGGGGGCTCATCAAAACTGCGCAGTTTGCGAGAATGAATAAGAATATCGCCTTTGTTCAATTCGTTTTCCAGAATCCGCATTGTTTCAATTCCAATATGGAGATGTTGAGAAACACTTCTTTTATAAAAGTCATGAGCCATTCCGCGAAGTTTCAGTTCGCCATGAATAGGCTTGTCTGAAACACAAAGAAGTGTTCCGTAAGGAACGCGCATTCGAAATCCATTGGCAGCGATCGTCGCGGCTTCCATATCAAGCGCAATGGCCCGACTTTGCCGGAAACGCTCGGTCATTTTTTGGGAGCGAAGTTCCCAATTTCTGTTATCAGTCGTAACAACCGTTCCTGTGCGCATTCGTTCTTTTAAATTAGGTCCTTTTTCTCCTGTTATATTAGCAACTGCTTGATAAAGAGCCACTTGGACTTCCGCGATAGGAGGGACGGGAACGCCTGCGGGAAGATCATCATCTAATACATGATCTTCTCGAACGTAAGCGTGCGCCAGGACATAATCTCCGAGCCGTTGGCTTCTTCTAAGGCCTGCGCAGTGGCCCAACATAAGCCAACAATGAGGACGCAAAACGGCTAAATGATCTGTGATTGTCTTTGCGTTTGTAGGGCCTACACCAATATTAATAAAGGTAATCCCGCGATTGTCTTTCTTTTTTAAATGATAAGCAGGCATTTGAGGAAGGAGGGAGAGTTTGTGGCCTTCAATTTCTTCCGTTTTGAAACGGGGATTAGGTGTGATATAGTCTCCCGGTTCTACAAGGGCTAAATATTCGTCACTTTCTTTCAGGCAACGATGAGAATAAGAAAGGAATTCTTCTATATACCTTTGATAGTTTGTGAGTAAAATAAAGCTTTGAAAGTGTTTGGCGGATGTTCCACAATAGTGATGCAATCGTCCTAAAGAAAAATCTACGCGTTCAGCTGTGAAAAGAGCAAGAGGATGGGGATGCCCTTTCCGGGTTCTATACGTTCCATTCACAATACCATCATCAACAACGCTTAGATTAGGAAGAGCAAACTCGAGAGGGCTTTGCCAAATTTGCTCAGGAGGAAAATTTGATGGATCCCATTCGTCAACGAAGGGGAGGGGAATGGGCCAGTCACTCTCTCCTACAACAACGGATGTTTGATGGTGGTTAATGAGAAGTTCAATCTGTTTTTTATAATATGAATCAAAAATGTCAGGTCGGGTTAAGGTTGTTCCATATGTTCCAGCTTCCAAAGCCGCACCAAAAGCAATCCGGTGATCTACATTTAAATTACGATTTGTAACTTTAATCCCAACAAAAGGGTAAGTTGCATTTTCAAGCTTTGGAAAGTTTTTGGGAAATTTCTTCGCTTGGGCAATTTCAAGAAATGAATTGCGAATAAGGGAAACATTTTTATCATATATCTCAGTAATACGAGCCACAGCGGGCTCAGCATCCGAAAATTCAAAAAGGTTTTTAACATTTCCGTATCCTTGATTTAATTCATGAGATTTTTTCTTTTTTTGCATTTTCTCAGAGCCTATTAGTGATCAAAATGAGGAGTGAGGCGAGTAAACAACATCTCCATTGGGAAGAGTAACGCACGCGTCTGTTGGAATTTTATATTGTTTCTTTAAATATTCAGTTTTTGCCTTAGCCGTTTTAACGTCTTTAACATGTATGGATTCCAGAACTTCTCTTTCTTTTCCCTTAACATAACATTTTGCGACGTAATGTAAATCCCCATTGGGAGTTGGAAAGGTAGCATAAGAAATACATTCGCAATATTGATTTGCATTTGTTTCTGTGTAGGTTGTAATGACTATTAAAAAAACAAGAATGTTTTTGAAAAATATTTTCATTTTTATCCCTTTCCTTTTATTTTAGGCTTCGGTGCTATTGCATGGATTTCAATGTATTCTATAATTTTTGCAGCAACATCCACTCCTGTTGCTTTTTCAATACCTTCAAGCCCTGGGGAAGAATTCACCTCCATAACAACGGGACCATGATGGGTGCGCAACATATCCACACCGCAAACATTAAGTCCCATCAGAGCAGCACTTCTCACAGCTATGGAACGTTCTTCAGGTGTAATTTTTTCCTTTGAAGCGGTTCCACCTCGGTGAAGATTTGAGCGAAAATCTCCCGGAGGGCCCTTGCGCTTCATAGACGCAATAACTTTACCACCTACAACTAGGCACCGAATATCAGAGCCCGCAGCTTCTTTAATATATTCTTGAAGAAGAATATTGACGTTGACTTTTCGGAACGCTTCAATAACGCTGCGTGCTGAAGTATGCGTCTCTCCTAAAACGACGCCAAGCCCTTGTGTTCCTTCTAAAAGTTTTATGACAATGGGGGCTCCTCCGACCATTTCCATCATATCATCTGTATACTTAGCAGAGTGCGCAAAAGCAGTTATAGGAAGGTTAATTCCTTTACGGGCTAAAACTTGCATTGACCGAAGCTTATCTCGAGATCTTCCAATAGCAACAGATTCATTAAGTGACCACACCCCCATCGTTTCAAGTTGCCTTAAGACGGCAAGACCATACATGGTAATTGAGGCCCCAATTCGAGGAATAACTGCATCGTATCCTTCAAGAGGTTGGCCTTTGTATTTAATTTGAGCATGATGAGTCGCAATATTCATATAAACCTGAAGAGTATCAATAACATCAATGGTATGGCCTCGAGCAACAGCAGCTTCCACCAAGCGCTGGTGGGAATAAAGAGTGGGGTTTCGTGCCATCATAAGAATCTTCATAAAAACTATCCTGTCAAAAGAGATTTACTTTTTTGTTAACATGTGCGGTGACTTAAAAGAAAGGAACGACTCGGGTTGATCAACACACTTTTTTTGAAAGCATTGCGACCCACGAGCATTCGAAACCCCATTTCATCACGATTTGCAAGAGAAATTTCAATTAAAGAAGAAAGTTCTCCTATGTTTAAGAGTGTTTGAATGATGAAGCGTTGTTGTCTATGGCCTGTTGAGCTCGTTATCCAACGATAATCTACAATAGGGCATATGCATCTCTGCCTAATGAGGTCATTCTCTTGGAGAGGGTGGATATCAAATTGCACACAATCTCTTCCCTTATAAGTAAAAGTTGAAAGCTCAAACGCATGGAGAGAGGAAGTTTTAGCACCTGTATCAATTTTAACTTTAATCATTTCCACCCCGAGCTCCGGGAGTTGCGCCCATTCTCTCCATCCCACGATAATTTTTGGCTTGTGGTTTTTTCGTTTCATGCGTCTTGTGAGATCATTCGGCCTAAGGGTTTCCCTCCAAAGATGTGAATATGGTAATGTGGAACTTCTTGGCCTCCATTAACCCCATGATTAGAGAGAATCCGAAACCCATCCTTGTGAAGATTAAAGGTTTGGATGACATGATGAACGGCCTTCGTAAAGCCCACGATAAGTTCATCAGGCGCCTTTTCAGAAAAATCGAAAAAAGAAACATATTCCCCCTTAGGAACGACTAAAATATGAAAGGGTGCCTTTGGAAAAATATCATGAAAAGCAAGGGCATAATCATTTTCATAAATGATATCTGCTGGAAGTTCTTTTCGAAGAATGCGGGCAAAAATATTATTTCGATCATATCCCATGAGGGCCCTCCAATTTCATAAGATGACAACTGAACATATCATATGTTATTTTAATTATTCTTAACATGATCAAAGGAAATAACCAAAGATGGAAAATGATGCTAAGGCCTTACACGGAACGACTATTTTAGCTGTCCGCAAGGGAAAAGACATTGTAGTGGCTGGAGATGGGCAGGTTTCAATGGGAAGCTTGATTCTTAAATCCAATGTGCGTAAAGTTCGCCGTTTGGGCAAAGGAGATGTCATTGCAGGATTTGCGGGGTCTACAGCGGATGCTTTGGCTCTTTTTGAACGCCTTGAAGTTAAACTTGAACAAAATCCTCATCAACTCATTCGTGCATGTGTAGATCTGGCTAAGGATTGGCGAAAAGATCGGTACTTAAGGCGCCTTGAAGCCATGATGGCTGTTGTAAATTCAACACATTCTCTTATCCTTACAGGTGGAGGGGATGTGGTAGAGCCTGAAGATGGTATTATTGGTATTGGATCAGGAGGCCCCTATGCGTTAGCTGCAGCGCGTGCTTTAATTGATGTAGAGGGCCTGACCGCTACAAAAATTGCAGAAAAAGCATTGAATATTGCAGCTGATATGTGTGTTTATACGAATAGAAATATAGTGGTAGAAAGTCTTGCGTGATGAAAATATCCCATTTTACACCCCGAGAAATTGTTTCTGAATTGGATCGCTTTATTGTAGGGCAAGAACAGGCTAAACGTGCAGTTGCTATTGCTCTTCGTAACAGATGGCGTCGGCTTCAACTCAATGATGATTTGCGTGATGAAATCCTTCCCAAAAACATCCTCATGATTGGACCCACAGGGGTTGGAAAAACTGAAATTGCTCGCCGTCTCGCTCGTCTTGCGGAAGCTCCCTTTATCAAGGTGGAAGCCACCAAATTTACAGAAGTAGGGTATGTGGGGCGAGATGTGGAACAAATGATTCGTGATCTTGTTGAAGTTTCCCTCAATTTAACCCGTGGACGCTTAAGACGTGAGGTTCGAGCAAAGGCTGAAGTGCTGGCTGAAGAACGTGTTCTTGATATCCTTGTGGGAGAAAATGCAGGAGAAGAAACGCGACAAAAATTCCGGAAAAAATTGCGGGAACATGCTCTTGATGATCGTGAGATTGAGATTGAGCTCCAAGACAACGGCAGCCCTCAAATGCCCACCATTGATATTCCAGGAATGCCAGGAGCGCAAATGGGAATGATAAATCTAGGCGACATCTTTGGGCGTGGAGGAACTCCTCGAACTGTTGAGAGAAAAATGTTCGTGCCAGAAGCCCTAGAAGCTCTCCTTACAGAGGAAAGCGATAAGCTTTTAGACCAGGATAAAGTGGTCAGTGAAGCTCTTCGGAATGTAGAAGAAAACGGAATCGTTTTTATTGATGAAATCGATAAAATATCAACGCGTTCCGAAGGAGGAGGCCCTGATGTAAGTCGTGAAGGGGTTCAGCGAGACCTTTTGCCTCTTCTTGAAGGAACATCCGTTTCAACAAAATTTGGGACGGTTAAAACGGACCATATTCTCTTTATAGCTTCAGGTGCTTTTCATATAGCCAAGCCTTCGGATCTTCTTCCCGAGCTTCAGGGACGGCTTCCCAATCGAGTTGAGTTAAAGGCTCTCAACGCAGATGATTTCGTGAGTATTTTAACAGAGCCAGAAACTAATTTAATTAAACAATACCAAGCTTTATTACAAACTGAAGAAGTCATTTTAAGCTTTGATAAGGAGGCTATTCATGAAATTGCCCATCTTGCAGCCGAGGTTAATCAACACATAGAAAACATTGGCGCACGCCGTCTTCATACTGTTATCGAAAAGCTTTTAGAAGACATTAGTTTTGAGGCCCCTGATAAGCCAGGTGAAAAGATTAATGTTACGGCCGACCTTGTTCAAAAAACAGTAGGGCATCTTGCAAAAAACTCTGATTTATCAAAATTTATTCTTTAAGAAGCTCTTTAGATAACACGTGATTTGGGGACATGGTTTCATTCCGTGTGCGTGAAAAGACAAAAAACTGAAATAAAAATAAAAAATTTATTCCGTTTTTTCTTGCAATAAATAAATATTTATAGTATTCTAAAAGAAGGATGGGGATTGATTTGTTGTTGTGAAACCTCAAAATCAACCCCTCCTTTTTATGGGCTTTTTTAGTTGACCGTTAAAAAATATAGGTTTGGTGTAAAGGTATCGATAGCTACGAATTTGCGTGCATCAAGGGAAAGGGGCAAGCATTTTCTTGTTTATACAAACGCTATGTATGGTCGCCTCTATGATGTCCATACTCTTGAAAAGGCTAGGGAAAATGTTGAAAAAATTATTGGTAGATTACCAGGACGCTTTTGGTGGACAAAGGATATAAGAGACACAAATGGAAAGATCCACGGATAAAAGTCTTTCAATCGGGGCAAAAGAGAGGGTGGCCTTAGCCATTAAGTAAGATATTAAGCATCGTTCAGTTGTGGAGCTTATTGTTGGTCATACAAAAAATGACGGTCTCTTTCAGGAAAATTATCTGAAAGGCTGAGAAGGAGATGAAATTAATGCCATTCTTTCTGCAATTGGTTTCAATTTCCGACAACTTTCAGTTTTTTTAGCTGCCGCCAACCTACACACTTACAATTCATATCTCTTAAAACAATTTATTCATTTCATCCCAAATTTTTTCTCTTCTACTTTTTTGAAATCACATTTTTAACGGCTGACTAAAGAATTTAAGACTTTTTGCAATAGCTTTTAAATTAATACTAAACTATTTTACTTCTCTTCGGAATTAAACCCGTAGTTTTTCAGCTTTTCAGGAGTCCATCCAAATATTTCTTCAAATTTTATTTTAATACGAGACGTAGTTTTAGGCCCAATCGTATGTAGGTGGGGTTTATGGGGTTTGTGGAGGTTAAAAGAGCGAGGCTTCTGTTTGCGTCCCGCTTGAGGAGGACCTCCAAAGAACTTACGGACAGATCCTCCCTTCTTTTCAGGTTTAGTGTCAGCAACCCCATCAACAACTTTCCTCAGTTCTTTCCAAGTGGAAACAAAATCTTCCCATTTTAGTAGATCTTTTCTAGACTCATCACACTTAAAAATTTGCGATAGAGTTTGAACCGTTTGTGGGCTTAAACGAGAGAGGATTATGGAGGGATTGTTTTCGTTGCCGGAGGTGGGATCCGATTGTTTCGTCTTTAAGTCCCTTTTCTCTTCTTCTAAGCGTTTTCTCTCTTCATATTGCTTTCTACGCTCCTCATGATTCTTTGGTTTTACCGGTGTTGGGGTCCAACTCGTAGAACTCTGATTTATTTCAAGCGCAAGGCTGCTAGGTGTTCTCTCTATATCTACATTACTGCTTATAGGTGAAGAGCTCTTGTTGTTTTCTATGGGCGCAGGTGCAGGAGCGGCAACCGCCTGGGGAGAAGAAATGTGAGTTTCATTTCTGTTTTTCTTCTCCTCTTTCTCCTCCTCTTTCTCCTCCTCTTTCTCCTTTAATAAAGTCTTTTTCTTGCTGGTAATTTGTTTTTCTACCTTTTCAAGGGCATCCCCATTTACCCAAGGGAAAAAGTGCTTAACTTGACCCAAGATGATATCAATATTGAAAGGTGTTACTCTAACCCAATTAATTTTAGGAGTACGCCCCGTGTCGTCAGGCCAGAATACTAGATTTGAATCAATCTTAGAGATGCGTTGCAAGTATATAAGGAGTGATAGTTTTGAGGAAGTTTTCTGCTTCTGCCAGTAGCCTATAGCTTTCTGTATATCTTCCTCTGTGGGAAAAGTTTCTAGACCTTGATCCGGATGCCCCAGATCCTTGATCCTTCCTGTAAGAATCTCATATAAGTTTTTATCTAGCTCTATTCTCGCACGTTTATCATTTGCGAGATTCGATTGAACCAGAGGGTAAAGTTTTGTGAGATAATAAACTCGGTCTTTATAAATGTCTGTTGCGGAAAGAGCTACGTTTTTAGTAATTCCCTCGGGTATTGTCTCTATATAAGAGGGGGATGTGGGGGGAAGGTATGGGGAGAACCTGTCGCTCGCTTGGGGTCTGTCGTTCGCCTCTGCCATAGCAAAACAAATCCTCTCAAATGCTGAAAGCTTATCATTCGATGTTAACTTGCCGTTCTTTTTTTTCCATGCTTTTCCTTTAAATAATTGGGCACTTAACCTACAGTTAAGGTCCGCGTCATGCCTCTCTAATAAAGAGCAGAATACCTTCTGTGCCTGTTCGATCGGTGTTTGTTTTGACTTTAAGACGTCCTGAATTTCCTTTGAATGTTCCATCAGAAAGCGGAGCTTTTCACGGGTTACTGATATGGTGTGAGAGAAGAAATTGTCTGGTTGAGTGCTCCAGCCCAATGTTTTCTTCACCATCTGTAGAGCCGCATCTTTGCCTTGAGTGCGTTCAAGTGTTTCATAATTATTTTTTATATCTTCTAGGTAACTTAATTGGTCCTCATAATATTCAGCTTCTATTTTAAGATATTCTTGATATTTCGGAAGGATATTTTTTGCTCGATTGGAGAGCAGAGGAGAAAGTTCTTTTTTGATAGGGAAGTGTTTGAAAGAGTGTATATCTCCCTCCATAGCTTTAAGAGATGTAGAAGATAATAACGCAACAAATAAGGTTAAAGAAAAAAAATTCATGACATCTCCTTAAAAAAACTTAATAAAAAAACCAATTGTAACATAAAACTTATATATTGTTGCAAAGAGAATGTATAGAGAAACTTTCCTGTATGAAAAAGGATTATTAACACCTTATGTCCCTTAATAGGGCGTGGCTGCTTCCCATAGCCTTTTTGCGATCACTTGGGCTGCACTCGATGGAGGTTCGCTTACCTTTTTAGAAGATGCTTTGATTTCACGATAGTTCTCAAGGACATCAATTCTTTCTGCATTGAGTTCGCTGTTAACATGGCTCTCATGAACAGGGTTCATAGCTCCATTGGTGTATACGAGAACCTTGCCTTGGGGCAAGGTATCAATAGCCTCGGAAATCATGGAGGTTGACTCCCCTGGGACAAGTAGCTTTCCTTCTTTTTGTTGAAGAAGACCAACGATAAGATCAAAGGAATTAAAGGGAGAAACATATGGCTTATTTTCAGGAGAATTATGTTGAAAATCAAATAATTTGTATTTTATGTGATTCTGCTTAAGCTTCTGGACAAACAGCTCAGTAATGGGATCTGAATAGTTCTTTCGATGAACATCTTTATCCTCTTCTCCCTTGGCATTATATTTCCCTGTACGGGGACCATTAAGCACAAGAACCGTAGCCCCATGAGCATGTTGAGTTACATACTTGGCGAGATCTTGGGCATCTTGCTCGGTAAAATGTTTGATCCCTTTGGAAGGAGGGGGCAGGGGGGCATCTCCTCCTAAAATTACAGCCATATACGTTGGGGCTTCTGGAATTTCTTTTTTCCATTTATTATAGACGTCTTCACATACTTTTGGTTGGCGGTTATGAGCTACGCCAACTGTTTCAATGAGTTTTGAACCAAGCTTGGCTTTAATATCACCAGAAACATGGATAGGAAGAGCAATGTAATCAATGTTAGGAAGGTTTTGATATCTGTCCAAAAACATATGAGAGGTAAGACATGTAATAAGATGAGGGTTTTTAGGGAGATTTATGGCTCCATCAATTCCCCCTTCTCCTGATCCGATAACCACTACTTTTTGAGTGAGTAAATCTTTTTGTACATCCTCGCTGATTGTCTTTGGATTTGTTGTTTTCGTATTGATGTCCTCAAAAGAGTCCTCAAAAGAAATTTCAGGCGAAAGTTTAATGAATGCACTTTTGATTCCTAAGACCTGGTTATGATCTCCAGCATTATCATGATGTGAAAGAAGATAAATCTTAAGAGCTTGAATATCCCCACTCCATAGAAGTAAGCATCCTAATACCCTCACAAAGTGTTTCATGACTTTCTCCTTTTTTAACACATGGTAAGCGTAAAAAATGTAAACCAGAAAGCGAAAAAAAGGAAATTTTTCAACCCAATTTTAACTCAACAATAAACTATCATCATCAAGTTCAAGGCCGCTCGCTTTGTGGAAAAGCTCAAGAAGGTCCGCAACAGTCAAGCTCTTACGCGCCTTGTCTTTAACATCGAAGACGATGCGGCCCTCATGAAGCATTAAAGTTCGATTCCCTAGTTCGAGAGCTTGGTGCATACTATGGGTGACCATAAGGGCAGTGAGGTGATTTTCTTCCACGATTTCTCGGGTAAGTTCTAATATAAAAGCGGCTGTTTTTGGGTCAAGGGCGGCTGTATGCTCATCAAGAGCGATAATTTTCATTGGCCTTAAAACAGCCATGATCAAGCTTACGGCTTGCCGCTGCCCTCCAGACAGCATTCCTATGGGGTCTTTAAGTCGGTTTTCAAGCCCAAGCCTTAAACGGCTCAATTGGTGGTGAAATTTTTCACGATTTTCTTTATTGAGAGCAAACCTAAGGTTTCTTTTTTCTCCTCGCTTCATGGCAAGGGCCATATTTTCCTCAATCGTAAGGTTGGCGCATGTGCCTGCCATAGGATCTTGAAAAACACGCGCAACGTAAGGTGCACGCTGCCAAGATGCAAAAGAGGTCACATCCTGATCATCAATGGAAACTTTTCCTTGTTCGGGTATGATATCACCACAAAGGGCATTGAGAAGAGTAGATTTTCCCGCCCCATTTCCTCCGATGACGCAAACAAAATCCCCTTTTTTAATGTTAAGAGTCACCCCACGTAAGGCTTTTGTTTCCATGGCTGTGCCACGATTAAAGGTCACATGGAGATCAGTCATTCGAATCATGCGCGACTCCTTGTGGCTTTAAAATCAAGTATTTTGGCTCTCAGCTTTGGCGTTATCATAGCAAACCCCACCAAAATGGCTGTGACGAGATTAAGATCTGAGGCTTGTAGACCTAAAAAACTTGCATTTAATGCCATGGCTACCACAAGACGATAAAAGAATGAGCCCAATACACACGCAATAAGGGCGGCTAAGATAATTTTAGGGTTGAAAATAGCTTCCCCAACAATCACAGCCGCCAAACCGACAATGATCGTTCCCGTCCCTAAGGTCACATCTGCAAAACCTTGGCTTTGGGCAAAAAGAGCACCTGCTAAAGCTACGAGGCCATTACTAAGAGAAATCCCAAAGAGAATTTGGTGATTCACAGAAATTCCTTGAGCTTTTGCCATACGTAGATTAGATCCCGTGGCCCGCATAGCCAATCCTTTTTCTGAACTTAAAAAACGATAGAGCAACGCCAAAATAATGCCTGTCACAATAAACATGGCTATAGGCATGGTATAGAGGTGAGGAAAAGATAACTTTTCAAGAGGTGTGAAAATCGTTTTCTCTCCCAGAAGAGAAACATTAGGCCGCCCCATAATCCGCAAGTTAATAGAGTAAAGGGCCGTCATGGTCAAAATACTGGCAAGCAAATGAAGAATATTCCATCGTACACTGATCCACGCCGTTGTAAACCCTGCTGCCATTCCTGCTAAAATAGCACACCCTGTAGCCAGCCATGGGTCCACCCCAGAAACAATAAGGATGGCACAAACAGCTGCTCCTAAAGGGAAACTACCATCGACCGTCAGATCTGGAAAATCTAGAATTCGAAAAGACAAAAGAACGCCCATCGCCACAAGGCCATAGGGGAGGCCTATCTCTAAAGCGCCCATAAATTGAATTAAATTCACTTATAAAACCCCGTTTCTTAGTCAAAATGAGCTTGAGCCCGAATGGCTTCAGGAAGGGTAATCTTTAACTTCTCAAGCGTATGTTGGTTGATGAATATATCGATTTTGTCAGGAGATGCAACGGCAATTTGAGAGGGATCCTTGTCGTCGAGAATTTCGGCAGTAATTTCGCCTGTTTTTTGCCCTGTTTGAAGATAACTATATCCTAAACAGGCTAAGGCACCTGCCTTCACCGATTCACTGTCGGCTGAGAAAAGAGGAAGATCATGCTTCACTGCTAAGGAAGCCACCGTTTTCATAGCTGACACTAACATATTATCCAAAGGGACGTAAATCGCATCCACCTTTCCCACGAGTTGAAGAACGCTCGCTTGAATGTCCGAAGATCTTACAGGTGTTGATTCTACAAGAGCATAGCCTTTCTCTTGGGCTTCTTTACGAATGGTTTCCAAAGAAGAAGCGGATCCCTCATCTCCAGGATTATAAAGAACACCTATTGTTTTAACATGGGGTAAAAGGGTTTTAATAAACGCCATTTGTTTTTGGATAGGGGGGGCATCCATAACTCCTGTCACTTTTCCTTTGTGATCTTTAAGGGATGAGACAAGTCCTGCTCTTAAAGGGTCTGTAACTGCACTAAAGATAATGGGAATAGAATTTTTCCCAATGATTTTAACCATGGCTTGAGCCGAAGGCGTTGTAATCGCCACAATCACATCGGGTTTAAGGCCGCTAAATTTACGCGCGATTTGACTGGCTGTGGCGGCATTGCCTTGGGCATTTTCAAAATAGATCGTAAGATTTTTTCCTTCTCGGTAGCCTTTTTTAGCTAATTCTTCTAAGAGACCTTGGCGCACAGCGTCTGCTGCCACATGTTCAACAAATTGAGTAATCGCAATACGTTTGGAGGAAGAGTCTGCGAAAGAACCATAAACCAGAGAAAAAGAGAAAAGAAGATTTCTAAGAGTATTCTTTAAGATATTCGTTTTCGACATAAGTGAATCCTATTGATAAGAGGGGACAAAGATCTAATTAACTTTGAGGTCCCGCTTCTAAATCGATAAAAATTCATTCGGCTTTCTCCATTCATCGAGTACGTATTTAATTGATGCCCCTCTTTTGACGAGAAGTCAATTACGAAGTGCGGGTTTTCTTCTCTCAAAAATGGATAACTCTCCCAAAAGCATCCAGGACAGATTCATGCATCATCTCAGAAAGAGTCGGATGAGGGAAAATAGTATTCATAATCTCTTCTTCGGTGGCTTCAAGAGTTTTTGCTAAACAAAACCCTTGGATTAATTCGGTAACGTCAGCTCCTATCAAATGAGCTCCTAAAAGTTCACCTGTTTTACCATCAAAAATGGTTTTAATAAGCCCTTCCGGCTCTCCCATGGCGATGGCTTTCCCATTGGCCAAGTAAGGAAATCGTCCGATCTTTAGATCATACTTTCCAAGGGATTTAGCCGCGTCTTCCGTCAACCCCACGCTCGCAATTTGAGGATAACTATAGGTGCATCCTGGAATATCTGTCTTTTTCATGGGGTGAGCGCTTTTTAGCTCTTTTATCTTTTCAACACACAAAACGCCTTCGTGGCTCGCTTTATGGGCAAGCCAAGGGCCGCCAGCTACATCACCAATCGCATAAATGCCGGGTTCATCAGTTGCACACCATTCATTGGTGAGGATATGCCCTTTTTCAACTTTGATCTTTGTTTTCTCAAGGCCCAAATTTTCCGTATTTCCTATAATGCCTACGGCTAAAATCACGCGATCAATGGTGATTTCTTGCAGTTTTTCCTTCATTTCGAGAACCACCGTTACGGAGTCTTCATTTTTCTTTAAGGACTTAACCGTTGATCCTGTGTGAATTTTGATCCCTTGTTTTTCAAAAGATTTTCGTGCCAAGGCTGAAATTTCTTTGTCTTCAAGGGGAAGAATCTGATCTTGAACTTCAACAACGGTCACTGTAGCGCCCATTAAACGGTAAAAACTTGCAAATTCAATTCCTATGGCTCCCGATCCAACAACCAAAAGAGAGTTTGGCATTTTTTCAGGAACCATTGCTTCTTTGTAGGTCCAAATAAGTTTTCCATCAGCTTCAAGCCCCGGAAGTTGCCGCGCACGCGCTCCTGTCGCTAAAACAACATGGGTTGTTTTAAGAACAGTTTTGCCATCAATGCTTATTTCAATTTCACCACCTTGACGTCCTTTAATTTGAGCCTCTCCTTCAATCACTGTAATTTTATTTTTTTTCATAAGGTGCCGAACACCATTTGCAAGTTGGGTTGCGACGGCGCGAGACCTCTCAATAATTTTTTTAAAATCATATGATATTTTCTCAGCTTTAAAACCATAGGCGTCTAAGGAATGAAGAAGATGATTAATTTCTGAGGTACGTAAGAGAGCCTTTGTCGGAATGCATCCCCAATTCAGGCAAATGCCCCCCATATGCTGTTTTTCCACAACAGCCGTTTTAAGTCCCAATTGGCTCGCACGAATTGCTGCGACATAGCCACCAGGACCACCTCCCACAATCACAACATCATAATCTGCCATTTTCTGACTCCTTATCTTTTCGTTTCTAACTGCTTGTATCGGCTGATACCATATGTATAAAAGGATCACCATGGTAAATTTCTTTTCATTTATGAAAGATGCTTTATAGTGTTTATTTATGACAATGGTAAAACCTCATATTCTACTGGTGGATGACGATGAACGGTTGCGTGATCTTTTACGCAAATTTCTGATAGAAAATGGTTTTTTCGTTTCTACTGCTCGAGAAGCTGCTCACGCTCGTGAGCTTATGGAGATTTTTATTTTTGATTTAATGGTTTTGGACGTTATGATGCCAGAAGAAGATGGTTTTTCCTTAACGGAATATATTCGAAATGGACCTATGCGCCTTAAAGATACGCCCATCCTTCTTCTAACAGCGATGGGAGAGACTGAAAATCGAATCACGGGACTCCGTCATGGAGCAGATGACTACCTTTCCAAGCCTTTCGATCCACGCGAGCTTTTGCTCCGTCTCCAAGCCATCCTGCGTCGTAGCCAAGGACATAAGGGAGTCATTTCTCTTTCCCTCGGAGAGGTGAGCTATGATCTCCAATTCAATAGGCTCGAACGTCAAGGGACTCCCATTGCCTTGACGACCGTTGAAAGCAATCTCTTAAAGATTTTTGCTCGACATCGTGGTAAAGCTCTGACTCGAGAAGATTTAACGGCTGAATATGAAGGAGATTTGAATCCGCGAACCATTGATGTCCAAATCACCCGTTTGAGAAAAAAAATAGAAGATGATCCTAAAATTCCCCGTTATCTTCAAACGGTACGTGGAAAAGGCTATATATTGATTCCAGACGCATGAAACGTTTTTTAAGACATCCTTTTAAAACATTAAAAGCTTATCTTCCCAAAAGCATGTTTGGAAGATCTTTGCTTATTTTAATGGCACCTTTAGTGCTTGTTGAAACCCTCTCGGCTTATGTTTTTTTTGATAATCATTGGGATACAGTGACTAAAGCTCTTGCTAATACCATTGCGGGAGAAGTAGCCACAATTGTAGCGCTTTACAATACGACACCTGAAGAGAATAATTTTTATAGATTTTTGGCTGGAACTCACCTAAAGCTCAGAGTGAATTTCTTTCCCGAAGGAACCATTGATCCCGCTGTTTCAGCAGAATGGCAAGATAGCTTTCTGGATGCAGCTTTAAAAAAGCAAATTTTTACTCCTTATTCATTTGATATTAAGTCAAAAGAAATTGTCATTAAAACGCAAGTCGACGGCGGGATTTTAGAGTTTATGATACCTCGCAAACGTCTCTATAATAAAAGTTTTGCACTCTTTATTATGTGGGTAACTGGCACATCTGCTTTTTTTCTTCTTATCGCTTCTTTTTTTATGCATAATCAGGTCAGGCCCCTAAGGCGGCTTGCTATTGCAACGGATAGATTTGGAAAAGGTCGTTCTTTTCCAGATTTTAAGCCTGAAGGATCAACTGAAATTCGTAAAGTTGCACAAGCTTTCTTGGGTATGAAGGAGCGTCTTCATCGACAATTAACTCAACGAACAGACATGCTGGCTGGCGTTTCTCATGATTTAAGAACGCCTTTAACGCGTATGCGTTTGCAACTTGCTATGATGCCTCTTTCATCTGAAGTGGAAGGTCTTCAAAAAGACGTAGAGGAAATGAGTAATATGTTAGAAGGGTATTTGGCTTTTGCTCGGGGTGATGGCCTTGAAGAAACATGCGAAACAAACATGAATGAGCTTATTTTGGAGGCCATTGAGAGACGCGTTCAGCTGGATAAAAATGTCCACTATTTCTCCCAACCTCTTCCTATATTATGCATCAAACCTCAAGCCTTAAAGCGGTGCCTGACAAATCTTATTGATAATGCTACCCGATATGGTCATGAGATTTGGCTCACTGTTTCCGTTGATAAAGCCTATCTTACAATCTCGGTTGAGGATGATGGGCCCGGTATCCCTGAGGACAAGAAAGAAGACGTCTTTAAACCTTTTTTCCGTTTAGATTCCTCTCGCAATATGGCAACAGGGGGAGTAGGGTTGGGCCTTACAATTGCCCGTGATATTGCTCAAAGCCATGGGGGGGATATTACCCTTTCTTTTTCAAAAAACCACGGAGGCCTTCAAGCTTCTCTGATTTTACCTTATTGAGCTTATACACGACGAACAACATTCTTGACCTTTTTTTTAATGTGGCTTAAATCTAGTGAAATTTTGAATAGCAAAGGAAATTTATTATGCCACGGGAATGTGAAATTACGGGTAAGAAAGTCATGAGCGGTAATAACGTTTCTCATGCAAATAACAAATCTCGGCGCACATTTGCTCCCAACCTTCAGGACGCTACTTTTTTAAGTGAAACGTTAGGAGGAAAAGTGCATATGAGAGTGTCTACTTCAGGTTTACGGACTGTTGAAAAAAATGGCGGGATTGATACTTTTCTAAAAACAACTGCTGATCGAAAACTTACAGCTGCAGCAAGACGGTTAAAGCGTCAAATTGAAAAAAAATGCAGCTGCCCTCATAATCATGAGTAAAACTTAAACACCAGAAAATTCGTATAAAAGCCCCACGGATATTCGTGGGGCTTTTTCTTAACCACAAGCAAAGAATATATGACTGATTATTCTCCCTTGCTATATCCAAACCCTTTCTCACGCTCTGGATTATCATATTCAGAATCGGCAACTTCTGTTACAGCAGGTGAGGTGTTTCCCGAGCCTCCGCTGCTAGACACTTGCGTTATGCCTCCAAGAGCAGCGTTGAGTTTATTTTTGGCTCTTAAGTCACATTCACTCCATGTTTCATAATTGTTAGAGTTATCTTGATTGCAAGCCTTACGATCCGTGCAAAATTGTTGAAACACTTCCGTTAAAGCAGGGTCAGATTGATTTTCAGCCCATGCCATGCAGTTTTCATGAGTTGTACTTGGTTGGGGGATAATATACCCTGCTTGTGCAGTCCCTATAAGGGCGCAAGCCATCCCAGCAACAGATAATAAAACAGGACCTTTCATGAAATTTTCTCCCTCTGTATTTTGTAATTAATAGCTATACTCTACCTTTTCCATAGGGTATTACAAAATGGGTGTTTTGTCAATTTTAACTCTGTTGAGTGTATAAGTCCATTAACAGCCTCGTTGAAATCGTATATAAGGAGAGATGTTAACAAAGGTGGACTTCATGCTTGAAGCGCTTTCTATTCGCAATATTGTTTTAATTGATGATCTTCAGATTGATTTTAAAGCAGGCTTGTGTGTTTTAACGGGCGAGACAGGTGCGGGAAAATCCATTCTGCTCGATGCGTTAGGGCTTGCCTTAGGAGAGCGTGCCGAATCTAGGCTTTTGCGTCAAGGGGCCACAAAAGCGTCAGTTACGGCTACCTTTTCCTTTCCTCTTGATCATCCCTTTTGGAAAGAACTTGATGAGCAGGGAATTTCTTATGAAGGCCATGAAGTTATCTTTCGTCGCGTCTTAGAGATGGAGGGGAAAAGTAAGTGTTTTCTGAATGACCAAGTTGTAAGTCAAACGTTAATGCGTCACTTAGGGCAACAGCTCGTGGAAATTCATGGTCAATTTGATCAGCTTCTTCACCCTAAATCTCATTTGGCTGCTCTTGATGCTTATGGAAAAATTGAAAAAGCTCCCCTCCAAAATTCTTTTGAAGAATATGAAAAGACAAAGCTATCCTTGAAAATATTTCAAGAAAACGTGGCAAAGTCTTTTGAAAGGCACGCTTATTTACGATTTGCCCTTGAAGAAATTGAAAAGATTGATCCTCAAAAAGGAGAAGAAGCCGATCTTGAGAGAGAACGCGATCTTATTGCCCACCGAGCGAAAATCGCGGAAACGCTGCACACTGTTGACCAGAATCTTTCGACAACACTTTCGGGGCTTTCCCAATCTCACAAAGCACTGAGCCGTATTCAAGCTCTTTTACCAGAAAGAGTGAATCCTCTTGTAGAAGCGGCGGATCAGGCCATTGTTGAAACTCAAGAAATTCTTGACGGAATGAAAACGCTGAGGAGGGAAGTGGAAGGGACGCCGCATAGTCTCGAAGTTCTTGAAAATCGCCTTTATACCTTGAGATCCTTATCCCGGAAGTATCACACAGAAGACCTCTTTTCTTGCCTTGTAAAGTTTAAAGAAGAACTGATCATGTTTGATCATGGAGAAGAACATCTTGAAGCTCTCGAAAAAGACGTTAGAAAAGCTAAGAATATTTATTATGAGAAAGCGTGCGCTCTTTCGGAAGAGAGGAAAAAAACGGCAGCAGCTCTTCAAACAGCGATTGTCAAAGAACTTCCTCCCTTAAAACTAGAACGCGCGGTGCTTCGGATAAATTTCGAAGAACGTCCGGAAGAGGCATGGGGACCTTCAGGTATTGATGACGTTGAATTTTATATTCAGACGAACCCAGGGAGTCCGGAAGGGCCCCTGTCTTCTGTAGCATCAGGAGGAGAACTTTCTCGCCTCATGTTGGCCCTAAAGGTTGTTCTTGTCCAGTCAGGGGCTGTTCCTTCCCTTATTTTTGATGAAGTTGAAAGTGGCACAGGGGGAGCTGTTGCCGCGGCTATTGGAGAGCGGTTGAAAACCCTTTCTCAACATATTCAAATTTTGGTCATCACTCACTCTCCTCAAGTGGCTTCTTATGGGACACAGCACCTTGTCGTCTTTAAGGTGATAGAGGAAGGCAGGACAACGACTCATGTAAAAACGTTAGAGGAGGGTGAACGACACGAAGAGGTTGCACGCATGCTAGCTGGTGAAGAAATTACAGAAGAAGCGCGGGCCGCGGCTAAGCGTTTAATGGGAGGGACTTCATGGGGGTAAGTCAAATTCCTGCCGACAGATTATCAGAGGAAGAAGCTCAAGAAGAGCTCAAGCGTCTTTCCGCTCTTATCGCATACCATGATCGTCTTTACTATCTGGAAGACCAACCCGAAATCAGTGATGGGGAGTACGATGAATTACGGTTGCGGAATGCGGCGATTGAAAAGCGTTTTTCTCACTTGATTCGAGAAGATAGCCCGAGCTTAAGAGTGGGGACGCCTCTTTTAGGAGCTTTCAAAAAGGTAAGACACAGAAGAGCCATGCTTTCCCTCGACAATGGTTTTGAAGACCAAGATGTTTATGATTTTTTTGATCGAATCCGTCGATTTTTAGGGCTTTCCCGCGAAACACCGATAGAAGTTGTTGCTGAGCCTAAAATTGATGGACTTTCCGCGACCTTAGATTATCAAAAAAATCATTTTTTTCTGGGTGCTACCCGGGGAGATGGAATAGAGGGGGAAGATATTACCTTTAACCTTAAGACGATTAAGGACATCCCCTCTTTTATTGGGGCTAAGGATTTTCCCTCAGCAACCGAAATTCGAGGAGAGGTTTATATGCGTCATGAGGATTTCATGGCCATGAACAGGGAGAGAGAAACTCAACGCCTCCCCTTCTTTGCAAATCCACGGAATGCAGCGGCAGGCTCCGTGCGTCAGCTTGATTCCGCCATAACGGCGAGCCGTCCTTTGAAATTTTTTGCTTATGGGTGTGATGACTATGGCCCTTTCCCTGTCACAACGCATTGGGAGTTTTTAGAAAAATTAAAAGGATGGGGATTTGTGGTCAATCCTTTGGCACGACTTTGTGAAGGCGTAGAGGAAGTCCTCGTTTATTACCGAGAACTTGAGGCACAAAGAGAAAGTCTTGCTTATGACATTGATGGAATTGTGTATAAACTCAATCGAATCGATTGGCAAAATCGAATGGGATATTCAGCACGCGCGCCTCGCTGGGCCCTTGCTCATAAGTTTCCTGCGCAAAAGGCCCAGACGCGCTTGAATGATATTCTGATTCAGGTGGGGCGAACAGGTACTCTCACCCCTGTTGCTCTGCTTGAGCCGGTCACAGTGGGAGGGGTCGTGGTTTCAAGAGCCACCCTCCACAACGAAGATGAAATGGCTCGAAAGGATATTCGTGTGGGAGATACGGTCATTATCCAACGGGCAGGGGATGTGATTCCCCAAATTCTCGAAGTTATTTTGGAGAAAAGACCAGTGAATTCGAAATCTTTTGAATTCCCCCCTATCTGTCCGGTTTGTGGATCTCATGCTATTCGTCTGCCGGGAGAAGCTGCAAGAAAATGCATCGGAGGGCTTGTCTGTACAGCTCAAGCCGCTCTTCGTTTGCGTCATTTTGTTTCGCGAGATGCTTTTGATATTGAAGGTTTCGGCTCGAAGTATGTAGAGGCTTTTTATAAAGAAGGACTTATTCGCTTTCCTCAAGATATTTTTACGTTAGAAGAAAGAGATCGACAGAGTTTAACCCCTTTGCGCACTCGAGAAGGATGGGGGCCTCTTTCTGCAAAAAATTTATTTAGAGCTATTGAAGAGCGGCGAAAAATTTCTCTTTCTCGTTTTATTTATGCGCTCGGTATCCCTCAGGTAGGGCAGGCAACGGCTAAGCTTTTAGCACGCCATTATCTTTCTTATACCGCTTGGAAAGAAGCGATGATCGACGCCAAAAATCCTGAAAGTGAAGCGTACAGCGATCTTCTTTCCATTGATGGGATTGGACCGAGCGTTTCAGAAGATTTAATTGCTTTTTTTGATGAGCTGCACAATCTTGAGGTTTTGAACGCTCTTTTAGAAAACGTAACGATTATAGATGAAAAACCATCTCAATCTTCCTTCAGTCTTCTGGCCAATAAAACCATCGTCTTTACAGGTACTCTTAAACATATGAGTCGTTCAGAGGCTAAGGTACGGGCGGAAGCTTTAGGGGCTAAAGTTTCAAGCTCTGTTTCTGCAAAAACTGATTACGTGGTTATAGGAGCGGATGCAGGATCAAAAGCCAAAACCGCTAAAGAACTTGGTGTTAAAATGTTGACAGAGGAAGAATGGTTGAAAATGGCAAAGGATTAATCTGCCTCTTGTTGAGAGGAAAGAGAAAGATCTTCGGAAGAGAGGCGGTGCTGGCTTTTGATGAAAAAAAATCCCTTGAAATAACCAAAAACAATTATTACTTATAAGTAGAATGTTTTGTTTTTAATTTATGTAATTAATGAGAGGTGTTTCCTGTGAGTAAATTTAATATTCTCGCTACCGTTTCAATGTTCAGTATTTGTATAAGTCAAGCGAATGCCATAAAATTCGACCTTAACGATCCGCTTTCAGAGAAGAATGAAAATCAGGCGCATAAATTGTATCGAGGGGCTCTTGATGCTCTTGAGAGGGAAAAAAGCGAAAAATTACTAACGGACAAAGAGGAAGATGAGAAATGGAAGTCCTATAAAGAATATATTGCCAAAGAAAAAGAGTCTCTTGAGAAAGAAAGGAAGCAAGCTCAAATAGGTTTTGACAGTAAGAAGAACGAAATTTATGAAAGCGCAGAATCGCTTAAGCCTGCTCCGTACAAAACATCAGAGAAATCACTCACAAACCACGAGCTTGATGAAAGATGGCAACCCCACAGAACATACGTTGCTACGCAGAAAGAAGCTCTGAAGGAGGAAAAAAAGAAAGCTCAAAAAGGCTTTGAAGATAGGGAGAAAGAAATTTATAAAAGCGCAGAATCGCTTAAGCCTGCTCCGTCCGATCGGTTGTGGGTACCAACCTTGGGAATTAAGTTTCGAGAGCTTGCAGACATTAAAGTCTCCTCTCAACATCTTTTCAATATAATAAACGCAGCGAAGCGAAGGAACGCTGGCAAAAAAATAGGTACTAAAGAGGTAGGTATAGAGGAGGCCAAAATAGAACTTGCCAATATGAACCTTTTTTTACAAAAATTTGAAGATAAAGTTATTGACGGTCTTATCGAGAGAGGAGGAGAGGGGGCCAAGTTATTTAATATGACTCCAGTAGAGGTATTTACTGTGGAACCTACAGATGTGCTGTCTCTTACGCCAGAGCCAGTGAAGATTAACCACACGAATGACATGCTTAAGGTAGAAGAGTCCATCATACCAAATAAGACGCAAGAATTAGTGGAAATAAATAGTGAAAGATTAACGGATTTAAGTATTCCTGATATGGAAGCTACTCTAGGGGACTCGATGGAATATTCAATGAAAGCTAAATCGCTTTTTCCTGATATGCACCGGCATGGTGACGAATGGCCAGATGAAAAACTACAGGATACCTTTTTAGAAGGGCTGTTCCAACATTATACTTATCAATTTACAGGATTCCACTATAGTCAAGACAATTGTATGTATGAGAACGCCGCAAAAGACGAAAAATTATCACTTTGGCACGCCAGAGTTTTTGAAGAGCTTTATACGAAAAACGACTTAAGCCTCCCATGGGCGCCCCTTCCCACCCATGAGAATTGGTTGGCAAAAAAATTAGAACTTAAACTTCCTTCTTCCGAAAACATACACGGAGCTCTTTCTGTGGCGCGATGGTTTAAAAGTGTAGCCGATGCTTTAAAAAAAAATGAAGGGTTTAAGAGACTGGGCGGAGATTTTCAAAAATATAAAGTTAAAATTGAAAAACTTCAAAAAAGTCTTTGGGAGAGTACGGAAACTTCCAGCGTTAAAGAAGAAAAACAGCGGCATCTTTATGCTGAAGATCGACGGGAAATGGATAGACAAGTTCTATTATTCAATTGGGTGAAAGATTCTTATGCGAAAGCTAGCCAAATTTTGAAGGAAACTTTTGTGAAAGATAAGATGGTACCTAATGAGCAGCATCCTTTTATTGAGGAAGTGAAGCATTTCTACCCTGAGTATCTCTATCGCCCTGTCTATAAAGCCTTAGTAAAGGATTTGCCTGAAAAGAAAATGTAAAATCTAGGTTCGGTGCACTTATTTAACCTCGGTTTGTTGTAGGAATACTTGCATTCTCATCTTGAACTTGTTTCAGGATCTTTTTGAAAATTATCAAAGTCATGCCGAAATGATCCGGGGCCAAGCCCGGGACTAAAGATTCGGCATGACTTTTTTGGGAAAAGACCCTTTTGCAGCGTCTTCTTTATAGTTAACGACTGACAAAAACAGTTGTATTGAAATTATCAGATAATATACTATATTCTTTCTGCATCGAAATTATTTTTAATTGGGTAATTTAATATGTTTTTTAGGCGTGGTACTTTATTACTGGTTTCAACAAGCATGTTCGTTCAATCTGTTTCCCCTGCATTTGCAATGGAGGGTGATTCTGTTGATAAGATTGAAAAAAAGAGTTCAAAATCACCCATTAGAAAAATTAAAAACATTTCAGAAATGGATAGGGCAGGTGTCATTGTTCGGCCTGGGGATTGGATTGTGTTTGATATTGATCAAACTGTGCTGAGAGAAGGACGAGCCTTCAATCAAGAGGTCCTTAATTTAGATCCCAAAGTTGTGGAAATGGTTAAAGATTGGCAAGTCTTAAACACGACAGAGGTGAACCCACAGAAACATATTACCATTATATTTCTAACAGCACGCAGTTTTGCTAGAGAAGAAGCAACAAAGGAGCAACTCAAAAAAGCTGGTTTTCCAGAAAACATTGAAATTATCTTTGCGCCAAATGATCGGCGGTCTGGTGCAAAAACGTCAACGAAGGGAAACGCCCTGATCCAGCGCCTTGAGAAAGCGCAAGTCAAGCCACATCGTATCATTATGATTGATGACCTTAAAGAAAATTTAATGGATGTTTACAATTCCCTTCAAAACAATGAAACCCATAGACATCTCTTAAAATCCTTAAAATTATTGAAACGAAAAGTGAATACCAAAATTTATGAATCATCGGATTTACTTGATCGTTTTCCTAAAGAATTGACGGGTTTAACTTATGTTAAGTCTATTATAGGGGGATCGGGGGGCGTTCATGTTTTGAGAGACGCTAAGGGTCAACTCTTTACGTTTAAATCCGTGGAAAAATCTGAGCAAATGAAGGAGGAAATTCTAGCAGATGCCCTCTATCGCAGTCTTGGCGTTAATGTTCCTTCTTTTGCCGTTTATGATCATTTGCCAGATATTAGGGAAATACGTAACGCTTGCACAGGCCCTGGTCCTTATCGATTGGCTCAATTCATCGAAAAAGATGAAAAGGCAACCCGTGATAGTCTCGCACAAAAAATGCGTGAGCATTTTGTTGCAGACGCATTGTTAAGCAATTTTGACATTGTGATTGGTAATTTTAAAAATGTTGATTTAGATAAGAATGGCACCCTATGGCGACTTGACAACGGAGGATCTCTTCGTTTTCGGGCTTTAGGAGCATCAAAATTTGGCTTAAAGGATTGGGATGCCTATAAGGTCAATGAGCTTGAGACCATGCGTCAAACGACGGATGGAATTTTTGCTTACGGTAGCCTGACAGGGGAGGATCTCAAAACACAAGCGCAAGATATCCTGAACAGAAGTCCTGCCTTATTTAGGACTCTAAATGAAATGGCCACAAAACTTCACTTGCATAATCCTTCTGAAGTGAGAGAAATGTTACGCCTACGATTGGATGATCTCGCGAAAAAATATCTTCTCACTCCTCTCGATCAAGAAAAGGGTACTGATTTTCAGGTTATGGATGGATTTATGGCGCCTCGCTTTGGTGCTGGCATTTTGCCGTATAGTATTGACCCTCAGACCGGCCAAAAAGTTATTTTGCTGGGGAAAAGAGTGGGACATAACTGGTGGTGTAACTTTGGGGGGAGCAGTGATTTAAACAAAGGACTTGACCCTGATAAAACTCTTGCCGATACGGCAGCTCGTGAGGTTCTAGAAGAATCCTTAGGATATTTAAGTTTTACAGCCCAAGAGTTGGCCCATAAACCTTCTCACGGCATTTTAAACAGCGCCGGTGTGTTCTATCGTATGTTTATTGCCCAGCATCCCTATGTAGGGGTCGAACGACTCAAAAAAGCACTTTCCGTCCCTGATTATGGGTGGCAACATGAATATTCCGAATACCGTTGGGTTCCTCTTAATCTATTTATGGAGGATCTTGCAAAAAACCATACCGTAGAAGAAGAGTCGATGAAAACCGTTAAAGTCGGTGATATGATTCTCTATCCTTATTTCTGGGAAATGTTGAAAGAATCACCCGTTAAAAACACCCTGACAAACATTTGTGCTGGGAAAAAAGTACGCGCCACCCATACCCATGATGGTCGTGTGCAGCGTGTTGTCTCTCCCCTTTCTGTTGAGGATGAAAAACAACAATTGGCAAAAACAGTTGTGAAAAAGGGATTTGTGCTTGGGCAGATTAAAACCCGGCGTCCCTTCGCTGCTGAAGACGCAATAGATCATTTTGAAGAAATTCAGACCATGTCAGGATTCTTAAAAGAGGATGAAGTTAAGGATCTTCGAAAGATCATGAGAGAGGCTCCCTATACCCAAACTCAGGCTTATCTCCATCATATCATGGGAGAAAAAGTTTATGACTCCTTGGAAGGTCAATCAGAACTTGAAGTCAATACATTTTTGGAGGAGTTCGCAAAATGTTTTAACATACGCTCACGCGATAAAAATTCCATCGATTCGCAGTACACACAAATTTTGATCAAGGCCCTTGATAATGAGAAAAAAAACAAAGAAAAGGTCGTATTTTATCACGGAACAGATTCCTTAACTTGCTTCCTTTGGGATATTTTTACGGCTTATCGTTCTCAGCTTAAAAATCTTCAGGAAAATCAACTGACAACTTTTAGAGGTTTAGAAAAAAGATTTTCATCTATTTTAGATGTGGATGCCTTCATTAATACATACAAAGAAATTGATGGGAAGGTTTCTAATTATAAAATCGTCAACGATATTCACTATGCAGACCTGGGCCTATCCGTAAATCCATTTCTATTCGGTAATGACGGCAATCTCACTTCTGCCACCTATTATCTGTTTTATATTATGTCCTCAGTACAACCAACAAAGCAGGAAGATCTGTTTAACGCTTTCATGACAGAGACAGGAATTCCGGGAAAGTTCAAGGATTATAAAGCCCTTTTTCAGCAGTACTATCTTTGCAATGATAAATTTAACTCTAAGTTATTTCAAATCTTTCTTGATCCCCAAATTGTGGACTGTGTTTCATATATGTCTGTTGTAGGAGGGGATGTTATAACCGTATTAAATGATAGCGTCCCCTATTATGGATTTGCAAAAATTATATCTGAGTTGCGCACACCTCCTGAAAAATGTAACGAGAAACTTCAAGATAGACTAAGTGGAAAATTAGGTTCTAGCAGAGATCTCAACGATCTTCAGGGCCGTATTTTCTTAAATCCAAAAATTTTCTATAACCCCAGATACGTTTCTGTAAATACCTACTGGCGTCATCCCCTTTCAGATGATATGGAAAAATCCTACTCTCAAAAATTGAATGGGCAAGTTTCTCAAGACTTAGCCCGTTGGCTTGCTCAACACTGTTATCTTGATTCTCAGACTTTTGTTGAGGGAATGCCCGCACTTAAAAAAAGCTATCGGTATGTTTATGAAGAGGAGATGAAATTACCTTACATAGAACAACAATCTAAGGATCTTCTTCCTTCAGCCATAAAGAATGGAAACTTTCAGTTTATTAAAGAAATTCTAGAGAAACACCCGAATATCGATATCAACGAAAAGATCCAACCCATAACTTATCGAGAGGAAGCACGTGTAGCAATAGTGCCATTGAGTTTTTTAACACCTGATACCCCTAATTTTTCTGAAATTGTTAAAATATTTGTAGAGAGAGGATTAAATACAATTGAACAATTGGAAATTAAGGAAGAACTTCAAAATAAAATTTTAAATGAGCTTTTTCTTTATCAAGATAAGCTATCCCAGGAGTTATCAAACTCATTTAATAATTTGCTCGGTAAGAAAAAAAATCAACCACCCCGTCATTTGATAGAACTTATGAAGAAGGGATATACAAATCTCGTTTCATATATTCTTAATGAAATTAACGAATTAGATGTAAAGCTTATAAGATCAGATGAATTGCCCATTCTCGTTAATATATTAAAAACAAATAAAACGCTTAAGAAATTAAAAATAACTGAAAAAGATAAGATTTCTGTGATGGAATTATTATTAAGGGAAAAGGAAATCGACTACAAACAAGCTCCTTGGTTTAAAAATACGTGGGACGAGTTTATGTTGTCTCCTCTCGGGATCATTAATGAGACTTTAGAGAAAGAATTTTGGGCACTTCGGGCACATATTTTAAACATTATAGAAAATGTAAATGTTTTGGATTGGAAGATATTTGAACTTCGGAGAAACGAAAATAACCATAATCAAGAGGATCACCTCTTAATAGAGGGACTGAAAAAAAATTCGACCCTAAAAGACTTACAGTTGTCAGAGCACACCATGTGGGAAGTAATGACGAAACTCATGGTCTCCCCTCCAGGACCCTTCTCCCATGCTCCTTGGTTTTCTAAAGCCCGAGAGGAGCTATTCGATGACCCTGAAAAATATCTTAGATACGCGCAGGACTATAATGAGGATGACGCCATCTTACTCTTACTTAAGAATGCTCCTCAAGAAATGGAATTAGGAAGGCACCTCAAATATAAAGGTCCTTGGATGGAGGCATTGATAAAGGGACTGTCAAATAATGAAGCTTATGCCCAGTTAAATCTGAGTGGAATCTGGATGGACGCTAATCTCCTCTCTTCATTAGCAGATGCGCTTGCGGTGAATACGAAGCTTACCTCGTTGAATCTTAAAGATTGCGGTATTTCTGGAGAAAAGGTGAAATTCTTAGCACAAGGGCTCAAAAAGAATACAACCCTTGCAAAGCTATCCCTCTCTAAAGAGGAAATGCTTGATGTCATGGGTTTCTTGGTGAAAGATTCAGAAGGGACGTTCCGGCAAGCGCCTTGGTTTGATGTGGCCTGGAAAGACATTTTAGAAGATTCTCATGAAAGTATTAAACGTGCCGTTAAGCAGAAAAATAATGAGCTTATTTTTCAAATTATTAACAATGAA
Source organism: uncultured Alphaproteobacteria bacterium (assembly GCA_937967795.1). Lineage (GTDB taxonomy): Bacteria > Pseudomonadota > Alphaproteobacteria > UBA9655 > UBA9655 > UBA9655. The sequence goes on along the minus strand of CALBSK010000010.1, from coordinate 22,115 downwards.
AAGATTGAACATTTAGATTTAACGGCTTTCGATTATTGCTATGAGCATAGCTGGATAGATCCTGTTCTAAAGGGGCTTGAAAATCATAAAACCATTCAAACGTTAAAGGTAAAATCGGGGGATTTTGATGATGCAGCTCGCATGAAAAAACTGACAAAAATGCTTCAAGCAAATAGCACTCTTAAACGCTTAGAGCTAAATGGTCCCTATGATTTAAACGAGGTATCAGAAAAAATTTTCATTGAAATGCTAACGAGAAATACTTTTCTGGAAGACTTAATATTTCAATATCCCCGTCAAAAATTGAAGATCTTGAACCATTTGTATCCTTATAAAGACAAATTGGCGGGAGGTCTTAAAAAATGGACTGAAAATGCCATGATAGATCTCACCTCTAATCTTACAACCAACCTACGCTTATGTTGTGCGAACACTTATCTGGAACATTTAGTTTCTTTTATGCTTGGACATCTTTCAGAATTAAAGATGGCTAATCTCTATAGAGTGCCCGTTAAATTTTGGGATAGTTTAGAAAAAAATAAAACGATCTCTGTCGCAGATTTTGAATTTTGTGGAAATTGGAGGAATTCGCCAATTCCAGGGCTAGCAAATATTTTAAGAGGAACAAATTCGATTCACACCCTGCGTCTGCGTAACTATATTTCTAGAGCGGACGCAACGGCCTTGAGTGAAGCTCTCATAAAAAATAAAACTTTTAACACCCTCGCTTTTAGCAATGCGACATCAAGCGAGTCTCTCCTTGAGGGTAAGTCCCTCGCTATTTTGGCCGATGCTGTGAAGAAAACTCATTTCTCGAAAATCCTAAAAGTGCTACCAGAAAATGAGCTCGATCTTTTAGATGAAGTGATCTCACATAAGGAATATATGTCCTCCTATTGGCACGATTGGATGGTGCCACTCTGGGAAAAGATCTCTTCTGAGGCGCCCTTGAATCTTAAAAAGGCTATTCAATCAGGGCATAAAAATCTTGCCCTAGCTATCCTTGCGACGGGTAAGGTTAAGGAGTTAAGTATGGAAAATATTTATCTTGGGGAAAAACAAAAGGACGTCCTTGAAGATGTTCTAAAAAATGACAAAATGCTTCAATCTATTAGTGGAATAAGTGATTTTGGTTATGAAATCTTTTTGAAATTAATGCCCGTTCAAGATCAATTGTCAAAAGGCGCTCAAGAATGGATCCAGAATACCTGGAACGCCCTCCTGGAAAATCCTGAGAAATCTATTGAGGAAGTTTTAGGCCATGGGTATAAAAATGAATTTATTGAACGGCTCTTGAAAAAGGCACATCTTAGGATGTTGACTCTTTCAGAAATGACAGATGAAAAAATTTTATTATTTTTTAATAGCTTAGAAAACAACACTCTCTTAGAAAGAGTGAGCCTCTCAGGAGAAATATACGATCCGACGTCTGTCTCTCAAGCATTATATACAAAAAAGAATATAGCTTTAAAAATTTTGGATTTGAAAGAGTGCAGCTTTCCATATGGAATTAAGGACTATGAGTTTAAATATATCAAGAACATTTTAGAAAACAATAAAGACCTTAAGATTATTATGTCTGAAAATGCGCTGAAGGCTTTAGCAAAAGAGTTAACGGCTCCTCTTACGGAATCGGGACAATTAATTATTCACGAGGAAAAACATAGTGAATCTAAGGAAAGCGCCCACGAGTCGTAATGTTAGAATGGGATCCTAAAGGAAAACTCTCTTTAATTTTTTCTCAAGCGCTCCCCATCACCCTAATAGTACAGCACCCGCCCTCTTTTCTATCCTTTAAAGTTAGGTTACTTTAAAAATTCTCCCCAAAAATCTAAGCATTTTTTAAGCGCCCCACTAGGTCTTTGATTAATTAAAATGATAATACCAATCTCTTCAGAGGGGATGAATCCGATAAATGTATTGATGCCTAAAATATAGCCACTATGAAATATTAAATCTTTTCCAGGGTAGTCTGCAGGTTTTAAAATACGCCAACCCAGTCCATAATATGAATCGATTTTATCTCTATCGCATTGCCATCCTATCTGCCATTTATCAATATCGTGATTAGAAATAAGAGGTGTATAGAGAGAATCTAATGTTTTCTGAGCGATCAGATCCGGTCTATATCCGAAACTGAGTTTAAAAACTTCTATCATGCCATCAATGGAGGCAAAGATGCCCGCTGCCGCTGGTGCCGCTTTTGGATAATAAGGTGGAAAGGGTAATGGTTTATCATTTGAATGGGGGTAAGCAATATCCATCTTCGAATCAATAGATATAATTTGAATACCCTCTGTTTGAAGAGCAGTCCTTAGATTTTGAATGGCAGATGATAGGCTTAACCTCTTGGTATTTAAGGCTTCTTCAACAAGGCCGAAAATGAGATTGCTGTATGTATAGCACTTTCCTGGGTTACATCGGGGTTTTTGGCGATTAAGTGTTTCTAGTAATTTACGACGATCTATCCCTTTCTCAATCAGAGAATTGCCCGAAAATTGATATCCAGTCGTGTGACTCAAAATATTTTTTAGATTGACAGGTTGCTTGAGGTAAGAAAGTTTAAACGTCTCATCAAGGTCCAATTTCTCCTGATCAAGTAAGAGGGCGATGGCCATGGCTGAAACGGGTTTTGAGACGGAGGCTAAGGGAAATAAAGTGCTGGATGTAATAGGACCCGTATTGCCTTTTTGATTTCCAAATGTGGTTTTATAAACTACGTGGCCTTTATACAAAATAGCAATAGCGCCCCCTTGCCACTCATCTTTTTGAGAATTGAGTGTTTCAATAAAACTCTTCAACGTCAATGGAATTGCAGATGGAGCGTCTGCACATGATGGCACGCCTAATAACATCATTATGGCAATCAAAAAGCTCATTAAACGTCTCTTCATTTTTTCCTGCCACTCTTAAGATTAAAATCTGTGAGGTTAACGTCAATCTGGATTTTATGTCTCTTCAATCCAGCAAACAAGCTTGTTTTTCACTCTTTTAATAGAGCCATTACCTTGTCGTGTTGGCCATGCAGCCGATAGAATAATTTCTTTCAGTCGTAAGGACCTCATTTATAAAAATTCAATTAACCAAAATGAACATCTCATCATTTTAATTTCTACCTCATCCATAGAAGCAAGAGCGTTTATAAAATTAATAAAGAACCAGCAAAAAGAAACCCTCTCACGCATTTTTATGCAATTCATATTAAATTATTTGCGTACATAAATTAAAAAATATATATAAAGGAAAATGAAAAAATTAGAAAAATTTAACTCGAAGGGAGGATGTCATGTCTAAATGGTTTTTCCAAAAATTATCTTTTATGATCTTTTGGGTTTTGTCTGTTTTTTGTAACTCATCAAGTTGGTCGGTAATATTTGACTTAGAAGCCGATCCTTATGAAGTAGTAGGAATAGGAAGTGCGCCTATAAGTCTGGAGGTTTGTTGCTCCGATGGAAATATTTACAGCCGCGTATTAGACTATCCGAATGGAGAGGGCCACCACTGGTTATTTGATCTCCCTGACGTATCAGAAGACGACTTTGTATCTTACATCCTCATACGCCCACAGTTTAGTGATATCATACCTCCCCTATTTGAGAACGTCGAGACTCAAAAGAACGGGGTTACGCGTAAATTAAAAGCAAAAGAAGTAAGGAAGTTGAGATTATCTGACTCTCGATTAAACCCATGCTAACTGACGGGAAGTCAAGGGGGGCACGAGAAAATTTTTTATTTTTTCTGATTAATCCATTTCCAAGCTGTTTTTTAATAATATAAGAAGCTTGATAATTGATTAAGCTTGGAAGGGACACTTAGATCCCATCCCCAACTCGGAGGCAAAATATCTCCTGAGCGAAATTCATAATAAATTATTGGGTCTTTTGAAAGATATCGAAAAATGGGGACTAAGTTAGTATGAGTGCTAAACCAATCCGGGGTACGTGAAACGAGTTCGGAAAGATGAGGTTCTACCGCTTCACGTGTCATAGCTCTGTAAACAGCAGTTTTAACGGCATCTGGAGAACGGGGGGTGATCAGAAAAACAATTGAGGTTCGATTGCTCAGAGTTGATTCATTAGAGAAGAAATATTGAACAACGGGAACATCCATAAGGCCTGGGAAACCATTTTTCGATGAGACTTCTGAGCGCTCATATATTCCGCCTAACATAAGAGTTTCTCCTAAGCGCAGCTTGACGAAGGTATCAACTCGCGTTTTTCCTACAGTCACTGTTTGTGTAAGATTAGGATTAGGAGCGGTTAAAAGACTTCCCTCAACACCAATCGTTAAAGAAAGGACATCGGCCTCTAAAGTTTCCGGCGTAATTTCAAGAGTAATACCCACTGGATATTTAACAAGAGTACCTCCATATTGGCCTGTGAAACCATTAATGAGTTCACTTCCTGAAAAAAACACCGATGGTTTTTTAAGAAATGTCATAAGAGAAGGGCGGCTGACGACCTCTGTGCGTTGATCGGCAGCATTGGCGATGTTAAGGCTATAAGTCAAGCCCGCCCAGGTTATTCCTGATGCAAAAACTTGGCCTGAAAGAGAACCCGCATTAGCAAGATTAAATGACGTTGCAGAAAGATTGAAGTCTGAGGATGCACCTCCTGCGTTGTTTTGATTCGCTTTAAATCCGCCATCGACGGAGGCAGCTACGCTATCAGATGTAGAAAGAGCCTTTAAATTTAAGGGAGGTGCTCCTGAGCCCCACAAATTTGCTTTGAATCGGCTATAACTGCCTGGATTAAGAGTCACGGCCAAGTTTTCAAGGATATTGTTACCCTTAGATGTTTGTGCGGTCTCGGTGATTCGAAGGTGATATACATCAATGACGATTTGAGGATTTCGTTTGGGCGTTTTTTCTGGCATAGAGGATGTTTGCTCATCACTTTCTGAAGAGAAAGATCCTTCTAAAATTTTTTTCGCTTCATTGTCTGTCGCTATTTGTTCAGGACTTCCTTCTGCGGGTGTTGATTCAGCTGAAGCTCCATCATTGCCTTCTTCTGAAGACGCGGAAGGGGGCGGGGAAGATGGAGGAGATGCAGGTGGAGGAGATGCAGGCGAAGTCGGTGCGGGAGATGTAGGTGAATTAGTTGCGGCAGCAAGAGTAATTCTTCCACTCTTATACAGGGATTGCCAATCATTAAACCGTGTGGCTACATGTTCTACGGCAGGATCTTCTCCTACCTTTTTTTGAAAAATTTCAAAGTGTTTTTTTGCGGTATTAAATTCTCCAAGGGCTGCGTATATCATTGTAGCAGACCGATGAATGAGGGGGTCTTCTGGTTTTAATTGGGCTGCTTTATTAATCGCCGAAAGTGCGGTTTTAACGTCATAGGCATAATAAGAGGCGGCTGCAAGTTCATGCCAAAGATCTGCGTCATTCGGCTTTATCAGAAGAGCGTTTGCAAAATGTTCTTGAGCTTGATCGTAGTTTTGTTCTCGATATTTTATTTTTCCCAGCTGAGTGATGGCAAAAACATTGGAAGGGTCGAGGTTTGTTGCATTTTGATATCCAATGACCGCAAGCTCATTACTCCCAGTATCCCCGGCCTCAGCCAATTTTTCATAAGTAAGGCCGTTAAGAATATGTAAGATGACACTTTTAGGTTGAGATTGCAGTGAAATGTTGATGAATTTGGAGGCTTCCGCGTATTTTTCTTCTTTTAAAAGAAGGGCAATATGGGCAATAGCAGGCGAAACCTTCCTGTTAGCTTTCAGGGAAGCTAAAGGGGGTTTAATATCAAGTTGTGTTTGGGGTTGAGTTGTTTCACATCCCGTAAGGGCAACCCCACAAGCTAAAAGCGTTAATAGGGACGACTTATTAAAAACCACTTTGCCTCTCCAGCTTATATTCTTAATTATGGCGCGAGTTTAATGATTTTTATAAAAAAGTAAATGGCCCATACACCCAAGATTTCACGAATATGAAGAAGTGGCCGTGTGGTGAGCTCGATAGGCTGACCATCCTCCCGCAACTTTCTGGTCCATTGAATAGCTTTTTGTTTGACTTTTGTTAATAATACTTACATGATTATTAACATATTTAGCAATCAATGAAGGGCATGTTGCGCAACAAGCTTCAAACTTATTTTAAAATCCTTTTAACGCTCCCTTCTCGCTTCCAGGAATTAGGGTATGTTTGGACGCTTTGTATTATAAATATAAGTGTTCTTGCCCTTTTGGGGGCGATCATGATGTTATTTTCAGACCAACTTATGTTTTTCTTTGCCACCCTGGCTATGGTAGGGTGTGCAGCAATAATGGTGATGGTATTACTTATAAAACTTCACCAATTAAAATGTTCTGCTCAAAAACACCAAGTCACATCTCAAGCTTTTGAGGCGATTCAGATGCCTCTTCTTATTTTGACTCCCGATCTTCACTTTTACTATGGGAATAAAAAAGCTCGGGAGGAGTGTTGGTGGGCAGAAAGTATCCCTTTTTTGAAAAGCGCATTGTCTTCTTCCGAAAGTCGAGAAGCATTTAATTGTCTTGTCGAGAGTTTTTATCAAAGAGAAACAAAAAGAGAAACCCTTCATTTAAACGGGAAGAAAGGGAGAGAATCTTGGCAGATTTCCTCTATTCCCTTTGGAAATAACGCCTTGTGGCAATGCTCTCATGTAAGTTTGAAGAAGGGTGAAGATTTTAAGCAGCTCTCTGAGATAAAAATATTAACTTTGTTTTTGGATCATGCGGCTGAGGGACTTTTCTCGCTGAATGAGAAAGGTATCGTTGTATTTTGTAATGAGAAATTTGCTCAGTGGTTAGGGTATACTCGGAAAGAAATTGTAGGAACTTCATTTTCAAAATTTATCGTTAAGTCACGGAGTCAAGATCCCATTAAACTTTCTGAGATCCAAGGGAAATATGATTTTATAACATCTTCTTCGCGTATAAAAAGTGCCTTTCTTGAACAAAAACTTATTCCAACGGAAGGAGGATTTATCACCTATTCCCTTCTCAATCTTTATACGCCTTTTGCAACTCAAAGTGATATGAGCAAGGTTTTGGAAATGACGCCTATGCCTCTCATTTGTTTGAATGAACAGGGGCAAATTCAAGATTCAAATACTTTATTCCGAGAAAAATTTTTGCTTGATGGACGATCTATTCGAGGAACCTCATTTTTGGATCTTGTAGCCGATTTCCAAAAAGAGGAAATTAAAAACGCTCTTCATACCTTTTTCAATGGAATCAATGATGGGACTCCTTTAGAAATTCATTTTAATGATAATCGTGAATCCATTGTTTCTGCCTATTTTGCTTCACTCTCAATAAAAAACCAAAAGGGATTTTTTATATTATTTCATGAGATTACAGAACAAAAACGTTTTGAAACTCAACTGGCTCAATCTCAAAAAATGCAAGCAGTGGGGCAACTTGCAGGTGGAATTGCTCATGACTTTAATAATCTTTTAACGGCTATGATTGGATTTTGTGATCTTATGCTTCTTCGTCATTCGCCGGGAGATCAATCCTTTACAGATATTATGCAAATAAAACAAAATGCGAATAGGGCGGCTAACCTTGTTCGCCAGCTTCTCGCTTTTTCGCGCCAACAAACTCTACAACCCAAGGTTCTTGATATCACCGAATGTCTTGCGGAACTCTCAGCTCTTTTACGCCGTCTTATTGGATCGAATATAGAGCTTAAAATTAAACATAGCCGAGAATTAGGCCTTGTCCTTGTGGATCAAGGGCAGTTTGAACAAGTGATTATTAATATGGTTGTCAATGCTCGTGATGCAATGGAAGGGGGCGGTACTATTTCACTGACGACTCAAAATTGTGAGTTAAAAAAAGCCAAACGTTATGGTCACGACATCATTCCTGCGGGTTCATATGTTCTCTTAGAAATTGCCGATACAGGCGTAGGAATTAAGCCTGAAATCATTGATCGTATTTTTGATCCTTTTTTTTCTACCAAAGAAGTGGGTTCTGGAACAGGGTTGGGGCTTTCCACAGTTTATGGAATTGTCAAACAAACAGGAGGCTTTATTTATGTTAATTCGACGGTAGGAGTAGGAACGACCTTTAGTATTTACCTGCCGCATTATACTGCCGAATATACTGCTCCAGCTCCGCTTCTCAAGCAAGAAAAACCATCCCCTTCTGATTTGACAGGATCAAGCACCATTTTATTAGTTGAAGATGAAGATGCTGTAAGACTTTTTAGTGCGCGTGCCTTGCGAAGTAAAGGATATCAAGTTATTGAAGCGATGAATGGTGAAGAAGCGCTTAAATTTATAAAATCGACGGAGGAAAAAATTGACCTTGTGATTTCTGATGTGGTCATGCCACACATGGATGGCCCCACGTTTATTAATGAAATTAGCCAGTTGGAGGTAAGCCCCAAAATTCTTTTTATTTCAGGATATACAGAAGATACCTTCTATAACCGAATCAAGGATAATGCTCAAATCCAATTCCTTGCCAAACCTTTTAGTTTGAATGATCTTGCCGTTCGGGTGAAAGGAATTTTGGACGATCAGGCCTCTTCTTTAAAGAATGCTTCTTGAAAGAGTTATGCCCTCTCAGTATTGAGTAAGAATTCTTTTTTTATATGTGAAAACATATGGTTATCGTCATGGTGGCCCCCACTTTCGTGGGGGTCACAGACGTACCTTCTTGTTTGCTCTTTATCCAACATGGAGGCTATGTATTATGCTTCGATAAAAACATTGCAGAAAGCTTGTTATCTTTAAGTTTACTTCCACGAGAGGAGCCAAACTCAAAGGCATAAGCATCCTTAAGGCAGGCTCCAAAAATTCCAGCAATGGTGGAAATGATACCAACGGCTTCTCCTGGAAGGCTTGTTCGGTAAAGGGTGATCGTAATGAGGCAGGCAATCAGGCCTAAGGCTGCCGAAATGACCATGATGTCGGCTCGTAAATTACTTCGCCCAGCTTGTGCTAAGGCGATGTCCCTGAGTCTGGCGCTTTCTCGATCCTTATATTCCGCTAGGTCTACCTCATGCGCCATTTTTAGAATGGCTTGCTGAAAGTCGATGACTAATTTGGGATCTGCTTTAAGGGATTGAAGAACTTGTAAGGGGTCCTTTTCTCCCGTAATCTCCTTAGCAATATCCGTAATTTTATGGGCTCTCTTTTCGCTTTGCTCTCCCCCTAGCCAACGACTGATCAGAGGTGCGAGCTCTGTTAAGGCATGAGCAAAGGCCAAAATTGGAAGACTCATGGGAGGTCTCACTCATCCAATTTATAGAAAATATGGTGCCCCAAACGAAGCTTAATCTTATGGGCCCTCGACCAAGAGGGTTTGCACGAGAGAGCATGATAATGGTCACTTCCTCGTGTCAAATCAGGCCATTCCTCCTGGCTTACTTTACGGGCTACATTTTTGCAGAGAACAAAAAGGGGGTCTTTCTCAAGATCTTCTTGTTGAATGAGGGGCCGATTGGGATCGCCCGCATTCCAGCAAGAAAATTGACGGTGTTTTAAACAGACTTCCGTCAGTGTTTTTCCATAACGTTCCCCTTTCTTAAGGCGATTTACAATGACATTAGCAACAGCAATAAGAGCTGCTGGTCCTGCTTGGGCATACTCTCCCCGCGCTTCTCCATAAAGAGTACGGGCGACAATATCGAGATCGTGATCCATTATAAGGACTCTCCTTTCATAAGACGTTGCCATAATTTTCCATTAAAAAAGATGATCTGAGGCCCTTCCTCATCGAGAAGAATGGCCAGCTTTCCAAGACTCTCTTCTACAGGCAACGTCGCTTTTTCATAAAGAGGAAGAGAGGAGGAAGGGGGAGAAGGAAGAGATAACACCTCTTTCCATACTTCAAAATCTTGAGACCAAAGAGTGCTCACATGTTCTTGAGCGCAGCAATAAAGAGTGGTTTGATAAACAACTAAGTCGAGCTTTTGATAAGATATTTGAGGAGCCCAAAGGCCACATGGCTTGAGATTAGCTTTGGGGAGTGCAAATGTTCCAAAATCCGTGCCAAACGTTCCTGTAAAGGTGATTTTGCCGTCTCGGATTTGAATTTGTCCAAGGCCTTCTCCCATCTCTGGATGGTCTTCAAGCGTTTTTAAACGCGTATCAAGCTCTCTGAAATTTTCATCAATTTCGTCAGCCAAAAGCGGTGTACCCTTTTCTGAGCGATAAACTAGTGACATCAAGATCTCCTTTTAAGGTTTAAAATAAATGTTTACATTGGTCGGATGACCCGGGATGGGCTCACAGAGAAAAGAAGAAAAAGGAATATCACCCCATTCCGTAGCAATAGAAAGATGTGCATACCCTGCTGAAACTGCGCCAGGAAGGGTTAGAGATTCCTCCCTTTGCGGCACAGGATTATAAATTATATATTGATCTGAATCTTTTCCACCTTGAGGAGGGGGCGTATGCTGCTTGTGTAAGAATGAAGAGCTAAAAAGCCGTATTCGCGTTTGTGTATGAGTTGAGGTCAAGGCATAGTAAACCTGCTGAATCTCTTCAAGAAGGATTCCTTCTTTGTAATATCCCCCATATCCTCGTAAAACTCGACTATCTAAGATACCAGGGGGAGAGATGAGGACTTGGCCTGAGACAAGGGTTGTGGATCGTTCTTGATAGGTGTTGGATTCAACTTTAAAAGGCTTCAGATAAAGGGGAGACCCACACTTAATCTTTCCAATGGCGATGTCTTTTCCATAAAAAACAAAAGATTCCCCCTGATGAACTCCACGACCAATTCCCGCATACTCTAAAGCCACCCCTTGCCATTGAGACTTTTCAACCTCAAGTTCATACCCATAATTCACACTCTCTGGATCATAAAGTAAAGTTTCTTTCAAACTTTCTCCTTCTGAAATCAAGTGAGCTTTTATCGTTTTGTCCATAAGAGGGAGGGGACGCAATACACATCTTAAAATAAGGATTTCTGGAACGATTTTGCACTCTTCAATAAGAACACATTCTGAAGGGTGAGAAATCTCCAGAACGCCTTCTTCCTGGTTTAACTCAACGGAAGAGGGTTCATACCCTTCATGAAAAAAGGATGGAGGTAAAATATGCATAAATAAATTCTGCTTTTAAGGGAAAATTAAAATGTTTATGATGGATTTAAAAATAAATAAGGAGAAAACTTCCTCATGCTAAAGTTATTGATTCTAGTTTTAGGTGTATTTGCAGTATGGCAGAGTCAAGGGTGGGCGCGAGACTGTACGACAGATTATGAATGTCCCTATGGGCAAGTATGCCGGTGCGCCTCCCCGGAAGGGTATTGTGTAAAAGATCTCTCTTCTTGCTGCTCTCGTGAGAACTAAAAAAAGTTTGAGATTTATTCAATTTCAAAATACCTTCTCTTGATAAAGAGAACATTGCTGCGGTGCAGACCAAGAGGCCGCCATGGTTACAGGGATTAAATGCTCGAGTCTTTCTTTCGTTCTCAGGTCTTTAAAATAAAGACGCAGACGGGTAGGTTGATGAGAAAGGGCTTTTTTGAGAGAAAAAGGGAGATTTAAGGCATATTTCCTCATTTCTGCTTCTTGTTCTTCAGGGCCATTAGTGAGTTCAATATGGCGTAAAAAGGGGCCTCTTTTTATACCTTGCGGGGGTACTTTATCATCATACCGGAGATAAAAGAGTCCTGATGGCGTTTGTTGAACGGCGTTTTCATAAACTTGATAAGATTCTTCACAATAATCATTAAGAGCATAATGCGGAAAAGATTTATAGTCTGTCTTTTCAGCCTCTCCCAGCCCCACAGCACAGAGGAGAGTAACTCGAACAAAGCGTTCTCCCGTTTCTCCTTTTGCAATTAAGGCATATTTCACCACTTTTCCTTTAATTTTACCGCCGGGCAAACGGGAGTCGATAAGAGATAGGGTTGTATCTGTTGTGACCTCATATAAAGTTTCCCACGGCCCTTCAAATGAAACTTCAAAACAACGTGCGCTTTTAGCCAAGGTAATTTTCGCACGTTCCATGGCATGTTCGGCAGCTTGGTAGCCACGCTTTGTGAGAAAGAAGGAGGAGCGTGCTGAATGGCCTAAAGGAGTATGGAAAAAACGTTTAAAAGTCCAATGTTTGCGTCCTTCCTCAAAGGAAATTCCTGAGTAATGGGCTGTTTTGCACCGATAAATTTCATTTTTAAAGATGACTTTTGCGCCTTCTCGATAAAAGGTTTCTTCACGCCACAGATAAGCTCTGGGATCGGGATTAATATTTTGAAGTGTAAAATCTAAAACTTTAACCTCTCCTTCTCCCGGGAAAACGGTTTGAACAGCATGCTCGAGAGTCAGAGAGAGCGTTTCTTTTCGTTTCTGTTGATAATGCCAACCGACCCAAAGCAAGGGTTTAAACCAATGTCGTTCAATGCGGAAAGACTGGAGGTGATCTTCTTCTTTTCTAAGGGGAATCGGTGGCGAATACCTTGGATAGAGAGGAGAATTTGGAATGACGGGCTTGAGTTCGCTTTTCATAATCCAAAACCCTGAACGTCCAATACGATGTCCTCTCTCAGGCCATTTTTCTAAGAGGGCCTGTTTGGTATAGGTATTGACTTTAAAACGAGGAAAAGCTCTTCTGATATCAGAACTCATGTTTGAAATGCCACTATCCGATTGAATCCAATGAGCGTGCACATTGATGGTGCATGCTTTTAGGGGGGCGTTAACAGCTTTGAAGTGAAGGCTGTCTTGAAAAAAATGTTGATCAAGAAATAAGTTTTCCCTTCCCTCAAACCAATCCGAGAGAAAAAGTTTTCCTGTTCGGCGGTCACAATAAAGAGAAGAGGTTCGACTCTCTTGAATTTCCTGAAAATGAGTCTGTTTTTCAGGTCGAATCCACAGATCATCCCAATAAGGGGGAATTCGATTGTCTTTTTGTAAAGCTATTATTTTTTCTTGGAAATCAGGAGGTTTTGCAATGAGTTGAATCTCTGCAAAAGGGCCCTCTATTTTTAAAGGTGCCCCGACAAGAGCTCCCCTGAAAAAAATTTTCTCCCCTTCTCCTTGAATTGTCCCTTCTGTTCCTGTAGGAGGCAAGAGTATTCCCGCTTTGATATTCAATTTTGCCCTTGCAAAATGATCTTCTTCTTGAGAAATCTCTAAATCAAATATAGGAATATTTTCCTTTTTATTAAAAAAAAAGGAATTCCATTTTAAATAAATATTCATATTATCTTTTTTATAAATAAGGAGTTGACGTGAGGAAAAAGTGTCACTAGATCTGATGGAAATGTTCACACATAATATAGGAATTGCGCCGTGATATCTCAAAGCTCTTGGTTTAATTCAAAAGGCTACCTCCAGGGAATTTTTTGGATGCTAGTCGTTTGTTTCATTAGCAATTCAAATGACATTCTTATAAAGCATGTGGGGGGTCGCTTATCAGGTGCAGAGGTGGCTTTTTTCCGCTTCTTTTTCAGCACCCTTGTATTGTTACCTTTTATGGCAGTTCGGGGCAGAGCTGCCTTTACGACTCGTTATCCTGGGGCGCAGTGTGTCCGCGCTTTACTGTTAATGTTAGCCATAGCTCCTTGGTGTTATGGAGTTGCGGCCCTTCCTTTAACACTCGCCACTACATTAGCATTTACCACGCCTTTTTTTGTTTTGCCTTTGGCCAAAGTCTTTTTAAAAGAGCAGGTAGGTTGGCAGAGATGGGCTGCCACTTTATTTGGATTTTTAGGGATTGTTGTTGCTTTGCATCCTACAGGGGATACTTTTAATCCGATGGCCCTTGCTCTTGTGGCCTCCACAATTATGTTTGCTACTCTTGATATCATCAACAAGAAGCTTTTGACTGAAGATGAAACTCTTTTATCCATGTTGTTTTATTCCGCCCTTGGGACAGCTATCTTGGGATTTGTTCCTGCCGTTTTAACCTGGCAAACACCCACCTTTCAGGAGCTTTTTTTCCTCTTGCTTTTGGGCGGTGGCGCAAGTCTAATTTTACTTTGTCTTTTAAAAGCTTATGCAGCGACTGAAGTTTCCGCGTTACAGCCTTTTAAATACTTTGAGCTTATTTTATCTGGTATTTTTGGATTCCTTATTTTCCAAGAATTTCCAACGGTCAGCACTCTTTTAGGGGCTGCCATTATTATCCCCGCCACCCTCTATATTGCTATTTACGAAACCCAGCAGCAGCGAAAAAAAGCTGTGCGGCAGGAGCTTGAATTACAGAAAGCGGCTTAACGTTCTTTTCGTGATTTGCAAATTTACAAAACATAATATAATATGTTATATTATATTATGTTTAGGTAAGATTAGAGGGGGATCCGATGAATCTTAGCATTTATTTGCCACCCAACGTTGTCAGTAAACTTTCTTTTGTTGCTGAGCAGCAGCATATTTCTAAAAATGCAATTGTAAGAAAGGCCTTAGAAGAATGGCTGACCCATCATTATCCTAAATCGACTTGGTCGGCGCATTTTTTTGATTTTCAGGCCATAAAAGAAACACCAGATTTTTCTTCCTATAGAAATGAGTTAGCCCCTCCTAAAGAGGATATTTTTTAATCGTGCCCTATCTTTTAGATACATGTATTGTATCAGCCTTCTTTCGTAAAGAAGATCCTCTTATAGAAAGATTAAAAGTATTGTCTCCAGAAGAGATAAAAGTATCTACAATTACAGTAATGGAAATTGAATATGGTTTGCAACTCAATACGTCTCTTCGGCCTCGGATTCAGCCTCTCTGGTTATCGTTTAAAGATCAAATTGAGATTCTTTCGTTTTCTGAGTTGGAGTCCATTCATGCGGCACAAATTAGAAGCATTCTCAAAAAAGAAGGAAAGCTTATAGGGCCTTATGATATTCTTCTTGCAGGCACAGCTAAAAGTCATGGCCTTGTTTTTGTTACAGCTAATGTTTCTGAGTTTATGAGAGTTGAAGGCCTTTTAGTTGAAAATTGGATCAAAAATCATTAAAATTTTATATTTCCTCAAGTTCTAACGACCATCCGACGGAAAAATTCCATTCGTCTGTTTCCAAATGGTCGTTTTTAATAATTTGGATCTGTTCAATTTTTAATGAGGCAGCCCTAATCCCTCCGCTACGGTGGTCTGAGAATGTTTAAGAACTGTATCGTGGGCTGATTCTATCAAACTCCACTCACATAAGTATCGTGTATAGGTACCTAAAATAGAAGGTACGCCTTGTGAATTCTCCTCGTACTTCTGAGCTTCCTTCGCGATATTCCACCGCAATTGTAGAGCGATAGCGCCGCTATTTCCTTCGTTGAGCAAGCCATTAAGATCCTCCCTTATACTTTTTCCGTGATAGCTCAAACGCTGGAGTTTTGTCTCAACATACATCGGATTTCCTTTATTGATCTTTGAGGCGAATATAAGCTCTGCCCTCTCGCTATAAGTTTCAAGAAGGTCCTCATTTTTTTCGTAACCCAATGCTCCTCCCCACTGCAAAAAGCTCATTTTTAAGTTTAAAGCTTCCAAATGACCTTCCTCTACCAGTTTTTCAAATTTGCCTTTTATCCTCTCTTGATCGGGCAGGGAGAGAGAATCCCACTCCCAGGCTTTACTCTTACATAAAAGAACAACAGCTTTTTTGTTTCCCTTTCCAGCATGTTTGAAAAGAATCTCATCCCTTTCCGTATTAGTAAACAGTTCTCTTTCTTCTATTAGCTTCTCGAAGGCCCAAGCGTTGCCCTGAGATAATAGCTGCATAGTTATTTTTCTAGCTTCATCTCTCTGGGAAGCATATTTAGTGCGGAGGTTCTGAACCTCAGCTTCATAATCTGAGGGAGGAGCACCCCTTGTGAAATCATAAGAAAGTGTCATGTCCAAATAAGCCTTTTGATCTAGGCGCAAAAGAGCTTCTGCTTTCTTTTCTAGCGCGGCCTCATATCCCGCCTTACTCAAGGGATCAAGAACAACAGAAGGGAACTCTGACTTCCGTATTATAAAATTAGCATTTCGTGGCCTAAGAACAGAAAACACTTTCTTTTTAGATGAAAGAGGAGAAACTGTATCCAACTGCAGGTTTTTACAGATGGGATCCCAAACAACTTCATTAGTGTGTTTCTCCCACGTTTTTGAAAGCAAACTAGCCCATGCAACCTCTTTGAGAGGAAGATATGAGAAAATAATACTCATGAGGTTGCCATCCAAACATGGGACGGGATCTACACCTGTTCTTTTCTGGCTTTTTTTTGTAATAGAGTCCACCTCCATCTTTTCCATAGCCTCTCCTTTAGAAGGGGGTAAGGTTAAGACAATAGCAAGAAGAGAAGAAAACATAAGTCCTTTTTTAAGAAAAAAATTCATAGTAAACACCTTTTAAAAAATGAATAATGTAAGTTATGTAGAATAATAAAAAAAATTCAAGTGAAAATTTTATTATACTTCCTCAAGTTCTAACGACCATCCGACGGAAAGGTTCCATTCGTCTGTTTCCAAATGGTAGTTTTTAACAACCATGGTCAATAAAGGGCGGTACCCTATAAATCCTCCGGGAAATTCCGAAGAAAAGGAAATCCACCGGTCTTCTTCCTTTTCTACACGCCAAATCTTGCCTTTCCCGTCATATAAAGCAAGAGAGACGGCCTCTCTTTCCAATTGTATCCGCCCTCTTCCCTCAGCAACGGTTTGGATCAAAGATTGGATACATCCCACCTTCACAAGGTCACCTTTCCAAATACCATCTAAAGCAGGTGATGCTTTATCTTTACAGGAAATCGTTGATTGAAATTTTCGGTGACCTTTGTTACCGATATGAACGAGAACCCCATTGATTGTTCGTCGTAATGTTCCTTGAGGAAGGGGGGTGAGTGTCTGGATGCATTCGCGAGCTGAAAAAGGGGGCAGAGAATTTCCTTTTCCCAAGAATTCTAATGTTAGATCTGTCTCATTCATTGTGGCGTTCCTCCTAGGCGCGCTTTCAAACAAAAGGTATGAACGCGCGTCTTTTTATCGGAGAGGAGAACAAGTGTACTCTCCATCATCTTTAAGCTGACTTTTTGGGCTTTGGGAGCATACGTTTCAAGATCATTTTCGACCGCTCTTGCCAGTTGTAAAATTTCTTTTGTTCCCTTATAGCGGCTCCAAATTTTTACATTTAATTTTAAAAGGGTCGGTCCTCCGGGAAGTCCTCGAAGAGTTTGTCCCGGTTCAATCGTAATATAAGGAAAAGGTGTTTGGAAGGGCACTTCAATAAAGGCTGGACAAATGTTGCCTAAGGTCGTGATAAGATCTATTAAGAGTTCACGCATTCCTCTCCTCCTCTGCTGTCATGGACAAAAAACGGTTGTATTGAATGAGCAACGGTTGAGTCACCACCAGAAGACGTTTTGATTTTTGAGGAAGATGCCATAAGAAGGCTATTTTCGCAGGAAGATTGAGTCCTGCTCTTATAATGATCCGATAGTAAACCCCGTCTTCTTTTAAAAGGCCGTTCCCTCCCATCACGGGCCACAAAGATGCCCACAAGCGCGGCCCTGTTTTCCATTCTTCTCGCCAACCTCCCTCTCGATCATCCTGTTTTTGAGGTAAGAGCAAGGTAAGGGTTTCTCTCAAATCACGGGTTGTTATTTCTTTCATTGTTTATTTCCTTATATAAGATGAAGGACTTTGTAGGGACGCAAGGTGGGCAAATGGGGCGTTTGATGATCGTAGAAAAAGCGAGTGGCGATTAAAACAGCATGTTTAAGATCGGGAGGAAGGGAACTTGACGTTTCTCCATAGCCTGCCCAGTAAGAAATCGAGATTTCCTTGTTCCGGGAGAAGGGCACAGGAATAACTTTGTTTCCTTCTACCTTAAAGGAAAGATCTTTTCCGTCTATCTTTACGGATTCGACTTCTAAAAGAGGAGGGTAAGGGAGTTCTACCTCAAGATTCTCGCCCCCACATTTCACCAAAGGAGACACTTTCGGATAAGGAGGCTTAATATGCATGCCCCATTTTTGTTTGATAAGAGCACGACCGGTTGTGCATTCCACATAACATCTCGCCGCTCCAATCAAAGAGCGTAAAAAATCGTCGTCTTCTTCCCGGGAGAGTCTTAAATGGATTCTTACCTCTTCAACGGTCACGGGTTCTTGAGCAGGAGAGGTTTTTAGAAATAATTGCATGGTTCCCTCAAAATATTAACGAATTATTTATTATATTTGTACAATAATAATATTATGGATTAACATTTATATATTAATAAGGAGATTTAAAATGGGTAGGTCATTATTAACAGGATTAAGCCTAGCGGCTTTCTTTGTGGTTCTTGCCGCTCCTCTGATGGAGGCAAAGAGCGATAGTTGTAATTATCAATGTAAAAATTACCCCACAGAATGTTTGCAGTACTGTACACAAAAAAAGTAAAATTTTTTATTGATTATTATTGTTTCATTTTTAAATTTGGTGATTTAGATGTTAAAGGTCGTGTTGGTTTCCTTTTGTTTCTTCTTACTTATTAATGGCGTATCTTCATCTTTTGAGGAAGCATACGCAGATCACGACCGCAAAGGAACGTTTAATAAGTATGAAGAGCCCTATAAATTATGGTTTGAAATTCCACGGGTAGATGATAATTAAAAAGTCAATGGTTGTTAGAAAAACGTCTTCAGGAGTTAACGCTCCACCTCGCTCCACAAGAACGAGGTGTTTTTTATGAGCGGTTCTTCAAGCATATATCTTATTGCTTCACCCCACTTTCGTGGGGCTCGCAATTAATAAAAGTTAATTAATAAAATTTAGTCTATTTTTTTACTTTCTTCTTTTCCATCTCCTGTTGGATCTATCGCCATAAGGCGGGTGAAAAAGATTATTTCCTTTTCTATTCGTTTTACTTGCCCCTGTCCCAACTCTGCCAGCTTTCTTGCCTCTTCGCTCTTTTCAATCCATTTTTCCAGGTTTTTGCGGTTACTATCTCCTCTTGAACCCGTCATATTCCATCCTAACATTATTTCCAGAGTCTCTATCTTTCTTTTTTTCTCTTTCTTTTTTTCTTTATAGCGCTCTAGCTTTTTCTTTTCTTTCTCCAACTGTATCTCCAAAGAATAAGCTTCATAATATTTTTTATCGCCGATGTGGATTGAAGGACGACGTTTGAGAGACGCCAAATATTCTTTTTCCCGCATCTCAGAACATTCCTTTGTTTCTTTCAATTCTTCTTCGAGCTCTTTTAGCTTGTGAAGAAAACTCTCTTTGTGAAGAGAAGAGGGCTGATCATTCTTCTCGAGAAATAGGAGGTCTGGGATACCGTATAGGTGAGCCTTTTCGACAAATTCAGAAGATATAAGTTGCTCTGAATTTAAAGGAGGTAGAGAAGGGGAAGGGCTTGTCAGCTGAATACTCTCCAGCTCCGGAATTTCATCATCATGTTCCATCGCAAAAGCCGTTGTTGTTATCAGGGCAGTGGTTAAAAGCGTTAACAAACCTATTTTTTTTAAATCTAACATCCTATTTCTCCGATTACTAAAAATTAACATTCATCTAAGGACTGACCTAAGTCAGTCCTTTTGATTTGGATATACCAAACATTCTTATTGATATAATAATAAAAATAAAAATTTCAATTAAAAAATATAGATATAAAAAATTGTGAATTACTTAATCACGAATGGCTTTCCCTTATGCTGCAAAGTTTAAGATCTTAAGGGCTTCAAAGTTCAAGACGTCCCCACCCATGCGTCGAGTCGTATAAAACTCGACATAAGGTTTGGCGCTATAAGGGTCTCTTAAAACGCGAATTCCTGTACGATCCACGATTTGATAGCCTTCTTTAAAATTTCCGAAAATAATAGATTTTGAGCCTGTTCCTGAAACCAAATTCGGAACATCATCACACACCATGACGGGATAACCTAAAAGAGTCGGTGTGGGAAACCCTGCAAGAGGAGGTTGCCAGAGATAGTGATGATTCTCCGCATCTTTTAACATCCGTAAAGCGCCTTGAGTCACACGGGACATAAGCCAGGAAGCTCCTGGAAGATAGGGAGGTTTTAATGTGTGAAAGAAATTGATGAGAGTTTCGGGTCCTTTTCCTTCTGCAAAATTTCCATCAGCGCCTGTTTTAAGTCCCTCCAGTTTTCCCCATTCCCACTGCTCTTTGGCGACAACTTCATAAGCCAGAATTCCTTTCGGTTTATTATCTCCATCTCCTGAAATAAAAGCTGTGTTTTCCAAAACAGCCATTTTCTGAGAGATTTTTTGGGAAAGCCACTCTTCTACATTCAGACTCACATCATCCAAGAGTTTTTGTGTGGCTCGTGGGCGAGCATACATTTCGTGAACGGGTATGCGTGCTTTGGCAAGTTCAGGGGTTTTGGTTTCTCTCCGTTCTCCTGTTTCCGCAACCCATCCCACTTCTGCTGCATCCTTATCGATGAGCATTTCCAAAACCGAGCTCGAAATCTCACGGACGTTGGAAACTCCTCGCATAACGGATGTGGCTTGAAGGGTTGCGTACAAACGATCGTGAAGACCAGAAGGCACCAAATAGCCGCCGTCCCGGTCAGCTCCCACGCTAAGGCTTTTTTGTTCATATTGATGCAAGGGAGGTTCAAGGCCTTTGCGAATGTAATCCATAAAGGCGCGGGAGTGGGAACAAAAAAAATCAGGATCTGTTTCTAATTGAGGGCGACTCGCAAGAGCATCCATCTGTTTAAGGCGATTTTCAGCTTGGTCCAGATGATTTTCAAGTCGTTCCATTTTTTCTTGGAGATCCGAATCCACATGTCCCTTTTTCTCAAGACTGTTCAGGCGATCCTCATTGACGCTTTTAAATTCTTCAAAAGTTCGCGCTAAATCGTTTAAGGTTATTTGAACATCATAATCGTGCATATTTTCCTCTTTTATTGTTTATAAAAAAGCCTCCTTAAAGGAGGCGTGTATTCCTACGTGGTGTAATTCTTAAATAATTCATCGTATCCGGGACTGCCGTCCCCAACCACATGCTGTCATCCCGAATTTATTTCGGGATCTTTTTCCAATGAGATCCTGAGTCCCCGCTACGCGGGTCTCAGGATGACGAGGTGATGACTTATTTATGATTTATCCCACTCGCGGGAATTGGATTAAAAGGTTTTCACATCGTGGATAATGGCCTTTGTATTGGCCCCAAACGTCACCAGAGAAATTTCAATGAGGTCAATGTCAAGAAGAACCCTTGCCTTGCGATTTTGATCTTGAAGAGCCTCAACCGTTCGAAACCCAATCGAAAGACCGTCTAACGCTTTTTCTTTTAAAAGAAGATAAGCCTCATCAGCTTTGACAACGCCTAAGGTGAGACGACCTTCAACATAAAGGCCTTTTTCATCTTCTTCAAGCAGCGCCCAAACCCCAATGGGTTGCTTTGGATCATGTTGCCACAGCATTTTTGGCGTTTTTCCTGAAAGTCGCCAGGCCCGTAGGGTTTTTGTGAAGGCTCCTTTTGCAATCAAATCGTGTTGGTGATCGACGATATCAAAAAAACTGGCATATCCCGAAATAAGTCCCTTCTTTTGAGGTTGATGGAGAGAGGAGAAATGGTTTATATTCTTGTTCATAACAGGGCTCCTAAAAAGGAAAAGAAAATGAAAAATAAGATTGCTTTAATGACAGTTGCGTGTGGGTTGTTGCTGGTTTCAGAAGCGGGGAATAGCTTGCCACAAAGTAATACTTGTACCCCTCCCCAAACGTGTGGATGTTCTGGACAGTGTTACGCACCTTGTGTATCAGGCGCGTGTCCCACCCCTACTCTCTGTTCTTGCCCTTCAAAGGTTATGCCTTTTAAGGGAGAACCAAAGAGCGTATACTCCCTTGCAGAGGGCACACTTTTTGTGTGTGAACCTCTTGATGCGAACCCCCAGAAATTAAACGCGCCTGCCCCTACCGGAAGCCATTGGGTTTGTCCTCCCCTTCCTCATGAAAAAGAGGCTGGAGAAACTATTGGCGAAAAATCTTTTCAGTCAGAAGGGGGAATCATTTACTCGTTTTCTCCGGGAACCATTTTTGTTTGTGCTCCAGACAGTCAGGCCCCTCAGAAAGTGACAACGTCTATTGCTGTTCCAGGTCTTCCCTTAGAATATTGGGTTTGTCCTGTTTCTGAAGCGTCTGCATCCCAACCTTGACCCTAAAAGGGTTCGGCTGTCTCCACACACTGTCATCCCGAATCTCACACTGTCATCCCGAATCTCACACTGTCATCCCGAATCTCACACTGTCATCCCG
>CALBSK010000009.1 GCA_937967795.1 uncultured Alphaproteobacteria bacterium | reverse complement strand
AATCGAACGTTACCACTTTTTTTATTCAATTTTTAGATAAGTGCACAGAACCTAGAATCTCTCGGGCCAACTCTCCCCATCTCCCTGCGCCTTCTTCCTTTGTAGCAGGATTTTATCTTGCTTCATATAGTATCACTTCTTAACACTCTCAATTTTTTATTTTGTAGTAAAGCCATGAGTATATTTCCAGTAACTTTGACGTGTTTTCATTTAGCCAACACTTAGTATAAACATTCTTAAAATGTTTATGAAGAGAAATAAGTTCATCGTGAAGCTGAGTATTTAAATACCTCCTAATACCTATGGGCATAGGATTAGAAGGCCCCTTAAATACTTTATCTTTAATTTTGTTATGCTCAAAATCTATGTTTTTAGAAATATTAAGGTATTTACATATTTCCATAAATACTTTTTCTGGATTTTTACATATCTGATCATAAAACCACACCTTTACACGCCCAGGAAAATAGGCCTCCCAGGTGTTAAGAATGGAGGTGTATTTACTATAATCAAGGCACCCTTCATTTTCAATGAAATGAATAATTTCACTAGCGTCTGGGTGAGTCAAAAGAAAATCTTGGTTCATCATTTTGAATTGAGACCAGGCCCTATCAACAGGATTACGAAGGAGATAAATGATTTTAACATTAGGAAGTTCCTTAGATAGGGCTTCAATATATTGAGTCTGTAATAAACAATAAGAAGGGCTCAAATCTCCACTAATCTTGCCCTGAGGCTTAGGAAATAATTTAAAATAATTTTCCGCAGTATGCGGAGTAAAAAGAAAATCCTCGTACCATGTGAATGGAAAAGATTCAAATGGAAAAATTTCAGTTATTGGGATTTCATTTTTTCTTGCCTTCATAAGGCGATTATATCGCTCTTGCCATTGTGGAGGTTCACAACAAAAATAATTTATTTCTTTTTCTGGCGGCATTGAAGTTTCTGGATGGAATACAAGATTCCAATGTAACCAGCTCGTACACGATTTCTGTGCACCTATACAAATAAAATCGGGCCCATAGTTCACTTGTTCTTCCAAAGATATTAACTCCATATTTTTAAATTCAATCACTCCATTTACACACTTATCATTATGATTTCAAGACCTAAGAACTTACCAGAATCTGCTGCAAAAATAAGAGCGCTATGTTAAGATGAAGCATGTTAACACCTTGAAAAGGTTAAGGTATGTCATTTGAAGAGCTTTTAGTGAATCAACGTCGGATCAGTGAACTTGGTAGGATGATGAAACTGATACGGTGGGATAAGACATCATGCGTGTCATTCTCGCGAAGTGGGTATGAGCGGGGAGAAAGCCCAGGCATCTTCCACTTTTTAGGCTTTACATTCTACTGGGGGCACACCCGCAAAGGGGCTGCCTCTCCGAAAGTGAAAACGCATGGGAAGAGGATAAGATCAACGTTGAGGAACGTCAACGAATGGGCTCGCCAGATCAGAAACAAATACAAGTTGACCCATATATGGAAGCTGTTTTGTTCGAAGCTGGAGGGACATGTTCGGTACTTTGGCGCCTCGTTCAACCTCAAAAGAGTAGGAATCTTTGTGCACAAGGCGGTAAAGATAATGTTCAAATGGTTGAACAGGCGTCGTCAAAGAAAATCCTTTGAGTGGGTGAAGTTCAGGTTTTTTATAGCTGCGAATCCACTACCAATAATCAAGGTACACCACTCTCTTTTCTAAACTATGACCATCCTAATGGTTTTGTCCTGAGCCCATTGCCTTAATAGGGCACGATGGGTTCTAAATGGGGGGGAGAAATTTATTTGTTTTTATTTAAAGGAGGGCAACCATTTACCAGCTGAACCCATCTTGATTAAAGAAAAGATTTATTTTAATCAATAAGTTAACTTATGTCCTCCTCCTCAGTCGTCACCCTCTTTTTTGCGAGAATGACGATCGGACAGGGTTCTTTGCCTAGTTTTTATTCTTCAGCCTTTGTTTCTCCTCCATTTGTCTCTTCAATGAGCGGTTCCGCTGGGACTATCGGCTCAGGTTTTGAAGGTAGCATCAGCTCAGAGCCTGTTTTCCGAACAATTTTTTCAGCGATACGCGCTTTTTTGCCCGTGAGTCCACGAAGGTAGTAAAGCTTAGCACGCCTTACAATACCTTTACGAATCAGTTGAATATCAATATTTGGAGAATAGAGAGGAAAAACGCGCTCTACCCCTTCTCCATAAGAAATCTTACGAACAGTAAAAGAGGAGTTAATCCCTGCATTTTTGCGACCAATACAAACGCCCTCAAAGGCCTGAATACGCTCGCGGGTGCCTTCCACCACTTTCACCATCACCTTTAAAGTATCACCCGCTCGAAATTCAGGAATTTTTTTGTTTTTCGTTAATTTATTGAGTTGCTCTTGCTCAAAAGTTTGTAAAAGATTCATCTCTCTTCTCCTTACGTTAAATGATTTTGTTTCGTATACTTATCCCATAAATCAGGACGTCTTTCACGTGTAATCGCTTCCGCTTCTTGAAGTCTCCAGGTTGCAATTTTTTCGTGATGTCCTGTAAGCAGAACTTCAGGCACTTCCTGGTTTTTCCACACCCGTGGTCGTGTATAGTGGGGGTATTCTAAAAGCCCATTTGAAAAACTTTCTTCCATCAACGAGGCTTCGTCTCCAATAACACCCGGAACAAGGCGGACGATAGCTTCTAAAATTGTCATTGCGGCAAGCTCTCCTCCGGTCAGGACAAAATCGCCCAAGCTTACATCTTGTGCGTCCCACGCCTCCAAAACCCTCTGATCAATTCCTTCATACCGTCCACACAAAAATACAAAGGGAAGATTGGATATGGCCCATTTTCGTGCATGACCTTGATGAAAGACTTGGCCTCGAGGGGTAAGATGAATTAAATGGGCTTTACCTTTTTTCATGACGGAAGAAAGAGCTTTGTCTACCACATCTGGCTTCATAACCATTCCCGGACCTCCCCCAAAAGAAGTATCATCAACGGTTTGATGTTTATCTTCAGCAAAATCCCTTATATCTACGACCTGAAGTTGCCACAAGTTTTTTTCAAGAGCTTTTCCGATGAGGGAGAATGCAAGAGGACCCGGAAACATTTCAGGGAAAAGAGTAAGAATTGTGACTTTAGGAAACATCGCTTTCTCCCTTGAGAAATATTTCTCCTTCTATACTTAAAAAAATACGGCCTTCCTTAAGATCCACTTCAGGAATGATTTCATGGGTAAAAGGAAGCATCTGAAGACTTTCTTTGAGGGTTTTTATCTCTAACAGCTCGCCTGCTCCAAAATTATAAAGAGCCTGAACTTTCCCCAGAAGCTGACCTTCTTGAGATACCACCGAAAGTCCAATCAATTCACTATGATAATAGGTATCATCTGAAAGCTTCGGGAGGCGTTCACAAGGAACCATTAGCTTTGACCTCTTCAAAAGCTCTGCTTGATTGCGATCGGTGATGTCTTCTAAGGATACAATCAAAATGTCTTCATCTTGAGAAAGGATTTTGTTAATTTTATAAACTTCTTCTCCCTTTTCATTGGAAAAGGGCGAATACGCCCTGAGTTGACGGGGATCTTCCAAAAAACATTTTACCTTCACATGGCCACGCACACCGTGAGCAGATGTAATCACACCTGCACAAAAAAAGTAAGGGCTTTCAGAAGACTCGGCAATCATAAAAATTCCTTAAGCTGTAGCTTGTGGCTCAACTTCAGAAGGAACTTCAACTTTAGCTTCTGGCGTCACCTCAAGTATGGCGGCGGCAGCTGCTTCTGCTTTGGCTTTAAGCGCTTCTTCTTCAGCTTTCATTCGCTCTTGAGCTTTGGCCTTTGGAGCTGATTTCAGGGGTGAAGGTTGAGTAACTGGCACCTCAATAAGCTGGGCTTTCCCTAAAAATAAAGCGACACGATCTGTGGGCTGTGCGCCTACAGAAAGCCAATGCTTAATCCGATCAACATTTAAGCGAATCCTCTCTTGATTGTCCTGGGGAA
Source organism: uncultured Alphaproteobacteria bacterium (assembly GCA_937967795.1). Taxonomy (GTDB): domain Bacteria; phylum Pseudomonadota; class Alphaproteobacteria; order UBA9655; family UBA9655; genus UBA9655. The sequence continues at coordinate 1,733 of CALBSK010000009.1, read as the reverse complement.
GCATGGGGTTATAGGTTCCTACTTTTTCCACAAAACGACCATCACGCGGAGAACGGGCGTCCGCAACGACAATTTGATAAAATGGGCGTTTTTTAGCACCGCCTCGTGCCAAACGAATTTTTAATGCCATAATTCCTTTCTTTCCTCCTTTAAGGTAAACTCCACGGATTTTCACCCGTGATCTTTTTTGCCCTCGCTATACGAAGGCGGGTTAACGGCGGGGCATTAAGCCCTGGAGTCCTTGACGCAACAATCCTGTTTTGCCAAGTTTTTTCATACGCTTCATCAGGTCACTCATATCTCGGAATTGTTTTAAAAGTTTATTCACATCTTGAACAGATGTGCCGCTTCCAAGAGCAATTCGTCTTTTGCGAGACCCATTGATGAGACGCGCATCCTGTCGCTCTTTTTTTGTCATAGAGCGAATTATTGCTATTTGTCGTTGAACAAAATGATCATCAACGCCGGCTTGAGCTATTTTATCTTGAAACTTATTAACACCGGGAATCATCCCCATCAAGCTTGAAAGGCCACCCATTTTATTCATTTGTAAAAGTTGGGATTCCATTGCATTGAAATCAAAAAATCCTTTTTGCATCTGAAGAGCAAGTTTTTCAGCTTCTTGTTGATCCACAGTTTCCATAGCCTTTTCCACTAGGCTTACCACATCCCCCATCCCCAAAATACGCGTGGCAATGCGATCGGGGTGAAAGAGTTCAAGTTGATCGGGTTTCTCTCCCGTTCCTAAAAGCTTTAAAGGCTTTCCCGTAACAGCCCGCATAGATAGGGCAGCCCCTCCTCGTGCATCACCATCGATTCGAGAAAGAGCGATCGCTGTGATACCGACCTTTTCATCAAATTCCTTAGCAATTGTAACCGCGTCCTGACCTGTCATCGCATCTGCCACTAAAATAACTTCGGTAGGACTGACGAAATTGCGTACATTAACGACTTCGTTCATCAAATCCTGATCAATATGGAGACGCCCTGCCGTATCTAAAATCAGAACGTCATATCCCTCAAGACGCGCTTTTTGAAGAGCGCGTTCCGTAATTGCCAAAGGCTTTTCTTCGGCAATAATAGGGAGGGTATCCACATGACATTGGTGTCCGAGGGTCTGAAGTTGTTCACGCGCTGCGGGACGATAGACGTCAAGGGAAGCCATCAAAAGCTTGCGCTTTTGTTTTTTTGCAAGGTAGTTCGCGAGCTTTGCTGTCATGGAGGTTTTACCTGATCCTTGTAACCCTACCATAAGGATCACAGCGGGAGGCACCGCCTTAAGTTCTATATCTTCAACTTCCTGACCCAAAAATTCAATAAGCGCATCGTGAACAATCTTCACGACAAGTTGACCGGCACTGATGCTCCGAAGAACTTCTTGGCCAATTGCTTTTTCTTGAACGTAAGCAATAAAATCTTTGACAACGGATAAGGCAACATCTGCTTCTAAAAGAGCAATTCGCACTTCACGCAAAGCTGACTTTACATCCGCTTCATTTAAAACACTCCGCCCTTTTAACTTTTCGATGATCGAGCCTAGCCGGCCCGTAAGCGCATCAAACATTAACGTCTCTCTAACAAAAATACACCAGTGCGCGCAACGCGCGGACTGGTGTGATGATTTCTGAAGGGACTATAGGACAAGAAAATTCCTTATGTCAAGCAATTGTACAGGTTTTGTATAAGTTCATAAGAAATGAGACTCAGGCGACGTTGAGATAGGAAGAATGAAT
>CALBSK010000008.1 GCA_937967795.1 uncultured Alphaproteobacteria bacterium | reverse complement strand
GTAAGCGTCAAATCTACCCATCTCGATAATATCGAATATCTCTGACATCTTCTTCTCAAAAAGGAGAGAGTTTATGAATTTCGCCGCCCAAAATATTACATTCATTGTCTATCAACACCCCATCAATATGCATAGGAGCTTTAATGGTCTTTTATCTTTAGCCATCAGCGAACTCAATGTAGACCCTCATGATGACGTTTATGTCCTCTTCATGAACAGGGATAGAAATCAGTTCAAAATTCTGTTTTTTCAGTATGGACATGTTTCAATTTTTACCATGCGTCTATCTGGAAGAATTCAGGAAGATTTTACAAAGATAAAGGAAATTTCAAGCTGCTCATTTCATCAACTTATTAAGCGAGCTGTTAGCCGGAAACATCGTCTAGGGTATATTTTGAACGCATAATTTATGCGTATTTTTGTTGCAGTTTTTGGGTGTTTTCTGTTAAAATTATGCCATGATTACGACGAATATTCCTCTAGAAATACACACAGCTCAAACACAAAAACTCAAAGAGGAAATTTCCTACCTGAAAGAGCAAATTGAATGGTTCAAGAGACAGCTTTTTGGAAAAAAGGCAGAGGTTTTTGTCGAAACTTCACCTGAACAACCTTTGCTTTTTGAATTACCAACACCACCTGCCAACAAGCAGGAAACCAAAGTTTCCAGTTTTACAAGAACGAAGTCGGCTTCTCAAAATACGATTTCGTTTCCAGAAGATCTCCCTATAGAAAGAACCATTTACGACCTAAATGAAAAAGAGAAGGTATGCCCAATCACTGGGGGCGCCTTGGTTAAAATAGGTGAGGAAGTTTCTCAGAAGTTAGCATTCAAACCAGGCTCATATTTCATTAAAGAAGTTATAAGACCAAAGTACGCTTCACCAAAGGGTGGTGAAGAAACTGTTTTAACTGCTTGTTTACCAGACAGCATTATTCCTCGTTGCAAAGCAGATGAGACTTTACTTGCCGATATTTTAGTAAAAAAGTTTGCTGATCACTTGCCGCTCTATAGACAGTCAGAAATTCTAAGTAGAGACAACATTCACATTAGTCGCCAAGTGCTGTCCAACTGGGTAGTTAAGTGTGGTCAAGCTCTAAAGCCTTTGTATAATGAGTTGCTAAAAGCGGTCCTAAAAGACCGCAACGTGTTTATTGACGAAGTTCCTGTAGATATGTTGTCTCCTGGAAAAGGCAAGACACACAAAGCTTATATGTGGGTAATGGTGGGAGGAAAAACCTCTAACCCATTTCTTCGGGTCTATAATTTTAGGACAGACCGTTGCTATCAGAACGCTACAGAATTATTGATGAATTTTGAAGATGGGGTTGTCCATTCTGACAAATATGGGGCTTACGAAGTTCTGGCCAATAAGAAGAAGTTTATTTGGTGTCCATGCTGGGCGCATATTAGACGGAATTTTATTGAAGCTGAGGGCGGTGACCTAAAATTTATCCAACTTGTGTTAAGGAAAATTAAATACCTTTTTATGTTGGAAAGAGTGGCTTGGTCTCGCACTGAGGATGAACGATTGCGAATACGTCAAGAAAAGGAAGTTCCTATTATTGATGAGCTGATCCTTATGATCAAAGATCGTTTTATCAATGGTAAGGTCATCCCCAAATCTAAATACAAGGAAGCTTTGGGTTATTTTGTGGGGCTTATCCCATATTTAAAGAATTACACGCTTCATTCTTTTGCTAGGTTGGACAACAATGTTGCTGAGCGAGCAGTTCGCCCGCTGGCCTTAGGCAGAAAAAATTGGTTGTTTTTAGGAAACGAAGAAGGAGGGGAAGCCGCAGCCATCATTCTATCTTTGGTTCAGACGTGTAAAGCTCTAAAAATAAATCCGAGGGAATATCTCACAGACGTTATGCGTCGTCTCATGTCCCATAGTTCTCAAAATCTTGAACAGTTACTTCCTCATAATTGGTCTTAAAAGACAATTAATCCCAGAATTCTCTTTCGCTCTGTCGAGATGGGTAGATTTGACGCTTAC
>CALBSK010000007.1 GCA_937967795.1 uncultured Alphaproteobacteria bacterium | reverse complement strand
TTTCATGGATTCTTTTCTTAAGGGGAAAGTCTGTACAATCGGGGAGAAAGAAAGGTGCATCTGGAAGCACTCAATCTTTCTTTTAAAGACAACGTAAGGGATCCCGGGATCTTCTTAGAACTTAAGATAACAAAAGGGCCAATAGCAAAAAGAAAATAACCATCCTCCCTCGAAAAATTCGACTTTTTAATCCTTTTTGAAGACCTCCATTATCATCTGTGATGGCTTCTGGAGAGAACATGCATCGCAGATAGCTTAACAATTAAAATGCGTTTTGCAACATCTTCACGTAAACTCAAAAACAGAAGTGATGATTGAAAGCTATTTAACTATGCCCACAGAGCGTTTTTCTCCAAAACTTAAAGGAACCCTGTTTATGTTGCTGTGGGCTATCAGTTTTAGTACAGCTCTCGCTATTGCCAAATCTCTCTCCTCTGAAGTTGACAACATCATCATTCTTTTTTTGCGATATTTATTTGGATTTATTTTTTTTAGCCCCTTTATATTCAAAGAAAGACACAAAGGATTTGTCACAGCTCGCCCTCTTCTTCAACTCATACGCGTGGTGTGTGTGATTGCTGCGATGGGGTGTACCTATTATGCTTATCGCCATTTGCCTCTTGCTCTTGCCACCTCTATTGGAATGACGGGACCCTTATTCACCACTCTTTTGTCCATGCTGATTTTAAAAGATAGGGTTTCTTTTCAGAAATGGGCCTTCATTCTTTTTGGGTATTTAGGCGTAATCGTCATGGTCCAACCCCATGAAACATCGATAAGTGTCGGGGTGTGGGTTGAACTTTTTGCCAATCTTTTTGCAGCTTTGGTCATTGTTTTTACAAAGATTCTCTCTCGCACAGATAGCACGGTAACCATTATGCTTTACACAACAGCCACCACGGCTTTTATGAGTACGATCTTGGTGCCTTTCGTTTGGAAAACACCGGCTCTTCATGATTTCATATCCTTAATGGCTATTGGTGCATTTGGTGTTTTTTCTCAATATTGTTATGTTTCTGCTTTAAAATACGCTAACCCTTCTTATCTTTCTCCTTTTGAATATACACGTCTCTGTTTCGCCGTGCCCGTAGGCTATTTCTTCTTTGAAGAAATGCCTACTTTCTTAACGTTAGTGGGAAGCTTCATGATTATGGGAGCAACCTATGGGCTCACGCGATTAGAAGGCGTTACTCGAAATTTAAAATAGGGTGAAAAGAAAGTTCAGGAGATTTACCATATTCGCCCTTTTTCCCACTGTTGCAGGTTCGTTTGCAAGAAACGAGATCGTCTTCACACGAATTAAAAGTATGGGGTTTACTGTTGTTACATTTTCGTTTTGCTTCAAAACAAGCGCGATGGCATGCAGCAAGGTCTTTTACCTGTGCTTGCGCTGGGAGGACGAAAATAAAGGCTAAAATTATAATCATGGAGAGTTTCATAGCGACCTTCTTTTTAAAAAGTGGATTTCTTCATAAAGGGTAAAAATAAAAGGTTAATATTTTATAAAATCTGATTTTGAAGAGACTTGATTGAAGAGAAGACTTCAGGTACAAGGCAATTTATGTCCCCTTCGTCTAGAGGCCTAGGACGTCGCCCTCTCACGGCGGCAACACGGGTTCGAATCCCGTAGGGGACGCCATCCTCCTGAGTGAGATTGCTATACTGAAGCGACGCCCATGCATTCAATGGCCCTCAAAATTAATGTGTCCGGAACAGATCAAGAGGCTCTTAATCAAGTCCTGGGAAAAGTGGGGTACACACGACAACGGCGGAAATATCATTGTACAGTGGGCTTCATTGAAAAAATGATTCCTGAAGAAGAATCAATTCCCTTTGGTCAAAAGATTGTCTCTGAACTTCAAGTGTTCATCGACTCCCTTTCTCCTTTTTATGAAGTTGAAAGAGTCGCACATCTCTTTGATCATGTAATTGCTTTTTTGCCGACAGAACAATCGGTGACGTCTTTAAAAGAAATGAATGCTTGGACTTTTAACAAAGTCAAAGAAATTTCAGAAAATCGTTGGACATTGAATGAAGAAACGCTCTCTCAAAACTATGTCCCTCATCTAACACTTTGGCGCACCCGCCGCCCTGATCATCGGTTTAAAAAATTAGAAGTGATTGCAACATCTCACCCCTCATACCACCTATCCGAAGCTGCTTATACTATTTTCTAAATAATTACGAGCATTCTTTCCCCATCCATCTATCCTGCAAGGAATGTAATTATCGACGTGTAAAAAATCTCTCAAAAGAAAGTTCTCCCGAAAAGAAAGAGAAATGGAACCAAAGAGGCGTCCGCGTTGGTGAGCTCATGCGAAGGGAAAATCTGATGTGTGAAGAAGTGAAGAGTTATCTTGTTGATAAAAAAAAGTATCTCCAAAAATACCTTGGCAAATTTGAAAAGCCACAAATTAAGGTTGAGGAAGAAGAAATGACGCCAGCGTGTCTCACTGAAAAAAATCGAAGCGACTTACAGAAATGTAAATTAAAATAGGTGTTCTTTAAAGAAAAAAGGAGATTTTTTTAAATCTCCTTTTTTAGCACCTCCGAACCTATCGGTATCCTACCTTTTTAAGGAGAGCGTCCTGACGGGTTTTAAGATCAGATGCGGAAAAATCTTGAGTGAGCTCTTCAAAAAGGTGATGCCAGTTTATCTGTGCATTCAAATGCATAAAGACCGATCCAAGCCCTACAGCGGCGCGATCCATAAAAACAAATTCTCGGGGGGGCTTGACACCTCCTTGACGTTTAAGTTCATCAAGAACGGCCCCTGCAACTTTCCGACCTTTCAGCCCTGAATGAGTTTTGTCAATGGGGCGTACCCGGTCTTCCAAAAGAGGCTCGTATAAAAATTGTGCCCAAAGATTTAAGGCTTGAATAAGCTCCTTATCAATATTTGTAAACCCCCATGTATGATAGGCGTGAACGGCTAAATCTTCGTTATTCGTCTGAAAAGCTTTGTAGAGATCTAAAACACCTTCGATAAGGGAGGAATTAAAAATTCTAATACACCCAAAATCAAGAAGGTTTAATTTCCCTTCGGCACTCCAAGAATAATTACCCAAATGGGGATCCCCATGCAGAATTCCGTAGTGATAAAGGGGGTAATACCAACTTTTGAAAAGATAGGTTGAAACCTCATTTCTTAATTCTTGAGGTGAATTAATGAGGGTTAATAATTTTTTTCCTTCAAGCCAAGACATGGTTAAAAGGCGAGGAGTTGTGAGCGAATCAATAACGTGAGGGACTTCAGAAAAAGGAAAAACAGTGAGCATCTCAGAAAAAAGCTTCATATGTTTTGCTTCAAGAAGATAATCCAGTTCTTCACGCAAACGATCCGCCATCTCCAGGCGAAGATTTTCCGTATCAAGAGCTCCACTATAAATTTCGAAGGACTTTAAGATGAGCTTTAGCTGGTTTAAATCGGCTTCAACGGCAGACCCCATTTCAGGATACTGAAGCTTACACGCCAAAAGGCGACCTTGTTTATCCCTCGCTTTATGAACTTGTCCCAAAGAAGCTGCAGCTGAGGCTTGCGGATTAAATTCTTCAAAAAGGCTTTGCCATTCTGGTCCCAGCTCTGCCTGCATGCGTCTTTTGACAAAAGGCCATCCCATAGGGGGAGCGTTAGACTGCAATTCTAAAAAAGCAGTGGCATACTCTTCCGGTAAGATATCCGGTACAGTGGCCAAAATTTGAGCAATTTTCATCAAAGGGCCTTTGAGGTGGCCAAGCGTTTCCTTTAGTTCTTCTGCATGCTGGGGGCCATCTATGGAAAAGCCAAGGTATCGATCTCCGAAAAGTCGGGTCATAAGCCCCCCTACAGCAGTTGTAACATTGGTATAACGTTTGAGTCGGCCGGAGAGAGAGTCTTCGCTCATTGATCTGGCAGGGCCTTTATGTTGGCGATTCGTAGGATATTGGTTGACCCTGCCACGCGAAAAGGAAGACCTGCCGTTACCACGATAGAATCATTCATCTGTGCAAACCCTTCTTTCTCCGCCATGACACAGGCATTATTCACCGCTTCTGAAAAACGGTTAACTTCTTGACTTTTCACAGAATGAACCCCCCACACCAACGTAAGTTTGCGCGCGATTGTTAGTTCGGGTGTAAGAGCGAGTATAGGAGATTCAGGACGTTCTCTTGCTGCTCTTAAAGTAGTGGTGCCTGTTGTTGTGAACGTTACGATGGCCGCAGCTTGAATGGTATGGGCCACTTGTCGAGCGGCTGCTGTAATCGCATCAGAGCTGGTTGATTCAGGCTCGGGAAGACCAGCTTCCTGCATTTTGCGATAAAAAGGATCCTGTTCCACATGGGTGATGATTCGGTCCATAATGGTTACCGACTCTAAAGGATAGTCCCCTGAAGCTGATTCTGCTGAAAGCATCACGGCATCAGCCCCATCATAAATGGCTGTCGCCACATCTGAAGCTTCCGCACGTGTTGGTGTTGGAGATTTAACCATGGAATCTAACATTTGGGTGGCAACCACGACCGGTTTCCCCGCCATTCGACAACATCGGATAATTCGTTTTTGAATGCTGGGAACTTCTTCAGGAGGCATTTCAACACCTAAATCACCTCGAGCGACCATAATCGCATCTGACAAGTGAACGATCTCTTCTAAATGTTCAATAGCAAGAGGTTTTTCAAGTTTAGAAATAATCCCGGCACGATTGCCGATAAGAGCTCTTGCTTCAAGAACATCTTGGGGATGTTGGACAAAGGAAAGAGCAACCCAATCGACCCCAAGCTGGAGACCGAAGGTAAGATCCTCTCGATCTTTAGATGTCATAGCAGAGATGGGTAGAGCTACATCTGGAATATTGAATCCCTTTCGATCAGAAAGAAATCCTGCGGTTACGACCTGTGTTTCAATGTGTGTAGGTGTTATATTTTTTACACGAAGACAGATTTTTCCATCATCCAAAAGAACGTTAGAACCTTCTTTAAGAGCTGCAAAAATTTCAGGATGAGGAAGAAAAACTCGGCTTTGATCGCCAGGAGTCTCATTTTGATCTAAACTAAACATTTGCCCTTCCGTTAAAAGGACGCTCTCGTGCTGAAAAGTTCCAATGCGGAGTTTAGGTCCTTGCAGATCCATCAAAATGCCAATAGGGCGATTTATCTTTTTCTCAAAGTTTCTGATAATAGTGTATCGTTCTTTATGATCTTCATGGCTCCCATGGGAAAAATTCAAGCGAAATACATCAACGCCGGCCAAAAAAAGGTTTTCTATCATGGGGATAGATGAACTTGCAGGACCTAAAGTAGCAATGATTTTCGCACAACGGTGGCGGCGCATGATCTAAACTCCTTCTTATTCAGACGATTATCCGTTCTTTTCTTCAATTCGTAAATCCCCAATTGCCAAAATCAACAAAGTCGATTTATAAAAGAAGGCTTATTCACAGTTAAGGAGGATCTTATGAGTGACGTCGGTGGTGTTTCATCTGCTCAACTTAAGTCATTTATCGAACGTATTGAACGCCTGGAAGAAGAAAAGGCTGCCATTGGTGAGCAAATTCGGGATGTCTTTGCTGAAGCTAAAGGTTCAGGCTTTGACATTAAAATTATCCGTCAAGTTCTTAAAATTCGAAAAATGGAAACGCAGGAACGTTTAGAGCAAGAAGAGCTTTTAGATCTCTATCTTGCGGCTCTTGGAATGATCATGCCCGAATTGAAAGAACCAACTTTGGCATCTGCCTGAGTTTAACCTTTAATCGAGGAGTACTTTTGGAGAGTTTTTATTGAGGTCGAGTTTTTGCTTGAGCCAAGCTGTTGCGACTTCTTCTTTCATGGATCTTCCCATGAAATATCCTTGTCCCCCATCACATCCCCACTGAGCTAAGAGATCGTATTGATGGCGTGTTTCGATGCCTTCGGCAATAACTTCTAGGTTTAATTCATGGGCAAGAGAAATTGCATTTTTAACAATAGCAATGGCCGCTGGGTTATGGGAAATAGATTGGACAAAAAGTTTGTCAATTTTAACCACGTTTATGGGAAGTTCAAAAAGATACTGTTGGGAGGCTTGTCCCGTTCCATAATCATCAATTGCAATTCTTACACCAATTTCCCGTAAGGTTTTTAAAGCATTAACAATAGTTGAAATACTCGTTGCTACAGAAGTTTCTGTGACTTCAACTTCGAGAAAATGAGGAGGAATCTGATAGGTCTCTAAAAGTTGAGATAACGTCTCAATCATGGAAGGATTATGAAGGTTTTTTATAGAAAAATTCACACTTACGGGAACTAAAATTCCTTCCTCATTCCACTGATTCATTTGATGGAGTGCTGTTTTGAGCACCCATTTCGTCAAAGGATGAATAAGGAGGGTACCTTCAGCTAAAGGAATAAATTCCATGGGACTTACGGGACCTAACAAGGGGTCAACCCACCTTAAGAGGGCTTCAAAACCCATGACTTTATCTGTTTTAAGATAAACTTTGGGTTGATATTCTAAGATGAGAGTTTTGTTATCAATAGCCGTTTTTAATTGATGAAGAATTAAAAGATTACGTTCCGAGGAATCACTTAGTTGTTTGTCAAAATGACTGATCCGCCGGACTTCATCTCGACTTACATTAATGGCAACCAAAGCCTTTCGCGTGAGATGCTTCAAATCACTATCATCGGTGGGATATCGAGCAATTCCAAAACGTATTTCTACAAAAAGAGGAATGTTATTCACGAGGTAAGTGCTTTCCGAAATAGATTCGCATTTTTTTATAATTTCAGAAGAATCGCTTTCTTCGGGAATAAGAATCGCGAAGCGTTGTGTTTGAAGACGCCCCAAAATCCCATTTTTCCCAACGATTGTCTGCAGAGTATCAGCCACTTGTTTCATCAGCGTATTCGTGCCTTCTTCGCCAATGGCCGTATCGATGCCTTGCATTTGATACACTTCAGCAATAATAACAATAAGAGTTTTATTAGCATTCTGAACAAGCTCAGAAAAAACTTGTGTAAGCCCATTGAGGTTGGGGAGCCCTGTAAAAGGATCTGTTGTATTCTTAAGTTCTAGTTCTTTAATATAAGCTCTAAAGAGAGAGGCGCCAAGGCCTGACATGGCCCCCACCATGGAGAACATCAAGAGCCGGAAAGCCCATGAGGAAAAAGGTTGAGCAAGATCATAAGCTTGGATGGTGGGCATATAAGGACTCATCAAAAAACCAGCAACTAACCCTGCGGCTATTCCTCCTGCTAAAGAAAAAACCAAGCCCGCAAGAATGATGGGGATATAAAGAAGATGAAGATAAGCAAAGGTCGTGCCTCCTGTCGCTTCTACAATAATATCACCCAGTATAAGAAGAGCTGTAATTAAAAAACCAAAAAGATATTTAATTCTTATGCTTGGAAAAATGAGATTTTTATAAAATTCAAAAAGTGACATTTATGTTGTTTTTTTAATTTTCTCTACTTTAAAGTGTACACTAATTTTTTAATCCATCAATAATCTTTTGTTCCTTTGAATCATAGGCTTGGTAAGGGCAAAGTGTAAAAGTCTTTGGAGTTGAGGAGTTTGACGGAATCCAAGAAAACGTCACATTCCAAGGAGTTACCTTTTTAATACGGTATCCTTTAATTTTATAAACATTCTCAGGGCAAATAATTTCATTATTGATCCATAAAGACCAAATTTTTTCACTGATATAAATGAGGGCTTCAAGTTGAAATTTTTCCCTGTCTTTAAAAGGATGTGTTTTGCTCTCCAGGAGATTCTCATGAATAATATCCTTCTCGGTTTCTGTGAAAAAAAGAGATTCGTACGCACAAATAGGGTTTTCTTTTAAAAGAAGAAAAAACAAAATAAAAGCTAAGTTAAGGAAAAAGATTTTATTTTTCAGAAACGTCTTCTCCTAGGGAAATCCATTCAAAAACTAAATTTCCTTCAACAAAGTTGGGACGTTTCTTTTGCCTCAAAGAAAAAAGATTTTTTTCATTTACTTGTTCTTTACGGGTTAAAGTAAGGGCAATAGGGGTAAGAATTCCAGGAAACTTTTCTAAAAATTTCTCAATAAATTCATATATCGGATGGTCAAAAAGAGCTCCTACTTCAATTAGAATCCGCGTAATTTTGAATGAGAATTTTTCATCTAAGCTTTTTATGTTTTCGGGTTCAAAGGTAAACTGAATTTCATTTAACGGAAATCTCAAGTTTTCTAGAACATCAGCTACAATCAACCGATTTTTGGGAATAAACCACCCTTTGTCTGTCAAAAACTGAAGCGTTTTTTTATGGTCGTTTATAAAAACGACATCCTCTTGCAAGGATTTTAATTTTTTTTGAAGAAAAATTTTTGTGGAATTTTGGTTTTTAAAATTATTTTCTTGTAGATTATAAAAATCCGTAATTCTCCAGAGGCAAAAAGTAATTCCTATGCCTAATCCTACCCAAATAAAAAATTCTTTTTTCATGGGAGGATAATTTTGACTTGAGCCCTTGGGGGAGAGGAATCCCGTGGGATTTTAAAAACCTCCTGAGAACCGCTATTAAAAGGTGCATTGAGGACTTGAACGTGACTTTTCGGGAACATTCTTTTGCACGAAAGAAGAAAGGCTTTAAATTCATTCGCAAGGGTTTTTCCAATCTTCTCCTCTATTAAAAAAGTCAGAATCACTATTTCACGTTCTTTCTCGTGATGCCACGTTAGCTTTTGAAGATGTATCCCCTGTGGCTTCAATAAAGTAGAAAGTTGTTGAATGGTTTTAAGAGGGTTTTTGCTATATGATTTCAGGTGATTAAAGGGCGTGAGAGCCCTCCTTAAGTAAGGAACATTTTTATCCTTTAAAACGAATGTCAGGTGATCAACACGGATTTTCAGAGCTTCTATTTTAGGCAAAAGGAGCCTACTTTTACTTTTATAATCTAATCCTTGGTAAATCTTGATTCCTGTCCATAAGAGAGCGCTTAAAATAAGCATTCCCGCTGCCCAGCGCAGTCGTGCGATCCTCCAAAGAGAAGGATTTTCAAGAGAAAGAGATGGGTTTCTTTGAGAAGCAAGAAAATGCAGGAAAGATTCCGGATCGGACACTATTTTGATGTGGGAAGAGATTAAAGGAATTTCTTTTACAAGGCTGATGACTTGAAGGTTTTCATGAATATCAGGATGGGCACGCCCCAGAAAATGAAGAGAGCTCCTCAGATCCTCTTTGCGAGAAGACGGACGAGAAAGTAAAAGCCGTTCATCCTTAAAAATCACATGACGTGTGGTGTGGGAAGATACATTATAGCACAGCATTTGATAGCCTTTTGAGGAAGGAAGGTTTCTTTTGAGAAAAATTCTCGCTTCAAGAGAGACAAAAAAAATACCTTTAAGAGGGTTTTTTAACGATTTTGCCCAATGGAACCACGAGATCAACTCATCATTCTCAGGAATATGAATCCATCGAAAATAAGATTCGTCTTCTTGTTTAAAAAAATTAAATCCGACATATCCCCCATGAACACGCCATTCAGCTTTTTTATGAGCAAGGTAAGTCATTCGATCCCACGGAAAAAGGGGAGGCAATTTTTCCTCTCGAATATCCTGATGATTACGGTCAATGAAGATCCTAAGGGGGATTTTTGGGGCGGTAGAGAAAAAATTCTGAAGGTTCTTTTGAGCAATTTCAAAATTATTGCTGCATGTATAAAGCTTGTCAAGATCCCACTTATAAAGAAAGACCTCTGTGTCGGTTAAATATAAAAGGAATTTTTCTTTCATATATTTATTTCAATAATCTAAATGAGAAAGTGAATCGTAAAGGGGTAAGAAAATCGAATAGATAATCCAAGCCATGACAAATCCCACATTTAAGATCATAAATGGCTCAAGAAAGGCAATCAGATGATCTACTTTGCGTTTTAAAGTGGTATCAAAATGTTCTTTTACATAAACGAGTGTTTTTTGAAGTGAACTTGTTTGCTCCCCAATCCTTACCATACGCACAATGAGGGAAGGAAAAATGGCTGTTTTTTGAAAAGCTTCCGAAAGAGAAAGTCCTTCTTTCACAAAAGATTCTACTCCTTCAAGAGCTTCATGCATATGGCCACTTCTTATTGATTTGCGGGCCGTTTTGAGAGAGTGAAGAACGTCTATTCCATTACTAAACATAACTGCAAAAATATGAGAAAAGCGAGAAAGAGAGATCATTCTCCGTAAAGTACCTATAAGAGGTAATCCATCTAAAATGCGATCTTTCCAAAGAGGACCTTTAGAATGATGTTTAAAAAAAACCATTAAAAAAAAGCTAGCCATTCCAAAAGAAGGAAGAATCAGAAAAATGTAATCCGTAAGAAACTGCGAAAAAGAGATCAGAAGGCGCGTGGAGAATGGAATTTGAACGGAAGAGTTTTGAATAAACTTAACAAGTTCGGGGACCAAAACGATCATTAAAATAAAAATGACAGCTGCCAAGACAAGGGCCATCGTTAAGGGATAACGAAGCGCTTTAAGTGTCTGAGCATGGACTTCATCCATCCACTTCAAATGTTGAAAAATCTGATAAAAACATGAGGAAAGATGTCCTGTTTCCTCTCCCGTTGTGACAAGGCTTATAAAAACAGAATCAAAAATCGTTGGATGCTTTGCACAGGCACGTGACAATAAAAACCCATTTTCAATATCCTTAATGACTTCCCTAAGAGCGCCTTTGAGTTGGGGAATGGTTTGAATTTGAATTAATTCTTCCAAGCTTTCTTTGAGAGGGATTCCGGCATTTTCGAACTGTTCGAGATGAAGACAAAGATCCATCAAAGTTTGTGGCTTAATCTTCCGAGAGAAGAACAAGGAAATATCGGGGGAATAAGAAATGAGAGAAAGACCAAACTCATGAAGGCGCACTTTAAGGTCAATTGAAGAAGGTGCCTCTAAGATACCTTTTTGAAGAACACCTTCTTTTCCAACCGCCTTATAACGATAAAGAGTCATAATCCCTCTCGTAAGTTAACGGCTCGCAGGACTTCTTCAAGGCTTGTATCTCCTTTTAAAACGCGATGTCGTGCATCTTGCTCCATAGGGATATGTCCTTTTTTTAGAGCGAGAGCCTTGAGAGAAGGACGAGAGGATGTAGTGATAAGAATGTCATCAAGGTCTGAATCAAAGACAAGAATTTCAGCAATAGCAAGACGACCTCGGTAACCTGTTCTACGGCATGCTTCACATCCTTGTGGCGTAAAGAGAATATGAGAACCGTCAAGTCCGAGGAGATGGGCCTCGTAGGAATTCATTTTCTTTTCTCTTTTACAAGAAAAGCACAGTTTTCGAACAAGGCGTTGAGCAATAACTGCCATCAGATTTCCCGAAAGCATGGAGCGGCTGAGTCCTAAATCGATTAAACGATGGATAGATCCTAAGGCATCGTTCGTGTGAAGGGTTGAAAAAACTTGATGCCCCGTCATCGCGGCTCGTAGGGCCATTTGAGCGGTGGGTGGATCTCGCACTTCTCCAATAAGAATGATATCAGGATCTTGTCGTAAAATTGATCGAACACCATCGGCAAAGCTCATTCCTCCTTGTTCTCTCACATCTGATTGACGGATGAGAGGAAGCTGATATTCGACAGGTTCTTCCAGAGTCATAATATTAAGTTCGAGTGTGCTGATATAACTGAGCATGGAATAGAGAGAGGTTGTCTTTCCACATCCTGTAGGGCCTGTAATGATGAAAATTCCAGCAGGATGCCTGAGAGCTTTTTTAATCTGTTCGATCACTTCTTCGGAATATCCCAATTCTTCAAGAGGGAGGAGGGAGCGACTCTTATCTAAAATACGAACCACAATATTTTCCCCATGAACAGTGGGATGAGAAGCAACACGCATATCGATTTCTCGACGGCCTACATAAAAAGTCATTCGGCCATTTTGAGGGCGGCGAGATTCGGCAATATTCAGTTCTGACATGACCTTAAGCCTTACACAAATGGTAGGCCAGTAAGTCGAATGAAGTGTACAGATTTGTACCAAAATACCATCAACCCGATAACGGAGCCGCATAAAAGTTCCTTCGGGTTCAAAGTGAATGTCGGAGGCGTTCATTTTAATGGCATCTATAAGAATGGAATTGACCAACCGAATCGTCGGATTGGCATCATCATTTAGGGAAAAGGTCAAGGATGAGGCTGTTTCTACTTCTCGTATCAAAGCCGGAATTGATAAGTCATATCCATAATAGCGATCAATAGCATCGAGAATATCCGATTCAAGGGCAATAGTCGGAATGACGTCTCTGACGTGGAGAACCTTGTGTTGGAGGTAATCGAAAGCAGGAAGATTGTAAATATCAGCAACGGCAACTCTCAACACCCCTTCTTCCATTGAAAGGGGAATAAAGCAAAATTGTTTTGCCACATCTCGGGGAATTAATTCTTTTAAGCAAGGATCTAGGAGGGTTTGTTTAAGGTTAACTTTATCACAACCGCTTGCCAATGAAAGAGCTTCTGCAAGAGCTATTTCGCTAATAAAACCCAAATTAATCAAGCACTCTTCAAATGAATTTCCATGAAGGCGTTGTTCTTTTAAAGCAACATCCATTTGATCAGAAGATAAAATTCCTTTGTCCAGAAGGATTGAAGTTAAAGTTTGTGAAAGAGGCTCTATAAGTTTTGTAATTATTTTTTGGGGCACAAAGAATCCCTCATTTTTTATATTAATTTAATCATATAAGATAACTAAGAGTCTATAAAAGTAAACGGAAATTTTCTTCTTCTTTGACTTTTCGCAGAAATTATAGCTTTTTATGGGTAAAAATGATAAAAAGGAAAAAACCCTAAAAAATCCGTTGAATGAGATTTGGGCTTTCAATAGCGAAGAGTTTCAGAGGTAAATCTATATTTGATTTAACATTAGAAAGGACAACTCGAGTTTGAACACCCTGCGCATCCATAATGCTCCATTCTTTGAGAGAGATAGGATTATCATTAAACACAAGGGTGATATATCCTTCTTCGGATTCTTCTTTCCTCATAAGGGAAATTTCAGTTGTTTCACCTTTAGGAATAATGTTTGTGATCTCAACATCCCCGCTAAAGCGGATATGAGGCCGCAGGATAAAGGCCGCAGGTGTTTTATCTAAGGAGATATAATCTACTTGATCTTCTCCCTGGTCTTTAGTGATAAGCCATTTGCCATTGGCGATAATAAGAAGGGTTGAGGGAGGATTATAGGTAAGACGCATTTTCCCGGGTCGAGCGATTTGAATCGTTCCCGTAGTTGTTTGCCCATTACTACTAATCTGGGTGAATTCTCCTGAAAGGGTTCTAAGCTCATTAAGATAATTTTCATAAAGTTGAGTCTCTTTAAGGGCGAGGGCACCCTTTAAAGAAAACCCTATAATAATGAAGATATAAAAACATTTTTTTACATTCATCCTTAATCCTCCTAGGAGTTTCTTACAAGAACCTCTCGTTTACCGACATGGTTAGGGCTGCTAACAATTCCTTCTTCTTCCATTTGGTCAATAAGTCGTGCAGCCCGATTATAGCCAATTTTTAAGTGCCGTTGAATAAAACTCGTAGAAGCTTTTCCTTCTCGATAAATAAGAGCCAATGCCTGTTGATAAAGGGCGTCTTCTTTTCCATTTCCATCCTCTTCAAAATTAAGCTCGGGAGAAGAAAGATCAATGGTGATATCTTCAATATAAAAAGGCTTACTTTGAGATTTCAAAAACTGAACAACTTTTTCCACATCTTGATCTCCAACATAAGGGCCATGAACGCGGGAAATGCGTCCGCCCGTTGCCATATAGAGCATATCTCCTTGTCCGAGGAGTTGTTCGGCTCCTTGCTCTCCTAAAATTGTGCGGCTATCAATTTTTGAGCTCACCTGAAAACTGATGCGTGTTGGAAAATTAGCTTTAATCGTGCCGGTAATGACATCAACGGAAGGACGTTGGGTTGCCATGATAAGATGAATGCCAGCAGCTCGTGCCATTTGGGCAAGACGTTGGACGGCACTTTCAATTTCTTTGCCAGCTACCAACATTAAATCAGCCATTTCATCAACCACCACCACAATGAAAGGAAGGGGTTCCATCGGAAGAGCTTGATCTTCAAAAATGGGTTTCCCTGTTTCAGGATCAAAACCTGTTTGAATTCGACGTGAGATAACCTCACCTCGCGATCTCGCTTCAAGAATTCGCTGATTGAATCCTTCAATATTCCTGACAGAAAGCTTGGACATAGCTTGATATCGGCTCTCCATTTCACGAACGACCCACCGTAAGGCAACGACCGCCTTTTTTGGGTCTGTTACAACGGGAGAAAGAAGATGGGGAATACCATCATATATGGAAAGCTCCAACATTTTTGGATCAATCATAATAAACTTACACCGTTCAGGAGGGAGGCGGTAGATTAAGGAGAGGATCATCGCATTCACGGCAACCGATTTTCCAGATCCTGTTGTTCCCGCAACAAGGAGGTGAGGCATACGAGCCAAATCAGCAATAATGGGGACTCCGCTAATATCCTTTCCTAAGATTAAGCTGAGATGGGCTCCAGATTTTTCATAATCATGATGAGAGAGAAGGTCTCTCAGATGAACAGTTTCTCGATTTTTATTAGGGAGTTCAATGCCTATGACGTTCTTACCTGGGATAACAGCAACGCGAGCTGAAATGGCACTCATAGAGCGAGCAATATCATCTGCGAGAGCAATAACGCGAGAAGATTTAACACCAGGAGCGGGTTCAAGCTCATAAAGAGTTACGACAGGACCGGGCCGGATGCCAACAATTTCTCCCCGAATTCCATAATCATTGAGAACAGCTTCAAGGGCTTCCGCATTTTCTCGAAGAGCTTCTTCATCAAAGTCGATTTTTTTTGTAAAATTTAGGGGAAGGTAAAGGAGTTCAAGCGGAGGAAGCTGATGAGGCCCCTCTTCATAAAAGGGTGTAAGAGAAGGGGCCGTGTTTAAAGTTGGTTTTTGAGGTTGAGATTTTGCATACTCCTTTAATCGCAGAGATGTGTCTTTAGGAATTTCTTTGATTCTTTTTTCCTCCTCTTCAAGAAGCGGAGAAGGTCGGAGTTTCTTTGTTTTTCTAGATTTTGGAAAACTTTTTGGCATTAAGAAGAAGATTTCTTTGAGTTGAGAAAGCCTTAATCCCGTTGCTAAAAAAAGAAAAAAGAGCCCTAGAGTTAAAAAAGAAAAGGAAAGAATTAAGGGAGACAAAGGGATTCGACGCAAGCTTTGGTGAAGGATGTGGCCTATAGCTCCCCCCCCTTCCCAAAAAGCAGCCCCGGTGAGAAGAAAGAGAAACCCGCTTAAAAAAAGGAGCATACGAAAAAGAAGAGATGATCCTTTCGGACGCATGAAAAGAAATGACCCTATCCCCAAAAAAAAGAGAGCGAGCCCATAGCTGAAAGAGCCAAAAAATTGTAAGAAGAGATCACTTGTAATGGCCCCAAAAGATCCTAAAAGATTCTGACTTTCGCTATCAGCCGCGAGATTCCATGAGGGATCGGTCGGATGATGAGTTAAGAGAGCTGTTGTAAAGGTAATTGAGAAAATAAAAAAACTAAGGCCGAAGAGCTCATAAAGCCGACTCCGGAGAAAAGAGGTGATTGTATTTTTTGAACTCAAGCTAACCATAAAGAGGAAGTACACGAGTTCTTTAAAGGGGTCAAGAAAAAGGGAAATGCAAAACATTTCCCTTTTCCTAAACTTTTCAACCAAAATGTTGATAAGCTTATTTTTTTGCTTCGTCTGCTGGAAGTACTTCTTCAGTTTGCTCAAGAATAACTTCTTCGTTAGAAGCTGGTGATTTATTTTCATCAGCGTTAGCAAAGCTCAATACAGCAAATAAGCTAACTAATGTGTATGCAAATAACTTCATCGTTTTTTCTCCATAACTAAAAATACCCCACAATGAGGCGGGATGAATATGAAAGGAAAAAAAGATTTTGGCAAGAGAAATTTTTAAGAAAAAAATCATGAAGGGTGAAGGAAGGAACGCCAGTGAAAATCTCCCTTTTCTCACTAACTATGCATGCTCATGAGTTTGGCTTACTGCTGAAAAATTTCCATCTCGATTCTTAAAAATTTTTATTTTAACTTTTTTATGCGAAGAAATGAGCGCATCCAGGATCTTTGTTTTCTCTATAAGTGATGTTGTAACGGCTAAACTTTTTTACAGCCCTTCCGGTTGGATATTTTTTCTCAAAGCTTCGGGGGCCCTCTACAATTTATAATTTTTTAGGTTTTTCTATGCAAATATTAATGTATAAGCATTCTTTATTCTAGGGGAATGCATTACTCTATCATTTAAGGAATTTCTCATGCCTCATATAGCCTTTATTGGATTTGCATCTGGCTGGGGAGCTCAGCTTCGTGAGACAGAGAAAGGGCCCAAGAGTCTTCAAACCTCAGAAATTTTATCCGCTCTTCCTTTCTCTTGGACATGGAAAGAAACCTTTTTCCCTTCTCAATCGGCTCAAGAAATTAATCTTCCTCCGGGTCCTTTAACGCGCCCTTATATTGAAGAACTTTGTAAGAAAACAGGACTTTCCGTTATAAACACACTTCAAAACAAACAATTTCCTGTGGTTATTGGAGGCGATCATACGGTTGCTGTAGGAACGTGGTCAGGTGCAACTCACCAGCTCAAAGCAAAAGAAGAATTTGGCCTTATTTGGATTGATGCCCACATGGATGCACATACGATGCAGACAACACCTTCTCAAGCTTATCATGGGATGCCTTTGGCCATACTCCTTGGATTTGGTGATCCTTCTCTTGTCAATCTTTTAGAGAAGGGGCCTCATTTAAACCCTCGTCATGTCTGTCTTATTGGGGTCCGCAGTTATGAAGAAGGAGAGGCTACCCTTCTCCAACGCTTAGGCGTACGTATTTATTTTATGGAGGAAGTAAAAGAAAGAGGCTTTAAAACTGTTTTTGAAGAAGCCCTTGATACTGTCAAAAAAAGAACGAAAGGATTTGGACTTTCTATCGATTTAGATGCTTTTGATCCTCAAGAAGCACCCGGAGTAGGAAGTCCTGTTCCCCAAGGTTTAAAAATTAAAGATGTTCTGCCTTCCCTTTCCATAGTTCAAAATGATCGTGCTTTTAAAGCCTTGGAAATTGTAGAATATAATCCAGATCGGGATAAAGATGGGAAAACTCTTTTTCTTGTGAGAGACTTACTTTTAAATCTTTTGCCTAAAATGAGGAAATAAAATGAACTTAACTCATTTCATTGAACGTGAAGCTCTGGTATGCCCCCCCACTTACACCCCTCTTCCTATTGTCTTATGCAAGGGAGAGGGCGTTTGGGTTTGGGATAATAAAGGTAAAAAGTATCTTGATATGATGACGGCCTATTCTTCCGTCAGTTTTGGTCATGGTCATCCCCGTTTATTAAAAACTTTGACAGAACAAGCCCAAAAACTTGCTGTAATATCCCGTGCCTTTTACACAGATAAATTAGCTCCCTATTTGGAAAAAGCGTGCACTTTGTCCGGTTTTGAAATGGGTATCCCCATGAATACTGGCGTAGAAGCCGTGGAAACAGCTGTTAAAGTCGCTCGTCGCTGGGGTTATGAAGTTAAGAGGATTCCTGAAAATCAAGCTGAAATCATCGTCGCTCAAAATAATTTTCATGGTCGAACAACAACAGTGATTAGCTTTTCTACCGAACCCCTCTATCAAAAAGATTTTGGACCCTTGACGCCCGGATTTAAAGCCATCCCTTTTGGAAATGCCAAAGCTCTAGAAGAAGCTATCACTTCCCGTACTTGTGCTTTTCTTGTTGAACCTATCCAAGGAGAAGCCGGTATTATTGTTCCTCCTAAAGGGTGGCTCAAAGACGTCAGACGCATTTGTACAGAAAAAAATGTTCTTCTTATTCTTGATGAAGTTCAATGCGGGTTAGGTCGTACAGGTAAAATGTTTACTTTTGAGCATGAAAATATTCAACCGGATGGTTTGATTCTTGGAAAAGCTCTTGGTGGAGGAATGATACCAGTTTCTCTCTTTTTAAGCCGACGTGACATTCTCTCTCTTATGACACCTGGTAGCCATGGCTCAACATTTGGAGGCAATCCTCTGGCTTGTGCCATGGCTTATGAGTCCCTTTGTTTACTTGAAGACGAACATCTTGCTCAGCGTTCTGCCGAACTAGGCGCCCATATGCTTATGCGTTTTAACAAAATTAATTCTCCCTTAATTAAGGAAGTGCGCGGCTTAGGTCTTTGGGCAGGAGTGGATTTTCACAAACACCTTACCAGCGCGAGAGAAGTGTGCGAAAAAATGCTCTTAAAGGGGGTTCTTTCTAAAGATACACATGAAACCGTCGTCCGCTTTGCGCCTCCTCTTGTTATTACACAAGAAGAGCTCGATTTTGGCCTTGATGTTTTTGAAGCTAGTGTAAAGGAAATTGAAGAAGAAAAAGGGATTAACGGATTTTAGACTTGATACAAAGAAAGCTATCCCGTAAGTATGGTTTTGAATAGACGGTAAAGCGGTGAGCATGGCCTGCCTCAAATTTCCTAATCTTCATATTATTGACCATCCCTTGATTCAGCATAAACTCACTCAAATGCGGAAAGTCAAAACTCAAAAACATGAATTTCGCCGCTTTCTTCGTGAAATTGCTCTCCTGATGGGGTATGAAATTACACGTGATTTTCCACTTACGACGGAAAGAATTTCGACCCCTCTCGTTTCTATGGAGGCTCCCGTCATTGCAGGGCCGAATCCTGCCATTATTCCTATTTTAAGAGCAGGTCTTGGTATGGCTGATGGGCTTTTAGAACTTATGCCTGAGGCCGATGAAGGCCATATCGGAATGTATCGTAATCCCGTGACGAAAAATCCTGTGGAATATTTAGTGAAACTTCCAAATGCAAATGGCCGTATCTTTTTTCTTGTTGATCCTATGCTTGCAACAGGAAACTCAGCGGTTGCTGCTGTTGATATATTGATTGCTCATGGTGCGGATGCTTCACATATAAAGTTCATGGCATTAGTCGCAGCTCCTGAAGGTGTAAGCGTTTTTAACCAAAAATATCCCCACATTCCCATTTATACAGCGGCTCTTGATGATAACCTAAATGAAAAAGCCTACATCGTTCCTGGGCTTGGGGATGCAGGTGATCGACTGTTTGGGACGTTGTAGGTCTTTTTTGTTAAAACAACTCTCATTTTCTATTTAATTCCATTAAAAAGTCATCTAACATGTTATTCATGCAATTGAAATCACGTAATCTTCAGAGGTTGGCTCAGAAAGCCTTTGCCCCATTTATGGCCTTGTCCATTATGTCTTACTTTATTTACCACTCCATTCAGGGGGACAGAGGGATTCTTGCTTGGGTGCAGATTCACGAATGTTTGCGTCAAGTTGAACTTCAACTAAAAGAAGTCACACAAGAGCGTGAAGAGTTGGAAGAAAAAGTTCATGATTTACGTCCTGAAAGTATTAATCGGGATCTTCTTGACCAACAAGTGCGACTTCAATTGGGATATAGTCGACCTGATGAGATAATAATTTTGAAGCTGAACAAGCGGAGTAATTAACTTTTATCATTTGTAAGCCGTGCCAATACAGACAAAACACTTGAAAAGTTCGTTAAATTTACTATACTATAAGGTAGTAATTTATATGTTTCATTAAATTTACTATACTATAAAGTAGCAAGTTATATATTTATTATATTTTGGTGGTTTTGTGAGTAAAAAATATTTTAAAAGTTTGGGTAGTATAAGATTTTTATTGAGTGTACTGTCTACCATGTGGCTAACAGGTGCCCCAAGTGTTGCTAAGTCCGTTTCTGTAAAACCAAGAGCAAATATTGCAAAATTAGGTATTGTTAAGCCTGCCCCTAAACCAGCTAGGGTGAAAAAACCTACTGTTAAGCGAGCGGTAGTTAAGCCTGCCCCTAAACAAGCTAGGGTGAAAAAACCTGCAGGCAAACGACCCGCGGCCAAACGCGCAACTAAACCTGCCCCTAAACCAGCTATGGTGAAAAAACCTACTGTTAAGCGAGCGGTAGTTAAGCCTGTAGCTAAACCTGCCCCTAAACAAGCTATGGTGAAAAAGCCTACTGTTAAGCGACCGGTAGTTAAGTCTGTAGCTAAACCTGTCTCCCCCGCAGTTACCGTAGCTCAGACTCCAAAACCTCTTGAGCCAGCGCACCCTCGCCCATTACAGACGCCTCAGCCAGGACTCCAAAGGTTAGGGAAAGCTAGCTTTACAACTTCAGAACTGACCGCTGCTGAAAAGCTGAATGCCTTAGGGAAAGCTAGATTTACAACTTCAGAACTGACCGCTGCTGAAAAGCTGAATGCCTTAGGGAAAGCTA
>CALBSK010000006.1 GCA_937967795.1 uncultured Alphaproteobacteria bacterium | reverse complement strand
TTTCCATTTACTGAATTGACTTTGCAAGAAGAATATCCTTTAAAGTAATCTGAAAGCACATAAAAGAAGGACAGAGAATTTGTGTTCAAGAAGTTTCTTTCTTTTTTAATCATCTTTTCTCTTCTTTGGTCAGATGTAGCCCCTGCAATGATGCGATCAAAATCTTCTGAGGATCTGCCCCAAGAGAGAGGAGTCATTTCTTTTCATTCAGCTCCACATAGGCTTTCTCATCTTGAGAAAAGCTCTCCTGAGGAAGAAAATACCTACCTTACAACAGAAATAGACTCAGACATAGAAGACTTTCTTAATAGCTTTGAAGAAGAAGAGACAAATAGAGGAGAAGAAAAAGAACTTTCTACAAGCCTTCCTACCTCCAAGAAAGGGGGGATGAACCCCGACCAAGGGGAAAACACAGCTTTGGATAAGGATTTTCTTTCTCAATCAGCGCCCCCTGCATTCAAAAACCGTGGAATATTCCCTTCTGAGGAGAAAGGGATCCCCTTTGAAAGAGGTAAAAGCTTTGAGAATTTTTTAGAGACTCTTTTAGGGACACTGGAAGGGAAAAAAGAGTCTTCCCTAGAGAATTCAGCTTCCCCATCAGAAGAATCAAGTGATGAGTTCTCTGAAGATGAAGTGAGAAAATCGGGCGAGAGTAACCCCATATCAAGAACGCCTTTCCCTCCTAAAGACACTCAAGAAGTTAAAGAAGAAACTACTGAGATCATCTTTTTTGAGGATGCAAGTGAGAAAGAAACATCATCCAATCCATTTACCTTAAGTAAAGTTTGGAGCTATCTGACTGAGGGAATACATCAGGCCTTAGAGGGTTTACAGACATTAGAGGAAGAGAGAGCACCTCTTCTGACAAAAGTTGGATCCATTCAAGAAGAAAATCTACCAGAGGACGAGATAGTTGATGAAGATGAGTTTATCTTTTTAGGATCTCAGAGCAGCCTCACAGACTATTATGCTCATCACAAAATGCCTTGGTATAAAGCGTGGTTAAATAAATCCTTTTGGACAAAGAAAAACCCCCGACGGCTCTTTCCAAGGATGGAAACTTATTTTACGGAAAGTGAAAGGGAAGAGAAAAGCGAGACAGAAAAAGAGGAAAACAAAGATATAGAAAATCCACAGCCAGCCGAAGCTACTGATTACAATAAAAAAGGTGTCAGAGAAGAAGATTCCACATCACGTTCTAGAGAAAAGGGAAAAGAAAAAATAGACGAAGACAATAACTCTTTCGATTTCCCAGAAACCCGTTTAAAAACAAAACCTCATAACCCCATAAGTAATTTTCATTTCACCTTTCTTCCCAAAGACCTCACTATTGAAACTCTTCCTGAGGACCTTTCTCCGGAGTTAAGGCGTCTTCTTACTTTTGCCCTCGAACTTGAACAGGGCAACGAAACCCAGAAAAAAACTCTCCATTTCCTTGAATATATCTACGATCATATCCTGCAAGGCAAATTGACCAAGAAGCAAGTCTGGATCTCCCTCATCGAAGGAGCAGCTGTTTTGTTTGGGGTGGGAACCGCGATTACAGCGCTATTTTCTCATAAGGCATATAAGATAATTCAGACATTGGTACCATTCAATCCTGTGTATGCCTTAACCTTTCTAAATGCTTTCACATATTACTATGCGCAATGGGTGATTTCTATAGATGCAACTTCTAGAAATATAAAAGCTTTTTCTCACTTTACTGCCCCTTCAGCGTCTGAGTTTAACTACGAAAGAGGAAGAATAGAAAAGACCCTTGCGTGGGCTACTGATATTTTTATTTACGGATCTTGTAGTCTTGTTGGTCTACTACTTTGTTACTCACTATATAAAGTGGTGTTTTTTGATCAGGTGTTTATTGATTATCTACCTATGGCTCCGGAGGGAGCTTCCATTGATTCTATATTTGGTTTTTGTTTTTCTAGTCTTACTCTTTTGATGGATGATATGATCTATTTTGGATCGCGCTTAAGTCCCTTCTTTCAGAAGTTGATTTTCTCTCATTTCTTAAAAGAAAAAAGAAAAATTGAAAACTCACAAATAAAAAAGTGGCGCCTCCAAGAAATAGAAAAGCTGGAAGAATTAGAAAAAGTATTTTTACACTTGCCTAATGAAGCAATTCTAAACACTTATAGAAGTACCTTAAGACCTGCTTTTGCTTCAAACGCACGCAATGCTGCCTGTCTCTCCGGCTCCCAGAAGGCTGTTGAAGTCTTAAAAACCTTCAAGACTCTTTATCATTATCATAGTTTTCGCCCATCAGAACTCCCTAACAAGCCTCCTGAAAAAGTATGGAGTGGTGTTATGAAGGTAGCTGAATGGGGTCTTCCTTTAGGGGCTACATGGGGAAGGTCGGTTATCTTTTCGTATGTTATTTATCAGACCTTAGAAGCACTTGGGATGGAAGATGAAACTGTAAAAATGACTTTCTCAATCATTTTTGGTGGAGTGATTGCGTCTCTCGTTCAATTGAATTCTGAGTCTCAAGCAATATCCCACTTTCTTTGCAAGTTTAAGAGAAAGGAAAAGACAAATAATGAGGATATACCTACTCTAAAACAAAAACTCTTGGCATCAGTTAAAGGGTTATATGACTATTTTGCAGCGCTTTGGATTACCACTCCTTATCTTGTTCTTGGTCTTTTTGCAACGCAGAATTGGAATTTAGGAACCCGGGCTGCTTGCTTACTCCCTGCGGCAATTACGAGCTTTTTAACGAGTGGGGCTGCATTTTCGGAATCAGATAACAATCTCGCATCCTTTGTCAAGGGTCTTGACCTAGTCTCAAACTCAAATACTCCTTCTCAGCAGCGAAACAAACTTCTAGATTTGGTCCAAAAATACAAAAATGTTTATGAACAGCTAGACCCTAAATTTCTTCTTCAACTTAAAAATATTTTAGGTACTGATATAGACGAAAAGCAAGATCTCAAAGAAGAAAAGAGTTTCCTCATGGATTTAAATCTTTCTCATCTTTGTCCCTATCTTCAGAGTCTACTCTCCCACGTTTTTATCTTAGAAAAATCATTAAAGTACAAGGAGCGTAATCTTTGGAATTTTCTCCTCTATTCCCAGGAATTCCTTAATCAAGATCACATTACTTTCAATCAGGCACTTATAGGCGGGATTGGGGGTGGGGTTATTGGTATTGTCAGTGGTCTTGTTAATGCATCTATTGTTTTTTATCCTAATGATATTTTTCAGTTTATTCCATCTGATATATTGCAAGTTATTAATTCTAATAAAGAATATATATTTAATATGTATTTTACTCGATTTTGGGTCTTGGACGCATTATTCCGCAATATGAAAACAATTTCTGACTTATTGGCTCCTTCAACGAGAAATTTTCAAAATAAACAAGAAAATATAAAAGGAATTTTAGAAAAATGGATAAAAATATTCATTTATGGAGGCGCAAGCTTTACCAGCGTATTCCCCATATATTACTATTTAACGCCATTATTAACAGTTGAAAAAGCAGGCGATGATAAATACTATGGTACTGGAGATCTGGTTTTTATTAAACTTGGATATACCGTTCCTTTAGTATTTCTCAATTCTTTTTTCTTTTATGGCCCTCAAATAATGAAGAAAACCGAAAGGCTTTTAGATAGTGGTTTCTTCCCCTTTGACTCTAAGAGTTCTTCACCAGCTCTACTCGTAAAATACCGTTTTCTAGAAGTTTTTAAAGATTTGAAATGGTGGTTTTCCAGGCTTAATGATGATGGCATACGTTTGGTTTATTCTCAATTAAAGAGCCAGGTTTTTCTAAATGCTGCTGAAACAAAAGCGGAACAAGGATCCTATCAAGTGACTGAAGCTTTAAAAACCTTATGGCTCATGAGCCATCTTCATAACCAGCATCAAAAGGAAATGGTGAAACCAGATCCTGATACAATCCGCAAAGCTATTACTAAAACCATCGGGTGGGGTCTTCCTATGCTTGCTTCTTTTGGGCGTTCTCTTATTTATTGGTTTGTTTGTTATCACTTATTGCAGCTTATCGGGATTGGTGATGAATCAGCTCAAATGGGGCTGTCCATTCTCATAGGTGGGATTATGGGTTCTCTTGCCCAACTGCTGGCCGAGGTTGAAGGCACAGAAAAGGCTGTTTATGAGCTTATCGGGGGAAAGAAACTAGGAGAAGATAATAGCCATAGCAAAAACCGAAAAAGGGTAAGAAGACTCGGTAAAATCCAAAATTGGATTGTAGCAGGGATGCAAACTACTCCCTACATTGCAATAGGGTTTATTGCAGCGGAAGGTTGGCCTTTGTGGTTGCGGCTTGGTGCTCTGATTCCTGCGGGAATAGCTGACATGATGAAAAACTTTCTGATGTTTAATCAATCTATTGGGGGAGCCGCTCTCTTTGTGGATCGGACCATTGGGAAAGTGTCTTATATTAATCCTGATCAAATGCGCAATGAGTTGATTGATATGATGCGCCGATACCGCCATATGTTTAAAAAGCTCCATCCTGATATTCTTTTAAGACTTAATGAAATTCTCGAAAGCGTGGATTCAGAGGGATTAAATACTGGTGAGTCACCTTCTCACACCCCTGAAGAGAAAGAGGCTACAAAAGAAGAAGATTCTAACAACTCTTACAAAGTCACCTCATGGGAGGAAACCTATTACACAGATGCAGATATCTCTGATTATACTACCTCTGTTCTTAGTCATCATCCTGACCTCGGCTATGTCAAAGACTCTAAGTACCTCCTCAAAAGAAAAGGACCACTCTTTAAGCCTATTTATGACCAAGAAGATTGCCTTTCTTATATTGTTGCTGTGACACCTGCCGTTGATACAGCAGGCAAAAAGCATCAGCAAAACTTCTCACAAGGCTACAATGTATCTTCCTTAAATATTGACTATCATTTCGATAAAACTACCCGTCCTCCTGATGTCAAGGAAGAGGTTTTAAAGATCATACAAGATGGGAAAGAAGCTGATCAATCGGATGAAGAAATCTTATCAGAAATCCAAAAAAAAGAAGGTAATCTCGAGATGCTGAAAGAAGGCATTCCTTCTCTTTATGAGAGGCTCCAAAAAGAGGCGCCTGATTTTCAGAAAACAAAAAAAGACGTGTTCGAAGGGATCATGCCAAGAATGCTCACAACAAAAACCGCCCATGCTAAAATTCTCTTTCCTTATAACCTCACACACATGCATTGGCTCACAGGGGAAGTCCGCCTTCACAAGGAAGGAGACAATTATGAGATCAAAATCTTTGCCCACGACCCTATGGGAGGCGGAAAAATGAAAAAAGGTAACTTTAGAACCTTAGAGAAAACCATTAAAAGACGGATTCATTTTTATCATCCAACAGCTAAGGTTTTCTCCTGTGAAAGAAAAGAAAGCACTTATGAAAGAAGGCAAGCTAAAGGAGACATGTTTTCCTGTGGCGTCATTGCAGCAGAAGATCTTATTACGCGAATAACCTCATCTCTCACCAACGCCCCCTATGCCTGGGGTGCAGAAACCCTGAGGCAGACTCACATTGATGCTGTTAAACGCAACGATCCTTCTTCAACATTTATCCAACGAAACAAACCTAAGCTCAAGTTTATTAAGACTCATAAAAAGACCAAAAACTGAAGGCTATGAGCCCTTTATTATGGCGGTTACCCTTAGGGCATAGAGTTTTAAAAGTGAGCGTCCGGTGAACTTTCAGCTGGGTTGCTCGTATCCTGTGTAGGCTTGTTTTTTTCTTGGATCTTTTCAGATCGTTTTCCATACCGATGACGTTTAAGAGCATTGACCTGATGAACCAACTGGTCAATCTGCTGCGCTTGTTCTTCTATTTTTTTGAATTGGGCTTCAATACGTTCATTCTGATTAGCAATAAGAAGCTTTTGCTCTTCCACAACCCCGATAAGCTGATAAACAATGTTTTTCAGCTCATCTTTATTATCAGGAAGATTTTCACGAGCAATCATAGTTAATGTATACGCTTGCTCTTATAATTTCACAATATTATTTTAGTTTACCACATAGTTTCTATAATCAACTTGAAGAGGGAGGCGCCTTAAATCAATTCCAGCGAGGAGGAATTGAAGTTCTTGAAAGCTGATCTCCCAATGAGAATTGAGAATAGAAGGAATACGGAATTTTCCTTTCTCAAGTCTTTTCTGCCAGATGCAGAAGCCATTGCGATCCCAATACAATGCCTTCATTTTGTCTAAATTTTTATTAAAAAACACAAAGAGGTATCCAGACAAAGGATCCATCTCAAGAGACTCTTGGACTAAAAGCCCTAATCCATCATAGGCTTTACGCAGATCGATTCGTTCTCTCGCCACATAAGCTTTAATGCTTCCTGGAAACATATCTTATTCCCTTAAAAGAGGGGTTAGCCAAGATGCAAGTTTTTCCCAGTCAAAGATTCCTTCCAAGTAAAGGTGATGCCCTTGAGAAAGCATGATTTCTATCTTTGGATTTAGAGAACCAGAGTCTTTTGAACTCGTGGAAGTGAGAGGGAAAGGAACAAAAAAATCTTTTAAAGGCGGATCAGATTTAATTTCCGTCTTCTTTATAGGATCTGAGAGCGATTGAAAAGATCTAGGATTGAGCTTTTTTTCCCATTTATAAAAACAAGAACTCGTTAATCTCTTTTTGGTGCAGTAAACATATCTATTTAAGCCGCTCTTTTTCCAATCTTCAATAATGGGGGTCCATTTCTCGAGAGCGATGAGGTGGCTTGTTTTTCTTAAAACAGAGGGGTTAAGTTTTCTTTCCCATTCATAAAAGGAACCCGGTAACTCATTTTGTATGCGATAGGCGTTTCTACTCAGACCACTCTTTTTCCAGTCTTCGACAATTGGAGTCCATTTTTCCAGCGTTTCCATCTGACGCGGTTTACGAGAAGGATTAAATCTTTTTTCCCATGTATACAAAGAAGAATCGTTTAAATTCTTCGCCTTGCAATAGGTCTTTCTATTAAGACCGCTCTTTCTCCAATCTTCAACAATTTCCTTCCATTCTTCCAGAGTATGAGGACCTTTAGGTTTATGCTTTCTTACCATAATGAGCTTTGCTCCCTTTTCATTCTTAATCGTCTTCATTTAAGAGAGGGGTTAACCATGAACTGATTCTTTCCCAATTGAAGGGTTCCTCCAAGCAAAAGTGTTCTCCTTGAGAAAGGGTAACTTCTATCTTTGGATTTGTAGGTGAAGATTCTCGTGAGATTGTTGAATAAACAGGAAGAGGATTAAAAAAACT
>CALBSK010000005.1 GCA_937967795.1 uncultured Alphaproteobacteria bacterium | reverse complement strand
TCTTTCCCTACACGACGCTCTTCCGATCTTTTTACAAATTAGAAGCGCTTTTTATTAAAATTCTCTTCTAAAAATTTCTTTTTTTTAATAAACGCAGTATTCACTTATTGAAATTTCAAAAACTTAAACATTTTTTCTTGCCGTGTTAATCTATCTTTTTGAAAAGATTCTCTAAGCTCCGCTTGCGTCTCTTCGGTTGTCATAATTTTCCAAGAGTTTGCGAGCTATATTTTGAATAGTCTTTTCTTGTTTTCTAGCCATTTTTTTGAGAGTTTTGATAGATTCTGGGGACGTGTCCGCAAGATCAATATTTCTAGAAAGTATGGGTTGAATTCGAGTGTAATGATGAGGAACTTTTTTGAAAAGGCTTTTTAAAGTCATATCGGTCCCCCTTGAAGAGTTAAGCATAGGTCCGTCAAGAGTTGCAGGAACACCTGCTAAAAAGCCACTTTTTTCTGAATAAGAAAAAATAGGGACTTCTCCTGTCCCCAAAGAGCTAATCTGTAGACACATCTTTTAATATGCATTAGTTGACAAATAAGAACCTATGAACAGAATGAATGCTAATCCATAAAAATAATAATTAAGAGGTGCAAAATGGAAAGCAAATATAATATTGGTAATTTTGGGGATAGGCGCTTAAAGTCCATCGTTTCAAGCTTTATCCACTGGTATAATGAGGAAAGGCTCCATAGCCCCCTCAAATATAAAACACCTATGGAGATATTAGAGCAGGAGAAAAAAGCCAAAAAAATGACGGATTTCCCGATTTATGGATATGTGGGTAACTCTAACGAGTTACCCACATATCCACAAATCCAACTACAACCGTTACTTTAACCGTTACTTTAATATTGTTTAATAAATTAGTATATGTTTACGTCAAAACTCTCTCAACTTTTTGACTAACCGTGGTCCAGACCATGGGGGTCAGTTCAACCTAAAGCGTCTTAACTCAGAATGAACACTTTTGGGGGGGCTTCCTCGAGGCTCATTAACACGAAGGAGTCATCGGTATAATTTGGAAATATGCTTTTTATAGAAAAATTGTATTGGGCAGTGCCGCTTGTTTTCTCCTAAAGTAGAAATGAACCAGAAGAACTTCTCTTATCAAACTTTTTGGTTCATCTGTAAGAGAGTAGAAAATGGTGGTGGTGATAAATACTCTCATATATAGAAGAGAAACCGCAGAGTGTCACCTGCCTCCCTAAGACACTCTGCGTAGCTCCGGTGGTGATGTGGGAAAGTATAAACTTTTAGGGAATTACAATCAACCCATATTTTTAATATATAAAGATCCAAATATTTTGACGAAGGAGGCTCAATAAAGTAACTTAAAGAAGATGGAATTTTTCTTCAATTTGTGATTGATTTACGTTGGAGTCGGTTTTCCAATTAAATTGGAGCGCACAAACTGACGCCCTAAAAAATGTTCACCCCTCCCTTTCCTCACTAAAGATGAGAGGCGGGTTTACATTTTTTAAATAAAATAATGTGGCTTATAAGTATTTTTAATATTAAAGATATATTTTTTTGAGCATTTAAGAGTTAGCAAATTAAAATTTCTTTCCTTCTCAAAACCGTGAAGGAGAAAAGTAAGTACTGACATTGGTATCTTTAGAATAAAAAATTATGAAAAAAAATTTTCAAATAAAAATGCCCGCAGCCGAAGCTGGAGGAACCTTTGTTCCTACCCTTAACAAAATGGGATATATGGCCAATTATATTGATTCATATGCACGGGAATTTATAAATTATTCTGCTGATGTTTCCTCATCTCTACCTTGCTTGGAAATAGGGGCAGCTTACGGAAAGGTGACAACTGAAGCCTTAAAGGCCGGAGCAACAATAATAGCCAATGATCTTGATTGGCGTCATCTACAAGTTCTAAAAAATAGCATTGATCCTTCGATATTGCCTAAGCTTACGCTACTGCCAGGCAAGTTTCCAGATGATATTCACATGAAATCTCATAGCGTGGCAGCGGTTTTTGCTTCAAGGGTTTTTCATTTTTGTAATCCTGACGAACTTGAAAGAGCGCTAAAGAAGGTTTTTGATATTTTAGTTTTTTCCGGCAAGTTTTTTATGATATGCGAAACGCCCTACTTAGGGGGCTACGAAAACTTTATTCCCGTTTTTGAAAAGAGAAAAAAAGAGGGGGATAAATGGCCCGGATTAATCAAAGATATTTCCCTCTATAACCCGCAAAGAGGTGGTTTTCTTCCCAAACTCCTCCATTTTTTTGATCCAGATACGCTTTCAGAAATCATTCTACGACAAGGGTTTTTAATTGAACAGGTAAGTACATTTGCAAGACCAGAGTTTCCATTAGATTTACAGCTTGATGGGAGAGAGAGCGTTGGTCTGATTGCTGTTAAGCCTCCTCAACCTGCGTCTGAATTTATTTAAATTCTCTTCATAAGGTAATTTATAAACGGAGAAAAACCCAAGTATCGCACAAAAGAGAACGAAAAAAGTAGAAGAAGAGGGAATTTGCAATTCTCGAAATATCATCATCGAAAACATAGGGGCTGTTCCCCCAAAGAGAGATAACCCTATTGTATAACTCAAAGAGAGACGGCTATATCGACTTGTGACGGGGAAAAAATTTACCATAACCGCATGAGAAGGAGCAACATAAGCAGCAAGTAAAAAAGAAAATGCAAACAAAAACACGACTACACCAGCAATACCTTTACCAACAACTAAATAGGAAAACGCAGGATAGATAAAAAGAATGGTGGTTAAAGCGGCGCATTTCATCATAATCGTGTGCCCCACGTAATCGGAAATCCATCCTAAAACAATTAGAAATACCAAGTACGCGATTGAAGCCACTGTTAAAATAATAATGATATCGTCCTGGCGGACAGCTGAAACTTGAGGAATAAAACTATTACAAAAAATAAAAAGAAAATAAAATAAGGACGCCGCACAACTTGCAATCCCTCCAGCCCTTAATGCACTCACGAGATTAATTTTTGTGCGGGGCATAAAAGTTTTTTTAGCTTCTTCAAAGACGGGACTTTCTTTAAGAGAAACACGAATATAATAACCAACCACTCCTGGGATGATGCCGAGAAGAAAGGGCCATCTCCAGGAAAGATCGAAGAAATGAACTAAAAAACTCATGCTAGATCCTAAAAATGTCCCAATAACACAGCCTGCAATGAGAAACCCACTCGCAAATCCTTTTTTGCCATTCTTTGTATGCTCAACCAAGAAAATACCTGCACCATTATACTCCCCTCCTGTACAAATTCCTTGCAACAAC
Source organism: uncultured Alphaproteobacteria bacterium (assembly GCA_937967795.1). Taxonomy (GTDB): domain Bacteria; phylum Pseudomonadota; class Alphaproteobacteria; order UBA9655; family UBA9655; genus UBA9655. Next base: position 2,997 of record CALBSK010000005.1, on the reverse strand, counting down.
CTACATACTATCAAAAGCAGCGGAGCAACCCACCCAATAGTAGCGTAGGTAGGTAAGAGTCCGATTAAACAAGTGGGAATTGACATCAGAGAGATAGAAAAAGCTAAAGCTTTTTTTCTTCCATAAGAGTCACCTATATACCCGAAAATAATCCCTCCGATCGGTCTTGCAAAAAACCCCAAGGCAAAAACGCCTAATCCAGAAACAAGTGATACAAAAGAATCTGTCGATGGAAAAAAGAGAGGAGACATAATAGGAGCTAAAAAACCATACACAACGAACTCGTAAAACTCCAAGGACGTTCCAATCAACGAGGCTAATAAAACTTTTTTATTTATGTTTTTCATAAAGAACCTACCTATCAACTTATTAAAGTTTTTGCTTTAGTTGTTCACATTCTAAGCGCCTATAACTTATAAATACCTCATTAAGGTAATCATGAAACACTTTAATTTTTTTAGAGTTTTTCTGAGAGGTTAGATAGCCGTAATACATATCAATAATAGGCCCTTCTACATGAGGAAGCACCTCGACAAGGCCTGATTCCTTAAGAAAAGGAGTTTCGCAGGGAATGGCTATAATACCAAGGTCTTTCTCCGCAAATAAACATCGGCTCTGAGCAAGATTTATCTGAATATAGGCCTCTCTAACTTCTCCTTTTTGTTTACCCGCAGTGAGATGCCAATTTAAAGGCATAAAAGGACTCGCTCTATGATCCCCCACCCCGATCAAACGATGGTGATCAAGCTCTTCGACACTTTTCGGTGTGCCAAATTTTTCTAGGTACTCCGAACTTGCGTAAAGCTTTAACTGAAATCTTGCGAGAGGATGTTCAATTAAGTCGGGGTGGTCTGCATGAGGAGGCCCAATGATGACATCAACCTCTCGATCCTCTATATTAGGAAGGATATCATTCGCAATAATATCGAGCCTTATGTCGGGATATTTTCTAAGAAAATCTGGAATATAAGGTGATAAGTACAAAGAAGCAAAACCAGCAGTAACGCCAACTTTAAGAAGACCTTTTGGCGTATTCTGTTCTTCTTCAAGTAATGCAATGGCTTCTTCAGCCGCTATCATCATGATTTGAACTTGTCGAAAGAGTATTTGACCTTGTTTAGTGAGAGTAATTCCCCGGGGTTGGCGATGAAAAAGCTTTGAATTTAATCGATGCTCAAGAAGCTGGAGAGTTCGACTTAAGGCAGGCTGACTTGTATTTAACGTTTGTGCAGCTTGCGAAATACTCCCGGATTTAGCAAGATGATAAAATACTTTAAGCTTATCCCATTCCATATACACCTTGTGCCTGCTAATAAATTTACTTTGAACTTATTTTAAATAATAGACAAGAAAAAATAGCCACTTTTTAAATTTCCGATTTTTTATTTAAAGGGATTATTAAACCCAGGTGATACGGAAAAAATCAGCAAGAAACTGGGGGGAAGACACAGCTGAGCCAGGCTAACACTATTTTAATCTCTACCTTTATTATCATGTGCCTCCTCCTTTATACAGGGCGATCCAATACAAATTAAAATTTTTCTATAAATTTAAAGGAAATTTTGATATATTTTAGAGAGTTAATAGATAAAGGAATGTTACTGATGTTGTTAGATTTTCTAAAGGAAATACCCGATCACCGTGACCGTGAAGCTCGCCAATATGATCTTCCGCATGTTCTTTTCTTCACGATTTTAGCCATTTTATCAAACGCAAAAAATTACAAGGACGTCTCTCGTTTCATAACCACGCATTTTGAAAAACTAAAAGAAGTTTACGGAATAAAATGGCGTCAAGCCCCAGCCTATACAAGTGTCCATAATATCTTAATAGGTGTTGCCCATCACAAAATGGAGGAAACCTTTCAAAAATATTCTTTCCTCCTTTCTCAAGCTCCTACGGGCAAACATATATGCTTTGATGGGAAAACATTAAGAGGCAGCTTTCAAAACTTGAAGAGCATCAAAGCTATGGGACTTTTTGAGATTTTTTCGACTTTTGACAAAATCGTCCTCGGTCACGTTCCTATAGCAGAGAAAGATCATGAGATTCCCGTGCTGCAAGAGCTTTTGACTTCTCTTCCTTTAGCAGGAAGTATCGTTACAGTTGATGCTCTGCACTGCCAAAAAAAACATTTGAAGTCGCAAGAACCGCAAACGTCACCCTGATTACACAAGTTAAGGATAATCAAGAAACTCTCCGGAAACAGCTGGAGCATGGGATGAAAATTCAAAAGCCTGTTGATCGATTTGAGTCTGAGTGGGAGTGCGCTCATGGTCGAATAGAACACCGAACATATGAAGTTTTTGAGACAGGGCATTGCCTTCGAAAGTTTCCAGAATGGGAGGAAATCCGCCAAATGATCCGGGTTCACCGTGTGCGTGAAATTAAAAGAGGAAAAACGAGTATTGAAGATGCAATTTATGTTTGCAATGATCTTTTAACAGCCAAGGATTATTCAACTTATATTCGTATGCATTGGTTGATTGAGAACGGCCTCAACTATGTCAAAGACGTTAGTTTCTTGGAAGATTCCTCCAAGCGTCATGTTAATCCAACTGTATTCTCAACATGTATCAGCTTTGCTCTTAATATCATTCGAAAAAACTTCGATTTCAATTCTAAAAAGGCGCCATCAATAAGAGGGCTTCTTGTGGAAAATTCTATGAAACTGGAAAAAATACTTCAATTAAACATTTAATGCTTGTATTGGATCGCCCTGCTCCGGATATACCTCAGGTATAATTTTGATTGACTTTGATCTAAAAGAGTATCTGAGTTTTTTGCCGTTCAATGATTTTTTCTTTCGCAAGAGAAATCTCTGATCTCTCCTGCAGCATCCTATACCCCTCCTCGAGAGAGGAAGAACTCCGAACTTTCTCTTGAAAAAGTTGCTTCCCCATCTGGCTCCTGCTTTTTAAATCTTTTTCCTAATTATCCTAAACTGCTTATCCCCTTTACTCCAGTAAAAGCTAAAAATTCAACCAATTTAGGTGA
>CALBSK010000004.1 GCA_937967795.1 uncultured Alphaproteobacteria bacterium | reverse complement strand
GGATGAAAAGAATGAACGTGAGCCTTACATAGCGCGGTTTCAGGAAAACCGGGGAGAAGGGTAAGAATGAAGGCGATAAGGGTGAGAAAGGAGAGGAGTTTTTTCATGAGGAATTTAAGGTGACCTCTTCTTTTCTAGCTCTTCTACGGAACCTGGCATAGGACCGTACTTTGCCCTTTCTTGCTCAATTAACTCTATAGGAAGATCATATTTTTTCCCTACATCAAGGAGGGCTTCAAGTCCCGCAATCATAAAAATATCTTTAAAAAGTTGTAAATCGTGGTCATCTGCCCACTTAAGGATGTGTGTGTCTAGCTCAACTGCAATTGGTAGTTCGCCATCCTTTTTATCGATACGATCGTATTCTGGTTTGAGTTTATTTTTTAACCCGTATCGATAAATAAGCCCTACCCATTTAAAAGGAGCTTTATCCAAAAAGTGAGAATCAATAATAATTTTTTCAATTTCATCCTGAATACTTAAAGTATATCGTATGTTCTTAAATCTTACCTTAACAAGAGCTACGTCACCTGGAACAAATTTACGATTATGGGCCATAAAACTATCCCCTTTTTTTAATGATTATTTTTGTTTCCAGGTAAAGATTGAGATCCTTTGATACTTCGCGTTCTTTTAATAAGTCTGGTTTCATAACCTAACCCCTTCTTTTTGTTTTCAAAATTCTTTCTAATCTTACTCTCATATCGCTCTCCTGTTTCTTTCATTAATTTTCTGACTTGCTGTTCTGCGCGTTTAGAGGCGCCATCCCGTTGGCGAACCCCTTGAGAGCTTTGCCCTACTTTATACGTTTTACCGTCAGAAACTCTGTGGATGCTATAGACATGGGTCTCCCCTTTATACTCAAGGGAATTTTTATGGATTTTTTCTCCAGCTTTTAAAGTTTTTCCCACTTCTTGTTTTACAGTCTTAGGTACTGACTGAGTGGTTGTTGTTGTAGACGTGGGTGCTTTTTCCGTACCCTGCTTCAGTTTGTCAGCAACCTTTTGGTTGAAGGTGGAAGCGGGTTTTTGAGGTGTGGGTTTTCCCTCGGTTCCTTTGATCACCTTAAGGGCGGGTTTTGACGTCGTCTTTATCTGCTT
>CALBSK010000003.1 GCA_937967795.1 uncultured Alphaproteobacteria bacterium | reverse complement strand
TGTGCGGGTTCATATATTTTGAGACTCAAGGGGCCTGAAGAATATTGTTGTTAATGTACTGCATAGGAGTGAGTCCTTTCAAGTTTCGATGAGGTCTGTAAGTGTTATATTTTGCAGTAGCTTTCTTGAGTTCATATCTCATGGCTCCGAGTGAGTCAGCCAAGAGGTTGCTTTTATTATAAAATTCCTCACGGAATGTTCTATTTCCTCGCTCTACACCCCCATTGTACGCGGGTTTTCTTGGAGGCAACACGATCAATGGAATGCCAAGCTCTGCACAGGCTTCTTCAAATTCGGCCATGAATTCAGATCCCCCATCCCCTTGAATTGAAAGGATTGTATAGGGTGCATTCCTTACAAAATCCAACAGAAATTTCTTAGCACTGGAGTAAATTTGCGTATCTATGAATTTAGATTTTCGATCCCAAGCCTGGAAGTGTTTGAAAGATATCCCATTTTTTGTCACTGTCATATGATCAATTTGAACCCTTTCTCCCATAACCATCGTTTTATAATCTTTGAAGGTCCAGTGCTTGGCATGATTTTTAAAGTTTCGTTTTCGTTTTGTACGCAAGGCTGAGGCAGATTTTGAGATTAACCCCCGCTCTTTTAAGTGTGTTAGAATTCGCCCCACAGTGCTCTCGCTCATCGTAAATCCATGATCGCGTTTAAGAATGTATGTTATTTTTTCTTTACCATAGGTTGAATCTTCTCGGCGTATTCTAAGCACAAGCTGCATTTCTGCTTCTCCCCAATGAGGTTTATTCAATTTCTTAGGTCTTTTGGAGGGTGGAGCAATTCCCTTCTCAAGCTCTTTAAGAATCTTCTTCATTCGATAGTAGGTTGCTCGAGAAAACCCTAAAATCTCTTGAATTGTTTTACATTTTACGCCTTCAGAATGGAGTTTCTCCCGCCTGGTGACTTTATCCTCATATTTTTTTCGATATACATCTAAACATTCTTGTGTTCGTGAGTACGCATATAGTTTATAAACGTTCTTGTGTAGATATTTTATTTGCATAAAGGCCTCTTTTAATAGGGTTATTCACATTCCTATTCTTGAGGCCTTTTTCTTTCCCTGACAAGTTG
>CALBSK010000002.1 GCA_937967795.1 uncultured Alphaproteobacteria bacterium | reverse complement strand
TCGATACTTTACCTCACCTTTCTTTCAGTGTCACACACCTTTGCAGACAAGACACCTTTATTTTGTTGACAGGCTGTTCTAAGGACCCATTCTCCAATAGGAATAATAAGCCCTGTTTCTTCTGCCAAAGGGATGAAGTCCAATGGCAAAAGAATACCTTTTTTGGGATGCTTCCATCGAATGAGGGCTTCGATAGATACCATTTTTTGAGTTTCCAAATCAAATTGGGGTTGGTAAACAAGGAAAAACTCTTTGTTTTCAATAGCACACCTCAATTCACCTTCTCTTTTCAACCGCACAGCCGCTAATTTATTCATCCCAGAGGTATAGAACTGAAATTGATTGGATCCCAATTCTTTAGCCCGATACATCGCAAGGTCGGCATTACTCAAAAGTTCTCCTGCTGTTTTCCCATCTTGAGGGTAAAAGCTAATTCCAATGCTAGCCGTGATAAAAATATCACGCTTTGAAATTTTAAAGGGTTCTTTAAAAAGATTAACCAATTTTTCACCAACGCCCACCAGAGACTTATCTTTATCTAAGTCTGCAACGATCATTACGAACTCATCCCCCCCCAACCTGGCAATTGTATCCTCAGCGCGGAACGCTGAAAGTACTCGATCAGCAACGGCTTGAAGCAGTTTATCCCCCACTGAATGACTAAGGCTATCGTTAACAAGTTTAAATCGATCCAAATCAAAGAATAATACACCAAAAAGACTGCCCACACGGTTCGCTCTCGAAATTGCTTGTTGAATGCGATCTACCAAAAGAACACGATTGGGAAGTCCTGTTAAAGCGTCATGGGTTGCTTGTTTTTGTAATTTTTTTTCAAGACTAATTCGCTTTGTCACATCTCTAAAACTCCAAACACGCCCTGCAATTTGACCTTCTAACATATGAGGTTGAGAATACCCCTCAAAAACTTGGCCATTTTTTAATTTATACAAATCATTACTTGTCTGATTATTTTTTTCTTTAAATCCATCGATTTTATTTTGAAATTCGAGAGAATTTTTTAATTGAATTAACATATGGTTAAGAATGATCTTAAAATCCTTCGTTTGAATCATATCTTCAGGAATGTTCCACATCTCCAGAAAATGGTGGTTGTAATCAACAATTTTACCCTCATTATTTACAACGAATATACCATCTGCGGAGGATTCAAGAGTTGCACGCGAGAGAGAAAGGGCATTTTTAAGAGAATTGGTACGCTCTTCAATACTTGATTCAAGAAAGTTTGTATGGCTCCGCACGTCTTGCATCAGCTGCCATTTCTTCGTCAGCGCAGAAGCTAATTGACGCACAGCAACTGTATCAAAGGGTTTTTTGAGAATGAGTAAATTATCACTCATCCCAAGCTCTTTAATCGTTTCTTCCCAAGTATAATCAGAAAAAGCTGTACAAATAACAATTTGAATTGTTGGATCAAGAGCCCAAATATGCTTAATCGTTTCGATGCCATCCCACCCTGGAGGCATACGAATATCAACAAATGCAAGTGCATAAGGTTTACCATTTTCAAGTTCTTTTTTAATCCGTTCAAATCCTTCCTGCCCCTGAGAAGCCGTATCAATATGAAATTGAGGAAAAGAAATATTTGACGAAACCTTTTTATCGCCAAAAATCTCTGCCTCCATGGAATCTAGTTCGGGTGTCTCTTGCTTAGTGGTTAGAATTTTAATAAAATCCTGGTGAATTGCTGGATTATCATCGATAATAATAATGCGAAAATCATTTTCTTGACTCATTTTTCATTCCCTAAAAATGGCTCTCGTCCCGCCCTTCCTTCAACCCATTTTATTCGTAATATGTCAAAATAGGGTTAACAAACACAAAGGAAGGTCTTTTATCTCTTAACTTGGCACCATCAAAGGCAAAGTTAAGATAAAAGTTGCCCCTTTCCCAAATCCTTTACTTTCCACCGAAAGTGATCCTCCCATTTCATTGGCCGCTATAGCACTAGAGTGCAAGCCAAATCCATGCCCATCCTTCTTAGTTGAAAAGCCAAAAGAAAAAACTTTAGTCAGATTTTCTTCTAAAATACCAATTCCATTATCTTCTACTTTAATTTCTACATGTCGGTTATTTTGGTCTTTTTGAATAACAATAGAGATCTGTCTGGGCGTGCTTTCTTCATTTGCCGAGACAGCCTCTTTAGCATTTTGAATAAGATTAACAAGGGCTTGCAATAATTTTGTTTTATCAACAACTATACGAAAATTGGCTTCAAAATCCTTAGTAATTTTAATATCCTTAAACTTACGGGAATTGGCGGAGAGTTGCAAAGCTGATTCAATAACATCACCTAACAAAACCTTTTCCGTCATCCCTCTTGCATGACTAATATTATTTTGGGTCCCAATAATATCTTTGATATGCTGAATTTGTTTTTTAAGGACCACGATTTCTTCGTCAATTTTTTGGACATCTTTTTGAATGTATTCCCCTAAAGTAATAAGGTAGGAGGGAATTAACTTTCCTTTCGCATCCTGAGTCAAAAATTCTGAAATTGTGGGTAATTTTTCTTTTAACATATTAATAATAGCAAATAGCCTTTGATAATGGGGTTGTTCTATATTTTCTTTCAATAACTCTGTAGAAACGCTCGCACTACTTAAAACATTTCCAATATTGTGAAGGGTAATTGAAGCAATATCAGCCATTCCTACTTGCCGCGCCGCTACCACAAGTTGTTGATTAAGAAGAGCAAGTTCTTCCTCTGCTTTTTTCCGGCGTGTGATATCCATTGCAATTCCAGTTAAAATAATGCCTGATTCTTCGCTTAAAATAGGCCGGCCAAAGATATAATACCACCGATAATCTCCCTCGGGCCTTTGCATACGGATTTCATCTTCATATTGAATTCCTTCAGAAAAAGCTCTCTCGACCACCTCTCTGTGATGAGAACGCTCATCCTCGTGGATCATCTCCATAAATCCTTCAAAAGAGGGAAGAGGTTCTCCAACCTGTAATCCAAATAGTGAATAAAGTTCTTTCGACAAAGTGATTTTTTCTTTTGCTCGATCGTAAACCCAATATCCCAGGCCTGCGATCTGTTGAGCTGTTTCTAATTTCTTATTTAAATCGAGCAATTCACGAGAAGAAAGTTCCATGGAGCGTTCAATTAGATAGCGTTCCTGATCCGCTTCAACATATGCTTTACTGACTTTTTCGATCAGTTCTTGCCATTTCTTAAGATCATCCGGAACAGTGTCATAAGACACCTCCAAACGATTCATTTGCCGTGCTAATAAATTATGTAATTCCATTCCTTACCTTAACTCTCATAGAAAGTTGTCAGAGTCATTGTTTGATTATGCAAATCGCATGTTCCTGCAACAATTGGAGATAATTCTCCATAAGAGTAAAAACCCAGCTGCTTTGTTCCCTCTGGTAAAGTCTCAAGTATTGATTCTGTTTCTTCTTCTGTTCTTTCTCCCAGAAGAAGACGTCTTCCTACACAACTAATAGCAATGGCAAGAACAGGACCTGGTTCTACAATCTGCATTCTCCGGATTGCGCCTTCTCCGGCTTCACCCGCACTTGCGATGAGCCGGTCAAAGTTTGCGCGCATGAGCTGAGCTCGATAGCCTGTCGGGACATCTCCCGCAAAAATCAGAGATTGGGCCTTTTCATCTACACCTAAAATTGTTCTTACAAGAGATTTGTCTTCAGTGTGATTACGAATGGCCAACGGAAATAAAAGACCTGTTGATGGAAGTCCTTCCGCTCTTTCCCCAAGATATTCTTTGTAGAGGGTAAGAGCAGGCTTTCCATCAAGCTCATAAAGAACATTCCCTTTAGACCGTGTAATATAGCGTTCCGGACCAAAAATATCCCATCCTCCTCTTGAGGCAAACCCAATTTGGATAGATTCGCCATACAGCCCCACAGCCGCAATATGGTTTGTATAAATTTCTCTATCTAAGGTAATCCAAGTTTTTTTAAAACGATCTCCATCTCCGGCTAAACCACCTGTTATAATAACATTCTCTTTTCCGATCGTATTGAGCCCTTTCACAAGTTCTGATCCATTGACGCCTAGTCCATCAGAGAAGACCAGGACGCCACACAAATCATCTTTATTTAATTGTTTGGCGATCGTTTCTCCTGCAGAGAATGAATCTTCTGCCTTATCAATTTTAACTTTTGCCACTTGGAGAGAGGTTTTTTCAAACTGTGTTACAGCAACAGCAATACTCTTATCCATAATATGGGATCCTATTATTTCTCCTGCGCTAGAGCAGCCAATTATTTTGGATTTTGGATAATGTTGGGCAATTTCTTTCAGAGGCGTAGGGTCATTGATAATCTCAGGAGCAGCAAAAATAAGAACCAACGTTTGTTCCGAATCCAAGGCGGGAAAATTTTTGACGGACCATCCCTCCTCTGTTGTATAATAAAATGTCTCAGTTTTCATCCTTCACCCCTTCTTATCTTTCAAATCCACAGACAGGATACTCTTCTTTTGATTAAAAAATGGTTAGCTCTTTAGAAATAGACAAATAAAAGAAAACAGACATCTAATCTGCTTCCACGACCGCGGCAGACGGCATTACAACAATCGACGTTGATACAGTTGACCGGCTGGATCGCGAACGAAATAGAGGATGCGACTCCTTATATTAATAAGAGGATTCCTTTTTACTTCTCTAGTGGGATTGGCAATGCTGGCTTATTTGGAGGTTCCTTTGACCCCGCTGTCGAGCAAGCCGCAAAGCAAGTCACCCGATTTGCCCTAACCAATTTTAAAAGGTAAAAGAAATGCTTTTGGCACCTGGGGGGGGCTTGATGAAGAGAGCTGCTTTTATAAGGCTGTGCTTTTTCCAAAAGCGGGCTTCACTTCTCCCCGTTAGAGGGATGAAAAGAAAAGGGAAAAACGTGGAAATATATTTATAAAATTTAGCTAAATTTTATAAAATAAAAAGCCATTGCTAAATAAAAAATATTTCTGTACAACCCCATATTATATAAAAAATTTATAAGAGATATTTATTAAATCAATACCCTTATAGCTGGTAAGGATTTTAATTTTTGGAGAAAATTTTATGAGAAAAAAGTACATTCCCTTTCTTGTTTTAAGTTTTTCATTTTTTATAGCCCCTCCCTCTTTGGCGAATCCGAAAAATGTAAAGCATGATCCACGCCACCTTATTGATACCCTTCCAGATGGAAGGCAAGTATTTAATCCTTTACGAGCTTTGAAAGTAAATTCACTTCATCAAAGGGGAATCACCGGCAAAGGCGTGAAAGTAGCCTTTATTGATTGTTTCGACCCAGCTCAGATAAAACCTCTTATGACGAAAGGGGCCATTCACTCTCATGCCCTTCGAGATCGAACTTTTCTTAATCCTGATGAACATTTAGAGCGCACTTCCTTAGATGCCCTCATGCAAAATTTTAAGAATCTTGGGATAAGTTACCTCACCGCTTCTTCCGAAGAAGAAAGATCCCGCATTCAAGAAAGATTAGATTATACGTGTTTGTCTATTTGTAAAAAAAAGGAACTTACGTTTATAAATCAGGTTAAAGAAACCGTTGAAAATAGCCCTAATATGATGGCCGAATATGAACTTCCCACCTTTATGTTACAGCAGTTTAACCAATTAGCTCCAAAAATGATGGCCAAATATGAACTTTCTACCCTTATGTTACAGCAGTTTAACAAATTAGCTCCAAAAGCAAAAATTTTCCCATTAGACTTTACGACCCTGAATACGACATGGGAAATCTATGGGGAAACGGATCCAGAAACGCACGAGGTATTACCGAAAATCGCAATGCGTCCAACTATAAGCTTTGCAAAAGCTTTACGAAAGGCGTTCGATTATCATGTCGATGCTATTTTTATGGGAGATTTTTGTCCTGAGCTTGCTTCGGAAACAGGATATCACTATACGCAAGACGACTTCAATGCGCTTAAAGAAGCCAGGCAAAGAGGAATTGCCCTTATTTACAATGGACAATCTAACCCGCTCAATAATCCCCGATTGGTTTCCCCCATAAAAAGGATATTTGAGGAACTTGAAGGGAATGGCCTTCTTTTGACGGGTCCTCTCGACTATGATTACTGGGGCGAAGAAAAAAAAGAATTGGAGACTGAGGAATTAGAACCATCTTTAAAAAATCGTTTGATTTTGGCGCCTCATTGGCATAGTCCTCCTTCCACAAGCAGACCTCTGAAAAACCATGAAATGGCAAGTGCCTATTGCATGTCAGCTTTTGCTCTTTTAAAGCAACATGCTAAAGATAGAAGACTTTCTCATAGCACGGACCAGCTTTTAAAAATTCTTCATGACGCGAGTCATACTTTAACCGATTTTAACTCCACTTATAAAGTATTAGACATACCGAATGCTCTTGCATTTGCTGAGGGGAAAAAGGGGAAATGCCCCTCTGTTGCCCCCGTTTCTAACCCATCCAAGCTCATGCCGCCTAAATCTAGGAGAGGGATTCGGAAAGTAACAAAGAGCGTTCCCACTCACACTTCAAAGACGCAAAGGGCGCACCATTCGAGAGCCCCTGCTCCCTCTGTTAAAAAAAGCTCCCCTCTCCCCTCTAAGCTCAAGAGACCCACAAAAAGGAAACCCACTGCTGTTCCTTTAAAAAGACAAGGTCATGCCTCATCACAAAGAAGAGCCCGATCTACACCAAGAGGAGTTGGTCGAACACGCAGCGTTTCAAAGACAAAGAAGACAACCGTTCGCCGCCCTGCAAGAAGAAGAGCTCTCCTTAAAACACGAGCCAGAGAGGTAAAAGTAAGAAAGAAACAAAACCCAAGGAGAAGATAGTCTTTCATACGAAGGCCTCTCTTCCCTTTCACACTTCTCTCTCTTTTCGAAATTCAAAAAACTCTTCATTTTGATGGGGCGAGTGATGGGAATTGAACCCACGGCCTCCAGTGCCACAAACTGGCGCTCTAACCAACTGAGCTACACCCGCCATAAAAGGAGTACCGCTTCATCTACTCGAAATTCAATCATTTCGTCAAGTCTTGGATTGTTTTTGTGCGGGTTCATATATTTTGAGACTCAAGCGGCCTGAAGAATATTGTTGTTAATGTACTGCATAGGAGTTAGTTTTTTCAATGCCCTATGAGGTCTATAAGTATTGTATTTTAGAGTTGCTTTCTTAAGTTCAGCTCTCATAGCTCCGAGAGAGTCTGCCAAGAGATTGCTTTTGGTATAAAATTCTTCACGGAATGTCCGGTTTCCACGCTCTACTCCTCCATTATAAGAGGGTTTTTTGGGAGGCAATACAATCAAAGGAATTCCAAGCTCTGCACAGGCTTCTTCAAATTCAGCCATAAATTCTGAGCCACCATCAACTTGAATTGAAAGGATTTTATAGGGCTCATTTTTCACAAAATCTAGCAAGAAGCGTTTTGCGCTGGAGCTTTTAGCATTTGAGTAAACTTGTGCATCAATATATTTAGAGACTCTATCCCAGGCCTGAAAGTGTTTGAAACATATACCATTTTTGCTAACTGTCATGTGACCTATCTGAACTCGTTCTCCCATAACCATTGTTTTATAATCCTTGAAACTCCACGGCTTTGCATGCCCTTTATAGTTTCTCTTCCTTTTTATCCGTAAAGCTGAGCTAGATTTTGTAATTAATCCTCTCTCTTTTAAGCGTTTTATAATTCTGCCTACCGTACTCTCGCTCATGGTAAAACCGTAATCACGCTTAAGGATTTCCGTAATTTTTTCCTTACCATAAGTCGAATCTTCTCGACGTACTTTAAGCACAAGCTGCATTTCT
>CALBSK010000001.1 GCA_937967795.1 uncultured Alphaproteobacteria bacterium | reverse complement strand
TCTTTTTATGATGCTTGCTGTAGCGCTCCAGATATAAGGCAAACATTTCTCCAAGCGAAGTTTCAGCACGAAGCTTTTTCTTCTCCTCATTTGGATTTTTACCCTTCAACATCTCCGTGATGATCTTCTGTGCTTCATTCCGAGCTTGCTCAATGGTCATTTCGGGATACTTCCCTAATGTGACCCGAACAGGCTTATCGTTCAATTTACGATAGACCTTAAAGGATTTTGTTCCTTGATCTGTCACCATCATCTCAAGACCTCTGACTCTCGTGTCATAGACATAAAGGCGTTTTCCTTTTTCAGGCCATGGCAGAGCATCCAGACTTTTCTTTGTGAAGTTAAAGTTCTTAGCTTGCTGTTTCATCGTATTTCCTCCGTGCGCCGGGATAAACCGGCGAGTTAGTTTGCGGATGAAAGTTCCGCTCAGTGAAGGGTTAGCCACCCACACTGGACATGAGTCATGCACAGACGTCCGCAAGTTCGTCTGTGAAGCGTTGATAATGGTGTGCATAGGCTGGGTATTGAGCCTCGTGAACAAGGATTGAGGTGCCGACGCTCTGGAGGAGTGCGGAAGGCAACACTCGAGAATACGATATGGCAAGTATTCTTGGGACCTCTCGGGGTCACAGACCCCATGCATGTGCACTAACAACTCGCGCGAGAACCGGGAGATCCCATGTTCTTCCAGAGCAATGGTGCTGCTGGAACGTATTGAGAAGTTTAAGGACGTAATACAATGATGAACGAACATGGGAAGTCGGACAGTTGCGTAGTATCTGCGAAGTTGCCGAACAAAGGCCATAAGGTTGTACAAGCTTTGAGGCCAGCGGAGGCGATGGAGAAAAGGCAACTGGCCAAAGGAAATCTGCAAGAGCAAAACATCCACCGGATACAATGCCGGGAGAGGGTGCAAAGTGCGCTCGAGCGGATACGTGCAGCGGCTGTTAAAAATAAAGAGCAGAAGTTCACGGCTCTGATGCATCACATTTATTCGGTTGACATACTCGAAGAGGCCTTCTACAGCCTCAAACGGAACGTGGCGACAGGGATAGATGGGATCACGTGGGGACAATATGTGGAGAATCTCACAGAAAATCTGGAAGACCTCTGTCAAAGAGTCAAACGCGGAGCTTACCGAGCAAAGCCAGTCAAGAGATCGTACATACCCAAAGCTGACGGTAAGCAAAGACCGTTGGGGGTGTTGGTGTTGGAGGATAAAATCGTTCAATATGCAGCGACCATGGTATTGAATGCAATCTACGAGACAGACTTTCTCGGATTTTCGTATGGATACCGACCTGGGCGAAGCCAGCATAACTGCCTGGATGCGCTGTACGTTGCTCTTCAAGCGAAGAAAGTGAATTATGTTCTGGATGCCGATATCCAAGGGTTCTTTGACAACATCAACCATGAATGGTTGATAAAATTCATCGAACACAGGATAGCGGACAAACGTGTTGTGAGGCTGATCAAAAAGTGGCTCAACGCGGGGATCCTGGAGGACGGAAAATGGTACAGCAGAGAGGAAGGAACGATCCAAGGCGGGGTGATTTCTCCGCTGTTGTCGAACATCTTTCTGCACTACGCCTTCGATCTGTGGATTCAACAATGGAGAACGAAACACAAAGGCGGAAACATCGTTGTTGTACGCTGGGCTGACGACTTCGTTGTTGGGTTTCAAAATCTTGGAGATGCCAAACAGTTTCTGACTGAGTTGCAGGCGAGATTCCAGAAGTTCTCTCTTACACTTCACCCTGAAAAGACGCGTTTGATCGAATTTGGTCCGTTTGCGATCAACAACAGGATCAAACGTGGATTGGGAAGGCCGAAGAGTTTTAATTTTCTTGGATTCACCCACATTGTGGGCAAGAAGCAAAGCAACGGGATGTTTGTGGTTATCCGCAAATCCAACAAAAAGAGACTGCAGGCGAAACTGCAAGAAATCAAAATTGAACTGCGCAAACGGATGCACGACCCCATTCCTAAAGTTGGGGAGTGGTTGAGGTCTGTTGTCGGAGGGTACAACCGGTATTTTGGAGTCCCGACGAATCAGACCGCGCTGTACGTGTTTCGGTTTCAGATTGGGAGATATTGGCATCACACGCTTAAGTGTAGAGGCCAAAACAGAAGTAATCTCACCTGGGAACGCATGGCTCGTTTGATTGATCGCTGGTTGCCTAAGCCCGAAATTCATCATCCTTATCCTTTACGTCGCATGGGCGTCATCACCTGAGGCAAGAGCCGGATGCGTTAGTAGCGCCAGTCCGGATCCGTGGAGGGGGCGGTGAGTAATCATCGTTCCTACTCCGACTCTGTTTTCTTCAGATCCACTGATAAATTTTCAGTGGATCTGAAAACCTGCCTTTAGGTATCCCTCACTCCTCTGGGTATACGCCGGGTATACTCAAGAACGTTATTTTTGCACCATTCCGTAAAACTTTAAATAATGAAGAGTAGCTAAAACTATAGGATTTGTAAAGATTCTTATAATTTAAGATAGAGAGATAAAGTTTGAACGTTGTGACTTTTAATCAGAGGGTCGATGGTTCGAATCCATCAGCGCCCACCAGGAAAACAAGGGGTTATGGCGGCTTTAAGGGAAGCTAAATTTTTTCGGGTATGCCTCGAGTATACTTTAAAACGGCTGAGATAGGGGAGAATATCTTCCCTATCTCAGAGCGCTTACAATATGTACTATGGAATAAGTCTAATAATATTCCTGATGGGAAAGGAGTTACATATAATTATCGATCCGTTGCATTTGAGGAGGTCGTTCCTTTAGATGATGACCTGGTATTATGGTTTACGAAAAGATTGAGGTAAAATTTACGTTGGCTAATCTTTCCCTTAGGTGTGCAGAAAAAAAGGATCTTTCTCTACATAAGAAAGACTGTGTAACCTGAACTCGACGTAAGGAATGAAAAAATATATAAAAATTAACCTAATACGTCATCCTCGCGAAAGCGAGGGTTTTCTTAGCGCTTTCAAAACTTAAATTTTGTAACCTCTTGACGTAGCTCCTCATCGATTTTATCCATCAAACGATAGACTTTGTCTAAATTCAAAAAGATCCCGAAATTATACTCGAGAAATTCCACAGACTTTCGCTTACTCGAAGGGACCGCAATCCGTGCCATTGTAAGAGGTCGAAGATAATTACATTCAAGGCGCGATGTCGAGCCGGGTTTGCAAGTATCCGATCAAGCTCCATCTCTTTCCAGACTTGTCCATATGACATCTGCACCCTGAATATGTTTCAAAATCTTTTTGAATATTGTAAAAGAAATGCCGAAATGATTCCGATTCAAAGGCGAGGAGACGCATTAATCTTGATAACAGCGGATGAAAAGCTTACCTTATACGATGTAGCTTTTATACGAGTAGAAAAATGCATTTAGGTCAATTAGAATGCTCGATAGATTTAAGCCTCGTTGATGAGATCTCGTCTCTTTTGGAAGAGATGGCGCTCTCTGTGGCGTGGTATGAAAAAAAGCCAGATCAATGGGCTTTACAAGTAATTTGTGAATCATCCCGTGAGTTAATCCTCCGGGAAAAAATAAAAATATTTTTTAGAGACCGAGCTCTCCCTGTGCCTGAAATTACGGCGTGCTCTCTTCCGCAAAAAGATTGGGTTTCCGCCGTTTACGCAAATTTTCCTCCTCTTACGATCGGAAAGTTTTATATCCATGGATCCCACATTCAAAAAATCTCCCCTCCTGGTCTTATTCCTTTACAGATTGATGCAGCCACGGCCTTTGGTTCAGGTCAGCATGAATCCACCGAAGGCTGTCTCCAAGCTTTAAGTTTATTAGCTAGCCAACAAACTTTTAAGGCTCCCCTTGATATGGGCTGTGGTTCAGGAATTCTAGCTCTTGCGATGGCAGCTCTATGGAAAGTTCCCGTACTGGCGAGTGATAATGATCCTGAAGCCGTCCATGTGACAAATGAAAATGCACGGGCAAATCATTTAGAGGATCTGGTTAAGGCTCAGGCTGGTGAGGGGTTTCAACATATTGGGGGGAGAAAATTTGATATTATTACCGCTAATATTCTCGCAGGCCCTCTCTGTAAAATGGCCAGACATGCCTCACTTGCCTTAGCTCCTGAAGGATTCATTATCCTCTCTGGTCTTCTGAATCGACAGGCAGAAGATGTCATAGATTCTTACAGATGTGTGGGCACAAAACTGGTTGATCAAATTTTTATCGAGGATTGGACAACGCTCATCTTACGTAAGAAAGATCATGGATAAGATTAAAGCCCTTCGCGATTTTATGGAAACAGAAGGACTTGCGGGTCTTCTTATTCCTCGGACGGACGAATATCAAGGAGAGTATATTGCGCCTTGCTCTGAAAGACTTAACTGGCTGACAGGCTTTACGGGATCGGCTGGGCTTGCGCTTGTGACGCAGAGTAAAGCGGCTTTCTTTACAGATGGCCGCTATATTCTTCAAGCGAAAAAAGAAATTCCTTCTTTTTTTGAACTTTACAATACGGGTCAAAAAACGCCTGCTAAGTGGGTTTCAGAAAACCTGACAGCTGATGAAAAGATAGGATTTGATCCTTGGCTTTTTACAGAAGTGCAACTTCAGAAATATCATAATCCCCTTGTCTCTCTAAAAGAAAATCCTATTGATGGGTTGTGGGCGGACCGCCCTTTACCCCCCCAAGACTTTATTCGTCTTCATCCCTTGACGTATGCAGGAGAAAGTGATGAAAGCAAACGCAAACGCATTGCGTCATGGATTAAGGCTGACCATCTTTTGATCACCGCCTGTGATTCCATTGCTTGGCTTTTAAATATCCGAGGGAATGATGTGCCCCATACCCCCATCGTTCATAGTGTGTGTTTGCTTCATAAAGATGGATCTTATGACTTCTTTGTGGATTTAAATAAAATTAATGGACCCCTCTTTAATCATTTTCGCCAAGGTGGGGGGAGGGCTATTGATATTCACCAACTTCTCAATTATCTGGACAAGATTAACGGATCCTGTCAAATAGACCCTCAAAGTGTTCCTCTTCTTCTGATTCAAACTTTGGAGCATGCAGGAGCGACCCTTGTCCGAGACAAAGATCCCTGTCTTTTACCAAAAGCCATTAAGAATAGGGTTGAGATTCAAGGAGCCATTCAGGCGCATATTCAAGATGGAATCGCTCTCAACCGGTTTTTAAAGTGGCTTGAAGAGCAACCCTTGAGGGGAGAAACGACAGAACTTTCAGCGGCTCAAAAGCTTTATGATTTTCGAAAAGAAGGTCAGCATTTTGAAGATTTAAGTTTTACAACAATTTCTGCCTTTGGGGCTCATGGCGCTATTATTCATTATGGTGTTACGCCAGAGTCGGATATTCCGTTAACACGAGGGGGTCTTTATCTCTTAGATTCAGGAGGTCAATATCTGACGGGTACAACGGATGTCACGCGCACGATTGCTCTTGGAACACCAACTGTTGAGCAAAAAGATCGCTATACGCGGGTTCTTAAAGGTCATATTGCGATCGCAACGGCTATCTTCCCCAAAGGAACAACGGGAAGTCAGCTCGATGTGTTAGCGCGGCAGTTTTTATGGGAGATAGGATGTGACTATGATCACGGCACAGGGCATGGTGTCGGTAGTTATCTTAGCGTCCATGAGGGGCCTCAAGGAATTTCAAAGAAAGGGACGGACGTCCCTCTCCTCCCCGGCATGATTCTTTCAAATGAGCCAGGCTATTATAAAGAAGGTGAATATGGGATTCGCATAGAGAATTTAGTCCGTGTCATTGAACTTCCACAATTTAAAGGGTTTTATGGATTTGAGACCCTTACACTCGTCCCCTTAGACCTCAACCTTATTGAGGATTGCTTGCTTACCCAACGGGAAAGAAAGTGGCTTGAAGACTATCAAAAACATTTCATACTTTAAAAAAGGAGGAGATAATTTCTGTGGATGGATCTTTAAACTCTTCTTTCTGTACAAGCTCAATGACTTTACCTTTCTTCATGACATGTCCTTCCCTTTCTTTCAAAATTTTATGGCAGTTTTTCATCCCTAACTTTTGCGAATAGCTGGCATTTTTATCTTTTTTTTAGAAATTATTTAATCTATATGTAATAAAATAATGATATAAAAAATTTAAAGAAAAATAAAATATGAAAAAAATATATTTCCTACTTTTAGCCTCGATGTTTTTAGGATCAGCTAAAGGCTATACGCGCCCAGACATTTCAAATTGTCCTCTCCTCTTTCCAAGCACTATTGAATCGGCGATATATACAAACAGACCCGTTTCTGATGATGACTATACTAACACTTATTGGCAAATCATCAATCATCCTCCTTTAGGTCGTTCTCATCCTCTCAGCGCGGAAGTCATCCAACCTCCTGATACAAAATGCAAACAGGGAACATGCTGCACGTATGATGTTTATTTTGAGGGCATGAAAGAACCTTATAAAATTAGATTTTATCTTACTGAGGAATTTTCTTACCTAAAAAGAAACTGGCGCTTTTTCAAACATGTATTAAAGACGGACCATAATGTTTGAGCCATTTTTGATGATTGCGGTACGCAGGGCAAAGACCACTCACAACCTTCCAAAAAGCTTTGCTATGGTTCATATGGAGAAGATGGGCAACTTCATGAATGCAAACGTATTCAGCAACCTCGGGAGGTGCTAAAATTAACCGCCAACTTAAAGAAATAGTTTTTCTCGCTGAACAGCTTCCCCAACGGGATTTTGAATCTCGAATATTGATTTTCTGAAAAGACTGTTCTAAATCACGCGCTGCTTTTTCTATATAGGGAGTAAGCACCTCAGCTGCCATTATTTTAAAGAAATCATAAAGATCCTTTGATTCGAACCGAGGAGGAAGGTGTAATGTATTCGTTACTTTACAAAGAGCTGGTTTGCGACGTAATGGATCAGTAATACACTGAAAGACCGTTCCATGAAGAGAAATTTCTTCTCCTGGCTTAATTACTTTAATTGAGGAGAGCTTTTTAAGCTGATTTTTTACCCAAGGCGTACATTGCTTGAGAAAAGCTGTGATTTGAGAGTCTGTTGTTCGAGGGGGGATTGTCAACATAAGAGAAGCTTCTCTGGGAGATAATCGCAAAGAAAGCCGTTTTGCTCTTTGACTAGGTTTATAGTAAAGGGGAATTTCTTTATCTTCACATATAAAAACATTAACCGCCATCATTTTCTATTTTCTTTTAAAACTACCCCGACATGAGTGTATAGATGATCTTCTCTTGCCCAAAAAGAGAAAGAAGAAGGCGTGCGGCCCTGCCTTGGGGAGAAAGAAGCTTAGGATCATCTTTTAATAAGTTCTGCGCAGCTTCATAGGCTTTTTCAAGAAGCGGGCCACATGTAAGAGGATCAGCAAGTTTATAAGAAGGCAATCCGCTTTGTTTCGTTCCTAAAACGTCTCCCCCTCCTCGCAAGGCTAAATCTTCTTCTGCAATGTGAAAACCATCATTCGTATCACGCATCACTTGAAGTCTCCGTTTAGCAATTTCTGAGAGAGGATATCCGTAAAGAAGAAGGCAATGCGCCTGGGCCTCTCCCCTTCCCACTCGACCACGAAGCTGGTGAAGCTGAGAAAGGCCAAATCTCTCAGCATGCTCAATGACCATAAGATTGGCTGCTTTGACATCAATTCCAACCTCAATAACCGTTGTCGCAACGAGGACCGAACATGAGCCTTCCTTAAATCGAGCCATTGCAGATTCTTTTTCTTCACTCTTTTGCTTTCCGTAAACCAGTCCTACCTTATCATCTCCTAAAATCCTCTTAAGATGGTCGCACCGCTCCTTAGCTGCCGCTAGATCAAGCACTTCTGATTCTTCAACTAAAGGACATACCCAATAAATTTGTTGCCCCTCATCCAAAAGACGTTTAAGACCCGCATAAACTTCTTCAAGACGGTTTACACCTAAAACACGCGTTTTGATGGGCTTACGACCTTGAGGCTTATCAGGAATACGCGAAATATCTAAGTCTCCATATGTGGTCAAACATAAGGTGCGCGGAATAGGAGTTGCCGTCATGGCTAAGACATCAACGGCTTCACCTTTCGCCGTTAAATTTAAACGTTGTTCTACCCCAAAACGATGTTGCTCATCAATCACCACAAGACCAAGATTTGAGAATTGGGCAGTCTCTTGTAAAAGCGCATGAGTTCCAACGACAAGCTTGATCTTCCCACGGGTTAAATCTTCATATAAATTCTTCCTGTTTCTTTGTCGACTTGTGAGAAGAGCGACCTTAATTCCCGCATCTTTCCCTAAAGTCTCCAACGTTTGAGCATGCTGATTTGCCAGAATTTCCGTAGGAGCGAGGAAAGCAGCTTGAAAACCCGCTTCAATCGCTTGCGCAATCGCCAAAAAAGCGACTAATGTTTTTCCTGATCCTACGTCCCCCTGCAGAAGGCGCACCATACGAGAAGGAGAGGCCAAGTCCTTCTCGATCTCCTTTAAAGCTTGCGCTTGTCCTGGTGTGAGAGGATGACCAAAGGCTTCCAAAATTCTCTTCTTTAAAAGTCCTTCTGCAATAATAGATTTTCCCTTCGGCTGGAAAGCTCTCCCTAAACTCAAGGCTAATTGATCGGCCAAAAGCTCATCGAAGGCTAGACGTTCCCTTGCGGAATGTGACGAAGATAAGTCACTTTCATTCTGAGGAGCATGAACTTTTTCAAGAGCCTTTCGCCAAGACGGCCATGAAGAATTGTAGGGAGGAGAAATCCATTCGGGCAAATCAGGCGCTCGTTTAAGCGCTGTTTGAATTAATTTTTGAGCTTGATATTGAAAAAGCCCCGCCGTAAGCGGATAAAGAGGTGTTTTATCTTGCCAATAGGCCGCCCTTTCTGCCGGAACAATCCGTTCAGGATGAGCTATTTGCCACTGACCCAAAAATCGATCGAGGGTCCCACAAATGAGGCGAGCTTGACCTATAGGTAATCGAGCTTCGATAGTTTTAGGGTAAGCTTTAAAAAAGGTGAGAATTAAAATCTCTCTTTCCACTTCACATATAACTTTAAAAGGTTGACGCTTTCCTTTAATGGACGGTTCATAAGCTCTGACCGATGCCACAATCGCTACCGAATCTCCTGTCCTGCACCCTCTTAATGAACGTTTGAGTGGAAAATAAGCAATCCCTATTGGTAAATGCCAAATTACGTCAATCACACGCTTTAGTCCCAAACGATTGAGTGTTTTCGCAATGCCTGGCCCAACTCCTTTTAAATTTTCAAGGGTGGCGTAAAGAGGAAAGAGAATTTCTGGGCGCATAATGTTTTTAGGACACAATTTCTTAACTATTCTTCTTTTTTACTTTAGGACAAAAAAAGGAAAATTACCTAGGAGTTTTTGTCCCCTCGCCTAAAATAAAAAAGTTGTGTCCTGGACAAGATAGGAGTATGCTGAAAAATATAAAGTTGCCTCTTGGTAAAAGGATGTAGTTCAAGGGAGATAAAAAAGAAAACTGATGAATCCCTGAGTTTTTGTCGATCACCAAGAAGAATTTAAACAATAACGTAAGACGAAACCAATGATAGGTTCGATTTTAATACAATGGCCATATTAAAACATTTAAGGGATGAGACGCATCATATGATATATCATTACTCTATCTCTCTCCCTGTAGGTCAATCTTCTCTTTTGTATATACCTTTTTGTATGAGGTTAAGGGGAAGTTAATCGAAACGTCCAAGGTTTCCGATTGCCAAATAAATATCCTCTGATGAGGATCATGTATGGAGTTGGACCCATGGGTAAACAAATGTTAATTGATGCCTCCCACCCTGAAGAATCACGGGTGGCGATTTTAAGTAATGACCGTCTTGAAGAGTTCGATTTTGAAACCACAACAAAAAAACAGCTTAAGGGGAACATCTACCTTGCAAAGGTAATACGTATCGAGCCTTCTCTTCAAGCTGCTTTTGTGGAGTTTGGGGGGAATAGACATGGTTTCCTCGCTTTTAATGAAATTCACCCCGATTATTATCGAATCCCCATAGAAGACCGCGAAGCTCTGATGGCTCGAGGTGAGGAAGAAGCGCTCTCTTCTATCGAGGAGTTGACAGAAGACCTCACCCCCAATAATGGCGTAGAAATTTTAGGAGGTGAGGATGTTGAAGAAATCCAAGAACGCCCCCATCGCCATCGTCCTTTGCGTCAATATAAAATTCAAGAGGTCATCAAACGACGCCAAATCATGCTTGTCCAGATAACAAAAGAAGAACGTGGTGCGAAAGGTGCTGCTCTTACAACATATCTCTCTCTAGCGGGCCGATATTGCGTTTTAATGCCCAACGCAGCTAAGGGGGGAGGAATTTCACGAAAAATCACGAATGCCTCCGATCGCAAACGCTTACGAGGAATTATTGAATCCATCAGTCTCCCTGAAACAACGTCACTGATTATCCGCACCGCCGGCATATCACGGAGCAAAATTGAAATAAAGAGAGACTGCGATTATTTGATGAAACTTTGGAACGATATTCGAGAGAAAACTCTTCATTCCATTGCTCCCGCTCTCATTTACGAGGAAAGTAATCTCTTGAAACGAGCTATCCGAGATTATTATTCTCGTGATATTGATGAAATTTGGGTTGAAGGAGAAGAGGGTTATAAAGAAGCAAAAGAATTTATTCGCAAGCTCATGCCCAGCCATTCTAAAAAAATCAAACAATATAATGATGATAAAATCCCTCTTTTTTTTCGTTATGGTGTTGAACAGCAAATTGATGCAATGCATAACCCTGTTATTCAATTAAGATCGGGGGGATATATTGTTTTTGGAACAACGGAAGCTCTCGTTGCGATTGACGTAAATTCTGGAAAAGCCACGCGTGAGCGCCATATCGAAGAAACAGCTTTAAAAACTAACTTAGAAGCAGCAGAAGAAGTGGCTCGTCAGTTACGTCTTCGAGATCTGGCGGGGCTCGTTGTTATTGACTTTATCGACATGGATGAAAGTCGCAATGTAGAAGCCGTTGAACGCCGATTGAAGGACGCTATGAGACATGATCGAGCGCGCGTACAAGTCGGGCGCATCAGTCCTTTTGGTCTCTTAGAACTTTCCCGCCAGCGTTTAAGGCCAAATATCATTGAATCCACAAGCCTTCCTTGCCAATCTTGCCGTGGAACGGGAATGATTCGATCTGTAGAGTCTTCTTCCCTTCATGCCCTTCGAGCCATTGAAGAAGAGGCCATGGCCCAAAAGGCGAATGAAATTATCGTTTATATTCCTACTTCAATTGCTCTTTATATTTTAAATCAAAAGAGAACGACTCTTCAAAATATTGAAACAAAATGGAAGATTGCTGTGCGCTTTTCTAGAGATGATACGCTCATTCCCCCAGATTATAGAATTGAACGTTCACGCATCCGAAAAGAAGCTCTACAAGAAGAGGAAATGACGAAACACAACGTAGAAGGAGAAGAAATACTTGTTGCTTCCTCTTCTCAAGTTTTAGAAAAAGAAAGCCATCGCCATACAAGAAAGCGACGTCATGATCGACGCCCCCGTAGCCACTTCGCCAAACCTCAGGAAACATCGCCTTCTCTAACGCTTATTGAAGAAACGAGAGAATCTCCTGCTAAAGAGGAACAAATCACTCAAAATATAGGGGGAGATTCCTCTCAACCGGAAGCCCCACAGAGAGAAGTCTCTGGAAGTAAACCTCGCCGGAGATATCGTAAGTTTGATCGGAAACACCGGCAAGAGAGAAGAGAACCTCAGGAAGGGGAAACTGTCTCGTCGCGCCCCACTTCTTCAGAGGTATCCTCTTTCTCTGCCTCTCAATCAAAAAATCAATCTTTACCGTCTTCCAAGAAAGAAATAATTAATGAAAAAGGTGATCATAAGAAAACAGAAGAAGACGTTCCCTTACCCCCCTCTCAACGCAAAAAAGCTGGCGCCCGCAAAGGTTGGTGGCAAAGATTATTGGAATAACTCTCATACGAGGGAAGAAATTAAAAAAGACATATATTGACTCGTAAAGTAAGTATGTCATTTCCGTGAGTCGGGGTATACCAAGGAAGAGGCGAGAATCCACATCCAGAGTCCCTGCTTTAAAAGCAAAAAGCGGATAATTGGATGAATAACAAATCCATCTCTTACCTCGAACTGAGGCTAATCTATATTCTTACATCCCTTAATCCATACATCATAGATAGGGTGGTCAAGGGCTGAAAGAGAAGGGCTTGATGCGAACATCCACCCCGAGAAAAGAGGGTGGGTGGCACTTTTAGATCTTCTATCTGAGATCGTTATAAAAGCCATGGATTCTTGATAGTCTTCAAGCGGGGCGTTTTCACAATGGTGAACGACGATTTTTAAGCTTCCAAATTCAATCGGTTTTCCAATAGGCGCATTAATAATAAATACACGCGCCGTTTGCTTATCCAGTCCTTGGAGTGTAACACCATTTGTGACAATGTTCTTTTCGGGCGCAAACTCATCCTCTTCAGAAAGGAAAGGAGCGTCTGTTTTAGAAGAGGATGGATCTCCTTTCTTATCTGCCAATTCACTTTCCAACTGATCCGCATCAGATCCAGAAAGCTCATTTAAAAGCGCGTCAAACCCTTGTCCATAAAGAGGGGTCATGAAAAGAGTGATCAGCAAACAAGTATCAGCGATCATAACAAGTTTCCTTATCCCTGATGCTAGTTTAGGAGTATATCCGGTAAGATAAGAAACTTTCTGGTAACTAAGGACGGATAACTGACTACTTCTGGCTGTCATCTTTCTTATCTTGCGCACTGAAAATAAATTGTCCAATAAGGGATTCCAAACTTACGGCGGCTTGAGTATGGAGGATTTCTCCTCCTGGGAGAATGAGCTCATCTTCTCCTCCTGGAACAAGAGCCAGAACTTTTCCTCCCAAAAGACCATCGCTCACAATTTCAGCCGCACTGTCCTTGGGAAGGGTCACATCAGGAGAGAGCGTAATATGAACAACAGCTAGATAGGAATGAGGATCAAGATGGATCTCTTTAACCGTTCCCACTTTCACTCCACTGAGACGCACATCACCGCCTCGCATCAACCCATCGATGCGATCAAATTTAGCTATTACTTCATACCCTTTGGAAGGTTGCCATTGACTTGTTGAATAAGCAAATATAACAAAAACAGCGAATACAACAAGAACCACAGCTCCCATTCCAACTTCAAGCAAGTTAGTTTTCATCCTTCACCTCATGGGGAGACCAGGCCTTATAATCCCCCGTTGCTGGCTTTCGTTTTCCCCCTGCAAAAAAATGTCCTGATGGTCGATAAGCATAGGGTGTTCCTGAAAGATTGGGAAGATGATTTTTCTCCCAAGGCCATCTTTTAAGTGTCTCAATAGCAGGCGGCCTTTCAATCGTATGATGAAGCCATCCATGCCATTCCGCCGGTACTTTTGAGGCTTCTGGACGTCCTTTATAAAGAACCCACCGTCTTTCCTTAAGACTTTCAGCTCCTTTTTCTCGATAATAACGATTTCCAAAGGAATCCTGGCCGACAAGCTCTCCCTTAAACCAGGTGAGTAGCTTTATCCATAACATAGGAACTCCCTTTTAAATTTACAACACTATGGCATTCTGCAAAGGATCTGTCTACTCTCAAGCCATAGCTTTAACTTTTGACGAAGAAATCATTTATAAAAACATACGTTTGCTTGCCCATTAAGGCCTTTTAGTGTTTTGCACACTTGGTCAGAGAAACAATCTGAACTTTCCTGACATTCATGATAATGACAAGCACCTGCCACGCACACCATCACCGCATTGATTGGAGATTTAGCACAGTCACTATCACTTTGACACGCTTGCATACATTCCCATCCTAACACCGTAAGAGTATAGACATATCCCTCTCCACAGGAAGAATTTTGTGCAACGCCACTTGCGTTCCAAAGAAAAAACAGTCCTAAGCTTAAGGTGAGTAATTTGAACATGAAAGAGCTCTCTTTATATTATTTTATCCTCTCCTAAGGTGCCATTTTAAAAAGGATTTGTCCACTCTCAACCACTTAGGTTGTCAAGTCGAAAATGGAGATTGACCTTCTTTCCTAACTTCCTATAGTCATAAGATCCAGATATAAACAAACACTTACACGAGAAGAGGGGCACTCGATGAAGATTACGCGTCATTTCACCCAAGAGGGCACCGATCTTTATAGCTTTTTTGAATTCCGGCAAACAGACAGTGAAATCCGTAATCCTGATGGTTCGATTGTTTTTCATCTTGAAGGAATTGAAGTGCCATCGTCTTGGTCACAAGTGGCATGCGATATTCTGGCTCAGAAATACTTTCGAAAAGCCGGTGTTCCTTGCGCCTTAAAGTCAGTTAAAGAAGAAGGAGTCCCTGAGTGGTTATGGCGGCAGGAAGCCGATCTTAAAACCCTAAAAAATTTGCCTGAAAAAGAACGTTATGGAAGTGAAATGAAGGCTCAGCAAGTTTTTGATCGCATGGCCGGTTGCTGGACTTATTGGGGCTGGAAGGGGGGTTATTTTGATACGGAAATGGATGCCCGCGCTTATTTTGATGAAATGAGACATATGTTGTGCGCTCAAATGTGTGCACCTAACTCTCCCCAATGGTTCAATACGGGTCTCTATTGGGCTTACGGCATTAATGGACCCGCTCAAGGTCATTACTTTACGGATGACAAAACAGGAGAATTAAAAACATCAACATCGTCCTATGAACATCCTCAAGTTCACGCTTGCTTTATTCAAAGCATTCAAGATGATCTTGTCAATGAGGGAGGAATTATGGATTTATGGGTGCGCGAAGCGCGCCTTTTTAAGTATGGTTCAGGGACAGGATCGAACTTCTCTAATTTAAGAGGCTCAGGAGAATCTCTCTCAGGAGGAGGACGCTCTTCAGGCATGATGAGCTTTTTACGCATTGGTGATCGAGCGGCGGGTGCGATTAAATCGGGAGGAACGACACGGCGTGCCGCTAAAATGGTTGTTGTCGATATTGATCACCCTGATATTGAAGAATACATTAATTGGAAAGTCGTTGAAGAGCAAAAAGTTTTAGACTTAGTTGTGGGCTCTAAAGTTGCCAAAAACCATCTTTCTACGATCCTTCTCGCCTGCCAAAAAGGACAAGGGGATGAGCGGTTTAATCCACAGGAGAATCCTTCACTTTACAACGCTTTAAAGGAAGCCCGTGAAGCGATGATTCCGGGAAACTATTGTCAACGCATCATTCAATTTGCACGCCAAGGATATACTCATATCGATTTTCCCGAATATGACACGGATTGGGATTCGGAAGCTTATCGTACCGTCTCTGGACAAAATTCCAATAACTCTGTTCGGGTAACAAATAAATTTCTTCATGCCGTTACGGAAGATAAAGAGTGGGATCTTCTTCGGAGGACGGACGGAAGTATTTATAAGACGCTGAAAGCACGGGATTTATGGAACCAAATTGGTCATGCGGCTTGGGCTTCAGCTGATCCAGGCATTCAATATGATACTACTATCAATGAGTGGCATACGTGCCCTCAAAGTGGGCGCATTCGGGCATCAAACCCCTGTTCTGAATACATGTTCTTAGATGACACGGCATGTAATCTTGCTTCTCTCAATCTTGTGACGTTTATGAATCCCCAAGATAAGAAAGCAAAGGCAGGGGAACTTCACTTTGACGTGAAAGCGTTTGAGCATGGCGTACGATTGTGGACGATCGCCCTGGAGATTACGGTGATGATGGCCCAGTTTCCTTCTAAAGAAATTGCACAACTTTCTTATGAATTCCGCACATTGGGTCTCGGATTTGCTAACATAGGAGGTCTTTTAATGGCTTCTGGTATTCCTTATAGTAGTAAAGAAGGCCGTGCCATTGCAGGCGCTATTTCAGCCTTAATGACGGGTATTTCTTATACTACTTCTGCGGAAATGGCAATCCAACTAGGGGCTTTTAAACACTATAGGCTTAATGAGAAGGACATGCTTCGCGTTATGCGCAACCACCGTCGCGCGGCTTATGGAGAAAAAGGAGGTTACGAAGGGCTTGAAATTCTTCCTGTTCCTTTGGAAGAAAAAGATTGCCCTTGTCCAACCCTCTTAAAGGCCTGTCGTCAAGCGTGGGATAAAGCTTTAGACCTGGGACAAAAGCACGGCTATCGTAATGCGCAGACAACGTGCATTGCCCCTACCGGAACGATTGGCTTGGTAATGGATTGTGATACAACCGGTATTGAACCTGATTTTGCTATGGTAAAATTTAAAAAACTCGCGGGAGGAGGCTATTTCAAAATTATCAATCGCTTGGTTCCTCAAGCTCTTGACGTATTGGGATATACCTCAAAACAAATTGAAGACATTATCCAGTATGCGGTCGGTCATGAAACCCTTGAAGGAGCGCCTAAACTCAATTTTAAAACGTTGCGAGACAAAGGATTTACAGACCGAGAAATTGATCTTTTGAAAGACAATCTAAAATCTGCTTTTGATATTAAATTTGTCTTTAATCGGTGGACTCTCGGGGATGATTTCTGCAAGAAGATCCTTAAGCTTACAGATACCCAGCTCAATGATCCCCGATTTAATCTCTTAACTCATTTAGGCTTTAAGCATGATGAAATTGAAGCCGCGAATGCTTATTGTTGTGGAACTATGACTGTTGAAGGAGCTCCGCACCTTAAAAATGAACATTTGGCTGTTTTTGATTGTGCCAATCCTTGCGGTCGAACAGGAACACGGTATCTCTCAGCAGAAAGCCATATTCGAATGATGGCAGCCGTTCAGCCTTTTATTTCAGGGGCTATTTCTAAGACCATCAATATGCCTAATCGAGCAACCATTGAAGAATGCAAGGAAGCTTATCTTCTTTCTTGGAGACTCGCTCTTAAAGCCAATGCTCTTTACCGGGATGGGTCAAAGCTTTCTCAGCCTTTAAATGCATCCTTATTGGGAGAGGAAACCACAGAGACCCTTTATGAAAAATCATCTCCTGAAAAAGTAAAAGTTGTGGCAGAAAAAATTGTGGAGCGATTTATTCACAGGGCTCAACGCCAAAAGCTCCCTAATCGCCGTAAGGGCTATACGCAAAAAGCTGTTGTCGGAGGGCACAAGGTTTATTTACGAACGGGCGAATATAATGACGGAAGTTTAGGGGAAATTTTCATTGATATGCATAAAGAAGGGGCTTCCTTCCGCAGTTTGATGCACAATTTTGCGATGGCCATTTCTATTGGATTGCAATATGGCGTTCCTTTAGAAGAATTTGTGGATGCCTTTGTCTTTACACGTTTTGAACCTTCAGGCCCTGTGTCAGGAAATGACACCATTAAAATGGCCACTTCTATCCTTGATTATATTTTCCGCGAGGTCGCTATTTCCTATTTAGGACGAACAGATCTTGCGCATGCAGAACCCATGGATTTGCGTCCAGATACGATTGGGCGGGTTGAAGCGGAAAAAGGAGCACTGATCAAAAAAGACAAAGGAGAAATGGTTAATAGTCTGACAAGTAACGGGTATGTCCGAAACAATTTGTTTGTTATATCGCCAGCTAACCGAGGACAAGATGCTTATTTACTTCATGAAGCTACAGGCACTGATTCCATCCCTCCTCTTATGGGATCAAGCATGATAAGTGAAGTGGAAGAGCGTCGGTTTCAAGCTCGTCTTAAAGGGTATGCTGGCGATGCGTGTCAAGAATGTGGGAATTTTACCCTTGTGCGCAATGGGACGTGCTTTAAGTGTGACACTTGCGGTAGCACCTCCGGATGTTCTTAAGAAAGTACTGAAAAAGATCTTAAATTCTTTAAATGAGGCTGTCGTCCTGAAATCACTCAGGATCTTTTTGAATATTCATTGTTGAAGAAGACCCTGTTGCAGCAGTTTCTATTTTATTTAACGATCTCATATTTGCCTTGAATATCTCAAATGTGATAATATATTAGCTAGAGAAGTGATTTAATTTTATGGTGCAGGTGGTTTATGAAAAAATATTTAACTTTTTTAATTTTGACCTTTCTTTCAACCACTTCATTACTTAAAGCCGGTCCAAAAAAGGGAAAAGATTTTTCTCCTGAAGTGGCAAATATCCTAAAAAAAAGACGCGCTCAACAAAAAGATCACAAACAAGGATCAAAATTTGTTCAAAATATAGAAAAAGCCCATCAAGACCAAAAAAAAGCGACGGCTGAGAAAATGGCTCAAGATGAGTTTAAAAAGTATGTCAATCAAATGACCGGAAATATAGGGCTTGCAAGATTTACGCCTTCTGAGCAAGAACAAATGAAAAAAGCATCTGAAAAGTTTATTAAAGAATTCTTTTATGAGAAGAGGGGGTTATGCAATATAGGGCACCAAACACCGGCTAAAATTGGGAATGATCTATCCTCAAAGGATTTTACGGGAAGTGTGGCTTATCTTAACGATTTGCTTACGAGAAACAGCCAACTCTTTTCCAAAAAAGCCTCTTCTCAGGAAATAGGTGCCTCTTCAGAAGGAGGACCCGTCTATCATTTGGGAGAGAAAAGTGCGCATACTTGCTTATCTCCAAATAAGCGTTCTTTACCTCTTACACAACAAGTGATCTCTCACCTTACTTCTCCCCATCATCAATCAGAAGAGAGTCGGTTAACGGCAATTCTTAACTCATTAAACACTAAAAAAACTTCTCCACAAGAGCTTAACAAAGCAAAACAAGAAATATCTAGCTTAATGACCAAGGATTCTGGATTTGTTATTATCCCTTCAGGGCCTTCTAATCCTAGCATGAGCGCTTTAGTGAAAGTTCAGGTCGGCGTTGCCCAAAAACCTGAATATCGTGTGTACAGTTCAACATTAAAAAAAGGTTTTCGTGAAGATAAAATCTATAAGGATATTGAACACAACCATGCTTTTATTGCCTTAGAGAGTGACACAGATCTTGTTTACGCTATTCCCACTTTAGGAAAAAGAGAAAAGCCCATTCTAGGCCTTACTCTCTATAGACCTTTAACGGGAAGACAACAATCAGAGCTTTTTCACATTGCAGACATCGTATGGGGAGAACGCCCCAAACCATCCCTAAAAAGTAAAAATTTTCTTTCACAACATAAGCCTAAGATAGCCGCATCAAAGCCTTCTAAATCACAGAGAACAAAGGAAGTAGGACACGCTTTACAGCGGCCAGTACCTGCTGAAACAACACAATCCCCTTCAAAAGAGAAGACCCAGAAAACGCCAACATTTGTTGCAAAGACCGAGATCCAGAAAACAGTAAAATCAACGCCAACCACGAAAATTAAAAAAACAACAAGATCAGCTTCAAACACAAAGACCAAGAAAAGAGTAAGATCAACTCCAAACGCGAGGAGCCAGAAGACAGCAAAACAAACTCCAAGAACAAGGACGAAGAGGACAGCAAGACCAACTCCAAAAATGAGAGTCCAAAGGACACTAAAAAGAAGGGCAAAAACCAACCGCAGATCTACACGCCGAGCCTCTCGAATTCCAACACCAAAAAAATCAAAATAGGGTGGGCTTCCTTATTTTTATCTCTTTTAAGATTCCTCACATAAACTCTTTGGCTTTTAAACCAGAGAGTGTCTATCATAAATTAGAATTGCGCTCGGGCCTAAGCTGTGAAATATAAAGAAGAGATCAATATTAAAAGAGAGATTTCTTATGGAAAAGCAAAAAGCTCTGGAAGCAGCCTTAGGTCAGATTGAAAAAGCGTTTGGAAAAGGGTCGGTCATGCGTCTGGGACAAAGAGATGCTATTTCTGATGTGTCCTCTATTTCCACAGGATCTCTCAGTCTTGATATAGCTTTGGGGATTGGAGGACTTCCTAAGGGACGTATTATTGAAATCTATGGGCCTGAGAGCTCGGGAAAAACAACGCTTGCACTTCACGTGGTGGCAGAAGCTCAAAAAGCGCGAGGAACATGTGCCTTTGTGGATGCGGAACATGCCCTTGATCCCGTTTATGCCCGTAAACTTGGGGTTGACACAGATAATCTTATTATTTCTCAACCGGATACGGGTGAACAAGCCCTTGAGATTGCCGACACGCTGGTTCGCTCGGGTGCGATTGATGTGTTGGTGGTAGACAGCGTTGCTGCTCTCGTTCCTAAGGCTGAACTTGAGGGAGAGATGGGGGATTCCCATATGGGGCTCCAAGCTCGCCTTATGAGTCAGGCTTTGCGTAAATTAACAGGATCGGTTTCAAAAACCAACTGTATGGTGATTTTCATCAATCAAATTCGTCAAAAAATTGGCATTATGTTTGGCAATCCTGAAACCACGACAGGCGGAAATGCCCTTAAGTTTTATGCCTCCATCCGCTTGGATATTCGCCGTATCGGATCTCTCAAAGATCGAGAAGAAGTGGTGGGGAATCAAACCCGCGTAAAGGTTGTGAAGAATAAGCTTGCACCACCCTTTAAGGTGGTTGAATTTGATATCATGTATGGAGAAGGGATTTCCAAAACAGGTGAGCTGATTGATTTAGGGGTTAAAGCCAATCTTATTGAAAAATCGGGGTCTTGGTATTCTTATAAGAATCAACGCATTGGTCAAGGTCGAGAAAATACCCGCGTCTTTTTAAAAGAAAATCCGGCTATTGCAACTGAAATTGAAGCAGCGATCCGTTCGAATACGGGCGTTGTCAGTCAAAGTCTTTCTATCTCAGAAAGCGTTGAAGACACAGCGGCTTAAATACTCATGCAAACAACGGCAGATATCCGATCATTTTTTTTAGAGTATTTTCAAAACCGAGAGCATACAGTGGTACCATCGAGCTCTCTGATTCCTCATAATGACCCAACTCTTTTGTTTGTCAACTCAGGCATGGTTCAGTTCAAAAATGTGTTCACCGGTCAAGAAAATCTGGGATTCACCCGTGCAGCTTCGGCTCAAAAATGCATTCGCGCGGGAGGGAAACACAATGACCTCGAAAACGTCGGTCATACGGCGCGCCATCATACCTTTTTTGAAATGTTAGGAAACTTTTCCTTTGGAGATTATTTCAAAGAAAAGGCGATTGACTATGCATGGACGTTGATTACGAAAGAATGGGGAATATCGCCTACTCAACTCATCATAACCGTTTATAGGGAAGATGAGGAAGCAGCAACATTATGGCGTAAAATTTCAGGCCTTTCCGATAAGAAAATCATCCGTATTGCGGATAAAGCTGAGAATTTTTGGTCCATGGGAGAAACGGGTCCCTGTGGGCCGTGTTCTGAAATTTTTTATGATCATGGTCCCCATATCTCGGGAGGCCCCCCGGGGAGTCCTGAAGCAGAAGGAGATCGCTTTGTTGAAATCTGGAATCTTGTGTTTATGCAGTATGAGCAATTAGGATCCGATGAAATTGTTTCTCTTCCAAAACCTTCTGTTGATACAGGTATGGGAATTGAACGTATTGCGGCAGTTCTTCAGGGTGTTCATGATAATTTTGATACAGATATTTTTAAAATTCTGATTGAAGCTTCAGAAGAAATCACCAAAACCCAAGCGAAAGGGCCTTGTCGAGACTCTCATCGCGTGATTGCAGATCACTTACGTTCAGGGTGTTTTTTAATGGCCGATGGCGTTTTGCCTAGTAATGAAGGTCGAGGATATGTTTTGCGCCGCATCCTACGTCGAGCCATGCGCCATGTGCAGCTTTTGGGATATAAGGACTCTCTTATGGCCAAGCTTGTGCCAACCCTCGTGGAGAAGATGGGAAGAGCCTATCCTGAATTAATTCGTGCAACGCCCCTTATGATCGAAACGTTAAACCTTGAAGAAGATCGTTTCCGTCAAACTTTAGAAAAAGGACTTAAGCTTCTTTCTGAAGAATCTCAAAAAGTTAAAGATCTTTTACCGGGGGAAGTTGCCTTTAAGCTTTATGACACCTATGGTTTTCCTTTGGATTTAACTCAGGACGTTCTTCGATCTGAAGGAAAAGCTGTTGATATGACAGGATTTCATCAAGCTATGAAGCGACAAAAGGCTGAAGCCAGAGCGGCTTGGATAGGCTCGGGAGAAAGCAAAACAGACCGCATTTGGTTTGAACTTCGAGATCAATTGAACGGGACAGAATTTCTAGGCTACAAAACAACCGCGTCAGAAGGAATTATTGAAGCTCTTGTTAAGGATGGGGAAATTGTTACTCACGTTATAGAAGGGGATAGAATTAATCTTTTGGTTAATCAGACCCCTTTTTATGGGGAATCAGGAGGCCAAATAGGTGATACAGGCGTGATTTCCTCCCTTACGGGCAAGATGATCGTTGAAGATACCCAGCGACGGTTGGGAAATCTGATCGTTCATTTAGGGCGAGTGATAGAAGGCGAGTTTAAGGTAGGTGGAGTTGTTCATTCAGTTGTGGATGCACATAGACGGACTCTTTTACGCGCAAACCATTCTGCTACTCATTTGCTTCACAAAGCACTTCGTAAACACTTAGGCAGCCATGTGATTCAAAAAGGATCCTTAGTGGCACCAGAGCGTTTGCGTTTTGATTTTAGCCATCCAAAGGCCTTAACGCGTGAAGAAATTCAGACGATTGAACGGGAAGTCAATGATCAAATTCGGCAAAATACATTTGTGAATGTGCGACTTATGACCCCTGAAGAAGCTTCAAAAGAGGGGGCTCTTGCTTTGTTTGGAGAGAAATATGGTGAGGAAGTTCGGGTGGTGTCTATGGGAGAAGACATTCAAGAACCTTTTTCCGTTGAACTTTGTGGCGGTACGCATGTGGATCGTACGGGAGATATTGGTTATTTTAAAATTATTTCTGAGACAGGGATTGCAGCTGGCATAAGACGTATCGAAGCTTTCACAGGACGTATGGCAGAAGATTTTGCCAACTCTCAACAAAAAATTGTTTTAGGGCTATCAGAGCAGCTTAAAGTCGGTCCGAGCGCTGTGGGTGAAAAAATGGAGCAACTTCTTGATGAGCGAAAATCCTTAGAGAGAGAAGTCCAATCCCTTCGTCAACGTTTAGCAACTTCAGGAGGAGACTCACAAAAACCCGAAATTCTGAATGGTGTGGCCTTCTTTAAACGCCACTTAAAAGACATCCCCCCTCAAGATCTCAAACCTATTGTGGATGAGCTGAAAGCGGAACATAAATCGGGCATCTTTGCGGTTGTGAGCGAGGGAGAAGGGAAAGTCTCCCTTGTGATTGGGGTGAGTCCTGACCTTTTATCTACCTTTAATGCTGTGGATTTGATCCGAAAAGTTGGTCCTTGTATCGGGGGGAAAGGAGGTGGAGGTCGACCTGATCTTGCTCAGGCAGGAGGGCCTTATATTGCAGGCATTCAAGACCTTTTTACGACCCTTGCTCGTGAAATCCGAAGCTATTTACTTCTTTAAAGAGCTATTTTCACAATTTATGCCGATTTTTTAGCTCCAAGCCGCGTGACAACATTGCAAAAGCGTTGAATAATATAATCTTGAGTTCCAACTTCTAAGTACGGATGGATGGGAAGACTAAGAACACAGTTAGCTAAAGATTCACTAACGGGTAAGGTCTCAGTTGCACAAGGATAAGAATGATAAGCTTGTTGGTGATGAAGAGGGAGGGGGTAATGGATCATCGTCGGAATCTCTTCTTTTTTCAATTCTTCTATAATTTCTTTACGTTTTCCAGGATCTACTTTTACGGTGTATTGTGCCCAAACAGATTGACAGTTTTTCTCAACGAAAGGAGTTATGGTAACTTCATCAAGACCTTCTGAATATCTGTCGGCAACTTTTTGTCGCAAAGAAATTTCTTCCGGGAAAATAGCAAGTTTTTCGAGAAGGATAGCCGCTTGCAAGGTATCACAGCGCCCATTCATGCCAATACGGATATTTTGATACTTGTCTTCGCCTTGACCATGAACGCGTATGGATTGCAGAATTTTGTAAAGCTCTTCATTTTCTGTAAACACAGCTCCTCCATCTCCATAGCACCCTAAAGGTTTAGAAGGGTAAAAACTCGTTGAGGTAGATTCGGCAAGCGTCCCGATTTTTCGACCTTTATAAGTGCCTCCAAAACTTTGTGCTGCATCGGCTATAACCCAAAGTTCATGGTTTTGTGCAAGGGTATTGATCGCATCGTAGTCAGCAGCTTGACCAAAAAGGTCAACGGGAATAATACCACGAGGGTGAAGATTAAGATCTTTCGCTCTTTGAATCCCTTTCTCTAAGCTTACCGGATCCATATTAAAGGTATCTTGCAGAACATCAATAAAGACAACGGTGGCTCCCACCCAAGCAACCACCTCAGCCGTAGCTGCAAAAGTAAAACTGGGGACGAAAATAGCATCTCCGGGTCCTATATTCTTGGCCATAAGGATGAGGGCTATAGCATCTGTGCCATTTGCACAAGATAGGGTGTGCTGTGCTCCACAAAAAGAAGAGAGCTGTTTTTCAAGGGCGTACACTTCAGGTCCCATAATATAACACCCATGATCCAAAACGCGAAGCAGGGCCGCTTCGAGGTAAGGACGGATGCGTTTTTGTTGAACAGCAAGATCAATAAAAGGAATCATGATTTTTCCTTCCTTGCAAAGAATTTTCTGCTTTTTCTAAGACTTCTGTCACACGTAGACCTTCGAGACCTGAGGTGAGAGGTTCCTCTCCCTTTTGAATACAGATGAGAAAATGGAGGCATTCGTTTTTGAGGGGCTCCTCTTCCGGGAGGAGAATCGTCCGCGTTTGAAAATTCTCATTCGCAAGAGGTTGGCCCTCTTTCCATCCAAAACAATTTTTTGAGATTTGAAGTTTTTCAGCCCAAGGTTTGCGATCATCAAAGACCGCAATTGCGTTTTCTCCGATCACCACAAGTTTTTGTTCTTTAAAAGGGGAAAGCCAAGAGACATGATTATGAGCTGTAAGATGGTCAGGGAATGTTAGAGTGAGAAGAGCGCTTGCTGGTTTGCGCGGGGCAAGAAAAGTTTGTCCTATGGCCGTAACGTTTTCAGGCATGGCTTGGGTAAGGGCAAGAATCAATGAGATATCATGGCTTGCTAAATCCCATACTACACTTTCTGTTTGACGGAAACGTCCGAGACCTAAACGGTTTGCATAAATGTGTTTTAAAGGTCCAAGCTCCGCTAAATGATCTTTGAGCGCCATAAACGCCGGATGATAGTTAAGGATGTGGCCTACCATAAGAATACAGTTATGAGCTTGAGCCAGGGAGCAAAGCTTTTTTGCTTCTCTAACGGAAAGAGCAAAGGGTTTTTCAATATAGACATGCTTGCCAACTGTAAGCGCTTTTTCAGCATGATGTGCATGCAAAGGAGCGAAGGACGAAATAACAACGCCATCTAGAGAAGCATGAGAAAAGATCTCTTCTTCGGAGAAGACGGGTACATTGTATTGGGAAGCAAGAGCCTGAGCTTTGGAAGAATCGCTATCACATATAGCGGCAAGAGCACCAAGCTCTGCAAAATTTCGGACTAGATTTTTCCCCCAAGTTCCGCAGCCGACCACACCAATGCGGGGAATGGCGGGAAATGATTGTAACGTATTTATCATGGCACAACA
Source organism: uncultured Alphaproteobacteria bacterium (assembly GCA_937967795.1). Classification (GTDB taxonomy): domain Bacteria; phylum Pseudomonadota; class Alphaproteobacteria; order UBA9655; family UBA9655; genus UBA9655. The sequence goes on along the minus strand of CALBSK010000001.1, from coordinate 49,193 downwards.
TTATGAAGAAGTTATAAGAGGGTCAACCAAAAGAAAAGCTTTCTTTTTCACAAAATATGACAAAAAATTTATGTTCTGGCCCCTTTTAAAATTTATTATACATATTGATGTATCTTCAACTTTAAGATATCTCTTCAGAAATTATAAATGTAAACTAAGTTTTTTTATTCTTGCGAGAAAGCAAATTCGACATGCGTAAGTTTTTTGGAACCGATGGAATTCGGGGGCAAGCAAATACAGAACCTCTCACACCCCATACCCTAACACGGTTAGGACAAGCCATTGGTCTTCGTTTTATGCGAGGAGACCATCGCCATCGGGTCGTGATTGGAAAAGATACGCGCCTTTCAGGTTATATGGTTGAATCAGCCCTTGCAGCCGGTTTCGTTTCTGTGGGAATGGATGTTGCAACCGTAGGCCCTTTGCCAACGCCTGCCGTGGCTATGATTACACGTTCCATGCGGGCTGATTTGGGAGTTATGATCTCAGCGTCTCATAATCATTTTGCGGATAACGGAATTAAGCTTTTTGATCCTGATGGATTTAAGCTTTCTGATGACGTTGAAAGAGAAATTGAAGCACGGCTTGAATCTTCTCCCTTTTTGGTAAGCCCTCCTTATTTAGGTCAAATGATCCATTTAGACGATGCGATTGGCCGATACGTAGAGTTTGTAAAAGGAAGCCTTCCTCGTCATACTCATTTTGAAGGTTTGCGTGTTGTTGTGGATTGTGCCCACGGAGCAGCTTATAAAGTCGCTCCTTTAGTTCTCAGAGAACTCGGGGCGACTGTCATCCCCCTCTCAACCACTCCAAATGGCCAAAATATTAATGACAAATGTGGAGCGACCTATCCCCAGTTGATATGTGAGAAAGTCAAGGAAGAGAAGGCCCACGTAGGGCTCGCTTTTGATGGAGATGCGGATCGGGTAATTTTTTCTGACGAGCTTGGGGGGCTTGTTGATGGTGATCAAATCATGGCTCTTATCGCAACCGATTGGTATGAACGAAAACTCTTAAAAGGGGAAGGACTTGTTTCCACTCATATGTCTAATGTGGGATTGGAACAGTATTTAGAAAAACTGGGACTCGTCCTTATTCGTACAGCTGTAGGAGATCGTTATGTAGCCGAAAAGATGCGAGATGAAGGATATAATATAGGAGGAGAGCCCTCGGGACATGTCATTCTTTCTGATTATGCCACATCAGGTGACGGTCTTTTAACAGCGCTCCAAGTCCTCTCTGTTCTCGTTTCAAAGAAAAAGCCAGCCAGTCAAGTGATGAAGCTGTTTACCCCTTCTCCACAAGTCCTTAAAAATTTAAAGCTATCTCCTTCTCTTCTTGAGCTTACCGAGGCTGAAGAGATTTTTGAAAAGGCAAGGAAAAAACTTGGAGAGAAGGACCGCCTCATGATTCGACCATCGGGTACTGAGCCATTGATTCGTATCATGGTGGAAGGGGAAAACAAAAAACTTTCAAAAGAGATCGTTGAATCTATTGCTAAAGCTCTCATTTCTCTTTCTCAAAGAGCCGTGGCTTAGGAGTGCTTTTCCCTTTTAAATTTCATTTTCCCAAGGAAATACAATCCACGTATCTTGACTGACTTCTGTCATAAAACTATCCACGTGACCTTTGCCATAAGGCTTTGCATAAATAGCCGCAATGTGAGCTTGAGGGAGTATTTCTCTAACAATTTTTGCTGTTGTCCCTGTATCGACTAAATCATCCACAACAAGCCATCCTTTCCCGTAGTCCTCCATCTGACAGGATTTGAGAATGACGGGATGAATTTGCTGGTCTTCTTCATCGTAGCTAACAATACTGATCGTATCTATCTTTCGAATTCCTAACTCCCGAGCCACAACAGCAGCCGGTACCAGCCCCCCTCGCGTGATGGCAACCATACCCTTCCATGTCTGATTTTCGTTGAGACGCCACGCTAGGGCGCGTGCGTTACGATAAAACTCGTCCCAATTTACGGGATAACGGTGGGCCATGAATAGCTCCTTTCAAGCCTCTTAAATTTGTTTTTTACGCCACCTAAAAATCAGGTACCCGCCTCCTCCACCGACAAGGACAAGTCCTAAAATAATTTTAGGAATGAGGTGTAATTTATCCATGATAAGATAGGCAAAATAATAGGCAGTAACACAACTCCCTACTGACCAAATAAGGGCCGCTAAAAGATTCAAAATCGTAAACCGTTTAAATGTTACTCCACTGCTTCCAATAATAATGGGACTAATGGTACGGATTCCATAAATGAAACGGAAACTAAGGATGAAAGCTGTGTCATACCGCCTCAGAAGCTGAAAAGCTCTGTCAGCTTTCGACTTTAAAGAAGGGAACTTATCAAAGACATGGTTCCCGTAATGATGACCTATATGGTAAAGTGTTTGATCAGCAAAAAGAGTCCCTATAAAAGAAATGATAATAACCTTAGGAAGAGATAAATATCCCTCGTGAGCTAAAAACCCGGCTATAAAAATAACGGATTCTCCTTCAACTAAGGATCCTAAGAAAACAGCAACATAACCCCACGTTTCAATAAATTCTTGCAAGGAAAGATTCTCATGTCAAAAGGACTCAATATAAAAATCTATACGCTATAAAGAAGAAAAAATCAAAGGAATAGAAAGAATGCTTATTTGCAGCACGTTTTTATATCTTTGCAGTCTCCATAGCATTTACGGCAAGCTTCTGCACATTTTTTACACGCTTCAGCGCAGACTTTTGCATGCTCACCCTCCATTTTATTACAATGCATTGCACATTCGTCACAAATTTTAGCGCAAAATTCATAGACTTCTTTACAACAGAGATTTTTTGCCGTCAGACGTGCGACAAGATTACAAACATCTGCACATGTGGCGCAAATATCCATTTCGGCAGTTCTTTCCCCTTCAAAAAAACAACGATCGCATGCCGCTACACAATCATGACAGATATCAATACAATTTTTATAGATCATTCTTTCCTCCTGCAGGTTTCTCGTCTTTCAGGATAAAGGAGAAGGAGTAAATAATGAGTTAAAATCAAAACAACGAGTTTTTCTTTGCTACGGTCATGTTTCCATCAAAATCGGAAGATGAACCCAAAATGTGGTTCCTTGTTTTTCCGTACTTTTAACACCAACCTTTCCTCCTAAAGATTGGGTAATTTGTTTTGCGATATAAAGCCCTAAGCCTGAGCGTTCTTCAGATTGTCCAGGAACCTTAAAGTGTTTTTTAAAAATATCTTTGTGATATTCTAATGGGATAAAAGACCCTTTATTATTAATGAGGAACTCAATAATATTTTTTTTCTCTCCTAACTTAATTTTTATAGTTGTTCCAGGCTCAGCATAATGAAGCGCATTTCGGAGAAGATTCCCGAGTAAGGTCTTAATCTGACTAAGATTGGCCTTTACCTTACTTAAATAAGGAGGCGCCTCAAAATGAATAAAAATTCCTTTTTGACCGGCTTCCAGCTTAAAAGAAGTGATAAGCTTTAAGACGACACCCTCTACATCAATGTCTTCCTGTTCGAGAGTATTTTTCTGTTGATTAACACGCGAAATCTCAAACAAATCTTGACATAATTTTTCTAAATATTCACATTTCTCGCGCGCCGCAAAAAGAATTTCTTGTTGTTTTTTTGTAAGAGGACCAGCTGCTTCTTGAACACAAAGATGTATTGCCATATGAATTTCCGTCAAAGGAGATTGAAATTCATGGACAAGCGCTTCATAGGCTTCTGTTTTTCTCACCTCAGAAAGGTGGGGATGCACAAGATTTTGAAGGATTATAACTACACCTTCTACCACTTGATATTCATCCGAGGTATCTTTTTTTATAGGATAAACGGTGGGCAAAAAAACGCGGGTTTTCTTTTCTTTATCAATGGAAATAGCGTCCTCTGCTTTTTTAGGAACATAGGGCATCTTTGTCATCAAAACCTCATTTGAAAGTTTAATGAAGGCCTCTCTCCATTTTTCTTCAATGTGGAAAAGCGAGGGCATTTTTTTTAAATCTTTTGAAAATCCAAAAAGGTGGCGCGCTTTTCTATTTATATAAATAAAATTGGCGACATTATCTAAGAGAAAAATAGGATTGGGAAAGGCGTCTAACGATTCTTTTAGAATTTGATAATCTTTCATAGCCTTCCCTAAGGAACCTTGGTGATATTCTTCAAGACGCCCTGTCATAAGATTAAACTCTTCACAAAGCTCTTCAATTTCATCAGATCCTTTTATATGCAAAAAAGTAGTTTTGTCCTCTTTTCCCATCTGACGCATCATTTCAGTCATTTGATTCAAGGGACTTAAAAAAAGACCTGTAAAAAACCAAGACATATAAAATCCAAATATTAAACTAATGATGGATCCAAACGTTATAAATATGAGAATACTAGAGATAAATTGAGATAAATCTTCTTTTGTACGAATGAGACCATCGTGATTTAAGCTCACAATTTCTTCTGTTAGATTTTTAATTTCTTTATAGGAAGCCTCACCCTTAAAAAGGGAGCCACCCAGTCTGGATATTTTTTGTTTATAGATTTCCCATTTTTTATGGAGATCTCGTGTTAATTCTTTTTCCTGAGAGTCTTTAATATTTTTATCTTGAATGAGCAACTGTTGTTCAATCATATCTTCTAACAATTTTCTCTTTTGCAAGGTTTGTGAGAGATTCGACTGAGAATGGATATAAAGTTCATTGAGTTCTTCAAGAGACTTACTCATATTTTGCATGGTAAGAATACTCTTAAAATTTCCAACGAGAATATCTTCTGATTTTTCTTTAATTGAATTGAGAAATAAAATAAAGAAAAAGGTAATCAAGAAAATAATTATTGCCGTAGGTAATTGGGCCAGAAGAATTTGGGATCTCATTTTCATGAAACGCCCCCGTCTCCTTGGCTTTTATGGTAGCTCATAATATAAAGATCAAAATTCTTTGATTGCCTTAAAAGAAAATGTAAAATATCAAAGCCCAGCGCCTTTCGCCACCAGCTTTCCTCCGGACGCCCAATAATAATTTGTGAAATTCTTTCTTTTTCAGCAAAATCGAGCCAAGCTTTAATTCGGCTTTGGGTTTTAAGATGAACAACATGGGCTCCTAAATCCTTTGCAAATTGAATATCTGCAAATAAATAGCGTTGCTTTTCAAGATCGATTTTTTCTGGTCTATCTTCTGGAGTTTCGGCGTAAACAACAAACCATTCTTTTTTAAATCGTCCGGCAAGCCGCGCTGCCTTTTTAAAAAGAGTTCGTTGACTCCATTTTTGAGGTAAGAAACAAACCATGATTTGACTGTCTGCAAAAATAGCTTCCTTTAATTTCACGTTTTGTGGAGGCGATATTTGGGAGGCTTGTTCAATGGTCTCTGCAACTTCTCGTAAAGCAATTTCCCTAAGTTTTGAAAGATTTTCCTCTTTAAAGAAATTTTTTATCGCAAGGTCTACTTTTTCACCCCTATAGATTTGCCCTGTTTGTAATCTTTCAAGAATGTCCTCAACACCTAAATCAACATTAATAACTTGATCCGCGCGTTTTAAAAAGTGATCCGGAATAGTTTCGTAAATCGTAACATTTGTAAATTTTTTAACAACGTCGCTCAGGCTCTCCAAATGTTGAATATTAAAAGCGCAAATCACATTTATTCCCGCCTTCAAAAGCTCGAGAATATCCTGATACCGTTTTGCATTTCGACAGAGCGGCGCATTCGTATGGGCCACTTCATCCACAATAACAATTTGAGGTTTGCGTTTTAAAACCGCATCTAAATCCATTTCTTCAAGATTAATTCCCCTATAATCGTATTTTTTTCGAGGAATGATTTCTAAACCAGCGAGGAGTTCTTCGAGCTTTTTGCGACCATGGGTTTCTACATAAGCAAGGACAATATCCGCTCCTTGTAATTGTAGGGAATGAGCTTCTTCGAGCATTCGATATGTTTTCCCAACACCAGCAACGGGGCCTGTATAAATTTTCAATCGACCCCGATTTGTCTTTTGGAGAAGTGTAAGGAAATCTTCATGATCGAGTGTTGTTTGTTTCATGGAAGTGGCACAGGAGAGCCAAAAAATTGATCAAGAACAAGATTTAATTTAAGGACGTTAACTCTCTTTTCTCCTAAAAAGTAAAACTGAGGAGCCTCAACAAAATCATCAATAAGCGCAATCACCCGTTTTAACGAAACATCTCGCTTTAAAGCAATTCTGGGTGCTTGCCAATAGGCCGCCTGTGGAGAAATATGAGGATCAAGACCACTTCCAGAGGCCGTTACTAGGTCAATCGGAATGGATTCAAAATTGTCTTTTTTGATTTTCTCAATGGTTTCTTGAATTCTTTTGAGAAGTTTTTTAGACGTTGGCGCTAAATTAGACCCCCCCGAGGACATTCCATCGTATCCTTTGCCAGCAGCTGAGGGTCGGAGAAAAAAATAAGCAGGGTTTTTAAAATCTTGGCCAATAAGTTCTGAGCCAATAATTTTATTTTGTTCATCAAAGATAAGACTTCCCCGACCTTTTTTATAAAATAAAAGGGTGGAGATTTCTGTGACCATAAAAGGATACACCAACCCTGTTAAAAAGAGTGTGAAGAGAGAAACTCTAAGACCAATCATAATTTCTTTATTCATTTAGACCAACCCCATATGAACTAAAGACATATCAATTAATTTAATTCCTATAAAAGGGGCTAAAATTCCCCCCACCCCATAAATAAGAAGAGAACGTAAGAAAAGACTGTTGGCTCCCAAAGGGCGATATTTCACTCCCTTTAAAGCAATAGGAATCAAGGCAACAATAATAAGCGCATTAAAAATCACAGCTGAAAGAACGGCACTATAAGGAGAAGCCAGATGCATTATGTTTAAACTCGCCAATTCAGGAAGAGTCAGCAAAAAAATGGCTGGGATTATCGCGAAATATTTCGCAACGTCATTTGCTATGGAAAACGTCGTAAGACATCCTCTTGTCATTAAAAGTTGTTTCCCTATTTCGATGACTTCTAATATTTTTGTGGGATTGCTATCTAAATCTACCATATTCGCAGCTTCTTTGGCAGCTTGTGTGCCTGAGTTCATAGCAATCCCTAAATCGGCTTGCGCAAGGGCTGGTGCATCATTGGTCCCATCTCCTGTCATGGCAACGATATATCCTTTGGCTTGCTCTTCCTTTATAAGGTTCAATTTTTTTTCAGGGGTAGCTTCTGCCAAAAATGTATCAACCCCCACTTCTTCCGCAATTGTTTGTGCTGTAAAGGGATTATCCCCTGTTATCATGACCGTTCTGACCCCCATCGCCCGTAAACGTTGAAAACGCTCACGAACACCGGGTTTAATGATATCTTTAAGGTGTATAATACCCAGAATCTTATCATTCAGCGCCACCGCCAAAGGCGTGCCACCTTTAAGTCCGATTTCTTCCGTAATTTTAGAGAAATGATCGGGAATTTTTCCTCCTTTTTTCTCAATAAAATTTTGAATAGCATCGCAAGACCCCTTATGGATGGAAAGGGAAGGTTTCTCACATCCACTCATGCGTGTCTCCGCACTAAAGGGAATAAAGGTAAATGAAACAAATTCTTTTTCTGAAATAAAATTCCCATAATTTTTTTGAATAAATTCTGTAATGGACTTTCCTTCAGGGGTGCGATCAGCAAAACTTGAGATCTGAGCGGCCTTTGCCAGCTCTTTTATATCAACTCCTTCAAAGGGGATAAGGTCAACAGGCATGCGATTACCAAGAGTGATGGTTCCCGTTTTATCTAAAAGCAGAACATCCACATCTCCTGCTGTTTCAACCGCTTTCCCACTCATGGCCAGAATATTTTTCCTTAAAGCCCTCTCAATACCTGAAATTCCAATGGCGGAAACAAGTCCCCCAATTGTTGTTGGAATGAGGCAGATAAGTAAGGACACGATAACCGTAAGGGTTATTTTGCTATCGGAATAAAGGCCAAAAGGAATTAAGGTCGTACAAACAATTAAAAAAATTAATGTTAAGCCCACTAAAAGAATCTGGAGCGCAATTTCATTGGGAGTTTTTTGCCGTTTAGCGGCTTGAACTAAATGAATCATTCTGTCCAAAAAACTCTCCCCAGGATTCGAAATAATACGAATGCGAAGAGAATTAGAGAGAACTCTTGTCCCAGCCGTTACAGAAGAACGATCGCTGTCACTTTCCCGAATGACGGGAGCAGATTCACCTGTAATAGCCGATTCATCTACCGCTGCAATTCCTTCAAGAATTTCTCCATCTGAAGGAATATATTCACCCGTTAAAACCCGAACAATATCATTTCGCCTTAATTCACTGGCTAGGACTGATTCTTCCTCGCCATTTTCTAAAATGCGGTGAGCTATAATTTCTTCGGCAAGAGCTTTTAAACTTGAGGCATGGGCCTTCCCTTTCCCTTCAGCGATAGATTCGGATGCGTTAGCAAATAAAAGAGTAAACCATAACCAAAAAGAAATACTAGCTGTAAACCAAAGAGGATCATGAAAAAAAGGGCTATAAATAAGATCCCGCAAAAAAATAAGAGTCGTCAGAACACTCCCAATGAACACAACAAACATGACGGGATTTTTTCTTAAATACAGGGGACTAAGACGTTTAAGTGTTAATAGAATAGCTTCTTGGACTATTCTATTATTAAAATGAAAGCGAAGATAAAGAGATGTTGAAACCATTAAAAGGTTTTCCCTTGCAGTAAATAAATATTTTCAATAAAGGGCCCCAGAGTCAATACAGGAAAAAAGGTTAAGGCTCCGATAATGAGTATGACGGCCATAAGTAACCCCACAAAAAGCATCCCTTGTGCAGGAAAGGTTCCCGCACTGGGCAGGGCTATTTTTTTATTTACCATCGACCCCGCAATCGCAAGACCCAAACAAATCGGTAAAAACCTTCCAATGAACATAGCTATAGCAAGCGTTAAATTATACCAAAGAGTGTTGGCATTGAGACCTGCAAAGGCGGACCCATTATTTTGTGTGGCGCTCGTATACGCGTATAAAATCTCCGTTAATCCATGAGGCCCAGCGTTTTGAAGAGAAGAAAGTCCATAAGAAGACAAAATCGACCAAGATGTTCCTAACAAAATAAGTAAAGGATAAAGAGCAACATACAGAATAGCGAAACGTACTTCCTTACCTTCGATTTTTTTGCCAAGGTATTCGGGGGTTCGTCCAACCATCAGTCCTGCAATAAAGACGCTGATCAACACAAACATCAACATACCAAACATCCCGACGCCCACGCCGCCAAAAACAACTTCTCCCAGCAGCATATTGATAAGCAAAACCATTCCTCCCAGAGGGCTAAAGCTATCATACATAGAATTAGAGGGTCCTCCTGACGTGATCGTTGCTAAATGTCCAAATAAGGAGGATCCCGCTATACCAAATCGAACTTCTTTACCTTCCAAATTTCCCAGATCTTGAAGGAGGGGAAGGTTCTGCAATAAAGGATTTGGCTGAGATTCAAAATAATAAAGACAAACAGCTCCTGTAATGGCCACCATAAACATCGCTGAAAAAAGGGACCACCCATGCCGAGAGTTGCGTGCCATTTTTCCATAGGTGTATGTTAAAGCTGCAGGAATCAAAATGAGGGAAAGCATTTGCAGAAAATTTGTTAAAGGCGTTGGATTTTCAAAAGGATGAGATGAATTTGCATTAAAAAAACCTCCGCCATTTGTTCCCAGAATTTTAATGGCTTCTTGAGAGGCAACTGGCCCCATCGCTAATGTCTGTTTGGCTCCTTCAAGGGTTGTAATATCAAGCGCTGGAGAAAAGTTTTGGATGACACCTTGAGAGACATAAATAAGAGCAAGAATGAAAGAACCCGGCAAAAACACATATAAAATGGATCGAATGAGATCAACCCAAAAATTTCCAATCGTCCTCTCTATATCCTGATTCATCCGGTGAGTTAACCCTCGAGCAAGAGCTAGAAAGGCCGCCATACCTGTTGCTGCAGCGCTAAAATTTTGCCATGTGAGACCTGCCATTTGTGTAAAATAACTCAGGGTTGTCTCGCCACTATAGGCTTGCCAATTTGTATGGGTCACAAAACTTACCGCTGTATTTAACGCAAGATCCCAAGGAACAGTAGGCAAATTTTGAGGATTCAAGGGAAGAAAATTTTGCATCATTTCAATAAGGAAGACCACACCAATTCCGATGATATTAAAAAGGATAAGCGCGAAAACATAATCTTTCCAATCTTGCTCTTGTTTTTGGAGGCCGCAAATTTGAAAAATGAGTATTTCAAAACGGCGGAAGAATTTAATTTGAGGGGGCTTTTGATAGACATGGTAAAGGTATAATCCCAAAGGTTTTGTGAGGACCACAATCATCATAAAGAAGAAGCTGATTTGAAACCATCCTAGGAGAGTCATTGTTATTCTTTCCCTTTACGAAGATGAGATATCGATGAGGAAATAAACAAGATATCCTAGAAGGAACATAGCAATAACAAGACCCGCAGCATAGTCTAAGTCCACGTTGACTCTTCTCCCATTTTTTCTAAGTATGTCAAAAAATAGGAAAAGAGCCAAGCTATTAAGAATTTATTAATTTTTTTTTGATACCTTTAATGAATAGAAAATTAATAACTACTTTTCAATGGAAATGAGGGAGAATAAAATACCAAAATTCCAATTCATCAACGCGATTTCCTTTGTTTTTTTTATGGGAAATATTGAAGGAAGAGCAGAAACTGAGAACTGTGCTCAACTCGAGCCCACCTCTCCTCTTATCCAACAAATAATAGAAAAGGCTCATAGTACCCCTAAAAGCCAAATAATTCAATTTAATACACCCGATTCAAAAGAATCTATATTTGTGTCAAGTCGTCTTTTGAGCTCGCCCATTACTTATTATTTAAATGACACGAATGGTATTATTACAAAAATTGTCACTCAATCTCAAAAAAGGGACAATCACGGTCACTGTTATTACGCTATATATACGAAGATAACACCCCCACCGGTAGAGAATGCCGTCGGCATTTATGTAACAGTAACACCATTAAAGTAATTCTTGGAAAAAGTGAAAAGATTCCTCTTAGATTCCTTGCACCAGGATGAGTATGAATTTTTTACTCTTTTTCATTAATGTAAAAAATAATTGGCCATATCACTATTTTATGGATTTCTTATTTTTTTTATGAAAAAATCACACCAGATAGCGGGAGAAATTTCTTTTAGCCGGTAGCCCCGGAAAAGGGAAAGTTTCTCCAGGTATCGAGAGGGTACGGGTTGACCTTTTTAGGGGAAGGCCAGGATCTATGAAAAATGCCGGCTTTATTTCATAGATTCTTTTCTTGAAAGGAAAGTCTGTACAATCGGGGAGAAAGAAAGGTACTTCTGGAAGTTACTCTTCTTTCTTTTAAAGACTGCGTAAGGGATCCCGGGATCTTCTTAAACTTAAGATAATAAAAGGGCGGAAAAAAGAATAATATTACTCCTTAAAGCCTGCCCTTCTTGATAGTTCTTGCCTCGGCATAGCCAGGGGGAGAATTTTATTTTCTCCCTTAGCATTCTCACGAAAATTGGGCATAATAGCTTTTAATAAAGTTTGAAAGTGAAAGGCTAAGAGAGTGTCTGAAATTTATACCAAAGTGCTCATTATTGGAAGTGGACCCGCTGGCTATACGGCTGCTGTTTATGCCGCACGCGCAAATCTGAACCCTGTTCTTGTAACGGGAATTGAGCCGGGCGGCCAACTCATGATTACAACAGATGTTGAAAATTACCCGGGTTTTGCAGATGTGATTCAAGGTCCCTGGCTTATGGAACAGATGCGCCTTCAAGCCGAACATGTAGGTGCCGAAATTATTCAGGATCACATTCGTGAAGTTGATGTGTCAAAACGTCCCTTTATATGCCAGGGAGAAGGAGGGACGATTTATAAAGCTGAAACCTTGATTATCTCTACAGGTGCCCAAGCCAAATGGTTAGGACTTGAGAGCGAGATGAAATTCCGAGGCTTTGGCGTTTCGGGATGCGCAACATGCGATGGCTTTTTCTTTCGGGGGAAAGAAGTTGCTGTGGTGGGCGGTGGAAACACGGCTGTTGAAGAAGCTCTTTATATGACAAATCATGCTTCAAAAGTAACTCTTATCCATCGAAGAGATCAACTCAGAGCCGAAAAAATTCTTCAGGAACGTCTTTTCAAGAACCCAAAAATACATGTTTTGTGGAATCATGTGGTGGAGGAAGTTCTGGGGAGAGACGACCCTCTTTCCGTAACAGGTGTACTTCTTAAAGATACAAAGTCCAGCGAAACGCAAATCCTTCCTGTCGAAGGACTTTTTATAGCGATTGGACATATCCCCAATACAAAAATCTTTAAAGGAAAACTAGAGTTAGACAACGAAGGATATATCCTCGGATCACCTTTGAGCTCTGAAACATCGGTTAAAGGCGTTTTTGCAGCAGGAGATGTGCGGGATAAAGTTTATCGACAAGCTGTAACAGCCGCGGGCATGGGGTGTATGGGCGCTCTTGATGCAGCGAGTTTTTTACAAGATGAAGGAATAACATAAACGGAATGGATTGGGACAAGCTCCGAATTTTTTTTATCGTTGCTGAATCGGGAAGTTTTACGCATGCGGCTTCACGCCTTGAAATCAGTCAATCTGCGATTAGCAAGCAAATGCGCAATCTCGAAGATCGCATGGGAGTTCCTCTCTTTCATCGTCATGCGCGAGGTTTTATTTTAACCGATCAGGGAGAACTTTTGTTTCGAACGGCCCGTGAGGTTTTTTCTGAACTTTCCATGATTCAAGCGACAATTACAGAAAATACGAAAGCCTCTCAAGGAGCCCTCAAAATCGCAGCGACGGTAGGATTTGGAACAACATGGATCTCATCTCGTCTTCATAAGTTCCTCGCTCAATATCCTGAAATCCATCTTACATTAAGGTTAAGTGATGACCCTGTAGATTTGACAGTTCATGAATCTGATGTTGCCCTTAGCTCATCCGTGACAGAAAACAAAGACCTTATTTATCAAGAACTTTTGTGCCGTCCGCTCTATGTTTATTCAAGTCGAAAATATCTTTTGAACTTTGGTGTTCCCTTAAAACCTGAAGATCTTGATCATCATCGACTGGTGACTTTTAGTGACAAAGCTATGCTTCCTTTTGATGATATGAACTGGCTTTTAACGTATGGAACACCCCCGGGTGTTAAACGAGTGCCTTATCTATTAATCAATAATTTGAATGGAATTGCGAGGGCAGTAGAAGCCGGGAGTGGAATTGCATGCCTTCCCCTCTACGTTGCCAAACACTGTAAAGATCTTATTCAGATTCTGCCCGAAGTCGACGTTCCTTATGTTCGGTTTTATTTTGTTTATCCACTTCAATTAAAAGATTCAAAAAGAATCAAGCAATTATGGACATTTTTAAGTGAAGAAGCTCGAGCAGAAGAGGCACAAATGAAGAAGGAGCTCCTCCTATGATAAAGGAGTTTGTTTTATTTGAAAAACGCGGGAAAGTCGGACTTATTACCCTGAACCGGCCTGAAGTTCTCAATGCTTTATGCGAAGAGTTACTCCAAAGTTTAGGGAAAATATTGGAGGACTGTGAAAAAGACCCGGAAATTCATTGCATGATTTTGATAGGATCAGAAAAAGCCTTTGCCGTGGGAGCGGATATTAAAGAAATGCACACGAAAACGTATAGGGACGCTTACGTAGGTGATTTTATCACCGAAAGTTGGGAAAAGATAAGTACGTGCCGTAAACCCATTATCGCGGCGGTCTCAGGGTATGCCTTGGGGGGAGGATGCGAAATTGCTATGATGTGTGATTTTATCATCGCAAGTGAGTCCGCCAAATTTGGCCAGCCGGAAGTGACGCTTGGAACAATCCCAGGCGCAGGAGGTACCCAACGATTAACACGCGCTGTTGGAAAACCAAAAGCCATGGAGATGTGTTTGACGGGCCGCCTTATAGACGCTCATGAGGCAGAAAGAGCAGGGCTTGTCAGTCGTGTTGTTCCAGATGTCCAATTGCGGGAAGAAGCCTTCACTATCGCTCAAAAAATTGCCTCATTTTCTTTGCCTGTCGTGATGATGATAAAAGAAGCCGTAGGACGGGCTTTCGAAACCCCTCTTTCAGAGGGCCTTAAGTTTGAGCGGCACCTTTTCTATTCCACCTTTGCCCTTAAAGATCAAAAGGAAGGAATGACCGCTTTTATCGAAAAAAGGAGGCCTCTTTTCAAGGATGAGTAAGGGAACTCAAAATCACTTATATGTTGATATAAAACGAGATCTTAAAAATATATTTTTTTAAGTTTTAAATAAATAATTCTATGCCATAAATTGTTCTCTCAGAATTCTTTCTTCCAAGTTATGTTCGTCATCAAAAAGAAGAGTGACATGGGAAGCTTTGGATTGGCAAACAGAAACGGACGTAACATCGCGCACTTCTGTAAAATCCGCAACCGCACTCACTGGCCGTTTGTGAGAGTCGAGAATGGTAAAAGTGACGTGAGCTATCTCAGGCAAAAGGGCTCCTTTCCAGCGGCGCGGGCGAAAAGCACTAATGGGAGTCAGAGCAAGCAAGGGGGCTCCTAAAGGAATAATAGGTCCATGAGCGGAAAGATTGTAAGCCGTACTTCCCGCGGAAGTGGCGATAAGAATACCATCACAGACAAGTTCTTGAAGTCGGATGACCCCATCGATGGCAATTTGAATTTTGGCAGCTTGTCGCGTTTCACGTAGCAAGGAAACCTCATTAAACGCAAGCGCTTTTGTCACTTTTCCTCCCTTTCGATGCACGGTCATCTCTAGAGGGTAGAGAGGACTCGGCTTCGCCTTTTGAAGGCGATCCAAAAGAGCATGAGGAGAGAAATCATTCATTAAAAAACCAACGCTCCCACAGTGAATCCCATAAATAGGAAGGTGAGCATCAAGATGAGCATGCATGGTTTCTAACATAAATCCATCTCCTCCCAAAGCAACGAGGATATCCGCCTCAGATAAATTTACGGGAGGATATAAAGCTTCAAGGATTTCTTTGGCCTGGAGTGCCTCGGGGGCAGATGAGGAAAGGAAAGCGATTTTAAGCATACCTAAATCCTGTATTCTTTTTCTCAAGTGTGAAAGTCTTTCTGGAATGGGTCAAGGAGATTCTTAAAGAAGTTTCACAATGGCTTCACGAAGAGGATCAATGCCTTCTTTTGTAAGGGAACTCGTGAAAAGAAGCTCTGGAAAGGCAGCAGGATGTTTTTTAAGA
Organism: uncultured Alphaproteobacteria bacterium; assembly: GCA_937967795.1. Classification (GTDB taxonomy): domain Bacteria; phylum Pseudomonadota; class Alphaproteobacteria; order UBA9655; family UBA9655; genus UBA9655. Next base: position 33,957 of record CALBSK010000001.1, on the reverse strand, counting down.
GTTTCGGGAAGGATGTTTTTTAACGCTTCAAGATGAGCTGGCGGTGCTTTATCCATCTTTGTCAAAACAAGTTGATAAGAAACGGCAGCTTTATCCAATTCTTCCATAACTACCTGATCACTCGATTTTAAACCGTGGCGGCTGTCTATCAGTAAAAAAACCCGTTTAAGAGGAACACGCCCTTTTAAATAATTCTGAATGAGCTGAGACCACAGTTTGATTTTAGCTTTCGAGACAGCAGCATACCCATAACCTGGCATATCCACAATATAAAGGTGTTTCCCTAAGAGAAAGAAATTTAATTGCTGAGTACGCCCCGGCGTATGAGAGATCCGCGCAAGACTTTTACGACCCAAAAGGGCATTAATCAAGCTTGATTTCCCTACATTGGAACGCCCCGCAAAAGCAATCTCGGGAAGCGCCGGCGGGGGTAAAATATCAAGTTTATCAGCTCCTGCAATAAAAGTGCACTCTTGTGCAAAAAGCCAGCGCGCAAAATCGTGAAGATTAGGGGGCGTTGCGTTTGACATGCTTTATAGCTTTTTTCTCTGCGCGCTTCATAATGACCCATTGCTGCGCAATCGATAAAGTATTGTTCCATGCCCAGTAAATAACAAGACCTGCTGGGAATTGAGCCAAGAGGTAGGTGAAGAAAATAGGCATAAAGAGAAACATCTTGGCTTGTGTGGGGTCAGCAGGGGGAGGGCTCATCTTTTGTTGCAAGAACATCGTCGCTCCCATAATAAGAGGCCATGCCCCAATCATAAGGAAAGAAGGAGGATCCCAAGGAATAAGCCCAAAAAGATTAAAAATTGTGGTGGGGTCCGGCGCCGAAAGGTCGTGAATCCATCCATAAAAGGGAGCTTGGCGCATTTCAATTGAGACGAAGAGAACTTTATAAAGAGCAAAAAAGACAGGAATTTGAATGATCATAGGTAGGCAACCCGCCATAGGATTAACTTTTTCGACTTTATAGAGCTCCATGACTTTTTCATTCATTTTCATGCGGTCGTCTTTATAGCGTTCTCGAATTTTTTCAATTTCAGGCTGTAAACTCTTCATTTTCCCCATGGATTCATAAGATTTGTTTGCAAGCGGAAAAAAAACAAGCTTAATCAAAACGGTAAGGGCTAAGATTGCCAAACCAAAGTTTCCTAAAAAGCCTTTCAGAAATTCAAGAGCGTAGAAGATGGGTTTGGTTAAAAAATAAAACCATCCAAAATCAACCGCCAAGTCAAAATGATTCATCCCTATAATTTCTTCGTATCCGTCAAGAAGACGTAAAACCTTGGCACCTGCGAAAAAATGGTCGGTAACTTCAATACTTTTCCCAGGCTCTAATACATGTGGATCTCTTTGATAGAAAGCAGAAATTAATGTGGCTTCTCCTTTACCTTCTTGTTTATAGGAGGAGATCATCTCCGCTTGAGGATCAGGGACAAGGGCAGTCAGCCAATATTTATCCGTAAGACCAAACCACCCCTTTGTTTTGGGATTTTGAATAAGGCCCGTTTTAGCAAGATCGTCATAACTTGGATCGTTGAGTTTCCCCTCAAAGACACCAACGGGTCCCTCATGAAGGATAAAAAAACCTGACGATTTAGGTTCGCCTTTTCGCGTGAGGAGTCCTTGGGGAGCTAAAGGAATAGGCGTTAACCCCGCATTGGTTACTTTTTGCGTGACCGTAAACATATAGTGTTCATCAATGGAGATGATTTGGTGAAACGTTAGACCTTGTCCATTCTCCCACGTCAATGTAACAGGAGTTTGTGGCGTTAAGTTGAGACCATTGGTTTGCCAAAGAGTTTTCTCATCAGGCAAGATTCCTTGAGAGCCTGCCCATCCGAAACGGGCATAATAAGCATGAGGTGTACTTTTGGGCGAGAGAAGAACGATCTCTGGGCTTTGGGGATTAATAGTTTCACGATACTTGACAAGGGTCAAATCATCTAAGAGAGCTCCTTCTAAATTGATCGATCCTTTCACACTGCCGCTTTGAATAATGAGACGGTGAGGAGCTATTTGGAGCGCCTCCTCTCGTGAGAGAGATTGATAAACCATATCGGGTGAAGTAGCTATGGGTTGAGCCACCTGAGGAGCCTGTGACGGTGGCTCTTTCTTAGAAGAGGTCAGAGGAAAGAAATATTGAAATCCAAAGAGAATGGCAAGTGAGAGAACAATTGCGATTAAAAAGTTTTTTTGGTCGTCCATGGTTAATCTTCCTTAACAGGATCAAAGCCATGCCCTCCCCAAGGGTGACAACGGCATAGTCGTTTCAAAGCTAAAATACTGCCCTTATAAGGGCCATAACGGCCCAAGGCGTCAAGTGCATATTCCGAACAGGTCGGCAAATACCTGCAGCGAGGGCGAAGCCAAGGGCTCACAGCTCCACGGTAGAAATAAAGAAGTCCTTTTAAGCTGAACAAGACTATATTATGAATCATGAATCAGTTTCTTTCATGCAACCTTATAAGTGCATTCTCTAGCTCCTGCACCATTAAAGAAAAGTCTCGCCGTAATACTTCTTTTCTTGCGATGAGGACATAATCCATGTTCAGGCGCCCTTTTTGAGGTAAAACGTGTCCCACAAGTGCTCTCAGCCGTCTTTTGGCGCGGTTACGCTTAACGGCTCCTCCCACTTTACGGCTCGCTGTAATACCGTAGCGAAAGGAATCTTCCAACGACCTGCGCGCTATCTGAACAACGAACGCAGGAGTAACATACCACTCTCCTGTTTTTGCTATCCTTAAAAAATCCGACCGCTTCCGGAGACATTCCAAAGGAAGGTTAAGCACTCAGACGCGCACGTCCCTTAGCACGACGACGAGCAATGACCTTGCGACCGCCAACGGTTGCCATGCGAGCCCTGAAACCATGACGACGCTTGCGGATAAGATTACTGGGTTGAAAAGTGCGCTTCACGTTTCTCTCTCCTACTTATGAATATAATTGAATTGATGTATAAGCCAATTTAAAAGAAAAAGTCAATTCAAAGAGCGGAAAGGCTATAAATTTCTTTTCAATGAGAGGTGTTTTCTGTAAGGTACTTTGACTTTTTAGGAGTGAAAATAATGAAAGAATTTGGTCTCATTATAAAATTAGTGCTTTCCATAATTTTAATTATACTTTTCGGAGACTGGGTCCCGGAAAATGTTCAGCGCACCTTTTTTACAATAAGCATCCTTATGAAGGATGCCCTTCTCTTTTGCATGCCTGTTATCGTATTTTCATTTGTTTTTGCGTGCCTTTCTGCTTTTCAAAAAAAGGCGCCCTTGCTCATTGTTATGATTTTAGGCTTCGTTGTTTTGTCAAACTTTATTTTTGTTCAGGCCGGATATTTTGCGGGAGAGATTTTCCTTCCCCATTTAGGGTATCACGCTGCTAATGGGGCTAAAAAGGCCGTCTCCCTTATGACCCCGCTTGCACCCTTTTTTACGATTCCTTTTCCCCATCATCCCTTTGCCATAGCGATTGCTCTTCTCCTTGGCATGTTGGTAGGCCTTTATGGCGCCTTTTTCGGGAGTGAAAGATTTGCGACCTGGGGAAATTTTTTAAAAGATTTATTTCAAGACGGATTGACGAAAATTTTTATTCCTCTCGTTCCCCTTTATGTAATTGGATTTTTATTTAAGATTCACCATGATGAATCCCTCTTTGATATGTTTATAGGATACGGGCCTATGATTGGGTTGATTGTAGCGGTCCAAACCCTTTCCATCCTTCTCTTTTACTTCAAAGCCAACTTAGGGAACTTCCAAGATATCAAGAACTCTTTAGGAAATGCTTTTCCCTCGGGCATTGTGGCCCTTTCCACCATGTCGAGTATGGCAACATTGCCCCTTACCTTAGAAGCCGCTGAAGACAATACAAAAAATAAAGCTGTGGCTCAAATCATGATCCCTGCAACGGTTAATATTCATCACGTGGGAGATTCAGTGGCGATTCCTATTTTAATAGCTGTCGTTTTGGCTATGAATGGGATAGAACCCATGGGCTATGGGACGTTTCTCTTGTTTTCGATATATTATATGGTCGCTAAATTTGGGGTCCCCTCTGTTCCTGGGGGAGAGCTTGTTGTCGTAAGCCCCGTTTTAATAGGTTATTTTGGATTCACGAATACAGAGATTGGTCTCTTGACGACCCTTTATCTCCTCATGGATCCCTTTATCACAGTGACAAATGTCCTCTCGAATGGGGCCCTTGCGATCGTTATGGATAAACTTTGTGGGCGCATGAAAACCTTTCAACATAAAGAAGAATTTTCAATTTGAAGACAATATATTGGTTTTTGTTAAAAGTATCTTATTAAATCTAAAAGGAGGAGGAAAAAACTATGAAAAATACTTTTGGATGGATGCAATTGAGTTCTTCTGATTCTCAAAAGGCACAAGACTTCTATGCCCGGCTTTTCAATTGGTCTTTGCCGGAAAAAGTGATGAAAGAAGGAGAGAACGCCTACATCGAAGTAGATGCGGGAGAAGGACCTTGTGCAGGAATTGCGCAAGGAGAGGATAGAGATGAATCTCATTGGAAGGAGCCAAAATTATTGTTCCCATTACGGATCTAGGGGGAGAGGAAGGTTTTTATTGTGTTTTTAGAGATCCTACAGGGGCTGTTTTAGGGCTTTACGCCCCGCGATAGGGAGTCTATCCGAAGAAGGATTTAGGTTAACCTTAGCTTGACATAAGAATGATGTTCGTTACCCCTCAATCGTCATTCCCTCCTTCGAGCACGAGTGCGCTTTCACGAGGATGACGTATTACGTTGATTCTTATATATTTTTTCATTACTTACGGCGAGTTCAGGTTATCTAACCGTACTGCTTGGTTTATAAATCAAATAAAACCTGCCTAACAGCTTGATAGGGGCATTTAAATCATTAGATTCATTTATTACCTCATATGTACATTCCTTCTCAACGGATTTTTCAGAAGTAAAGGCCTTTATGTTAGTGTCTGTAAGAGGGCAGTGAGTTCCCCACTTTATGGGGTAAGTGCGATCCTCTTTGAATGTCCAGTCTTTGAGTTCCTCGCTTAAAAGTTTATTTATTTCACTTACCGTAAGCTCTGGCACGTTAGGACACTCCACAGCCTTCAGTTCACTATAAATGAGAGTTTGATATTCCTATTGTCAATGTTAAAAGAAGGTGTTGCAAAAGGGTCTTAATGGGCCTAAAAAAAGCTGTCATCCTGAACTTGTTTCAGGATCTTTTGAATATTATCAAAGAGATGCCGAAACGAGTTCGGCATGACATTGTTGGGGGAAGCTCCTTTTGCAGCAGTTTCTTAAAAGTATTTTTTCATGGATAATTTTCGCTTCTGTAAATTCCCTTAGGTTAATAAATTAACTATAATCATAATTTTTTAATATTTTATAAAATTCGTAGTAGAAGAAATAGGTTCTGCGTGAGACCTCTGGAACCTTTTTGGTCGATGTTTTGCAGTTACAAACGTACTTTCCAATAGGATTAGTTTTGCTAATATGTTTCCAATGCTCATCAGAAAAAATCACCCTACCCGTCATTTTTTATAATTTGTTGAAAAATAAGGGAAAATAACTTACTAATTGAAATTCTATTCAGGCATCGGTCCTAAAAAGGACATTATAATCTATTTAAACCAAATGAAATGTATTCGTATTGAAGAAACACCATAGGGCTATTTTATGAAATTTTAACATTTTATTATTTAATGTTCTTTAATATAAAAAATAGGAAATATTTTTCTTATGATGTATTAAAATGAAAATGGAGGAAATAATGAAGACTCTTTTAACAACAATGCTTCTTGGAGCCATCCTGGCATTTGGAAATACTTTTTCAGGAGGGGCGCTCGCTCGCGGTGGTGGCGGCCATGTCGGTGGGGGCCATACTTTTGGGGGAGAACATCACGGGGATCAAAATTGGAATCGTAATGAGGGAAATCGCAATTGGAATAATAATTATTATGGGGGTTATGGCTCCTCGTTCGGCGTCTATGGTGGAAGCAACTGTTATACCGATCAGAATGGACTCACCACGTGTAATTGAATGTATGAGCCATTCTATTAACCTACGTCTCTCTTAATGAACGCATATTCATTAAGAGAGCCTGCGTTAAAATCACCCTTTGATAAAAATCTCTTTTCTTTTTAAGAATTTTAGATAATCTTTTTTGTAACAACAACAAAAAAAGATGATCAAAAATGATGAACCTTTTAAATTCAAGTTCAATTGATTTTTTCAATGATTTTCAGCGATGGCCCCTGTGGTTACCTGTGTTTTTAGGGCTTGGGATTGTTCTTTACTTCAGTTTACCTTTCGAACCCTCTTTAGAGTGGGCTTTGGGGGGAATACTCCTTTTCATCCTTTCTCTCTGGAGAGTTCGTCTTCAAACCTTTCGTCTTCTTCTCCTCAGCTTGGGGATTGTTGCTCTTGGCTTTTCAGGAGCTTACTTCAGAACTCATTTTGTTAAAACCGAGATGCTTCATTATCCTTTACCCGCTCTCCTCTTAGAAGGACATGTCAGTCAAGTTGAGCTGAAACCAACCAAGAAAGGAGATTTTTATCAACGAATTATCTTAACTCATCTTCAGTCTGAAACACGTGAAAACCTCCCTCAAAAAGTCCGTCTTAGCCTTAAAGGCAAAAGAGAACGCTTGTGGCCTGGTCAGATCATTCGTATCCGCGCCAAACTGTCCCCCCTTCCTGAACCCGTTCTTCCTGGCGGATTTGATTTTAGACGGCAATCTTATTTTAACGGAATTGGAGCCACCGGATTTGCTCTCTCATCACCCGAAATTTTAGGGTTTTCACCAACGTGGCAGAATCGCCTCGAGAAACGGCGAGAAGAAATTTCCGCTTATTTCCTTACTCATATGCCTTTCCCCCTCGGTGCTCTTGCAGCCGCTCTCATTACAGGCGATAAGGCCTCTATTCCGGAAGATGTTCGGGAAACTTTTGTCAACTCAGGGTTAGCCCACATCCTTGCCATATCGGGACTTCATCTTACTATTATTGCGGGTGTGGTATTTATTATTTTAAGGCGAGGCCTCGCTCTTATTCCAACTCTCAGCCTAAGGACAAATACAAAAAAAATTGCAGCTTTTGGCACCTTTCTCATGACACTTCTCTACCTTATTCTTTCAGGATTTGGGATTCCTGCCCAAAGGGCTTTTATCATGATCTGTCTTGTGATGGGAGCCATTCTCATTGATCGCACAGCTCTTTCAATGAGAACAGTGGCTTTAGCGGCTTTCCTGATTCTTCTGATAACACCTGAAGTTCTTTTGGGGCCCAGCTTTCAACTTTCCTTTGCCGCTGTGATTGCCCTTATTGCAGGGTACGAAAGTTGGAAGAATCCATTAAGTCATTGGATTGTGAGGGGAGGTATTTCACGTAAATTCTTTGTTTATGGAGGGGGACTTGCTTTTACATCCTTTCTCGCCACCCTCGCAACTCTTCCTTTCACTATTTATCTTTTCCATCGTTTTAGCCTTCATGCCATCGAAGCCAATCTCATAGCTGTTCCTTTAACAAGTCTTGTGATTATGCCTTCGGCTCTTTTAACATGCCTTTTAACTCCATTAGGGCTTGGTGCGGGACCCTTGTGGGTTTTTAAAAAATCTTTGATCCTTCTTATTCACATTGCAGAGACTGTCTCTTCGTGGTCTGGCGCCAATATTTGGGTGGCGCACCCCCCTCTTCTTGCTTTTATTTTGGTTGTTTTCGGAGGACTTTGGCTTTGTCTTTGGCAACAACCATGGCGAAGAGCTGGCGTTTTTCTCATTGCAGTGGGATGTTTGATAGCTCCTCTCGGAAAGCTCCCTCATCTTCTCATTGACGGACAAGGCAAACTGGTGGCCCTTTATAACGGGAAAACGCTTCAGTTAAGTTCATCCCGAAAAGGGAAATTTACGGCTAAAACATGGCAAAAATATCTTGCTGTCCAAAACACTGAGGTTATGCCCTGTCAGGAAGGTGTGTGTAGAACATCTTTTCAAAAAACTCCTCTTATCATCTCCTACCACAAAGAAAAGCAACCGTGTGAGAAAGGTGCGATTCTCATTCGCCTACACCCCACTCAAACAGCTTGTCCGGAAGCTACCTTTACGCTCGACTGGTATGATCTATGGCATTACGGAGGTCACGCTCTTTGGTTAACATCCCAAGGTCTTCACATCGAAAAAGTGAGAACATTCCAAGGCCATCGTCCTTGGACCCGTAAAGCCATTCATAGGAAAGAAAGGCCCTTGACTCGTTAATCCAAGGGATACGTCATCAAATATCCACCTTCTAAACCTATCTTCCCACTCTCCCTTCTCCAGAATAAAAACAAGAGGTTGGAAAAATAGTTTAAATTCTTTCACTCATATTCATATAATTAGGGGTAAGGAAGAAGAGTGTCAGCCTCAGAAAGCTCGTTATTTATTATCCAATTGATAAACTTAGAGTCTACTTTTAAAGGATCTTCACTTATGGAATAAAAATAAATAATTTCTATTATAGACAAATAATCATCAATGGCCACACTCATCTTTTTTTCCTTTACCAGCCTGGTAACGGATTCAAAACAAGTCTTCATGAGATTAAATTCATTTAAAAGGGACGACCTTTTCATTTTTACCCGAACCGTCTTCGCAGATTGTGAATCGGAAGATGAAGATGAATTTATGAGATCAAGAACGGAACATTCTAAAGCCTCTGCTATAGCTTGGAGAGAATGTGCGCTGGGTTTTTTAATCCTGCCCTTGATAATATTTCTAACAGAGTGAAGATTTAAGCCCGCTTTTCTTTCGAGTGCAGAAATAGAAAGATGTTGAGCCTTCATACGATTGAGAATTTGATCTTTTAATAGAGTTGTCATACATTTTCTTTTTCCTGAATGCTTGTTCAATATAATATCTAAGTATTTTGAACAAGTAAATCAATTTATTTAAAAAATTCCCGCTCCTTCTGAAAGTCTTTTAATTAAGGGAACTATGCAATGTGGATGCTCCTGGGGAAAATTTAAAAAACTGCCGACGTAGGTTCTTAAATTCTTTAAATAAAGCTGTTATCCTGAATCTTTAGTCCCTCACTTGATCGGGGATCATTTCGGCATGACATTGTTCAGGAAGATCCTTTTGCAACGTTTTTTATCTAGGGATAAGACTTTCTTTTTTTAACAAAAAATGTAAAGTTAGGAAGAAGGAGAAGCTCTTTTCTTTTTCATTTAATTATTGGAGAAAATCTATGCATCGACATCATCATCAAAACTTTCCCAGACTTCAATGGATACAACTTAATAAAATGAGGAACCTAAAATGTATATTCTTAAAAATCTGATTCAAACTTTTACTCTTACCCTTTTTTTTATTTCCTTTTCTTCTGCTCACAGCTCTCCCACAAAAATAGCCATCCTTCAAACCACAGAACACCCTGCTTTGAATGCGACTCACCACGGTCTTCTCGAAGAACTTCAAAAGTTGGGGTATAAAGAAGGAGAAAATCTCAGTGTGGATTTTCAATCAGCCCAGGGGAATGCTGCTTTAGCAGCACAAATTGCTCAAAAATTTGCCTCTACTCATCCAGATGTTATTGTGGCCATTGGGACAAAAGCCGCCCAAGCGGCTATGACAGCGGCTAAAGGAACTGAAATTCCTATTGTCTTTAGCTCAGTTACCGATCCTGTTGGAGCAAAACTTATCATGAACCTTAAAGCACCGGAAGGGCATGTCACAGGTGTTTCCAATTTTGTTGCCGTTGAGCCCCAATTCAAGCTCTTCAAAAAAATTCTTCCTCATCTCAAGATTCTTGGGATTGTTTACGATCCTGGTGAGGCCAATTCCGTAGCGCTAAACAGAACCATGGAAAAAGTCGCCAAAGAGTTTGATTTAAAGTTGGTCATGGCAACAGCTACAAAAACAAGCGAAGTTCAAGCAGCAACCCAAAGTCTCTGTGGTAAAGTGGATGCCGTATTTATCAATAATGACAACACTGCCTTAGCCGCTTTTAAAAGTGTCGTAAAGACTGCAGAAGATTGTGGTATCCCTGCCTTTGTCAGTGATGTTGACATCGTTGGTGAAGGTGCATTAGCCGCTCTTGGACCTGATCAGGTTGAAGTTGGTCGGCAAACAGGGCGCATGGTGAACTTTATTTTAAAACATCCGAAGATACCGCTGCCTCCTGTGGAATTTCCTGACAAGACAGAGGAGTATGTGGGAACACAGAAGAGGCTATAATCGTAACGTTACCTATACGGCTTACAGTGTAGTTTTAAACATTCCTTGAAATTACACTGCAAGCTAAATGAGAGAACACGAGAATTAAGAATTTTATAAAGTTATTTCTTGCACCATAAAGAGGGTGAATTTAAATTCAAATTAAAAGGGAGCAAAGGAAATAAGAATGGCAGAAAAAGCCAAAATTTTTTTGGATGTCAAAACGTCTGGTGGAACTTCCTTTAAACTCAATGATTTTCGAGGCGTTGAACGGCTCTCCGATCTTTTCGAATACACTCTTTTAATGACAGCGGAAAGTCGGGAGGTCGAATTTGATTCTCTTATGGGAAAATCAGCAACCGTATCCGTAAAGGTAGGATCCTTGACGCGAACCTATAATGGAATTATGGGACGGTTTGAACAAGATGACACCCCTTTTAAGCCTCTTAAGATGTGGAGTGTTTATCGGGCAACGCTTTATCCTAAGCTTTGGCTTTTAACTTTTTCTGGGCAATGCCGCATTTTTCAAAATAAATCAGCCCTCGATATTATTAAAACCGTACTCGAGGAGAATCAAATTCCCTATTCCAGTCAAGTCACAACGTCAGGCACGCAACAACGAGACTATTGTGTTCAATATAACGAAACCAACTTTAATTTTATTTCCCGACTTATGGAGGAAGAAGGGATTTATTATTTTTTTGAACAAAATAAAGGGAATCACACTCTTGTTCTTATCGATTCTATCGCAGGTCATCCTCTTTGCCCCAATGCGGCCACAGCCAGCTTTCATGATGCGGCTCCCCATGAACAATTTATGCTGAAGGTCAGCTCCTGTTTTATTACTCAGCAAATTGTTCCGCGAAGTAATACACTCAAGAGCTATAATTATATGGCTCCTCAAACCCCCTTAAAAGCCCTTGCCAAAGGCAAAAAAGACGCAGGAGGAGGAGAAATCACCACCTATGATCAAATTTATGATCAACAAACCCGTGGGAATGACCTTGTCAAAGTGAAATTGGAATCAGAAGAAGCCCCTCAAAAAATGATAGAAGGTCTTTCTATGATTCCTTTTTTTCTGGCAGGCTATAAGTTTAAGTTGGAAAAACATCCCAGATCAGATGCAAATCTGACTTACGTTCTTTATGAAGTTATTCACGAAGCGCGCCTTCTTGAAGGAGGAGGAGAAGCCCCTCTTTATAAAAATAATTATCGCGCTTTTCCTGCGACAGTTCCTTTTCGACCAGTACAAAAAACACCCAGGCCACGCATTTATGGAACACAAACTGCAAAAGTCACGGGGAAACAAGGGGAAGAAATTTACACGGAAGAATATGGCCGGATTAAAGTTAAGTTTCACTGGGATCCTTCTGAAAAAAATGATGACACCACATCCTGCTGGATTCGTGTAGCGACCCTATGGGCGGGGCAGAAATGGGGAGCTTTATTCACCCCCCGGGTGGGGCAAGAGGTTGTCGTTTCTTTCATCGATGGAGATCCGGATAAACCCCTGGTGATAGGATCGGTTTATAATGGGGAAAACAAGCCCCCTTATTTGCCTGATACGCCCACGAAATCAACAATCAAAAGTCAGACAAGTAAGAAAGAACAAGATACAACACCGGGTTATAACGAATTTCGATTTGAAGACAAAAGAGAATCGGAGGAAATTTATATTCATGCTCAAAAAGATTTTAAAATTGATATTCAGAACAACCAAGACATTACCATTGTGGGAGGGAACCGTACGATTCTCCTGAAAGCTGAAGCGGAGCAGCAGGAACAGCGCCAAGGTGAACAAAGCAATGATAGTTTAAAATTGATCAATGGAAAGAAGTCTTTGCAAATTGTTAAAGGCGATTACTCCATACAACTAGATGAAGGTAATATCAGTGTGACTTGTGCTAAAGGGAATGTGAGTTTTGATGTCACAGGGAATATTTCTTTTAAATGCACGGGTAATTTTAGCGTTGATGCAGCGCAAACCCTTTCTATGAAAGCAGGAGAGTCTGTTACAGCAGAAGCAGGAGTTGATTTTTCTGCAAAAGCCGGGGCTGCAGTATCGGTTGAAGCAGGAGTAGATACTTCTATCAAAGCCGGGGCTGCTGTTGATGTCACAGGTGGCGCTACGGTTTCTGTCAAAGGCTCAACCGTCGAAGTCACAGGAGGTTTAATAACACTTAATGGATAAATACGCATGGATGATTACATGGGACAGGACATTTTAGAGGCCGAAGATGTCATAGAAGATCTTCGTAGGGAAGAGAACGCTCCCTTTTCGGGGAGAAAGCGATTCTTAGGTCAGAAAGTCGACGGAAAGCTCCATGGTGTGTTAGAACAATATGATGAGAATGCAAATCTGGTCTCCCATCAGTCCTTTGAAAAAGGCCTTCTTCATGGCGAGTCCAGGCGATATGATGGTTCACAGAAACTTAAGGAAAGAATAACCTATCATGAAGGGATTCCCCAAGGATTAGCTGAATTCTACAAAGAGGGGCGTCCTCTTATGCAGACAACTTTTCAGGGAGGTAAACAACATGGTGAGACGACCCTTTATGATGAGGGGGGCTTGGTGCGTTCCCGCATCCAGTATGAACAGGGATTCAAACAGGGAACATCAACTTCCTATGATGCTTTTGGGCGTGTCAAAAAAATTCTTCATTATCGGCAGGGACTCTTAGATGGACCTGCTTTGACTTATTATCCCGGGGGATCTCTTCTTGAATCGGGTCTGTATGTGCAAGGACAACGGACGGGAGAATTCAAATCTTTCTATGAAAACGGCGTGGTCCGACAAATTCTTGTTTTTGATCGAGGACGTCTTGTCCGCAAACCTCAATATTATGATGCTCACGGAAATCCTACGTCTCTTGGAATTGAAAGATGACCCTTGCGGTTGTGGGGACAACGTCTCTTCTTCAATGTTCTTTTGGCCTTGCACCCACTCCACTGGTTGTCTTGCCTGATCGAACGGTGATGGCAGAAGGTATGCTGATGGGGAACATTTCCGATATGGTTCCGCTTGCAAACATTATGCCCTTTGGAGAGTGTATCTCTCTTGCGAATCCGGTTGTTTCAGCGGCAACGATTGCAGCAGCTGGTGTCTTAACACCCCAACCGTGTATTCCTGCAACCGTCAGCCCGTGGGTTTCGGAAGCTGTCAATGTGATGGTCCAAGGGCCCCCTGCTCTTGATCAAACATCAATTCTGATGTGTACATGGGCAGGCGTTATTCACGTCGATGAACCCGGAAATTTCACCGTCATGGTTCCCTAGCTAAGCCGTTCAGAAAATAAGATTCCAAAAACAAGAGATGGCTTTTTAATAATTTTTGTTGACCCTTTTTTTGTTTGTCCTATAAAGAACATTATTTATTTTGGTGATTTGTATGAAATTTGTTGCTTTCCTTTTAGTTTCTTCAAGTATTTTAAGCCTTATGTCTTCCCCTTCATTTGCGATGGAAGAAAGAGAAGATAAGAAGACTCCTATCCAGCCAGCACGTCCTTCTGTAACCTCTTCTGGCTCTCTATCAACAACCCTTTCTCTGGAAGAGTATGCAGAATTTAAAGGAGAAGAAATTACTCCTCTCACACTTTTAAAACGGTATGTTCTTTTAGGGAACTTCCTTGGTAAACATACAAAAGAAGAAAGAACAACCCTTTGCCAAGATGGGTTAAAATTGATGTTAGAAAAAAAAGATAAGGAGGCCAAAGCAACCCTAAAAAGAGCGGCTCTCTATGGTGATCCGCAAGCAATGCTTTTTCTTGGAAACGCCTATAAAGAAACCGGTAAGAACGATGACGAGGCAACAAATTGGTACATTGCGAGTTTTCAAACTCATTGGGAAGAGACCGGACAGCATAATCTGAGCAAGAAATGGCTAACGTCTCTTAAAACAACAAGGGCCCAAGAATTTTTAAAAAATGTGGATTCGGATTATCCTATTATAGGTATTGAATATATCGATAGAAGAGTAACTAAACTTTATGATAGTTATTATAAAAATGAATTTACAGATTTTTCTTCTCAAGAAGAAAAAGTATTAAGAACAGCTAAATTAAACATTATGCTAGCAAATGTTTCCGAAGATAAATCCAAAGAGGAGCGCTATAAAAATCGATTTTTAGAAGCTTTAATAAGTTCTTTTGAGAAGGGGGATATGAACACAATCTACCCTCAGGACATAGCAGACAGACGGATCTTACAGCTTTTCGTTCGCATAAAAACGCCAGTACTATTAGAAGAGGTAGCACGCGGGTTAGAAAACAATAAAATTAACATTCAGGACCTTGAAAATACAGAAGCGAAAAGAGATTTAGACCGTATTAAAGATCTTACCTGTGATAAGGTTCGGGCATACTTTTTAGTAAAAGCAAATACACCGAATGCTATAACTACGCTTGGAGACCTTTGTAAGCAAGGTAACATTACCCCTGAAGATCTTCAGAAGATAGATTCCAATAATAATCTTGGCATTAAATTCACAAACTTTCTTACGAATGTTCAACTGGCGACTTTTTTGTATGCTAAAGGAAATACGGCTAAGGGCTTTTTCAATTTAGCAGCTATGTTTTATAGAAATGAGATATCGGTTGAGGAGTTTAAGAACTTAGAGCTTCCCAGTTTTATTTTTCTTAACCAGGAAAAATCCCTTACAAATATGGACTTAGTCGCTTATTTCTGGGCAGCTATCAAAAAGGAGAGCGATAATATTTATTCTGAGGCTTCGAAAAACTTAGCGGTTTTTTTAAGAGAGAAAAAAATAACGTATCAACGACTAAAAAAGATGAAAATTCCGAATCTTCCTCAAATGAGGAAATCTTCTCGAAAAGCCAAGAAGCCTGCTGCTCTCACAGATCTTGATTTAGAAGTTATTTACTATGCCAGAGCTAATATTCCTACTGCTCTTGATGATATAGGCCTTTTGCTTCTCGAAAATGCCATCACTGTAAAACGACTTGAGGAAATAGGAGTGCTTCAACTTCTTGAGATCCAAGACCCATTTTCTTTGCCGGCTAACCAATTAGCAGCTCTTCTTTTTGTGAAGGCAAATGATGAATTGGCATGGAATCGATTGGGATCGATGCTTTCTACAAAACTAATTACCTTGGAAGAAATAAGAAAGATAAATGGTTTTAATAATATATTAAAAATCTCTCCTAACGAATTCTGTACGCTTGCACAATTAGCGGCCTCTCTCTTCGCTAAAGCAAATATTCCGGAATCCTTGCACAACTTAGGGGCGATTTTGATAAACGGAGAAATTACAATTGATGAGCTTAAGAAAGGAGATATTTTTAAAATTTTGAATGTTGAAGAGCTCAAACCGTTGTCGCTTCTTGAAATGGCTGCAGAGTTTTTCAAAAAATCAAATACAGCCAATGCAAAAGGAGCGTTAGCTTTTCTATATCTCAACGGTGAATTAGAGCCCCAGCTGGACCCCAAGTTGCGTTGGGAAAAGGGTATGCAACAATTGCAATTAGCGGGTCTTGCAGGTTTTAAATTTGATCCGTCTCTTTTGGTAAAAAAAGAAGATTATGACATCTTTTGGAGAAAAGAAGCTCAAGAAGAACAACAACAATCGGACGAAAAGCCAACTGTACCTCTACAGGACAAAGGTTTTTCTTCGGCTGTTTCTGATGCTAAGCAACCTTCCCAGGTCATACAAAAAAATTGGAAAGGGACAAAAAGTAAAGAAGAAAAGAATAAAGCTAAAAAAGAAAAACTAAAAAAGCTAATAGGTGAGTTGAAGACGGCTTCTCTATCGCAGTCTCAGAAATCTGAACAAAAAGAATTTGAAATAGAATACTTTTCCCCTCAAATAGAAGAGGACTTTAAACAACTGCTGTCCGATTCTAAAAAAGCTCACGAACTTATCCAAGATATTCTCAATGAACCTTGGGGAACAAAGGGTGCAGGAAAACCTGAACTTCTTAAAAAGGTAAAAGGATATTGGTCTCGGCGTATTAACGGTATAGATAGGTTGGTCTACCGTGTTGAACCCGGGAAAATTATCATTCATTCTTGTAAAGGGCATTATAAGAAATGAAACTTGAATTCCTTTTTAAAAAGTGCTGAATTAAAGATCAATCTCAATTTTAAGTTGAAGCAATATCGAGAAGGCTGCTATTAAACCATGTTTTCTCGATTTTTCCTTCCGTATCGACTTCCCACATGGTGGTTCCCCAATAATTTAAAGAATGCCCTGCCTTAAAACCAGCAAAGTTGCTTAGGGCTTTTCCAGCGGCACGCCACCGAATGGCCGTCTTGTCTCCCTCAATAATTGTATCTTCAATGATAAAGTGGAGATCCGGAATAGCTTTGCTGCGTCGTATGACTAATTTTTTTATAGCCTCGCTTCCTACAAATTCCTCATTCTCTCCATATAAGATGGCGTGTTTCGTATACAACTTATCCACTAAATCAAAATTCTTTCGATTAAAGATTTCAATAAATAAATCGTCAACTATCTCTTTAGATTGATCCTTTGTAAGTGTCATAATTTTCCTCCGTTCCCGTTAATTATCAATTGCTTAGAATTTTAGCGTAAATTTTTTAAAAAATGGTTAACTCACCCAGACCGTCTTTCCCTTCTGTGTTAAGGATGGCATAGTATAGCAAACAAAAATAAAGGATTAGCTTATGCCTCTTCTTACTTTTGAAGATATCCGGCAAGCGCACGCGTTATTAAAAGGAGTTGTCATTGAAACACCCACTCTTTACTCTCCCTCGCTTTCAAAGACTTTCGAGGCTCATGTTTTTTTAAAGCTGGAAAACTTTCAAGAAACGGGTTCATTTAAAGAAAGAGGCGCTTACATAAAACTCAAAAGTCTTGCCCCAGATATTTTACAACGTGGCGTCATCGCCCTTTCTGCAGGAAATCATGCTCAAGCAATTGCCCTTCATGCTCATCATTTGCAGATTCCAGCAACCATTGTTATGCCTCTTTTTACCCCTCCTACTAAAGTCGGCAATACGGAAAAGTGGGGCGCTCGGATCGTCCTTGCGGGTCAAACATTGGACGAATCCTATGCCATTGCTCAGGAAATGGCGCTTAAAGAAAATTTGACCCTTATCCATCCTTATGATGATCCGGTTGTCATTGCGGGGCAAGGAACAATTGGCATAGAAATGCTTGAAGCCCACCCCGAGCTCGAGGTTCTCCTTATCCCCGTGGGAGGCGGAGGGCTCTGTGCGGGGGTAGCTTTAGCGGCTAAGTCCCTCAAACCGTCTCTTCAAATTTATGGCGTTGAAGTTGAAGGATATGCTTCCTTCACTCAGGTTTTGTATGGAAGAAAGGAAACAAAAAAAGGAGGGACCACGCTCGCTGATGGGATCGCCGTTAAAAGACCGGGGGAGCTCCCTCAAATCATTCTTAAAGACCTTCTTGAGGATATTCTCGTCGTAACAGAAAGTGAAATTGAAAAAGCTGTTGATTTTTTTGCACGCCGCCAAAGCATGATTGTGGAAGGGGCAGGCGCTGCAAGCCTTGCCGCTCTTTTCCATGCCCCCTCCCTCTTTACACAAAAGAATGTAGGAATTGTTGTGAGTGGGGGGAACATTGATCCTCGTCTTGTCTCTGCCATCATGATGCGGGGTCAAATTCATGAAGGCAATCTCGTTCTTTTGCGCCTTCAAGTCGAAGATACTCCAGGCATTTTAGAGCGGATTGCAGGGATCATCGCACGGCATCAAAGCAACATTCTTGAAGTTAAGCATCAACGTCTCATTTATGAAATTCCAATTAAAATGGCCGAGCTTGATATTATGATTGAAACACGCGGGAAAGAGCAGACCGATCTTATTCTAAACGAATTCAAAGCTGCCGGCTTTTCTCCCCATCCCTATCCATCAAATTTTAAAGAAGAAGATTTAGATTTTTCGTTTTGAGGGTCATGAGGAGGATCTTATCAACTTCAAAAACTCTTCTTCTGTGGTGATTATTTTTGTTTCGCCTCCATACTGAAGGATGAGGGGATAACTTACTTGGGATGAACTTTCTTCAGAACCCGACCAATTTTCTTCAGAGGAATTTTCCACAAGGCATTGCGAATGGTACGTTGCGGTTTTATTGTTTTGACCCTTATCTTTTTTCACCGATCTCCTGTCGCTCTCTGACGATTCATTTTCAGATGGATCTGGCTGTTCTGTAAGTTCTTTCAGACCGGGAAAGGTTGGATTTTTAATAGCTTTTTGGGATCCATTTTTCTGAAGAGGTTTACGGTGTGTTCCTTTCTGAGTTTCATCTGAATCGTGCTTTTTTAGTTTCGAGAGAATTTTGCCACCGAATGCTTCGCCGCTCAAAAAAAGAAACACAAGAATGCTCAAATATATTTTTTCGTGATTCATCTCCCCAACTCTCCTTTCTTTTTAATCTTAAACATCATCTTCGTTTTTTCATCAGGGTCCTTGAATATAAATTTAAAAGAATGAAAAAATGGTAAAAATATGCGATAAATCCATTTTATAGGGTTTATCAAATATTATAAAAATAATCTTATAAGATTAAATTATTTTTAATATGAGCTCACCAGAATAAAAAAACTTTTTAAAATTTGCCTTTACTTCTCAACAAAGATGTCTTTTTCTAAGGAGAAGTTTTTATTAAAGGAGCCCCATGATGCTATTCAGATTAGTGTGTGTGTGTTTAAGTCTTTTTTCTCTTGTAGGATGTGGAGAGAAAAAAAGTGAAGAAGGCCAAAAACCACTCATCGTGATAACCTCTCCCGACAACCCTCCCTTTGAATTTAAAGATACGACCCAAGGAGAAGACAAGGTCGTTGGTTTTGATATGGACGTGATCCATAAACTGGGAGAGCGTTTAGGACGTTCCATTAAAATTGTGGAAGCTGATTTCCCTTCTCTTATCCCTTCTCTTCAATCGGGTCGTGCGGATATGGCCATTGCGACCATAGCCGCAACAGACGAGCGGCGTAAAAGTGTTGATTTTTCGGACCCTTATTATACCTATAAATTCGCTCTTCTTGTGCCGGAGAGCTCTTCCCTCACATCGGAAAAAGAACTAAGTGATAAGAAACTCGGCGTTCAATTGGGAAGTTCTCACGAAATTTTAGCTCAAAAATGGGTAAAAAACATCCCTGGGTTGTCCTTGGTTTCTTTAAATAAAATGGGAGATCTCGTCCAAGAACTTAAAAATGGGCGTGTTCAAGGAGTCCTAACAGAAGATTCAACCGCACGTAAAATCGCCTCTTTAACGCCGGGAATCAAAGTTGTTGTTTTAGATGTCCCTGGAGAAGCCTTCGCTATTGCTTTCCCTAAAGGATCTGCCTTAGTTGCACCTGTCAATGAAGCACTTAAAATGATAAAGGAAGATATGGAGCAGATGACGGCTAAATGGATCACTCCGTGATTCTTTTAGACTTTGAGCGTATTTGGCCTTCCGTTCCTTATATTCTTCAAGGTGTTCAAGTCACTCTTGCTTATACTGCCGTCTCCTTGTGTTTGGGACTTTTATGGGGAACTTTTTTAGGTCTCTGCAAAGTAGGGCGCCTTTCTGCCTTAAGATGGGGAGCCAGTTTTTACATCTCTCTTTTTAGAGGGACCCCCCTCCTTTTACAATTGATGCTCATTTACCATGCAACGCCTCAGCTAACGGGGTACACCATTTCAATTTGGGAAGCCGGCATTTTGACGTTCACCTTAAACTCAGGTGCTTATATTGCAGAGCACATTCGGGGAGGAATTTTAGCCGTTGATAAAGGTCAAATGGAAGCTGCTCTTTCTCTGGGGATTCCCTATCCTTGGATCATGAAAGATATTATTCTGCCCCAAGCCATCCGCACGATTCTTCCTTCCCTCGTAAATGAGTCGATCGATTTGCTGAAAGAATCAGCCCTTATCTCGGTCATTGGGGGAGCTGATATTTTAAGGCGAGCGAATATCGTCGCCAGTGAAAAATATCTTTATTTTGAACCTCTTATTATAGCAGGCGCCTTGTATTATGTTCTCGTGATGATTCTCACCTTTGCCGCTCATCTTCTTGAAAAAAGGTTGAAAACGTCATGATTCGCCTTGAACATCTTCATAAATCCTTTGATTCTCATGACGTTCTTAAAGGAATTTCTGGAACCATCCGACACGGGGAAGTGCTCGCCATTATTGGTCCTTCCGGATCAGGTAAATCGACCCTTCTGCGTTCCATCAATCTTTTAGAATTTCCCACAAAGGGTAAGGTTTATATTGAGGGCCTGTGTATTAATGAAAAAGGCGTTGATATTGGGAAAATTCGTGCAAAAATTGGAATGGTTTTCCAGCAATTTAATCTTTTTCCTCATATGACGACCCTGGAGAATGTGATCTATGCCCCCTTAAAAGTCAAAAAAATGTCTCGAAAGGATGCAGAAGCTTTGGGAAAAACCCTTTTAGACAAGGTAGGACTTAAGGATAAGTTTAAAACCTACACCCCTCATTTGTCAGGAGGGCAGAAACAACGCGCTGCGATTGCACGAGCTCTGGCTATGGAACCAGAGGCTATTCTTTTTGATGAGCCAACTTCAGCCCTTGATCCTGAAATGGTGAAGGAAGTTCTGAATGTGATGAAAAGTCTTGCCCATACCGGTATAACGATGGTGATTGTAACTCATGAAATGGGCTTTGCTCGAGAAGTTGCGGATCGAATTTGGTTTTTGGATGAAGGCCATCTTGTTGAAGATTCATCGAGTCAAGATTTCTTTACTTCACCCCGAACAAAACGAGCCAAAGAGTTTCTAGAAAAGGTTTTGTGAGGTTTTAACAATACCTATTCATTTTACAAAACACAAAATTCTTTAAATAATACAATGTATGCAAATATTTCTTGTTTTTAAGGGAACTTACCAATTTTTCACGTTCTAAGGCTCCGAGGAAAATAGCAAGGCCCCTCTTGCCAGATTTCTTTCCCACTTGAATTTGAAATATCTTTTTTAAAGTCTCTGCAGAACGAACGACCTTTTTTAAGGGTGGAGGAGAAGATTGACGAACAATAGCCAATGGCCTATCGAGCCGTCCTATGGAAAATTGGTGTGAAAAACGTAAAAGGAGATCCCAATCTTCTAAGCGCTCAAGTTCTATTGAATAATTCTCAATATCATTAAAAACACCTTTTTCAATAAATAAAGTTGTTCCTGGTGCAATGAAGCACCCTTTCAGGTAATCTTCCCAATTCTCTTGATGAGGAGATCGAACTTCCGTTTTCCCTGAGCTTTTTTTGTATAAAAACCCGCTGTAGCATGCGCGGTGGCGAGGATGTGATTTTAGAAAATTCAACTGATGGTCCAACTTATAAGGAAACCAAAGGTCATCTGAATCGAGAAAAGCAATATATTGTCCTTTTGCCAATTGAATGCCTGTGTTGCGAGCGGCAGCAGCCCCTTGATTAAAGGAGTGCTTTATGTACTTTAAGTTTGGAAGAGCAAGTTGTCGAACGTGAGTCTCTGTTTGATCTTGAGATCCATCATCAATAACAAGTATTTCATGAGGAAGGGCCGTTATAATACTTTGTAAAGCCTGAACAATAACATTTTCTCTATTGAAAGTGGGAATTATGATACTGATAAGAGGTGTATTGTCCATTTTACTTCCAAACTTAGCTTCTCAAAAATCCACCGTTTTTTAAAGTTTGGATATAAAATTTTTGCACATGGTGCGTTGTAAAGTTTTGAAGAATCATTTTTCGACCGTTAATCCCGAGCTTTTCTTTTTCCTTTTCAGAAAGAGCCATGAACTTTTGTAAAGCTCTTTCCAAACTCTTACTACATCGGGGAGGGCAAAGAAAACCATTTACCCCCTCCTTCACAATATCTTTACATCCTGGCACATGGGTCACAATGGTAGGGCACTGCATTGCATTAGCTTCTAGAAGCACACGAGGAAGCCCTTCTCGGTAAGAAGGAAGCACGAGACAATCGCTTTGCTGAATAAGGAACCTTACATCTTCAACATACCCTAAATGTTCAACGAGACCTTGTTTAATTAATTCTTCCATTTGTGTTTTATTAATTGTATCCAGATCATTTGGATCATAAATACCTGCAATTTTAAGATGAATGGAATGCCCTTTTTGTCGAAGACTTTTCACCGCTTGAAAAAGCTCTTCGAGTCCTTTTGTTTTCAGCAAACGACCAATAAAGAGAAAATGTGTTATTTCACCAGACATTCTTTCTTGGAGGGGAGAGAATCTTAAAGCATCTACACCTTCACCAGGCATATGATCTATACGGAGCTTTCTGGTCAGAGATTTTAAATAACGAAAATCAAAATGATTCATGACCCAAATTTGCGTATTTAACTGTAGCCCCCATAAGATGATTCTTTTCGCAAAACGATAGAGAGGAGAAGGAATGGTAAAAACTCGACCTAAGCCTGTTACAATGCTATAGGTTTTAAACCCAAGTATTTTCCCCATTAAGGAGCAATAAAAGTTTGCCTTAACCGTGTAAGAGAAAACAAGAGAAGGCCTTAACAAGAGAAGTAAAATGAGTAAATGAAAAAAAGAAATAATTTCAAAAAGGGGATTATGACTTTGAGGTTTTAAAAACCACTTATGCCAGGAAATCAGCGGAAGAAGCTCGAAAGAAGTGTCTTGAGGAGCGATAAGATGGACATCATACCCCGCCTGTGCCATATGAATCATAATATGCTCCCGACATTTAATCATATCGAAAAGAGAGTTTCCAACAAATAGAATTCTTTTATTATGAGACATGTCCACCATTACAAATAAATTTAGTTTGATTTTGTCAATTTTTAACAGATTTTAAAAGAAAATCTATCCTTTATTGTAGGGGCCACTTAAAGAACAGAACCTAGAGAGCTCGAAGGGTAAGTCAAGTTTTTTTATTGGCCATTTCACAATTTTTCTGTATTTTTTATTTTTTTTATGAATAATCAACCCTAGGTAGTGGGAGAAATTTCTGGGATCCGGTAGCCCCGGAAAAGGGAAAGTCTGTACAATCGGGGAGAAAGAAAGGTGTATCTGGAAGTTACCCCTCTTTCTTTTAAAAACGACGCAAGGGATCCCGGGACCTTCTTAAACTTAAGGTAAGCGAATGAAAAAACAAGAAAGAAAATCGCAAAGGTAACTGGTTCTCTTACTTTTACAAAATATGTTGAGGATCAAAACGAATCGTGATGGTTTTCCATTGATCATAACGATTGAGTGGAAGCTTAAGAGGGCTGCATTTGGGGTTGCGAACAGCTCTAAGCGCACTATCAGCAGCAGCCCGTGCGAAAGAATCATTTCCGCCGGTTGAACTCAGGATAACAGCAGACTGAACAGTCGCATCAGGATTCATTTCAACCTTAACATCCACATATAAATTTTGGGCATCTCTCGCTCCTGCAGGAACATTCCAGCACGCGGCTAATTGACGACGAATAAGATCAAGTTCTGTGATAGAGAGAACATCACTAATATGATTTGCCGCTTGATCGGCTGTTGAATTTTCATCTTGCTCCGGTTGAGTTTTGCCTTCAGAGGATGATTCACTTTTATCAAGATTATTCAAAAGGCTGTTAAAATCCTTAGGCTTTTTTTTCTTCTTTTTCTTTTTGGGTTTTTCTTTAGGTTTTTCCTTGGGCTTTTCTTTAGGCTTTTCGTCTTCAACAGGCGCTAATAAATCATCCATCGTCAGTTCAACTTCAGCGATAGCTTCAGGCTCCAAATCTGGAGTCTTTTCAGGCTCAGGAATTTTCTCGGCTACAGGTGTGGGTTTTGGAGGCTGTGGCTTTTCTTTAGGCTTTTCTTTGGGACTATTATTTTTAGGTTTAACTTTAAGAGCGGGCGCTTGAGTTAAATCTGAAATATTAATAATTTCAATGGGAATAATAGGAGGAGGTTCTAATTCACGACGAAAAAGCCCGGGCAATCCTAAGAGCAGAAGAAGGATAACCACACCGTGTAAAAGTCCTGAGAGGAGTGCGCCATCACGCATGAATTTACTTTCGTGGTTGGCTCTGAGGGTGAGAGGCGTTCGCAGGAAGCTCAGAGAGGAGGGCCACTTTTGTAAAGCCCGCAGAGCTAATCGCTCCCATCACTTCCATCACCCGACCATAGGAGATCGCTTTATCTCCTCGTACATAAATACGAGCTTCAGGATTTGAACCTGTTATGGCGATGAGACGCGGAACGAGAACGGGAAGATCAAGAGCCGTTTCTTGAAGATAAAGATTTCCCTGAGCATCCACCGTAATGGTAAGAGGCTCTTCTTTCTCATTCATTGCGGATGCTTTTGCTTTAGGAAGATCCACGGGAACACCTACCGTGAGAAGAGGCGCTGTGATCATAAAAATCACAAGGAGCACCAACATGACATCCACCATAGGCGTGACGTTAATATCCACAACAAGATTGGCGCTGCGCCGCTGTCCTTTCTTTTTTTGCTTAGCCATGGACAATGCCATTTTAGTGACTTTCTTCCAGTTGGCGAGAGATAATAGCCCCGAATTCATTAGAAAAGGAATCAAGACGATTCGCATATCGATTCAATTCGGTGGAGAGTTTATTATAAGCTATTGAAGCAGGAATCGCAGCCACAAGGCCAATGGCCGTTGCAAAGAGGGCCTCTGCGATGCCGGGCGCAACGACAGCAAGACTGGTATTTTGAGAGGAAGCAATCGATTGGAAGCTGTTCATAATCCCCCACACCGTTCCGAAAAGGCCGATGAAAGGAGCCGTTGAACTGACAGAAGCTAAAAAGCTCATGTGACGTTCAAGCTTATCCATTTCTCGACCTAAAGTGACTTGCATGGCACGGTCTACACGCTCTTGAAGAGTCACAGAAGTAGCTCTACTGTTCCCGCTTATTCTCTTCCATTCTCGCATGGCTGCCGCAAAAACAGCACTCATGGGATCACGAGGACGATTTCCTATGCGTTCAAAGAGACCATCGAGCGAGCCCCCCGACCAAAAAGAATCTTCAAATTGGTTTGCTGAAGAAAAAAGGTTTTTGATTCGAATTGACTTATTAAAAATAATTGTCCATGACCAGAAAGAGGCTACGATGAGACCGATCATGATGAGCTTGACGACAAGGTCAGCTGACATAAAAAGACCCCAAAGAGAAAGGTCATGGGCCATGACTTCAGCGGTTGTGACAACGCCATTCAAATCAGGCAAAGGTGTTGATGTAGGCATTCTTAACTCTCCACAGTGGATCCATAAATTACGATCAAATGACGTAAATGATCATCCATTTTAACAGGCGTGCCTAATGAATTAATACACGCCAAAACAACTTCCAGGGTGGCAATGGGCTGATCTTCGCGAACAATGACCTGGCTCAAATCGAGCTTGGCATACCCAAGCTTTTTTAAATAAGTTCTTACTTCTAATACATCATCTAGATGGGCAGGCGCAAGGCAGTTTAATAGACACGAGCGCACAACGAACATCATTCCTTTTTCTTTGATCATTTCGATGTGAGTCACGCCGATATGGCGTAAGAGTTCGGTACGGGCCCGTTCGGCGAATTTTAAGTAATTCGCATGATAAACAAGGCCCCCCATATCCGTATCTTCAAAATAAATTCGAATGGGAAACCGATGGACTTTATTCATCTTTTTCCTCAAAGAGATGCGGCTGAATTTGAAAGGGAGCTTTGAATCCGAGAACTTCATAGGCGCGTGGAGTCAGCATACGACCCCTTGGTGTCCTTTGAATATAACCTTGTTGCAAAAGATAAGGTTCAATAACATCTTCAAGGGTATCCCTTTGTTCAGCTAATGCGGCTGCTAAAGTATCAAGGCCGACAGGCCCTCCTTCAAAATGTTGAATAATATGTTTAAGGTAGCGATGATCCATAGCATCAAGGCCATGAGCATCCACTTCTAAATGGGTAAGGGCTCGATCTGCGCCTTTGGCTGTGATTTGGGCCCCCCCTTCTACAATAACAAAATCACATATCCGCTTTAAAAGTCTGAGAGCGATACGGGGCGTTCCTCGAGATCTTCGCGCAATTTCCATGGCTCCTTCTGGAGTAATAGGGGTGTGAAGAAGACGAGCGCCTCTAAGAAGGACATCATGAAGCTCCTCAGGGGTATAGAAAATAAGCCGAACGGGGATCCCAAATCGATCCCTTAAAGGGGTAGAAATAAGACCCGAACGGGTCGTAGCTCCCACAAGGGTAAAGGGGGGAAGATCGATTTGAACAGATCGTGCGGCAGGCCCTTCACCAATGATAAGATCAAGTTTAAAATCTTCCATAGCGGGGTAAAGAATTTCCTCAACGGCAGGATTCAGACGGTGAATTTCATCAATAAAAAGAACATCATAGGGCTGAAGATTGGTTAAAAGAGCCGCTAAATCCCCTGCACGAGCAATAACAGGGC
Source organism: uncultured Alphaproteobacteria bacterium (assembly GCA_937967795.1). Lineage (GTDB taxonomy): Bacteria > Pseudomonadota > Alphaproteobacteria > UBA9655 > UBA9655 > UBA9655. The sequence goes on along the minus strand of CALBSK010000001.1, from coordinate 7,452 downwards.
CTGACGTTGACCGAAACCCTACACCCAATTCTCGTGCCATAATTTGGGAAAGGGTTGTTTTTCCAAGGCCGGGAGGGCCATAAAAAAGGACATGATCCATCGCTTCACGCCTTGTTTTAGCCGCTTCAATAAAAACTTTTAAATTCTTTCGGGCTTGAAATTGGCCAACAAACTCCTCAAGACGTTGAGGACGCAAACTGATTTCGGCCTCCTGAGGGGCTTCTTCCGAAGAAAGAAGACGAGAAGCAACTGTCATGTCCCCGTCCTTGCTAAAAGACTGAGTCCTTGGCGAATAAGGTCATTGAGAGAGGCATTCTCCCCTAGTTGTTGTTGGGTTTTAGAGATAGCCGTCACGGCTTCAATCCGTCGATAACCTAAATTTACCAGAGCCGAGATGGCTTCTTGGACGTGAGGTGAAAGGGAAGAGAGAACAGAAGGGAGGGGAGAGATAAAACCAATTTCCTTAGGAACTTTGTCTTTAAGCTCAGTCAAGATACGGCTTGCGAGCTTCGGTCCTACACCATCTGCGCGAATCAAGGCCATCTTATCTTGAGAAGCAATGGTTTGATAAATTTCTATCGGTGCAAGTATCGAGAGAAGAGCAAGAGCCATGCGCATACCAACCCCTTGAACTGTGATGAGAAGGCGAAAGCAGTCTTGTTCTTCCTGTGTTTCAAATCCATAAAGGTGTAGGCTTTCAGCCCGCATGACTGTTTCAATAAAAAGTATTACTTTTTTACCCCTATCACCGATATTACTTAACGTTCGACGGGAGCAAGAAACAAGATACCCGACACCCCCCACCTCGATAATCAGAAAAGTATCACCAAGGGTATCAATTGAACCTGTGAGCTTTGCAATCATTTAAAGGACCTTATTTTTTGCTGAAAACTACGGTGATGCGCATGACAAATGGCAACGGCGAGAGCATCTGCTGCATCTTGGGCCACACCCCTACTTTTTGGCAAAAGGCGCCCTACCATCATAGCCACTTGGGCTTTATCAGCATGCCCCACCCCTACCACACTCTTTTTGATTTTATTTGCAGAATATTCTCCAATACTCAGTCCCGCTTGGGCAGGGGCCAGCAAAACGACACCTCGGGCAATTCCTAATTTTAAAGCAGAAAGAGGGTTTTTGTTTACAAAAGTTTCCTCCACAGCAGCCTCCTGAGGGGTATAGGATTGGATAACATGGTTGAGTTGAGTGTACAAGCTCAGAAGCCGAGAGGGAAGATCTTCTGCATTGTTAGAGGTCACAATCCCATGATCGATGTGAGAAAGAGTGGACCCTATGACATCAATAATCCCCCACCCCGTAATGCGTAGACCAGGATCGAGGCCTAAGATACGGATAGGGTGTATCATTATTTTCCACTCGCAAGCTTTTCAAGGACTTCATCAGAGATTTCAAAATTCGCAAAAACGGCTTGTACATCATCATTATCTTCGAGAGTATCTATCAGTTTTAAAAGAGTAGAGGCTTTTTCTTCATCTATAGGCGCTGTTGTCTGTGGCTTCCAAATGAGCTCCACACTTTCAGGGTCTCCAAATTTCTTGGTAAGCTCGTCTCGAACCGATGAAAAATCCTCGAGCTTACACTCGACTTCATACCCTTTATCTGTTTCTTCAAAATTTTGTGCTCCGGCCTCAAGCGCCATTTCAAAAAGACCATCAGCCGTGATTTTACCTTTAGGATAACGGATAATACCTACCCGGTCGAACATGAAACTTACGCTATTGGTTTCTCCAAGATTTCCTCCGTATTTTGTAAAAGCAGCGCGCACTTCACCCGCTGTACGATTTCGGTTGTCGGTGAGGGCTTCTACAATGACAGCAACCCCTGCGGGTCCATAACCTTCATAACGAACTTCCGTATAATCGGTTATATCTTCTCCCCCAGCCCCTCTTTTAATGGCTCGTTCCATCGTGTCTTTTGACATATTGGCGCCTCTCGCTGCAATGATAGCTTGCCGTAGTCGCGGATTGGCCTCAGGATCAGAATTGATTCGAGCAGATGTGGTAAGCTCACGAATAATTTTCGTGAAAATCTTAGCGCGCTTTGCATCTTGTGCCCCTTTGCGATACATTATATTTTTAAACTGCGAATGGCCTGCCATACTATCCTCGTCAAAAAATGTTATAAAAATAAAATATGTTGTGTTTTTATATGAAGAGCAACCCTTCTTTCATATAGCTTTACAGCAACTGTGTTTTTCATACAGTCCCAAATTTTCATTGACTTTCTTGTTCTCTTAACGGCAATATGCTGCCTAAGCGTGTTGTGGTTTCTTTTTTGCGCGCCTTCACTAAAGTTACTGGGGCTCGTTTTTATTTTTTAAGGTTTGACCTCCGACGTAACGAGGGATACGCTCGGTTAGGAAAGATTGTCTACGAAAAGTGGCCGTGGCGATCCGGTTTTTGAAACAAAATAAGTATACAAAATGGTAAGTAAATGAAACGATATAAAAATCCCCTTCTCTATGGAGTTTTTTATCGGTTAGCAATGGCATTAACGGTTTTAACAGCACTTTGGACGGGTGTTTTCTGGGCCCTTTAATCTCATGAATCATCGATCCGTCCCTTTTTGGAAATCCTTTAAAGAAAGTCACCGCACCATTCATTGTATATCTCAGGGCCCTATTTCTATTGACCTTCAAAAACTTTCTATCGCTTACTCTCGAAACACTATCATTTCAGGCCTCTCCTGTCATTTTGAGGCCCCCGCACTCTGGGCTATAGCAGGCCCTAATGGAGCCGGGAAAAGTACTTTTTTAAAAACACTTTTAGGACTTCAAAAGTCAAACACGGGAAAGATAATCTTTCGGGGATTTTGTCCTTGTGATGTGGCCTATCTTGCGCAACAAAATCAATTGGATCGTAGGTTCCCTCTAACAGTGGGAGATACGATTGCGATGGGACTTTTTCGAGAGGTAGGTATTTTTCGTCGATATACAAAAGAACAACGGGAAAAGATGCAGGTAGCTCTTGAACAAGTGGGGCTCTCTTCTTTTGCAAAAACCTCCCTTCAAACCCTTTCAGGGGGTCAATTTCAGCGCGTTCTCTTCGCGCGTCTCATCTTACAGAATGCACCCGTCATTTTCTTAGATGAACCTTTTACGGGTGTTGACGGACGAACGATTGAGGATCTCATGAATCTTTTACATCTGTGGGTTAAGGAAGGACGACTTGTCATTGCCGTTCTTCACGACCTAGATTTGGTTCAAGATCACTTTTCTCAAACTCTTCTTCTTGCGCGTCATTTTTATAAGTGGGGTTTGACCGATCATGTTTTATCAAAAGAGAACATGCGAGAAGCCGTAACGGCTTCTCGCCTTTGGGAAGAAACAGCAGGAAGCGCATGATTGATTTTTTTGTCTCTCCTTTCACAGACTATGTTTTCTTAAGGCGTGCTTTAATGGCCTGTATAGCGTTGGCGTTAGGATGCGGCCCCGTGGGTGTTCTTCTCGTTTTAAGACGTATGAGCCTGATGGGCGATGCTTTAGCTCACGCTATACTTCCTGGAGCTGCCATTGGGTTTTTATTTGGAGGTCTTTCTTTGCCAGCTATGGGCCTTGGTGGTTTTGTTGTAGGATTTCTTGTAGCTCTTTTAGCAGGCGCCATTTCTCGTTTTACAATTCTCAATGAGGACGCAAGCTTCGCTGGCTTTTATCTTATTTCCTTAGCTCTTGGCGTTTTAATTGTTTCAACGCAGGGTAATCAAGTTGATCTTATGCATATTCTTTTTGGAACCGTTCTTGCTGTTGATAGTATCTCCCTTCTTATGGTCACCAGCATTACTTCTTTCAGTCTTTTTATTTTGGCCCTTATTTATCGTCCTCTTTTAATTGAATGCTTTGATCCGGGTTTTTTAAGGGTCATTGGAGGATGGGGCAGTCTTTATCATTTTATATTTCTTATTCTCGTGGCACTTAATCTTATTGCTGCTTTTCAGGCTCTAGGAACGTTGATGGCTTTGGGCATAATGATGCTGCCTGCTGTTTCATCTCGTCTTTGGGCCCAACATGTTTGGTCTTTGTTTATCCTTTCAAGCCTTTTTGCAATTATGTCAGGTTATTTCGGACTTTTACTTTCTTACCATCTCGAATGGCCTTCAGGGCCATCCATTATTTTAATTGCGGGCCTTATTTATGGAATTTCTCTTTTGTTTGCTCCTTTTGGAGCAATCAAACAGCAACAAGGAATGGCCTGATGCGTATTTTCCTTTTTCTCTTTATGCTTTCAAGTGAGTGTCTTGCAAAACCCCTTGTTATTGCAACTTTTAGCATTTTGGGAGATATGGTTCAGGAAATTGGTCAGGATAAAGTTGAGGTCAAAAATCTCGTGGGTCCTAATCAAGATTCCCATATTTATGAACCTCGTCCTCAAGATGCAAAAGATCTTGCCCAAGCCGATCTCGTCTTTATCAATGGACTTGGGTTTGAAGGTTGGCTGGATCGGTTAATTGAAGCGTCAGGGTTTCATGGGAAAGTGCTTGTTACAACAAAAGGAATTCAACCTTTAACACAACTTGTTCACGGAAAAGCAAGCGTTGATCCTCACGCTTGGCATAGCTTGAAAAATGCTCAAGTTTATGTGGATAATATCGTTGAAGGACTCTCTGATCTTTTACCTGAAGAAGCTCCGTTTTTTAAAGCCCAGGGAGAAGCTTATAAAAAGGCTTTAAAAAACCTTGAAAGCCAAACTCAGAAAAAACTGGAGAGTATTCCTTTGGAAAAACGAAAAGTCATCACAAATCACGAGGCTTTTGGTTATTTAGATCGTGATTTCAATATTACCTTTTATGCGCCCTTGGGCATAAGTACCGAGTCTGAGGCTTCAGCAAAATCTGTTGCAAAACTTATCCACAAAATTCAAAAAGAGAAAATTCAGGCCATTTTCGTTGAAAACATTTCTAACCGTCGCTTGTTAGAGCAAATCTCTAACGAAACGGGAACACATATTGGAGGAATCTTGTATTCAGATGCTCTCTCATCACCCGGAAGAGAAGCGGATACGTATTTAAAAATGATGGCCTTTAATCTCTCCTCTCTTATAAAAGCAATGGAGAAAAATAAGAAGTAATCCCCATATCCATCAAATCTTCAAGGACTACGACTGAATTTTTTGAATTCCTCGACCCTCTTGCAATTGTTTATTTTCTTGATTACTTATTTTACAGAAAGAACATGCATAACTGAGGGAGTCTAAAGATATTTATTAAGGTATTGTGATGAAATTTTTTGAGATATTAAAAGCACCCGATCCTCGCCTCCTTACCCAAGCCTTACCTGTCGAAAAGGTCGATAAAGAGATACGCACACTCATGGATGGCTTACTGAACACCTTGTCCTCTAAAAATGGGGTAGGGTTGGCAGCGATTCAAGTTGGTATTCAAAAAAGGGTGATTGTTGTCGATCTTGGGAAACAAAACGGTATTATTTTTAAACCTCTCCTCATGGCTAACCCTGAATTACAATGGGTTTCTGAGTCAACCCAGGTGACAGAAGAAGGATGTCTTTCCATTCCCTATTATTATGCAAAGGTGACGCGACCCTTAGAAATTGGAGTTACCTATTTAGATGAAAACAATAAAAAGCAGTGTTTAACCGCACGTGGGCTTTTGGCGGACTGTATTCAACATGAAATTGATCACTTGAATGGCATTTTGTTTATTGATCATCTTTCCTCTCTCAAACGTAATTTAATTCTGAGAAAACTTAAGAAAGAAAAAAAGTTTGAAGGTAGGTTATGACCCCCCAAACAACACGACTTGCCTTCATGGGAACGCCCGATTTTGCTGTTCATATTCTTGCTTCTCTTTTAAAGGCGAATTATCAAATCGTAGCTGTTTATACCCAACCTCCCCGTCCAATGGGACGTGGATATAAACTGACACCAAGCCCCGTGCAGAGGCTCGCCCATTCACATAACATTCCTGTTTTTACTCCTCTATCTTTAAAAACAGAAGAGGCCCAAACTCAATGGAAAGAGTTGAATTTAGATGTGGCCATTGTTGCAGCTTATGGATTGATTTTGCCCAAAGCCATTTTAGAAGCCCTCCGATGGGGAGCTCTCAATGTGCATGCTTCTCTTCTCCCTCGCTGGCGAGGGGCGGCACCCATTCAGCGAGCGATCTTAGCGGGAGATACGGAAACGGGCGTCACCATTATGAAAATGGACGTGGGGCTTGATACAGGTGACATTTTGCTGATGAAAAAAGTACCCATAGAGCCGACTACGACCACGCCATTTCTTCAAAATATTCTTTCTCACTTAGGAGCCGAGGCGATGCTAGAAACTCTCCCTCTTTACCTTTCGGGGGAACTCCACCCGAGCTCTCAACCTCAAGAAGGAATGACATATGCGCAAAAAATCGGGAAAGAAGAAGGACTTTTGGATTGGCATTTACCGGCTGTTTTTCTTGAACGTAAAGTACGTGCCTTGAATCCTTGGCCAGGAACCTGGTTTGAAACAGGAAAAGATAGGATTAAGATTCTCAAGGCTGAGGTCATTGCCGGATCTTTTGCCCAACCTCCCGGAACTCTTCTCGATAATCAGCTGACGATTGTTTGTGGTGAAGGGGCATTGCGACCTTTGTGGGTGCAAAAGGTCGGCAAATCACCCCTTCCTGCCGATCAATTCTTACGAGGATACGAATTTCCCTCAAGGCACCTTTAAATGCAACGCTTTAAACTGACTCTTGAGTATGATGGAACGTCTTTTTCGGGATGGCAACGCCAACAAGGCGTTCCTACTGTCCAAGAAGCTTTAGAAAATGCTTTCACTGATTTTCTCAAAACACCCACCCTCATCTGGGGAAGTGGGCGAACGGACGCAGGCGTTCATGCAAAAGGTCAGGTGGCCCACGTGGATATTTTGAAACCCTATAGCTCTTTTGCAATCCAAGGGGCTATCAACAAGCGTCTTCAACATATACCCATTAGTCTTCTTGCTGTTGAAGAGGTTCCCGCTGATTTCCATGCTCGATTTTCGGCAATTGCCCGTGCTTATGAATATATCATTTTAAATCGCAGATCCCCCTCCCCTCTTGAAAGAGATCGAGCGTGGAGAGTGATTTCTCCTCTATCCGTAGAAGCCATGATAGAGGCGGCAACCTATCTTATAGGACGCCACGATTTTTCTTCTTTTCGGGACAGTCGGTGTCAGGCTTCTTCTCCTCTTAAAACCTTAGATGCGCTCTCTGTAGAAAAAAAAGGAGAAACCATTCTTATTAAAGCACGGGCCCGTTCTTTTCTTCATCATCAAGTCCGAAATATTGTAGGTACCTTAAAACGCGTGGGAGAAGGAGCATGGCCTCCCCAAAAAGTCAAAGAAATCCTCGAAGCCAAGGACAGACGTTTGGCAGGTCCTACGGCTCCTGCAGAAGGCCTCTATCTGACAGAAATTTATTATACAATATGAAAAATTAGTCTAAGTCATGTAAATTATT